>CACXPX010000022.1 GCA_902769705.1 uncultured Prevotellaceae bacterium
TAGTCAGGATTGAAATTATTGAAATAAGGCTTCAGCGAATCGGAAAGCGTTAATGCGAAATACTCTGGATTCGCATCCAGACCAGACTGCCCATCAACAAGCTCGTTATTATATCCAAAATACAGAATTGTGTACAAGACGTCGTCATTGGACAAACGGGAGAGTTTTCTCTGCCCGCAGACTTTATATCTAATGTCCGGGATCCTCTCACCAAAGGGCACCTGTGCATTGCCTGCAATCGGGAGAAGGAACAATAACATCGATAGGATCAAACTCTTTCGCATACAAATTCCGATTTATCTGTTTGCAAAAATATAACAAAATCTTAACTTATACAAATCTTTAGAAATAATATAAGTTAAGGCACACTTCTTTATGGCTCTAACACATATGCATTTTTATTAATAAAATGTCAGAAACATTTGATGATTTCAGAGCATTGAACAGTTCTGAATCTTTTCAAATTTTGATTTCATTCAGAAATGTTGAATCACGCTAAGTGCGGACTAGTATGCGGATATTTACTATTTAAGAACTCTTAAATCGCTGATTTAAAACATTTTACAAAAGATTAGCATAATAAGAAGACTATTGCTTCAACGTCAAACAAATGTTATAAAATAGAGATAAATCTAAAATGATTTCGCTATTCGTAGGATAACCGCTAATTTTGCATGTGGAATGCAAACGAGTGTGAGACGCAAGGTTTCGGCGTGGCTCCTGCTGTCGGTGTTTGTGCCGATGACGATGCTGACCGCGCTCCACCGCCATCAAATGGTGACGGGGGCGGCTGTGGCGTGTGTGGACTGCGCCCATCATGTGCACCACGGCGGCCACTTGTCGGCAGGTGGAACGTCGATTGACGACTGCCTGCTCTGCCAGCTGAGCACCACGCCCTACACGGAAGGCGCGTCGGAGGAGTTGCATTTTTACACTTTCACCAACATTGTTTCAACGTCGTGGAGCATCGCACGGCTGCACAGCCGGTCGGTTCTCCAACGGTCGACGCGCGCCCCTCCCGTTGTTGTTTTTTGATTGAATGCCCCTCTCGGTTAGAGGGGGGAGGAGTGTTAGAGGTGGAGGCATACGTCTCTTTTTATGCCCCATCACTCCCCTTTAAGCCCTTTATACCCCTATATCAATCATCAATAACAACAAAAAGAAATGAAAATATATGTTTTCGTGTTGCTATTGGCATCGCATCTGCCAATGGCGGCACAATCGGTGCATCAGCATGATGCAGCAAACGACTCGACGTGCGAAGACGACGAGTTGCACGTGAAACTGAGCGAGGTGGTGGTGAACGGCGTGACCGGTCAGTCGCTGCTTCGCGAGTCGCCGCTCCCCTTCCTCGTAGTGAGCAGCAAGGAACTGGCGCGACTGTCGTCGACAAACGTCGTCGACGCCATCGCCCGCATGCCGGGAATGGCCCAGCTGACAACGGGCAGCGGCATCTCGAAACCCGTGATACGCGGATTGGGATACAACCGTGTGGCGGTGGTGAACGACGGCATTCGTCAGGAAGGCCAGCAATGGGGCGACGAACACGGCATTGAGGTGGATGCGGCGAGCGTGAACTCGGTGGAGATTCTGAAAGGTCCGGCGTCGCTGATGTATGGTTCCGACGCTATGGCGGGCGTGATAGTGTTTCGTTCGCAGCCCGTCATGCCAAGGGGAACGATGAAGGCCGACGTGCAATCGGAATACCAGACGAACAACGGCTTGTTCGGCTATTCGTTGAACTTCGGCGGAAACAGGCAGGGAATGGTTTGGAACATGCGATACAGCGAAAAGTCGGCTCATGCCTACGAGAACAAATACGACGGCCACGTGCCCGGTTCGCAGTTCCACGAACGTGCCGCGAGTGCACTTGCCGGCTTGAACAAACAATGGGGCTTCTCCCATCTGATATTGGGATATTATCACCTGACGCCCAGCATCATTGAGGGTGAGCGCGATGAGGAGTCGGGCGAGCTGGAGGCTGCCGACGACTGGAAGCCCAAAGGATATGGCAAGACGGCGCCCTTCCAGCAGATACACCATTATAAGGCGGTGGCCGACAACTCATTCTACATCGGCGACGGTGGAAGACTGAACGCCGTGGTGGGCTATCAGCAAAACCGACGGCAGGAGTTTGAGGAGTCCGACGAGGCAGAGCTCGACTTCATGCTCCACACGGTGAACTACGACGTGCGCTATCTCTCGCCCGACTTCGCACACGGATGGAAAATCTCCACAGGCGTCAACGGTATGTGGCAGCAGTCGCTGAACAAAGGCGAAGAGGCATTGATTCCCGCTTACAAGCTGTTCGACTTCGGCATCTTCGCCACAGCCACCAAGACGTGGGAGCGCTGGAACCTGAGCGGTGGACTGCGTTTCGACCGTCGGCACCTGCATGCTGACGAGCGCGAAGAGCAATTCCACGACTTCAAGAGAAACCTGAACGGAGCGTCAGGAAGCCTTGGCGCCACCTACTGCGTGAGCGACAACCTGCACTTGCGGCTGAATGCGTCGCGCGGATTCCGTGCTCCCAACCTCAGCGAACTGGGGTCGAACGGCATTCACGAAGGTTCGCTGCGCTATGAAGTGGGCAACACGCAACTGAAGCCCGAGGGCAGCTGGCAGATGGACATGGGCATCGACTATTCGTCGCACATCGTGTCGGCACAACTCTCTCTCTTTGCTAACCACATCGACAACTTCATCTTCCTGCAACGGATGGCTGCTGCTGACGAAGCTGCGCTGCACGAGAGCAACGAAGAGTCGCTGGGATACGACGCGTTCCGCTACACTTCGGGGACGGCACGGCTATGGGGAGGCGAGGCCAGCGTGGTGGTGCATCCTTTCAAGAGGCTGCACATCGAAAACACATTCTCGTATGTCGCCACCCGACTGTTGCATCAAGAGGCCGACAGCCGCTATCTGCCCTACACGCCACAGCCGCGATGGACAACCAACGTGCGCTGCGACCTGCTGCGCCAATGCCGGCACGTCAGCAATTCGTATGCATCGGTTGGGCTGGAATGCCATCTGAAGCAGGACCGTGTGCATACCGCCAACGACACGGAAACGGCGACGCCGTCGTACACGCTGCTGAATGCGTCGGCTGGTACCGACGTGCTTCGACACGGGAAGACGCTCTTCACCGTCTGTCTGACAGCCAATAACCTGCTTAACAGAGCCTATCAGAACCACTTGAGCCGACTGAAATATGCTGATGTCAACAACGCGACAGGACGCCGCGGCGTCTTCAATATGGGGCGCAACATCGGTGTGAAGGTCATCGTTCCGATTGTGCTATAACACAAATGACCCTCCAACATGCTTCTGTTGGAGGGTCTTTTTATTACTTCTTCTTGGCATCCCACTTCAGCAGGCGGTTGTATTCTTTCTTCGTCAGCCGCATGAACGAACCGTGCTGCGGAGCCGTCACGCCCTTGATGTCCACTGGGTCGTGGAAGTTCCTCAAGTGCTCGTCGGCTTGGCAGATGCGATAGTGCTTGGGGTTGTCGCTGTATTGGATATAGGCCACACGCCACGTCTTGTCGCCAATCAGCTGGAAGGCGCTGCTGCCCTCGCAGTTCTTGCGACCTTCGAACGAGACGTAGTCGTTCTCCACAGGCTCGCCCCATCCACTCGTCAGGTTCTTCGACGTGGCGGTGTAGATGCCCGGCTTGCCGCCCTCTTTCTTGATGAGCATGTGGTAGAGGCCGTCGTCAAGCAGGTTGATGTCGGCATCGATGGTGGCGTATCCCCAGTCGAAGAGCAGACGAGGCTGGGTGAGCCGCGTGAAACTCTTGTCGGCATACGAGTAGTACATGCGGTCGTACCCTTCCTCGGGACGGTTCAGCATCGAATAATAAATCATGTATCCGCCTTTCGAACCGTCTTCCCACACGTAATTCGGGTCCCAGAATATCTGCGGAGCCCACACGCGGTTGATGGTGCTCCAGTCTTTGTAGACGCTTGGGGCACTGGGGTTCGAGAAGATGGACGTGCCCTTGCGATAGTCGAACGTCACGCTCGTCCAATGAATCAGGTCGTCGCTCTTCAGCAGGTCGATGCCGTAGTTGTCCCACTTGTGCGACTTGCGCACGCACATGTCGGTCGTCACCATCACGTAGCCTTTCCCGTTCCATGCTCGTGTGATGAATGCGTCGCGTTGACCGCCTTCTATGCGTGCATGCTCTTCGGGGTCCATGATGGCTTCGCCGCCCATGATGTCCTGATAGTTCATGCCGTCGCGGCTCACGGCATACGCCGTATATTCCCCGCGGTCGCTCATGTGGCAATAGAGATAGCCGTAGGTTCCCTTCACTTTGTTTTGTGCCAGCAATGTCCCGCCAGCCAAAACGCTCATACAAAACAATAAACAAAATCTCTTCATAAGTTTAGCAGTTTTTCTTGTCGTTATTAATTATTCTTCATTTGTTATTTCCCGTCGGTCATTTCATGCCGATAGATGTTTTTTCTTGGCGCCATAGATTTCTACTGAGTTGATGATGTTCTGCCAAAGGATGTAGCAGCCGGGTCCCACCGACGAAAGCGGATTGAGGTAGGTGTAGGCAATCCAGATGGCAAAAGCCGTGTTCTTCTGTCCGAGTCCTTGCCCTGCCTCTATCGTCGAACCGAAATAATGACCTATCCAACGGCCTACGGCAAATTGCACGATGCAAATTACCAACCCCAGACCTCCTATCACGAGCAGGAAGGCTGCCGATGTGTCAGCATGACAGATATTCTTCACCGTTGTTCCTGAGACAATCATCAGCGAGCACGCCCACAGATAGTAGGACAGGTCTTTCACAGAGACAATTCGCCGATGCAGCCGATGAAAATGATGCTTCACGATGTAGGCCAGCATCATCGGCACCACCAGCACCATACACACCTGATAGAGTATGGTAAGGAAGGCCGAAATGAAGAAGTTCATGTCCCAGCCCATATCCCCTGATGAGGCGAGCTGCCGGCTTCCCCCCAGCTGCGGGGAAACGAGGGTGGCAAAGCAGAGCGGAATGGCCAATGCCGTAATCAGGTTCGACAGCAGCGTCCATGTTGTCATTCCTTCCAAGTCGCCGCCCAACTTCTGTGTCACCACAGGAGCCGCAGCCGCACAAGGAGCCACGATGCACGTGAGCAGCGCCTCCATCAGTATCAGCGTGTCGCCCGTCATTTCGTAAGCCAGTATCAAGGCCATCATGATGGTGATGAACACCACCTGGAACACGCCCACCCACAAATGCCAAGTCTTGGGCCGCAGCTTGTGGAAGTCTACCTTGCAGAACGTCACGAAAAGAATCAGGAACATGAACAACGGCAGAATGGCGTCGAAGAATGGCGCCATCTTGCGCGCCGCTCCATCCAGCATTGGCACATAGGCGAACACCAGATAGAGCACCGTTCCCGTGCCAATGGCGACGGGCAACGTCCAGTCCTTTAGAATCCTTACCAATCCCATCAGAAGGAAACCTCTCCCAGACGCTTCAGCGGAGTGCGGGGAATGCGCGTCCACTTCTCGCTCTCTTCCACATCCACGTCTTCGAACATGCCCGAAATCTTCACCTGACGCTTCCACGTCAGATAGTTCTCGCTCACTTCCTCCAGGATGCCTGAATAGCGCGAGAAACTCTTTTCGTCCTTACCAATCAGGAAGAAGTCGCCATTCTGCCAGCGATACGTGTGCGTCGGACCACCCGTGTCGGCCGATCCTGCGCTCGACCACGTCGACACGCCTATCCGCAAAGCGCCGCGGTCGGTAATCTCCAGCGACGTCTCCACCGTGGTGTATTCGTCCCTTGCAGGTATCAAGTCGTTATACACCTTCCACAACGCGAAGTCACCCGACGGCTCACCGAAATAAATCGCCAGATGAGGGTTGTTCATGTTGAAGACATACCCGTCTTCGCGCTCCTTCATGTTCTCCTTGAAGTTTGGCGTGGCCACCACCACCAAGTCTGCCTGGCCATCCTTGTTCAGGTCGCCCATAGCCTCCTCGTGCGCCCAACCCTCAGGCACAACAGCCTCAACCGAGCCGCCACGCTTCTTCAATGCCTGTGCCGACATCAGCATCGGAGCCAGCAACAGCAAAACTAGCAACGTCTTTTTCATATTCCTCGATTTTCTATAATGCTCTATAAATTTTCACTTATTCATCCTTCAGCTTCGCCATGTATTCATCGTAATCGATATACCGGCCGCCCATACTCTTCAGATGTGGCGTCTCAAACTGGCAGTCAATCAACCGTCCACCAAATTTTTCCATGAACCGCGAAAGGTATATCAACGCCAGCTTCGAGGCGCTGGGCACCAGCGAGAACATGCTCTCGCCAAAGAACGACCGCCCCAGAGTGACGCCATAAAGCCCTCCCACAAGCTTTCCGCCTCCCGTCTCGCCATCTACGTCTTCTGTGTCCCACACCTCCACGCTCGTTGCAAACCCTTGTTTGTGCAGTTCCGTGTAAGCCTCGATGATGTCGGGACCCAGCCAAGCGCCCTCCTCCTCGATGCGCAAGCGCGAGCAATTGGCGATGACACCCTCGAAATCCTCGTTCATCGAACAATGGAAGCGCCCTTTCCTCATCAGCGTCCGCATGCTGTGCGAAACATGAATCTCGCTGGGGAATATCACGAAACGGCGCAACGGGCAATACCAGTAGGGCTTCTCGCTGTCGCGGAACGAGAACCAAGGGAATATGCCGTAGCTGTAGGCCAGCAGCAAACGGTCGACGCTCAAGTCGCCTCCTACGGCTATCAGCCCGTCCGGCTCGCCTATGTGCGGGTCGGGGAACCACAATTCGTCGTCAAGCTCTACTACCATAGTTCTCTCCTCGTCTTTTGTCCTTCAGGCCTTATGCCGTCTTCCTTCTTGTCTGCAAATTTACAAATAATCCCCGTATATCCTTCTCATTTTTGCCTTTTTTTAGCGGCAAAGATATGAGATGATGTTATCATTGCTATCCTATGGTCTTGTAAAATAAATTATTTTGCAAAGTAAAATAAATTATTTTACCGACCAAAATAAATTATTTTACCGACTAAAATAAATTATTTTACTTGACCAAAGCATACATATGACAACGCCAAAGGCCACATCTGACGCAATCAGATGCCACAAGTGAAGGGAGCAAAGGCCATCGCTGAAAAATTCGCCCGTGATTTTTGGTTTTTCCAGCGCTTATTTGTAATTTTGCCAATTGAAGCTACAAGCCGAAGAAAACATGAAAAAAACAGTCATTTTCGCCACCGTCGTCGTTTGGGTCAGCATGCTTTGCGCACAAAACATCGACCGCAAGCAGGTGGTCACGCGCAACAATCCGCACGTCACCCGTGTGGACCCGCTGTCGTCGCTCACTGTGGGCAACGGCCATTTCGCGTTCACCGTCGACGCAACGGGGTTGCAGACCTTCCCCGAAGAGTATGCAAAGGGCGTTCCCCTGTGCACGATGAGCGACTGGGGTTGGCATTCGTTCGAGAACAAACAGTCGTTCAAGGCCGAAGAGGCATTGGTGGAGAAGGATTTCGGACGCGGCCACAAGGAACTTTATTCGGCACAGTTCCGCGAGAAAGGTCGTCAGCAAGACGCGGCCAATTATCTGCGCGCGAATCCCCATCGGTTGCACTTGGGATGCTTGGGGTTGAACTTGGCGGACACGAGCCTCGTGAAGAATGTAGACCAAACGCTCGACATGTGGACGGGAAAGATTGACAGCCGTTTCACTTATAACGGGCAGCCTTATCATGTGGAGACGGTTTGCAATCCAGGCTCGTGCCAGATAGCAACACGCGTTGAGACGAAAGGCCGCGCCGAGGTTGTCTTTCGCGTTCCCTATCCTACAGGCGCTCATAGCGACGATGCTGCCGACTGGGGAAAGGACAAGAAGCCGCTGGTGAGGTTGTCTTATTGGGAAAATCGTGCGGACTTGGTGGTTGAAATCGACAATGTGAAGTATGGGGTCAAAATCTCTTGGAGGGGTAAGGCGCGAATCAGGAAGACAAACCGCAACGAGGTGATGCTCTCGAGCAGGAAGGGACGGCTCGATTTCTCGGTTCAGTTTGGCGATCGAGTCTATAAGAACTTCGCTGCCAGCGGTCCACTTAGTGGAGTGCCTTTCACCGAGCACTATACTCGTTCGGCCACCTTCTGGAATGAGTATTGGAAAAACGGGGCCATTGCCGACTTCTCACATGTGAAAGACCCTCGTGCACGCGAGTTGGAACGGCGCGTTGTGCTGTCGCAATACCTGCTGGCCGTGAACGATGGAGGCTATTCGCCGCCGCAAGAGACAGGATTGACCTACAACTCGTGGTTCGGCAAGTTCCATCTCGAAATGATATGGTGGCACCAGGTGCAGTTCGCTATATGGGGGCATCCCGACTTGCTGGCACAATCGATGGACTGGTTCGTCAAAGCGGCACCTGTGGCTCAAAGGATTGCACGTCGGCAAGGCTTCAAGGGCGTGCGCTGGATGAAGATGACTGACCCGTCGGGCGAAGAGGCTCCATCGAATGTGGGGTCGTACCTCATTTGGCAGCAGCCGCATTTCATCTATTTGGCCGAGCTCATCTACCGCTACTGCACAAACCATAAGACGACAAACCGAACTGTTGCCAAAGCCAAAGCAATGGACCAAGTGGCTAAGGAATTACTCGACAACTATGGTCCGCTGGTGGAGGAAACGGCAGAGTTCATGTCTTCATTCGTCACGTTTGACTCTGTTGCCGGCCGTTACGTGCTGAAAGGTTGCATTCCCGCGCAAGAAACGCTGAAGGCCGACTCAACTGTGAATCCGCCCTTCGAACTCAGCTACTGGTTATGGGGATTGCAGACGGCACAGAAGTGGCGCGAACGTAAGGGAGAGCCGCGCCGTGCAGACTGGGACGACATCATCCAGCGACTCTCGCCGCTGGCAGTTGGCGAAGACTCCCTCTACTTGGCAGCTGAGAGTGCTCCGCAAACCTATCGCGACATTCGTTTCACGAGTGACCATCCTGCCGTGCTTGGTGCTGTGGGAATGCTGCCCCAAAGCCGACTTGCCGACGACCGCATTATGCGCCGCACCTTGAATTGGATTTGGGACAATTGGAACTGGGATAAAACGTGGGGATGGGACTATCCGATGGTTGCTATGTGTGCCGCCCGACTGGGTGAACCAGAGCGTGCTGTCGACGCGTTGCTCATGCCCAAGCGCACGAATACTTATCTCGTGAATGGCCATAACTACCAAGACGACCGGCTGCGCGTTTATCTGCCTGGCAACGGAGGGTTGCTCACGGCTGTAGGTATGATGCTGGCGGGATGGGACGGCTCGACTGGCAAGAACCCCGGATTTCCTGCTGATTGGGATGTTAGGTGGGAAGGTATCTTCCCGATGCCATGATGACATTATTTGTCACTTTTTCTTTGAATACGCCCACAAGAAGGCGGGGATGAGGAATACGTCGGCTGAGAGCCAAGCTACAGGATCTCCATAGCAGACGCCCAAGAATCCGTATGCTGGAACGAGCCATAGGCTCACCCCGCAACGAGCCAGCATCTCCATCACTCCCGAGAATACAGATAGCTGGGCATACCCCATTCCTTGGATGCTGTAGCGCAATATCGTTAATACGCCTAACACGGGGTAGAAACAGCATGCCACGCGCATGAACAAGGCTGCTTTCCCAACAATCTCCATCGCTGGTGCACCTCCTTCGTCCACTTGCACGAAGAGTAGCATCATGTCGTCGGCAAAAGGCCAGATGACGGCGAAAGTGAAGACGAAGTAGGCCAGCATCACCAATAACGCTGAGCGCACTCCAGCAGCCACTCGGTCGTAACGGGCAGCGCCCACGTTTTGCCCGCAGAAGGTGGCCATTGCTACGCCAATGTTCTCGAATACGCATGTGAAAAGATATTTCACGCGCATAGAAGCTGTGAAAGCCGCCACACAACTGGTGCCTAATGCGTTGTTGGCACTCTGCAACATAATGATGCCGATGCCGGTAATAGAGAACTGGAGTCCCATAGGTATGCCTGCGCCCAGCAACTGGTGCATGAGATGTGTGTTGCAACGGCGCTCACTTCCTTGTGGAACCAACATGCGCATCTCGCTCCTGATGTAGCGCCAGCAGAGCCATGCTGCAAAGGCTTGTGCCAAACATGTGGCAACACCGGCCCCCACGACTCCCATTCTGCACACCACGATGAACACGATGTCGAGCACGATGTTCAGCAACGAAGCCACAACGAGGAAATGGAAAGGTTTTCGTGAGTTGCCCAACGCACGGATGAGACATGCGAAAAGATTATAGGCCATAACAAAGGGAATGGCCAAAAACTGCAAGAGCAAGAAGACAGCTGCATCGTGGAAGATTTCAACGGGAGTGTTCAAAATTCGCAAGATGACTCCGCACGAGAGGCATGCTACCAACGTGATGCCCAAAGAAAGCATCAGCGCCAGGCGGAGGGCGTTGGCCACAAAAGAACGCATCAACCGTTCTTGTTTCCCGCCAAACGCTTGCGCTACAGGGATGGAGAATCCCGCACAAACTCCATTGCAGAATCCCAACACCAGAAACATCACTGATGAAGACGCGCCCACAGCCGCCAAGGCGTTCACGCCGACCCACCTTCCGACGATAGCCGCATCGGTTACAAGGTACATCTGTTGGAGGATGTACCCCATGACGAGGGGCAATGCAAACCGCACAATTCCCTTCGTGGGCGACCCGACGGTCATGTCGAATGTGGCGTCACGCATATTAAAGAATGTGCAAAATTAATCAGAAAAATCGACATACTCTCGCTTTTCTCGTGAAAAACGTGTATCTTTGCAGCCACTAACTATGTATTTTCATCTCTGAACCAATAACTCATGAGCAAATATCTACTGACATGCCTGTTGGCGATGGTCGCCTTCGTACAGGCAAATGCTGTGCCCGACTTCTCGTCAACGAAGAAATACCACATCGTTTGCCAATATTTCCCTGACGGCTGCGTGGTGGACGGGCTCTCCGCCGGCATGAGCGACACACCGCTCTACTACAACAACCAGCCTACTGCCGCTGGGCATAGCTACTGGATTATCAACGAGGAGGGCGAGGGACGATACAGCATACAGAACGCCGAGACGAAGCAATACGTCACCTACGACGGCGTATACACTGGCTCGGGGCGTCGGTATGTCTGCATGACGCCGACCATCAGCGGCGACCTCTCGCTGTGGACTTTCAAAAGCGTGGGGGACGGCATGTATACCATTCGCAACGTGGAGCATGGTGACCACCTGTGGGACGTGCGCACCAGCTCGTTCACCGTGGGCTCTTATTCCAGCGAAGGCGACGGTGGGAGCAACCAGCATTTCAGCTTCTACGACCAGTATGGGAACCAGGTGTTTGAACGCACGGTCAGCGAAGGATTCGATGTGTCGTCGTGGCTAACGGGAACGCCCGACGCCTTGGAGGGATGGACGAACAGCGGCTTCTTCATGAACACGGGGGCTGGCGGCTCACACTACAATGGCGATGCATCGCTCGAGGCTCCCTTCATAGAGAATTGGCACGAGGCAGCTAACGGAGCGCTCGCTGACTGCAGGTTGCAGCAGACGCTTACTCACTTGCCTGGGGGCAACTATCGTCTACAAGCCGACGCACTCGCTGTTTTTCAGGGGCAAGGGGCAGGGGGCAAGGGGCAAGAGGAGAGGGGAACGGGTGTGACGCTGTTTGCCAACGGGGAGGCGGTGGACATCTCGACCGACAACGATATGCCGAAGCGATACACCATCGACTTCACCTTGGAGGAGGGCAGTACGCTGACCTTGGGCATCAAGGCTGAAGGGACCAATGCCAACTGGATAGCCATTGACAACGTCGTGCTGGCTTTCCTCGGCACAGAGGACGAACTCATCCGAGGCGAAGAAGCGAAGCTCAGGGCTGACCTGCAGGAGTATCTGACGGATGACGAGATAGAAAGGGAGATGGCCAACGTAGGCCGCGACTTCCGGGAGATGGAGGAACTGCGCAAAAGCATCATCAAACGGCCAGGCGTCGACCCGCTCTCCAGAGCATTAAAAGGCTTCACGATTGGCGGTCATGCTGTGGCATACGACGAGGGGAACGACATCTACATGTGTCCCATGCCGCTCGAGAACTTCGGCAATCCCTATTCTGCCACCATCAACTTCCAGTTGCGCGACGGATGGGACAGGGTCATCATTGGCATCTCGACCATCAAGCCGGGCGACGTCTACACGATTGCCAACATCGACGCCGAGCGCAAACTGAATGTGAGGGTGCGACGAACCGACGGCACGTACCTTTCTGCGAACGTCATCTTCACGTCGCTGCCCGTAGTCGCCCTCTACGGCACGTTCAATGACAATTATTCGGACGGATACATCCGTGTCTATGAACCAGACGTCGAGCAATCGGAACTGCTGAACATGAAAGCCAAGTGGCGCGGAGGAATCACCAACGGAGGAGGCAAGCACAAGCGCAACTATCACGTGAAACTGAAGGACGCCGAAGGGAATAAGCTGGAGCAGAAGTTCTTCGGGCTGCGCAACGACAACTCGTGGATTCTGGAGTCGTGTCAGGTGGACATGAGCCGTATCCGCAACCGTATGGTCACCGACCTGTGGAACGACTTCTCGACACCGCCCTATTACATCGACGAGGAACCCAAGGCGAAGACGGGCACACGGGGACGGTTTGTCGAACTCATTCTCAACGGCGAATATCGAGGTATCTATTGCATGACGGAGAACATCGACCGAAAGCAGATGAAACTGAAGAAATATGACGAGGAAACGGGTGAAGTGCACGGACAGCTCTGGAAGTCGAAAGACTGGAGCTATGCCGTATTCATGGGTCACCATACCGACAACACATACTATCCTGGCACGTCGCCTGCCAGTTTCAACAACTACAGCGACATGTGGGACAAATACCAGGTGAAATATCCCGACATAGAAGACGTCAATCCCACAGACTGGCAGACGCTCTACGACGCTGTCAACTTCGTTTGCACGTCCAGCGACGAGCAATTCCGCCAGCAGGTGGGCCAGCGGTTTGACTTGCCGCTCGTCATCGACTACTACATTCTGCTCGAAACCATCTTGGCCACGGACAATCATGGCAAGAACATGTTCTTTGCCTGCTACGACAAACAGGTGTCGCCACGCATCACCTTCGCCATTTGGGACCTTGATGCCGTTATTGGACAGCGATGGAGCGACGACTATTTCCACTCGTCTATCATGAAGCCCGACCAAGACTATACCGAATACATCACAAGATACGAGCACGGCGACTTTAACATCTTCCGCCGGTTGAGAAATACGAACGCTGGCAACTTCAACTATAAAGTGCGCATGCGCTATCGTGACTTGCGCGAGGGCTATCTCGCAACAGAGAGCATCCTCGACCGCTTCCGCAAACAACTTGCAGAGTTCAAGACGGCTGGTGCCGACAAACGCGAATATGCCAAATGGAACGGCGACAGCGACATTGCCGGGCATTCGCTCGACTTCGATGATGAACTGGCTTACATCGAGAGTTGGATCAGGAAGCGTATGAGATACCTCGACAACGAACGTTTCCATATTGACGAGTTGCCCTCCGCTGTTCGCTCAACGCCCTCGTCTGACACCCATCTCGAAATCTGCATGCGCGACAACCAACTCGTTATCTTCGCCGAGACCCAACAAAAGATTAACGTCCATGCAGTTGGCGGCCAAGTCGTACGTTCGCTCATGCTGCAACCCGGTGAGAACGTGGTGGCAGACTTGCCTGCAGGCATCTACCTCATTGGTAAGAAGAAAATCGTTGTGAAATAAGGTTCGTTTTAGAGTGAAATACGTTGACGTGATATTGCCGTTGCCTCTCGAGGGCACTTTCACCTATACCGCCACCGACGAGATGGCGGCTGGGTTGCGCGTGGGAATGCGTGTGGTGGTGCCGTTGGGCAAGACGAAGACCTACACAGGTATCGTGGCGGGATTTCACGACGAGCCTCCCCGGCAGTTGCAGACGAAGGACGGGAAGACGGTGGAACTGAAAGCCATTGCCGATGTGCCCGACGTGGAGCCTGTATTATTGCCTCAACAGTTGAAACTATGGCAATGGATTAGCGACTATTATATGTCTCCTATTGGCGAGGTGATGAAAGCCGCACTGCCTGCAGGACTGAAAGCGGAGGAAGGATGGCGGCCGCGCACGGAGACATGTGTGAGACTATCGGAGAACTTCCGCAACGAGCGGGCGCTGCACATCGCATTCGACATGCTGAAACGGGCACAGATACAGCAGAAAGTGCTGGCGTGCTATCTGGATTTGTCGGGAGAGTTAGATGACTTGAGAGGAGAGGGGGAAGGCTACGGGGGGGCGAGCTTTGCTCGGGATGGAGAGGAGAGAACCACACACGAGGTGACGCGTGAGGAACTGATGAACACGTCTCATTGTACGGCAGCTAATGTAAAGGCATTGGTAGACCGGAAGATTCTCTACTTGTACGAACGTGAGGTGGGGCGATTGAATAGTGGTGGTGAACCGTGCCCGGAGAACATCAAGCCGTTGAGTGAGGTGCAGCAGGACGCTTACAACCAGGTGTTGTTCCAGATGATGCGCAAGCGGGTGGTGTTGTTGCATGGTGTAACATCGAGTGGTAAGACAGAGATTTATATCCATCTCATCCAGAAGGCTATCGATGAGGGACAACAGGTGCTTTACCTGCTTCCAGAGATTGCCCTTACGGTTCAGATGATGGAGCGGTTGCATCGCGTGTTTGGGCGTCGGCTTGGCATCTATCACTCGAAATACAGCGATGCCGAGCGTGTGGAGATATGGAAGAAACAACTCTCTAAGAATCCCTACGACGTGATACTTGGTGCCCGCTCGGCGGTGTTCCTGCCATTCCAGAGGTTGGGCCTCGTTATTGTTGATGAAGAGCACGAGACAAGTTTCAAGCAGCAGGAACCGATGCCTCGCTATCATGCCCGTTCAGCGGCAATAATGATGGGAGCCAACGTTCTCCTTGGTACTGCAACTCCTTCAATGGAGTCGTATTACAATGCCTTGCAGGGCAAGTATGGTTTAGTGGAACTCCACACGCGGCACGAGGGATTGGAACTGCCGGAGATACGTGTTGTTGACGTGAAGGACTTGCGGCGCCGGAAGATGATGAAAGGACCATTCTCGCCACCATTGTTAGAGGCTATGCGTCAGGCGATGGAGGAGGGAAGACAGGTGATTTTGTTCCAGAATAGGCGTGGTTTTGCCCCGATGGTGGAGTGTAAAGTCTGCGGTTGGGTACCCAAATGCCAAAACTGTGATGTGTCGCTGACGCTTCACAAGAATATGAACCAGTTGACGTGCCACTATTGCGGCTACACCTATGCGGTACCTACGGAGTGTCCGTGCTGTGGAAGCAACGAACTGAAAGGGCGTGGCTATGGCACAGAGAAGATTGAGGACCAAGTGCGTGAGTTGTTTCCCGAGGCTCGTGTGGCGCGTATGGACCTCGATACGACTCGCACACGCAATGCCTACGAACGGTTGATAGGCGATTTTTCGGCGAACAAGACGAATGTACTGATTGGCACGCAGATGGTATCAAAAGGCTTGGATTTCGACCGTGTGGCTGTTGTGGGCATCTTGGATGCTGACTCCATGCTGAACTATCCCGATTTCCGCGCCTATGAGCATGCTTTTATGATGATGAGTCAGGTGGCGGGCCGTGCAGGAAGGAAAGGGAAACGTGGGCTCGTGCTACTGCAGACGAAGAATGCCGAATTGCCTGTAGTGCGCCAAGTGGTGGCCAACGATTGGCGTGGCTTCTACAGCGACTTGATTGAAGAGCGCCGCATGTTTAATTATCCTCCGTTCTTCCATCTGGTGTATGTCTATCTGAAACACAGAAGCGAGGACGTTGTGGAGTCGGCTGCAGTCTATATGGGAGGAGTTTTGAGGCAATGGTTCGGGCAGCGCATACTGGGTCCTGACAAGCCAGCTGTGGCTCGAGTGAAGACATTGGCTATTCGCAAGATTGTCATCAAACTGGAGAATGGTATTGACCTACAGCGTGTGCGCGAGTATCTGCGCAAGGCTCAAGAAAAAGTACTCCAAGAGAAACGCTATTCGGCCGTCCAAATATTCTATGACGTAGACCCGCTTTAGGATTCTGCCGTTTTGTCAAGAAAAATCAGAATTTTGGGCCTCTGAGAATCGAAAATTTTGAAACAGAAAAGATTTTGGTGCGAAAAATGCCCAAAATTGACATTTTTGGAAGTTGTTGACTATCAATGATTTCCGTTTTCTTTACATCTTTTCGGAACCTAAAAGCTATGCTCTTGGGTTGTCAGAGCTATGCTTTGAGGCTCTCACTTGTGGCAAATGAGCGGCTCAGATGCCGCAAATGACAAGGTCAAAGACCACAAATGACACCCTCAAAAGCCACAAGTGACAATTTTTCCGGCTGAAAGTGGAGGAATGAGAGTGAGGGAGTAAAGATTCTTTATATATTTCTTTTCTAGATTGAACGAAAAAGTTGACAAGATTTTGTCGTAATTTTTCATACTTTTCTTATGCCTTTTTTGGAAAAGAAATGTAATAATGGAGAAATGGTTTCATGACCTATTTCATGATTAAAGAAAAAGGCTATGCAGGTGTAATTCCCCACATAACCTTTTTTCGTTGTATGATATTGTAAGAGATGTTTTTACAATGTGACCTCCACACCGATGCCGACCACACGGTTGGTGCGTGTGAACGAGTTTTTGCCAGCTGGGATGTTCAGCCCCAGAGCCTCCATGTTCTGCTCGGGTGTGTTCATGTTGTAGTCCTCATAATTGGTCTGGAAGTAGGCTGCGCTGAGTTTCACCTTTTCGCTGACCTTGTATTCCAATCCCAGTCCGAATGTCCATGAATTCACCACAAACGACATGTCGTTCATGTACTCGTCGGTGAGCGGGTAACGGGTGAACTGCACACCGCCCGATACTGTCAGACGGTCGTTGACGTCCCACTCTGCTCCGGCCAGATATTCGTTGGTTCCACCATCGAGCAGTTTCTCGCTGTGCTCATACCAATGGGCATCGGTATCGAAGAAATGGTGGTATCCGGCGTTCAGTCGCACGTTGTCGAGAACGCTCCATTGTGCACCCAAAGCCAGTTGTGCGGGAGAGTCTTCAGGAACACTTGTGCCGTTGACATATTTGTTGGTGGCCGAGATGACCGAAGCCTCTTTTAAGTCGGAATTGTTCTTCATGCGCATGCGAGTTTTGAATTCGTACTTGGCTGCGAAGTTGAACGGGCCTGTCTTGTAGTCAATACCAATGACGGGTGCAATGCCCCAACCAGTTTGGTCGCTCTTCAGGTTCACGCCGTTGGCATAGGGAGCCAACGTGGCAGCACTACCTTCCAGTTGTTCAGCGGTAGCTTGCAGTTGGGCGCCACTGGCTTGCAGTTGCTGTCCTTTTGCCACCAAATCCTGTACGGCGGGCTGTTGCATGGCCTGTTCCTGCGTCATACCGGCTGCCATATAGCCTGCGACATATTGCTGGATACCGTCTTTCACTTGCTGGCTCAAAGCAGCCAAGTTGTTTCCAGCGGTTGTGAGGCCGTTTGTCACACCCATGAAATACTCGGGCAACGTCATTCCTGTGTTGCCGTTCATCACGCGGATGTTGTTCAGACGGGCTTCGTATGAGGCTGTTCCATAGAGCAGACGCAGACCTCCATATACTGAAAGGTGTTCGTTGAACTTGTGTGCAGCACCCACTTGGAAGCCGAAGTAGAACTGTTTGCCTTTCATGTAACCGTCAACATCGTATCCAGTGACGTTGGGAACGCTGGCACCAAGTTGTGAGATGGATTGGTTGAGCCCAGTGGAAACTCCAATGAGGCGATTGGCAATGGCGCCGACAACAGTCTCGAATGAGCCGATACCTTTGTCAAACTCGCACTTGCCGCCACCACCAGGAACCGAGAAGTTGAACTGGAATGACCAGTTGTTCTTGTTATAAGCTGCCTGCAACGAAGGGATAATGGGTGCATTTGCTACTCCTTCAAACTCTTTAGTGGCTTGGCCGTTGTTCTTCAGTCCCAATGCAAAGAGCGAATTGGTCGAAGTGATGGTTCGTGTCTGGTGAGCATATTGCCAGTTGAAACCCAGATGAAGGCCGTCGCTGAGGAATGCAACGCCTGCAGGGTTTGAATACACACCGTCGAGACCTATGGCTGCGTCTCGGGCGGGATTACGAAGAAAACTGACACTTTGGTTTGTGTTTGTGAGGATTCCCCCTGCAAAGACAGCGTTCATAGAAAATAGAACGGCAGCAAGGGCACATACGATTTTTTTCATCTTTCGAATTATAGTTTTGTTTGAAATCGGGTGCAAAATTATACTGATTGTTCGAAATTTCCTTAAAATTGTCCCTCGTTTTAATATCTATTAACTAAAACATCCTCACTTCTTGCACAAAACGGATGAATTGTGCATACTTTTTGCACAAACAATCCCTCTTTTGTGCAAAACGATGGTTAAAACATTTTGATTTTTGTAAAATAGTTGTGTGCACCTATACGAAACGTGATAGGCACTCATGATATAAGATGCTTTTCCAATATGGTTACTTCGAGCTTCGCCGTCCTTCCTTCTTGCTGGTTTTCTCCTTGTTGGGTTCAGTCTTCTCTTTATTCAACTCAGGATATTGTATGCGCGTGTGATAGATAGATTTCAGTTTGTCGATGAGCACCACTTTGGCTTGTGCGATGTCTCGGAAAGTGATGGGGCATTCCTTGAAATAGCCATCGGCCACTTGACCGTCAATCACCCGGTTCACCAAGGCCGATATGCTCTCCTCTGTATATTCGCCAAGCGAGCGACTGGCAGCTTCCACAGCATCTGCCATCATCAAGATGGCTTGTTCGCGGGTGAATGGGTTTGGACCGGGATACATGAACGGCTCTTTGTCGATAACTTCGTTGGGGTGGGCATTCTGTTCCTTGATGTAGAAATAGCGAGCCAATCCGCGTCCGTGATGGGTAAGGATGAAATCCTTGATGATGCTGGGGATGTTTGCTTTTTCAGCCATTTGAATGCCTTCGCTGACGTGTCCGATGATGACTCGAGCACTTTCTACTGACGTCATCTTCTCGTGTGGGTTCACGCCAACCTGATTTTCGGTAAAGAAGACGGGGTTCACCATCTTTCCAATATCGTGATAGAGTGCTCCAGTACGCACGAGGAGGCTGTTGGCCTCTATTTTGTTTGCAATCTCTGAAGCCAAGTTGCCAACGGTGATGGCGTGTTGGAAAGTGCCTGGTGCAATTTCGCTAAGGTTGCGCAACAGTCCCTTGTTGGTGTTTGACAGTTCGAAGAGTGTCACATTGCTGGTGAAACCGAACAATTTCTCAATGAGGTACATCAGAGGGTAGGCAAGCAGTAACAGTATGCCATTGATGATGAAATAGACATACATTTCCCTATCGAGAGACAGAAACTCGTTGTCCTGGATGAGTTGCAAAGCCAGATAGATGGCTGCAGAGGCTAGTGTGACCAGGATGGCTGTTTTGAATAATTGGGCGCGTTGTGACAGTTCGCGCAACGAATAGACAGCCACAAAGCCAGCGACCATCTGCACGATGATGAATTCGTATTGGTATTTTACGGCTGCGGCACAAAGCAACACCATGACTGTGTGGGTGGTGAATGCCGTGCGCGAGTCCATGAACACGCGAATGAAGATGGGGGTAAGGGCCAGCGGCAATATGTAGACGCTAAAGAGATTGTGTCTCATCATGAGGGCCACCAAGATGGGGAACACCGTAATCATGGAGTAGAGCATCATGATAGAGCGTGGCTTGTCAAAATAGTCGCGCCGGAAGAGTGCCAAATAGATGGTGAAGAGGATGACCACAATGCCCACATAGATAATCTGCCCGAGCACAGTCGTTGTTATTTCGTTTTGTGAGGAGTTGCGTCGTTTCGCTTCTTTTTCAAACGATTCGAGTCGGCGGTACGTCTCTTCAGTAACAAGGTCTCCTCGGTCGATGATTTTCTCTCCTGCCATCACATATCCGCTGGCTGAAGCGATGAGACTGAGCAGTTCGTCGCGTTCAACCTCGCTTCGTGATTTGTCGTAAATCAGGTTGGGCTCGATATATTCGTTGAGATTGCATTTTTGAAGGATGGCACGTTGGGGAGCCAGTTTCTCGTCGGAGAAAAGCTGTTCGTAAGCCGAGAAGGTAGAGTAAATACAGTTGATGGTGATACTCTGGGCAGTCTTGCCGTTCACCACGCGCACTTGCTTGGTTGTGTCTTTGTTAATAGCATTATATTCAGGCGGGTTCATGATGCCAGCTTGATAGAGACGGTGAAGGCGATCGGCTATTGTTGCTTTATATTCTGGCGGCAAGCCAGGTATGCCGTTGCGGAAGTCGATGAGGAACTTGCCCACTTGTTGTTTCTCTATTTCCTTATCATAGTTAAAATAGGGTTGGAAGGTGCTCAGCAGAGAATCTTGTTCGTGCTTCAGCACTTCATCGGTTTTATAGATGGGGAAATCATATTTTGCGATGAGCGAACTATACATCCAAGGTCTGCCAACTTGATAGTTAAACAGTTTCTCTTCTTTCCTCGGAAGGAACCATACGATGAGCGTCACCGTCACAAGAACGATGCATGTGCGGGTTATTATGTTTCTGAACCGATGCCCTTCAGTTTTGGTCAAAATATCCATCTCTTCCTTTTTATTATTCTTTTAGAATGCGAAAATACGAAAAAAAAACGCAAAACTGAAAAAAAAGTCGTAAATTTGCACAAAAATTAAGAAAATACCATTCATGGAAAGAAAAGTTAGGGTGCGTTTCGCGCCAAGCCCCACTGGGCCATTGCATATCGGCGGAGTCCGCACAGCATTGTTCAACTATCTGTTTGCCCGCAAGAATAAAGGCGAGTTTGTGTTCCGTATTGAGGACACCGACTCGAATCGGTTCGTACCTGGTGCAGAGGATTATATCATCGAGTCGTTCCGCTGGTTGGGCATTCAGTTCGACGAGGGTGTTTCTTTTGGTGGCGAATATGGACCTTACCGCCAAAGTGAGCGTCGCGACATCTATAAGAAATATGTAAAACAGTTGCTCGATGCTGGTCGTGCTTATATTGCTTTCGATACTCCTGATGAATTGGAGCAGAAACGAACTGAAATCCAGAACTTCCAATATGATGCCAAGACACGCTTGGGTATGCGCAATTCGCTGACTATGCTAGGCGAGGAAGTGGAGCGCTTGATAGAAGAAGGCCAGCAGTATGTGGTGCGTTTCAAGGTGGAGCCAGGTCGCGAGGTGCTTGTCAACGACATGATTCGTGGCGAGGTGCGCGTGAAGAGTGACATCATCGACGATAAGGTGCTTTACAAGAGTGCTGACGAGTTGCCCACATACCACTTGGCAAACATCGTTGATGACCATCTGATGAAGATTTCACACGTCATTCGTGGCGAGGAATGGTTGCCTTCAGCACCGCTCCATGTGCTGCTATACGAGGCATTCGGTTGGAATGACACAATGCCGGAATTTGCCCATCTGCCTTTGTTGCTGAAGCCGGAAGGCAAGGGGAAACTCTCGAAGCGCGACGGCGACCGTTTGGGATTCCCTGTGTTCCCGTTGGAATGGCACGATCCCAAAACGGGCGAGGTGAGTAGTGGTTATCGCGAGAGCGGCTATTTTCCCGAGGCTGTCATCAATTTTCTTGCGCTTTTGGGGTGGAACCCAGGTACCGAACAGGAACTCTTCACGCTTGACGAGCTTGTTGAGGCATTCGATATCTCACGTTGCTCGAAGGCAGGTGCCAAGTTTGACTATCAGAAAGGCATCTGGTTCAACCATGAGTACATCCTGAAGAAATCGAATGAGGAAATAGCTCAGCTCTTTGCTCCCATCGTTGCAAACAATGGTGTGGAAGAGTCGATGGAGCGTGTCACCGATGTGGTTAGGATGATGAAAGACCGTGTGTCGTTTGTCAAAGAGTTGTGGCCTTTGTGTTCGTTCTTCTTTATTCCGCCAACTCAGTACGATGAGAAAACTGTCAAGAAACGTTGGAAGGAGGACTCGCCCCAAGTGATGGGTGAATTGGCTGACTTGCTCGAAGGACTCGACGACTTTTCGCTGGAGAACCAAGAGCGCGTGGTCCACGAGTGGGTGGAGAAAAAAGAATATAAGCTGGGCAATGTAATGAATGCATGGCGGTTAACACTCGTTGGTGAGGGCAAAGGCCCCGGTATGTTCGACATCTCTGCATTCTTGGGAAAGGAAGAAACCTTGCGCCGCATGCGGAGGGCCATCAAAGCATTAGCAGTTAATGGCTAACGGCAAAGAGTCGTGATTGTCCTCAATTCCAATATCATGTCAAGCATGACAGGTGTTGTCTAACGGGAAATTAAGACTTTGAACTCAAAACGGTTCACTATTTCGCTAAAGAAGAAATGTACAATATTTTTATCTATTTGTATCTCTGTGGAGTCGCCATCGTCAGTCTTTTCAACAAGAAAGTGCGGACGATGTGGCGAGGTGAGCGTCGTGCCATTCGTGAGCTGAAGGCCAAAGTGGACCCATCTGCACGTTATGCGTGGTTCCATGCGGCATCGCTTGGCGAGTTTGAGCAGGGGCGCCCGCTGATGGAGCAGTTGCGGCGTGACCATCCAGAGTACAAGATATTGCTCACGTTCTTCTCCCCGTCGGGTTATGAGGTGCGAAAGAACTATGAAGGTGCCGACATCATTACCTATCTGCCGCTCGACACGATTCGTAATGCGCGCCGCTTCTTGCGGGCGATAAGACCAGAGGTTGCATTCTTCATCAAATACGAGTTTTGGTACAACTACCTGCACATTCTGAAACATCGCAATGTGCCTGTCTATAGCGTTTCCAGCATTTTCCGTCCTGACCAGATATTCTTCCGTTCCTACGGCAGACAGTATGGACGTGTGCTGAGATGCTTCACTCGTTTCTTTGTGCAAAACGAAGAGAGCAAGCAGTTGCTGTCTACATTGGGTATCAATGAGGTGGAAGTGGTTGGAGACACCCGTTTCGACAGAGTCCTGCAAATCAAAGAGGCTGCGAAGCAGTTGCCTATTGTTGAGGCTTTTGTACAACCTCCATCATCCAGCACCCCATATCCAAAAGTCTTCGTGGCAGGCTCTTCGTGGCCGCCTGACGAAGAAATCTTCATCCGTTATTTCAACAACCATCGCGACTGGAAACTCATCATCGCCCCTCATGTCATTGCCGAGAGCCATCTGCGGCAAATAGAAAACCTGCTCGATGGGCGCAAAGTGGCCAGATATACCAAACTTGCCGACAGCACAACTGTGGCTGAAGACACCGAAGTGCTCATCATCGATTGCTTTGGCCTTCTTTCGAGCATTTATCGCTATGGGCGTGTGGCTTATGTCGGTGGTGGTTTTGGCGTAGGTATCCACAACCTTTTGGAGGCTGCAGTGTGGAACGTTCCTGTTTTCTTCGGCCCCAACAATCAACGTTTCCAAGAAGCTGCGGGATTGAAAGCATGTGGCGGAGGCCTCGAGATTCAAGACTATGACGATTTTGAACGTCAGATGCAACAACTGGAAACCGACCAGCAGATGTGGTCTCAATGTGCTGAAGCGGCAGGCGACTATGTGAAGAGTCGTTCGGGCGCCACACAGAAAGTGTTGCAAGCAGTCAGTCTTTGACGTTTCTTCATGCTTGTTTTATTAACAAGGTGAGTAAGAAACGGTTGTATTAAGAAACAAACGTGGCTTATAGGATTTGTACATGCGGCTTGTACAGTCTGTACATGTAGCTTGTACAGTGTGTACATGTGGCATGTACAATGTGTACATTGGGCTTGTACACTTTCAAGAACCATTCTCTTATTTCTTGATACAGCCTCTTTACTTTTTGTTGAAGAAGTTTTTATGGGCGCAATACTTGTTTGATGCGTCTCAATCCTTCCATAAGTCGGCTAAGTGGACATGCAATGTTGATACGGATGTAGCCTTCGCCAGTCTTATTTCCGTACATGGTTCCGCTGTTCACTTGCACCTTTCCTTCCTCGAGCAGTCGTTTAGTCAGTTCGTCTGAAGCGAGGCCAGTGGCGCGTATGTCTACCCAGACGAGATAAGTGCCTTCGAGTCGGGCGACTTTCAGTTCAGACAATTCTTGTGTGAAGAATTGGCAGAGTGCCACCTTATTATTATAAAGATAGTCACAGAGTTGGTCAATCCATTCACCTCCTTCGTTGTAGGCCGTTTGTTGGGCTATGGGGGCAAAAGGGTTGACATCGCAGACCTCGTTAATATTGATAGCTCGGTCGATGAGACGGCGGGTCTCAGAGTTGTTGGATATGATGTGAGCCATTTGCAATCCAGCAATATTGAACGACTTCGACGCCGACCCACATGTGATGCTGTTGTCGAGACAAGCCTGAGAGATGCTGGCAAAAGGTGTGTATTGATAGCCTGGCATGACAAGCTCGCAATGGATTTCGTCGGCCAAGACGCGCACTCCATGAAGCAGGCAGATGTCGTTCATGCGTTGGAGTTCATCGCGTGTCCAAACCCTGCCGGCAGGGTTATGAGGATTGCAGAGCAGAAACAGTTTCACGTGTGGGTCTGCACACTGTTTCTCAAAGTCATCCCAATCCACTTCGTAGGTAAATCCGTCGGATGTGTCTACACGCTTGAGTGGAGATTCGACGACATGGCATTGGTTGTTCCTTATGCTGGAGAAGAAGCAGTTGTAGACGGGCGACTGCACTAGTACAGCATCGCCAGGTTGCGTGAGAGCTTTGATGACAGCCGAGATGGCTGGTACTACACCTGTTGTATAAAGCATCCAAGAGCGTTGGATTTCCCATCCGTGGCGTTGACTGAACCAGTTGATGACGGCTTCGTAATAGGATTCGGGGACGAAAGTGTAGCCGAAGACACCATGGTCAAGCCGCTGTTGCAGGGCATTGATGATGCATGGAGCAGCTTTAAAATCCATGTCGGCTACCCATAGGGGGATGATGTCAGGGTCGTCGTGCTCATCCCATTTGTATGAATTGGTGTTTTTCCGTTCCACCAATTCATCGAAATTGTAGTTATTCATAGTTGTAAGGCTTTGGTTTTATAAAGTGATAGATAGTTCTGTTCAAGAGGGCGGTTGCTGTGTCATCTGGTCTTGATGACACAGTTCGCAGGCTGGCGGATGTTCTCGTCGATAGTGACAGAGCCTATTTCGTCGGCGATGATGTGCCCGCTGGTGGGGTTCTTGATGTTTTCGATACGCCCACGGATGTCGGCCTCTACCGTACTGTATTCGAACATGCGGTCGCATGCGGCGTCAATGGTGCAATTCTCGAGCACCAAGTCCTGCGTATAGCACAACAATTGTTCGCCAGCGAGATGGCAGTTCACAAGCCGTACATTCTTGGAGTGCCATGCCAGATATTCGCCATCAAGCACAGAGTCGTAGATGGTGATGTTCTCACATTCCCAGAACGAGTCTTTCGTGACGATGTTAGCATGGTGTATCTCCACGTTCTTGCAATATTGGAATACGTATTTCGAGTCGCTTTCGAGACCGTCCACGTAGATGTTCTGTGAGAACATGAAGGGGTAGGTGCCTTCATGCAACTTCACGTTCTTCAACTTCAGTCCATTGACTCGCCAAAACACCTCATCGGCATCGTTGATAACTACATTCTCCAATTCTACATTGTTCATCTCACGGAAGAACTTTGGACCGTCGATGACACAGTCCTTCATCTGCAAGTTGTTGGTATACCAAATGGCAGAGCGTGAGCCAGGAGCGAAGTAACAGCTGGCAATGCGAGCACCGTCAACGTGCCACCACGGGTATTTGCCATAGAAGTGGCAGCCCGTGGCCTCGATGTTCTGGCATTGCTTGATGCCCGACTCGCCGTCGGTTATAGTGATATTCTCTAACCTCAAGTCGTGGCGGGCAAAAAGCGGCCGTTCACCTCCAAATTGTTTGTCTTTTATTAGTTCCATATGTGTTGTTGTCTCTGTTTCTTCCTCTAGGGAATTCGCAGTTTATTTGATGTATTTCTTGCCGTTGCGGATATAGACTCCACTTGTGACAGGCTTCTCCAAGCGACGTCCTTGTAAATCGTATATAGCATCATTTGCTGGGGCTGGGCTTTCGTTGTTAGTGATGCCCACCGTAATGGATGAGGGTTTCCATGTCAGTGTGAAGTGGTCGGTGCTCCACCATGTACCCGGTGTTTGGGAACTAATAGAGGCGCTGATAGTAACTAGCTCTCCACTGAGGGCTTTAAACGAGGGTAGTGTCACTTTCTGCCAACCACGCTGATACTCGGAACCGCTCTGTGATTGGTCGCCAGTACCAGTGAGCGTCTCGGTGTAGACCTCCCCGTTATGAGTGGCACTGAATGTGATGGTCTGTCCCGTGGTACAACGCAACAGGGCACTGACTTCATATTCTCCGTTTGGCAAATAACCGATGGTTTGCTCCATTGAAGACTCCAGTGAGCCAGAGTTCCAAACGTCCCAGTAGTTGTTGCTCTTATCGCCGTCCCAAGGTTGATCACCTTGTTTCGTGCCAAGATTGTGCGTCGTCCATCCGTAGTAGTCGTTTCGATTGCAGTCGGCATTGACGATGAGCACAGACGCATCTTTTTGTCCGTCTTCCATGTCAGAGAACAATGCTGTCAGCTGCTCGTCGCGCTCCAGTAATTTCGTTCTGATGAAGGCGCTTCCACCTTGAGGGAGAATCTCCTCCTTAGTGCCCAAGTACTTCAGTACGAAGTTGTCAGCACCAGCCCAGCGGGCAGTCATCGAGCCTTGGTTCTTGATGCCGATACGCATCGTGCCTTCCCTGACGAGAATCTGTGGGATAACCGTTGGATTGTCGTAGTCAATCTCCGAGTCGTTGGTTACTGGTGCGAAATACTCTACACCTTCAGCTTGGGCATAGAGACCCACATTACCGTTAACGGTAGCTCCGCTTACGCCGTTCGATGAATTGAAGCATACGGCTGACAACTCATAGACGCCTGGTGGCAATGCGCCCAGATCCTGATAGTAGTTGAAGCCCATGTTTTCAGGGCTGGGTGTCCACACCTCGAAGTAGGTGTCACCACTCTCAGCCTTGGTGAAGCCGTTAGCTGCGCTGCGCTGGCAGGTCCATCCAGGTATACTATTGAAACTCTCTGCCACAATGGTAGGATTGCTGATGTAGCCCATCTTCATTTCGTTGCTGGTGGCCGTAGTACCCCAAAGTGTGGTGACCGTGACACGGAAGGAATCGCCTGTGCGATCGATGTCATCAGCAGAAATTGGATAGCGTACGGTGGTGGGATCCAACTCCGAGCGTTTCGAGATAGTGGCTATTGTTTCCCAACTGCCGCTGCTACTCTTGCGCTCCAGCATCAGTTCCTTGGTAATGTCGCCGTTGGGGTTGCCGATGAGGATGGTGATGGTGTTGTCGGCAGTCTCAAACTGTAGCGTTGGCTTCTTCACGCCAGGTCTCCACCAAACCGGATCCTTTGTGTAGTTGGCATGATATGCAAAAGTGGCACGATGGTCGCGGTATACCTGTCCAGCCGGAGTGATGCCACCATCATCGTAGAACATCTTGTTCCTCCAGAAGTCAAAGGCATAGATGGCATAGCGTTCAACATAGTCGCATTCGTCGAGTTTTTCCAGCATTGCCTGCAGATATTGGCGTGCCTTTTCATAGGTAGTAATGGCGGCCGCATAGTTGCTCCACGACGCACCAGCCTCCATTTCGGTAAGCCAAACGGGGCGTCCAGTGGTGTTATAGATGCTTTGGCATTGGCTTGCCATAAAGTTCGCATAACTGGTGGCGTCGCGGCTACCAATGTCCCAATAGGCATGAGTAACGGCAAAGTCGCAACGCGACTCGTTGTCGTTCTCGTCGATATACTTGAAGTACTGCTTCAAGTAGCTGAAGTCTGTAGGTTGCGGTGAACCTATGCGGCCACCACCAGCTTGGAAGTCCTTGTTGATTCCATAGGCCGTCCAAGAGTCAATAGTTCCACCACACGAACATTTGTCGCTGGTGTGTTGTTCCGAGTGCTCTGGCTCGTTGAGCGAAAGCGATGCAGTTGCCGTCTTGCTGTTCACGTCAGAGGCTCCTGGCCACCAACGGTGCTGACGGCAAGGAACATACTCCATGTCAGTAGTAGAGTTGTAATCAGCATTCCAAGCCCAGTACCAAGTAGCCCTTAACTGAGGTCCCTTTGTAGTGCCACCCGTGTCGGCCCAACCCTTCTTCGACAGGTATTGCCAGGGCTTGATGTTCACCGAACTGACGCGGCGGTTGAGAGCCTCGGGCAGGGTGATGGTAATATCGCTATGGTCGGCAACGTAGACATGGCTGTGCCCGCTACCGTTAGTGCCCGTTGCCAATGTGGCCATATATCCGCGGTGCAGGGTGAAACTCTGCATGGTGTTGTTCATCTCGCCCAAGTCACTATGGTTGCTGGCATCAAGAGTGAAAGAGCCGTCAGTGCCCTTACAACTCATGACTTCATCTGGTTTGGGAATAATGGCTGCACCATTCAAGTAGATGGCCACTCGACAGTTGTTGTCGTTTTTGGCAGCATTGCCATTAATGGTGACATATTTCAAGTAGTCGCTGATAACTTTACTGGGCTCTACGTTGTCGATGATGAGCCATGTTTGTTCGCTTCCCAAATTCACTTTGCTTCCATTCAGCATAGGGTTGTCGTTGGCTGTGATGTGAATGTCGATAGCATCGCTGCGGTCAATTGTCTTGCCATTCAGTTGGCAGTAATCTATTTCGCTTACCCCCTGAGCGTTTGTATAGATATCCGACTCGTATGCTTGGCGAGCCTCATCCCAGCTGTTGCCCGAAGCGGGGATGATAGAGTGTTGTGAATGGCTTCCTTTCGGCTTGTCGTAGTAGACACCAACATAGGCACTCCCTTTGTTGGCACCATCAATTCCAAGGTATTTGCCGCTCTTTTTATTTATAATGTATACGTAGGTGCCCTCTTCAGTCTTCCAGCAGAAGCGGTCGACTGTAGACTTTTCCTCAAGCGTGACACTCCAGTTGTTGGAACTGCTGGCAGCCAGGTACTTGCCGCTGCTCTTTTGGCGCAGCAACACATAACCACTCTTGCCAGAATCTTCGGCCACGAATACGTAGCCGTCGCTTTTTGTGCCATAAGCCGATAGGGCAGGACCGTTGCCAGCCTCATTCGAGCCGAGAAGTTTCTCGTAAATATTCAACCAAATATAGTATTCTCCATTGTTTTTTAATGCGGTGGCCATAGCAGAAATGTTAGACAACATGGCCAGGCAAATGCAGATTAGTAGTTTTTTCATCGCTTTTTTGTTTTTAGTTTATATTATGTTTGCAAAGATAACAAAAAAAATTCATTATGGCAAATAATATTTCTCCTTAATCTTTGTCTTTATGTGGATGAAATTGTAGGGATTCCCTTGTTTGATGATGGTTGGATGTGTTAATCTGAAATAGAGAAAAAGGCTTTAAAAGACACGCACCCTGCTGTGATTTGCCACAACTGCATGGCGGAGGCGTCTTTTAAAGCCTTTTTTAGTTTGTGTCAAGCCTCTTCGGGGCTTGTCCGATGTTCCGAATTAGAGGTTCGGATTAATCTTGCTCCACTCAGAGATGGGGGGCACGATGTTGAGCGTCACGAGCTCGTCGCGCATCTTGCAAAGGTGCTCATAGCTCTGGTCAAGCTTAGCATTTTCCTCGGCAGTTCCCTGAGGCACTTCGAAGTGTGCACCATCCTGGTCGAGAGTGGTCTTCATGGCCATCATGATGTGGTTGTACTTGTCGGTCTTCACGTAGGTTCCTACGGGGAAACGGAAAGGCTCGCCACCCATAGCCGAACGAATCATCTCAACAGAGAGATAAGACGGGCTCTGGAACGAGCTGCGGCCACGCAACTTGATGATGGCTGCACCACCCTGGGTCACGTCCTTCTTCATCTGCTCCCACTCCTCGGCGGGGAACTCATCGGTACCGATGATGTCAGTCAGCTTACGGCCGGCAATCTCCACATGGCTTCCGAAAACAGCCATCTGCTCACCGTGTCCACCATATGTGGCGCAACCGGTGATTTCGCTCTGCATCACACCGAACTTCTTGGCCAAAGCACTCTGCAAACGAGTGGTGTCGAGACCGGCAAGAGTTGTAACCTGGCCGGGCTTCAATCCGCTATAGAGCAGAGTGACAAGACCTGTGAGGTCGGCGGGGTTGAAGATGATGACCACGTGCTTCACATCGGGGCAGAAGGTCTTGATGTTTGTGCCCAGCTCCTCAGCAATCTTGCAGTTGCCAGCCAGCAGGTCTTCGCGAGTCATACCTTCCTTACGGGGTGCACCACCACTCGAGATGATGTACTTGGCTCCACGGAAAGCCTCCTCGGCATCGGTGGTAGCTGTGATTTTCACATCGCCGAAGCCGCTCTGGCGCATTTCCTCGGCTACACCCTCGGGTGAGAAAACATCATAAAGACAAATGTCGTTGGTCAGACCCATCATCAGGGCGGTCTGAACCATGTTTGAACCAATCATGCCAGCTGCGCCGACGATGACCAGTTTGTCGTTAGTTAAAAATGCCATAACTACAAATAATTATTTAAGTTCAAGATTATTGTCGTGTTTATGCCGAATCCGCGATTTGCATCTTGATTCATTTGCAAAGGTACGAAAAAAAATGAATAAGTAATGCAAATCTTTCGATTTTAATATGTTATTAATTTTAAAAAGAACGGGTTTGCAAAACCGACTTAGCAAAACTTGTTCTATTCAGGGCCTTTTCCGATGTGAAAGCCTACGAAAAAATGAAGGGTTTGAATGGCAAACGCGAGTTAAAGAAGGGGTGTTTAGAGAGAGCTTAAGATGCAGGCCGAATTGTCAAGATAATTCTGAATTTTGGCCTCAAATGAAGGCCATCTTTTTGAAGTGGAAAAGATTTTGATGCGAAAATGGCCAAAAAATGGCGTTTTCGGAAGTCGTTGATTGTCAACTACTTCCGTTTTCTTTACATCTTTTCGGCTTGCAAAAGCTATGCTTTGGGGCTGTCAGAGCTATGCTTTGAGGCTCTCACTTGTATCATCTAAGGCCGTCAGATGCCACAAGTGAGCGTGTCAAAAGCCACATATGACGCCCTCAGAAGCCACAAGTGACAAATCTGCCAGCTAAAAGTGAAGGCGAAAAAGCATGAAAGTAATTTTTTCTTACATATTTCTTTTCTAGATTGAACGGAAAAGTTGACAAGTTTTTGTCGTGGTTTTTCAGAAAAATAAAACAAAAAAACGGCTGGCTCTCTTTATATCTCTGACCGCACTCGATTGCGCAATTGAAAGGTCTTACAATGTGTCGCATTTTCCTTCTTTTCTGTAACAAAAGCGCTGAAAAGATGCCGAAAAGATGCGAAATGTGAAGAAAAAGCGTAAAAAAAGTGGCGAAATGTCGTGATTACAGTAAATAATGATTAAATTTGCAAAACTTTTTTCTAACCAATGCAAAATGTATTAATTATGCGTAAACAAAATTTCAAGATGGCCACACTTGCTGTGGCATTGGCTGTCTTCAGCAGCCACGCTGCTATGGGGCAACAGAAAAGCGACTCTAATGTCGACTGGATGAAGGACCTCACTTCTCGTATCACGTTCAACGGCTATGCTCAGGGAGGCTATTCCTGGCAAGACGCCAACGACACTCAACGCAACGACTTCAACCTGAAGCGTACGCTACTCTGGGCAAAAGCCCGCATCACCGACCGCTGGTCGTTCCTCTTCATGCACGACTTTTCGAGCGTTGTGCAGGAATTCTACACCGACTACCGGCTCTCTAACGACAAATCGTTGACTGTGAGAGTTGGACAATTCAAACACTCTTATTCGATGGAAAATCCGCTCTCGCCGACTATGCTTGAGCTGATTGACGTCTATTCCCAAGCTGTGCTCTATCTGGCGGGCGAAGGCCCCGACCCGTTGAACGGCGTGAACTATGGCCGCGATATGGGTGCGATGCTTTATGGCACCGTGTTGAACAATCATCTCTATTACGAGCTGGCCGTGATGAACGGACAGGGCATCAACCGGCGCGATGGAAACAATAAGAAAGACCTCATCGCACACCTCGACGTGCGACCCATTGAGGGCTTGCGCATCGTTGTGACTGGGCAGAAAGGCACTGGAAACGCAGTGGGTACGGCAGCTTGGAACCCCGAAATCCAAAAGGGCGACGACTATACGCGCGACCGCTATAGCGTAGGTGCCGAATGGAAAACGGGTAGTTATGCACCTGGGAAATACAAGGAAGCGCGCCCAGTTAGCCTTCGTGCAGAATGGTTGGGCGGTAAAGACGGCAACGTGGGCAGTCGTGGCGGCTACCTGACGGCTTGTGTTCCGCTGGCAAAAGGCTGGGATGTTGTTGCAAGTGGCGAGACCTACGACCGTAACACCGGTGTTGACGGTTGGGATCAAACCAATGCCACAATTGGCCTTCAATACTGGTTCTACAAGAAATGCCGTTTCCAAGTGCAATACACACGCTGCTTCTGTGGCGATCAAATTGGCAAAGACTATAACTGGCTGCAATCTCAGATTCAAGTGGCCTTCTAAATAATCTTATTTTTTTCATTATCTATACATAGAGAACGATGTTTATCAAAATAATTCTTACTCTGATATTCCTGGTCGTGATGGTGGGCGTGGGTGTCTACTCGCGCAAGCAGGCCAGAAGTGTTGACGGTTTCGTGTTGGGCGGTCGTGCCGTTGGTCCTTGGCTGACTGCTTTCGCTTTCGGAACAAGTTATTTTTCGGCGGTCGTCTTCGTGGGCTATGCCGGACAGTTTGGTTGGAGATATGGTCTGTCGAGTGCGTGGATAGGTATCGGCAACGCTATCATTGGCTCACTCTTGGCGTGGATTCTTTTAGGTCGTCGCACTAAACTGATGACGCAACATATTGAGTCGCGCACGATGCCCGACTTCTTCGGCACTCGTTTCAACGATCAGGGTTTGCGTGTGGTGGCTTCTGTCATCGCCTTCGTGTTCCTGATTCCCTATACCGCTGGTGTCTATAGCGGCATCTCTCGTCTCTTTGAGATGGGCTTTGAGATTCCTTACGAGTATTGTGTAATCATCATGTCCATCCTCACGGCTGTCTACGTGATTATCGGTGGCTACAAGGCTACGGCCATGAACGACTTCATCCAGGGCATCATCATGCTTTTCGGTATTGTGGCTGTGATTCTTGCTGTGCTGAATGCACAAGGCGGATTGACAACCGCTGTCGAGAAATTGGCAACGATTCCTTCAGATACTGACCCTTCTGTGAATGGCGGCTTCGCCTCGTGGTTCGGTCCTGATCCGTGGGGACTGCTAGGGGTTATAGTCCTGACTTCGCTTGGCACGATGGGCTTGCCTCAGATGGTGGGCAAGTTCTATTCCATTACTGACGAGAGTGCCATTAAGCGCGGAACCGTCATCTCCACCATCTTCGCCTTCATTGTGGCTGGCGGTTGTTATTTCCTTGGTGGCTTCGGCCGTCTTTACGACCCTGTCATCAATGAAGCAACTGGTAAGATTGCCTTCGATTCCATTGTGCCTGCCATGCTGGTCACTCTGCCTGACGTGCTCATTGCCCTCGTGGTATTGCTCGTGTTGAGTGCCTCAATGTCGACATTGGCTTCGCTTGTGCTCACTTCTTCTTCCACGATGACGCTCGACCTGATTTATCGCGACAAGAAGTCTCTTCCTGGTGAAGTGGAAGACGGAACTATCGATGATATCGTAGCAGAGAAGATTGAACGTCGCAAGGTTGTGGTGATGCGTGTGCTGATCATGTTCTTCATCGTCATCTCGTTGTTGATTGCCCTGAATCCGCCCACGTTTATTGCCCAGCTCATGGGTATTTCGTGGGGAGCATTGGCTGGCGCTTTCCTCGCTCCGTTCATGCTTGGACTCTATTGGCGCGGCGTCACAACGGCTTCCGTTTGGGCATGCTTCGCTTGGGGCGTGGGTCTCACGGTCATCAATATGCTCATTGGCAATCCCATCAACCCGATTAACTGTGGCGCCATCGCTATGGTTGGTGGTTTCGTGGTGGTGGTGCTTGTGAGTCTGTTCACCAAGAAGATGTCTCGCGACACGGTGGAGAAAATCTTCGAGTGCTACAAGTAAAAAGTGCCTGTGTTTAACTAAAAATCCTTTTGATGAAACAATGTGTAATCACCTTTTTGCTAGCCTTCATATCCATAACAGGGTGGGGGCAGACGAAAGTTTGGGACGAGGTTGTCCAAGGATATGGCAATTCGTCTTATCTGACCATCACGAAGGTGGCCATCTGGGACACCCGCACAGAAGTGTTTGTGCACGTCCAGTTCATAAAAGGCCAGTGGATACGTGTCAACGAGAATACGGTGCTGAGAGCGGGAGGCAAGGACTACAAGGTGAAACAGACTACGGTCTTTGAGCTTGGCCAACAGTACACGTTGCCGAGTGATGAGGTTGACTTTGTGGTAATCTTCGAGCCACTGCCAGTCGACACAAAGAGTTTCGACTTCGTGGAACCAGATGGTTGGTTGATGACGAACATTCGCAATGCTGCCGATACTCCTGAAGGCATCAACGACACCTACTGGCGCGACTCATCGACGGGCGACTGGCTGATAGGTTTCGCCGAGCAGCATGTCATCTATAATAATAAGGTGTGGGACATTGTTGGCCGGACCGAGAAGAAGGATGCTTACGTGTTGACACTCAACGATGGAACGCCCGTTAAGGTGGGCAAAATGAAGAATGGAACTCGCACGATTGCTATCGGAAATGCGAAGCCTATCGTTTGCAGCCCCATTACGGGAGCAGTCTTGCCCGACTATCCGATGAAAGACACTCGTACAGGTTTCGTTGACAATGGCTACGACCCTACCGACAGCGTGACAATCATCGGCTGGTTGAAGGATATGCCCCCTCAGGCATGGGGACATGGCAAAGAGTTTGAGGTGGCTATCGAGAACATCATCTCCGGAAATCAAGAGAACACCTACACCGTGATGGACTCGCTGGGGCGCTTCTCTTTCAGGATGTCGCTGATGAACTCGACGGAGGTGTTCATCGATTGGGGACGCTCCACCGTGCAAACCTTCTTGGAGCCGGGTAAGACCTATTTCTTCCTCAACGACTTCAAGACTGGCCAGCGGCTATGGATGGGCGACGATGTGCGGGTGCAGAACGAACTCATGGCACATAAGCGTTGTCGTGCTGAAGCAAAGGTTCCCCAAAGACCCGATATCGACCTTATGGCCTATTGGGCTCAGGCCGACAGTGCCCGACAGGTGCAGATGGACTATCACCAGGCCTTGCAGCAGAGCCATCCCACGCTGTCGCAACGCTATCTCGACTATGTGGCCGATTATTACCGCATGGATCAGGCGACGAACATGCTTGAGGCACAGATCTATGTCAAAGGCTTCCAAGCACCCCAAGAATACAGAGAATATTTGAATCGCGAGTTCTGGCACAAGCCTCCCAAGCCCTACACGATTTACCGTGATTTTGGGGAGTTCATGCACAACCACCTCAACTTCACTTCATGGACAAGGGTACAGGAGAATTTCATCACTACCTTCAAACGCTTTGCCAAAGAGGGGTTGGTGACGCTGACGCCTGAAGAGCAACGCGCCTTGGACGACTATCCTGAGGAAGTGAAACGTATGGAGACCAAAACAAAGGATGCACAGACTGACGAGGAACGGAAGGCCATCGCGGAAGCTTTCAACAGCTCGGAAACAGTAGCCACCATGAATGCGTTGCTGAAAAGGTGCTCATCACTGGTGGGCCTCTATGCCATCCAGCAAATCATGGATGTGGCCGACTCGCTGGGCTGCGAACAATCGATGCGCGACATCATCCTGGCTCATCAGATCTACCAGCTGATAGACGGCAACCGAGAGGCGGAAGACAGCGTCGTCATGGCCTTCGCCCAGCAGCAGATTAAGATGCCCGCTGCCCTTAATGCTGTCAAGGAATTGAACAACAAGTACCTCGCCCTGCAGCAGCGCGACATCTCACAGTCAGCATCCCTGAAATCATCAGACGATGTGGCAAACATGAGCGACGGTGAGAAAATCTTGCGCAAACTCATCGAGCCTTACAAGGGCAGACTGATTTTGCTCGACATTTGGGGCGTCTGGTGCGGCCCATGCAGGGAGGCACTGTCTCACTCTGCCGAAGAATACGAGCGGCTGAAAGATTTCGACATCGTGTTCCTCTATCTGGCCAACCAATCGGAAGAAGCGGCTTGGAGGAACGTCATTAAGGAGTACAATGTCGTGGGCGACAACGTGGTACACTTCAACCTGCCCGCTGAAGAACAGAGTGCCATAGAGCATTTCCTCGAAGTCTCATCCTGGCCACATTATCGTCTCATCGACCGCGACGGCAGCATCCTCGAAGTCAATGCTGATCCGCGTGATCTCGAAGGTCTCGCACGACTGCTGGTGCAAATGAAATAAAACCAAAAACATAAAAAAGAAAATATCATGGCAAATACTATCAACGAACGGCTGGAGCAGTTGCGCGAGGTGATGCGCCGCGAGCATCTCGCTGCATTCATCTTTCCTAGCACCGACCCTCATCAGAGCGAATATGTGGCAGACCATTGGAAATGCAGACAATGGATTAGCGGTTTCGACGGCTCGGCTGGCACGGCTGTTGTGACGATGACAAATGCTGCCTTGTGGACCGACTCCCGCTATTTCTTAGCAGCTGAGGAGCAATTGCGCGGCACGGAGTTCCAGCTGATGAAACTCAAGATGGAGGGAACGCCCACCATCGCACAATGGATAGGCGAGGAGATCAGAAACGCACGCTATCCGTATGAAGACTGGACGGAAGTGGGCATCGATGGAATGGTGAGCTCCGTCAACCAAGTGCGAAAGCTCATTGCCGACCTGCGGCAACAGGGCGGCATCACCCTCCGCACCAACCTGGACGCACTCCAGCAGATATGGACCGACCGTCCGCCTGTGCCGCAAAAACCTGTGGAAATCCATTCTTTGGAATATGCAGGCGAGACAACTGCTTCGAAACTCAGCCGCATACGACAAACTTTGCACGAGCGGCATGCTGACGGAATGCTTATGGCTTCGCTCGACGACATTGCCTGGACGCTTAACCTGCGTGGCAGCGACGTGCATTGCAATCCTGTCTTTGTCAGCTATTTGCTCATCGCTTCGAAGAGCGCCACCCTGTTTGTCGACCGTCAGAAGCTGACGCCCGGCGTGCTGGCCTGTCTGAAGCAAGAAGGCATACAAGTCGACGACTATGCGAATGTGGCAAGTGCGCTGAAGAACTATTTTGAATATAATATCCTGCTCGACCCCGACGAGGTGAACTACGCCCTATACGACGTTGTGAAAAACTATACGCATAACGACACGCGCAGCCACGTGCAGATTGTTGAAGAAAAGTCGCCCGTGAAGGCGATGAAGGCCATAAAAAACGACATCGAGATACAGGGTTTTAGGCGTGCGATGCTGAAAGACGGCATCGCAATGGTCAAGTTTCTGAAATGGCTGAAACCCGCCGTTGAGGCTGGTGGACAAACCGAGATGTCGCTCGATGCGAAGCTAACAGCCTTGAGGGCTGAGCAGTCGGGCTTCCGAGGCATCTCCTTCGATACCATTTGTGGCTACGAACAACATGGAGCCATCGTGCACTATGAGGCTACACCTGAGACCGACATTCCTGTCGAGCCGCGTGGATTAGTGCTTATCGACAGCGGTGCACAATACCTTGACGGCACAACCGACATCACTCGAACCATTGCCCTTGGTCCTCTCTCCGAAGAGCAGCGCCGCGTCTACACCCTCGTCCTGCGCGGTCACATCCAACTCTCGATGTGCAAGTTCCCCGATGGCACAGCCGGCACGCAGATGGACATACTCGCCCGTCAATACTTATGGCGCGAAGGTCTGAACTATCTGCACGGAACAGGTCACGGAGTGGGGCAGTATCTGAACGTGCATGAGGGGCCGCATCAGTTCCGAATGGAGTGGGTACCGGCTCCGTTCCGTACTGGAATGACTGTTACCGATGAGCCGGGCATCTACCTCGCAGGCCGCTTCGGCGTGCGGATAGAGAATGTGCTCCTCGTCACACCTTATCAAGAAACCGAGTTCGGGCGCTTCTTGCAGTTTGAGCCGCTCACACTCTGTCCCATCGACACCAAACCCATTCTTCGCGACTTGATGCTTGACGAGGAGGTGGAGTGGCTCAACCAATACCATTCTATGGTCTACGAGACGCTCGCACCCCATCTCGATGACGACGAGCGCCAATGGCTTCTCGAGGCTACGAGAGCGCTATAGGCCTGCATGAGGCCTTCCCACGTTCCTCTTAATGCAACTGTGTCAACATGAGGAAAGATTTAAACCGTTAAAGGAATTTCATAGAGCGGTCGCACAAGAGTGTGGCCGCTCACTCTTTTTAGCATAGTTCTATATGCTTTTGGGCATTTAAAAATTTTCAATTTTCACTACAAAATCTTGTTAACTGACCAATGTGTTCTAGAGTGAAAAAACGTCTGAAAAAATGATTTTGATGCTTTGTCAACTCCATTTTTGGTTTGTGGATTTGGTACATGCTGCATCTGAGGGCGTCACATGTGGCATCTGACGCGACTACTTGTATCACCTGACGGCCTTAGATGTTATAAGTGACAGGCTCAGATGCCACAAGTGACAAAGCGAAAGCATAGCTTTAACTTGTGCGAAAAATGTAAGAAAAACAGAAGTCCTTGATAATCAGCCGCTTCTGGGATTGTCGATTTTTTGCGTTTTTCGTGCTAAAATCTTGTTTGATTCAAAATATTGCGCGTTTTTAGGTGAAATAATTCGGAATTATTTTGACAGTTTTCGGCTGGTAGGATGAACGAAGGCCTGGTTTTGATTATAGGTTTCTTGTTGTCTTGTGGACGGAAAAAGTGTTTTTAAAAGTTAATTTTTTGTATAATTTCTTGCGCGTGCGCGATATTCTATTTATATTTGCATTTTTAAAGCCTATGTAAAAATAGGGCAAATGCAAAAATTGAACAAACTCAACCGGAAATAATGAAAAAAGATAGATTAACGAGAAAAACTTACGCGACTCCGAACATACATGTGAAGGAGATAGCTGCTGAACCATTTATGGTCGGCACTACCGAGACTCTGCCCTTCGATCAGAATGAAGGTACGGAAGAGGCGCTTTCCAAGGAGGGAAGCATCTGGGACGACTATGTTCCTGCTCGTGGGAATAACGAACTATTTGATGAATGATTTTTGTAATTAACAAGAACTATACGCATAAAATCGCATATATGCCTATGAAAAATAATACAATCGTACAAGTGTTGCTTTCCATGCTCCTCTCGTGGGTGGGCATAGAAGTTCAGGCACAAGATTTCAAATTATATTTCGCCAATAACATCACCGATATTACCGATTTCACAAAGATTGAGGACGTAAGCTCGCCCCTTCTTTGGCGTGAGGTGAAGGACAAGGACATCAGCGGCAATTTGGCCGAAGTGATGGAGGTGAGGAGGATGTTTGCCTCCCAGGATTTGAAGTTCAGGGCGCAGCAACAGCAATTTTGGACAATGCGCGACCATTGCCTGCTCTGTTTCCGCATCAACGATGGTCAGGGCAAGACTGGCAGCTACACGGTGGAGGTGTGCGACAGCGCGGGCAAGTCTCCGCAGACGCTCTCGGTGAGCCGCTATTTCTATGTGAATGCCCCCCGACAAGGTGAGGATGTGAAAATCAAGGTCTACAAGACCGGCAACGAGGCCGACAGCATATCATTCAAGTACCATGTGTATGACTGGGGCGATGAAAACCTCTATATCTTCCAACTCGACTCGAAACGACAACTAAGCAAGGAGGTTTACCGTTTGCAATATGTGCTCGGACATTCTGATAAAGACGGTACGTTCCAACGTGACACCACAACGCTGTCGTTGCGAGAAACTGCATTCCAAAGCTTCTATGTGGACAATGGCCGCGACTTGATGGATGTGTTCCTCATCAGCGGTGATCCTAACTATCCCGAGGAAGAGCACAAGTTGCGCCTGAACAAGGCTCGCTTGCACCCAGGTGTCACTCTGGATCCTGACTATAGCGTTACGAGCCTGTCGTCGACTTTCAAACTTGACAAGCATGAAGACCGCGAATTGGTGAACTTCAACTGGATAGGCTCAGGGCTCTACGAGCGTTTCGACACGCTCTACGTGAAATTGCTTAACAGCAAAGGCGAGGACATCGAGCGCGCCACCTTCCATGTTGAGGCTATCAATGAGAAGGGTGAGCGCATCCCTAATACCGATCGCATGAGGTATCTGGGCTACGATCGCAAGATTAAGCAGCACCGCCTGCTCACCTTCGGACGCCCCGCATTCATGGAGATTGTGGCATCGGGCTATGTGCCAAGGCTCTATAAGTATCCTGGTGCAGCCGACCCCGTGACTCGCATTGTTGACGAGTCGCTTTGCTCGGCCACCGTGCAGTTGCTCACCAACCGCAATAACGACGGCGGTATCGCAATGAGCAGTTCGCACGTGATGGTGCTGCACGATACCAAAAACGTGGTCTACATCTATGGCGACGACCATGCAGAATGCGATATCGAGGACTTCGACATCACTTTCCGCCCGACGGCCGACACGCTCTACTATGTGCAAGATGCAGGCCACCAGTATCCGAAGGTGATGAACAACGGTCCGATTGAGAAGTATGCCAAGATGGAACTCTCGTTCGCCATACCGCGTGGGCAATCTATAGGCTCGGTGAAACTCTTCGGTACGGATGTTGCCTCGGAAAAAGAATATGAGTTCGACCGCCCCGCTGCGAGGGTAACTGACATCTCGGACTTCCCGTCGTTCACATATAACTATGTGGATATGTCCTACAACATGGAGGATGTACTGCCTTTTAACAAACTCTTTCGGCTGAAGATGAAGGCGGGCAACTTCGAGTATGCGGAGTTCCCCTACTTTTACCCTCTCTACATCGACAGGAAGAAGGCTAGGGAAGAAGTGGAAAAGAAGGCGAAAGAGCATGTTCCTGGCACAAATAACGATTCGCGCGATGTGGCCTTTGCTGATGCTGGATTCAGTCTCAACATGCCTGCGAACTTCACCCTGAATTTCTCTCCCATTGTGGTTACCCAGTCTTTGAACATCGACTTCAGAAATCAGGTAATCACCTCGAATACAACAATGGCCTATGGTACGCAAGGAGCAAGCGAAAGGGGCAGCGTGTTGCGCGAGGAAGCGAAAGAATACTACGGGAATAACAAACAGTCGCTTTGGTATAAGGACAAGGATCACAACCTTGGCTACAACCAAAAGGGAACGGCAAAACTGGAGGATTGGATTCTGAACGAGATGGACGACATCTTCAGCTATTCGCCTGCTGCCATTGGAGTGGGAATGACGCTGAGCGGTACGTTGGGCATGTCGATGCCGTTCGGTCCTGGCGCTGGTACAAACGGCAACTACTTTATCCTCGACCAATTGAGCTTCAAGGGAGGCTATGGCATCTCGTTGGCTTCACCCGACCTTCTGAATAGTTATCTGAATGCTGGCGGTTTCGGAGCCATCTTCAAGAAGTTGCCTTGTTTCCACATCGGATTCAACTTCGACGCCCGTGCAGAAGTGGAAGGTGGCGTGAAAATGTACGACAAGGCAGGCGAAACTTTCAATTTGGACAGCTATGGCTATTACGGCCAAGTGTCGCTCAAGGCCAAAGTCGGAGTGTGGGCAGAGTTCTCAACACCACCTAACCCGATGTTCCATGTCGCTGCTGGTGTCAGAGGAGGATTGAAACTTGGTGTGGGATATGGTTTGGCTGGGCCTTTTAAGAAACAAGCACCTGACCACGGTGGATTTGGTCTTGTAGTGGGTGGCGTGGAGGCTTATGCCAACATCCACTCGTTCATCTTCAACTGGGCAGGACGTGCCGGTTTCACTTGGGGAAAGAAATGGCTCTTCCCGAAGGATAACAACCACAACCCCTTCCATGCGAAGTATCCTTGGTGGGTTCCTAATAACGAAAATGCCAAGACCGTGGCCGAGAGTTACCGTCGTTTGCCGCTGCTTGGTGCCTCGACCTTCGGCGCGACACTTGTCGGCGATGTGGCTGCCGATGCCAACCCACACTTCCTTGATGACACCCATGTGGTGTATAACGACTTGCGCAATCCTACCGACTACAACGACGACTGTGTGACTGTGCTGAACATGGACGACAATACATCAGTTAATATCTCACAGTCAGATAATACCACGATGAGCCACATGCGTTCGAAGCGAGGTGAACACGAGGTTGTGGTGTTTGAGGAATTGGGACGTAAGGTTTTGACTAGCGAGGTGGTGGCTGAGACTGCTGCAGAGAAGAGCAATGAGCTCTCGTCATGCACTTTCCTCTCGTCGGTCATCAAGAACGTGGAAACTGGTCTGTGGGAGAAAATCAATATCACTACCGACGATGGATATGTGGACAGCAAACCCGTGGTGACTGTCCAAGACGACGGAAAGGCCGCATGCGTATGGCAGCGCGGCTTCTTGCACCTGCTCGATGGGGAGGTGCCCAATGACACACTCTACAACAACGCTCTGCGTGGCAACTTGGTGCTCTCCATTTATGACGGCAATTCTTGGAGCAAGCCTGTTTCGCTCTATAACCTTGATGAGTATCATGTGGCAGCCGAGTACGACCTCATCATGCGTAACGACACTGTGCTCGTGGGCACGCGTATGGTTGACAATCCGCAAGATTCCCTGAAGATGAAGACGAATTTCAGTTTCGCATCTGTGGACAATAAGGCAAAGACAGTTCACTTCACTAAAGACCCCATCACACCGCTCCACTTCTTCATGAACCGCGTGGGTCAGCACGGCGTTATTGCCATGCTCTACGAGAAAAACGACTCCACGCGTGACATTTATGTGAAGACACTGGCCATGAGTGGACGCGACAACGGTTTGACCGGCAGCGACATCGGTGCAAACTTCTGCTCGCCCAACCGTGTGAAGATCATCTGCGATAGAGCTGCTGAGAATCTTAACGACTTTGCCATCCTTTGGACGGAAATGAATAACGTGGCGCACAATAGCGGTGAGGCCAATACGAATACTGATGAGGTGCGCTTGATGCTCAATGCCTCGCGCATTAGTCTGCAGCCGGCTCCGCATATCACGGCGCCCATTACCTTGGGATGTGAGCGTGACAGCCTCATCATGACCGACTTTGACGGTTTCCTCGACGACTCGCGCATCAAGGTGGTGTACTCGCTGGCCAATATCGAGACGGGTGCCGCTGTCATCATGAGCAATGAGAAATACTTCACCAACAGTTTTGAGTATGACCTTTCCTATCCTAAGGATGCCGTGCTGGCCAGTAGTTATTTACCGCTGAACCTCGAGGTGCGTAACACGGGAACATCGGGCATTCGTCAGGTGACGGCAAGAATCAATGGTAGGGAGTTTGTCATTGCCGATTCCTATGTGCCTCCTCTGCAGAAACGTTCGCTTGTAGTGAACTATCCCATTGGTGACGATTTCGACGGATATATCACTAGCGACGTTATTGTGGACTACGACAACATCTTCCGTGCACAGCATCATCCCAAACGCAAGAATGTGAGCTTCCGCCGGCAAATCAAGACAAAGACGCTTTCCAATGTCTCTATGGAAGACGTGGAATGCCGGCTCATCGGCCATAGTGTGGAAGACGGTGTGAACAACTTTGTCGTTGAGCTGACCGACCATTCCGTTCGTGGCATGTCTAAGCGTCATGCTGTGCATGTGGGTGTCTATGCTCATCCCACCAACGTAGAGCCGATTCTCGATGATGCTGTGGCAATTGTAACTGCCGATGATTTCTCAGAGATTGCCGGACAGCGTAAGGCGTATGCCACGGTGCGTGTGGCTGGCATCAAGGAACCGGTGCGTGCATACGTCTCCACACATGTCTTCAACACCATTGTCACTGATAATCTTTTTGAAGACTATGTTGAGAACCGCCACGCACGTGATAATGCTCACTACGTCACACTGCTGCCTCATAACGACCCAACCATCGTTGAACGGATCATGAATGATGAAGATAATAAAATGGTGTCGTTCTTTGTGAAGGCTGAGGACAATGGCTTGCGCATCAGCGGTCTGAAGAAGGGAACTCACCTGCGTATCTATGGTGTGAACGGCATTATGTTGTTCAATAAGGCTGATGTTGACAACGAGGTCTTTGTTCCTCTCAAGTCAAACAATGTCTATCTCATTAGCGATGGAAAAGAAATCTTGAAGTATGCTTTCTAAACCGATATTCCCGATGAAAAAGAATAAAAGTATGAAAAAAATCATATTGTTGAGCCTCTTGCTGGCTCTCACCATGACAAAGGCCTTTGCCGACGAAGTGGCAGGCTTCGACGGACCAACGTGGTACGATTATCGTGCCGACAGCTATGCTGGCGGTAACGGGAATGAGAATAATCCCTACCTGATATCTACCCCAGCGCAGTTGGCAAAGTTGGCTTACGAAGTGAACGTGAACGGTGCAGAGGGCTACTATAAACTCGCTGGCAATATCTCGCTGAACGAGCGTGTAGATGGTGAGCGTGTGCTATGGGTGCCGATCGGCATCAGTGAAGACAAACCCTTCAAGGGAACGCTGACCAACCCTGACGGTTATGTCATCGAGAACATGATGATCAAAGCGAACAGCACAGAAACCACCAGTTGCTTCGGACTCTTCGGTTATGTCAAAGAAGGAACTGTTGATGGTATCATTATGAAGGATGCAGACATAAGAGTGACCGATGTGAGTACCCAGTATTGTGCAGGTTTGATTTGTGGCGAGTTGAAAGACGGGCATGTGAAGAACTGCGAGGTACAGGGATATATTACTGCGAAGGGTATCGGTTTTTTATCGACAACTCCCACTAACGTCAATTTCACTACACTTACCACTCCTTTGAAGGTATGCATCGGTGGCGTGGTGGGTCGGAGCTGGAATCTTTATTATCAAGGAACGGGAACAGGCTCCTTTATTAGCTGTGTGGCTAGGGTAGAGATAAATATCGACGGTGCCTCGGATTCAATGACCACGCTCGGCGCGGTAGCTGCAGGTGGTGTGGTGGGTTTGTCATACGGCCCCGTCGTTGATTGCCATTCTGTTTTGACAGTGACAGCAAAGAATCTCTCTGCAGAGGAATATAGTTGTTTGGGAGGTGTCGTTGGTTATTGCTATTGTAACATAGATGGAAGCACAATGAGAATCTGGCATTGCTCAGCGTCGGGAGATATGACGGTGGAGGATAAGTCACTTACGCGCACAGGCGGGCTGATAGGGTGCTCCACTGGGTATAGGTCGCAACTGTATATGAAGTATTGCGCCACATCGGTGACGCTAACCGGAGGTCACACGCTGGGAGGTATGATAGGCCAATGTTATCAGGATTCAGGCATTAGTAACCTATCCCCAAGGGGCGTACGTCTGCAGAACAATTTGTGCAGTTCGTATATAGATGCTCGCAATGCTACTTATGCGGGGGGATTCTTCGGCGAGGTTTCCTGTGAAAAGAAATTTGGTTATGAGTATCATGAGTTTACGGATGTCGATGATTATAACTTTTTCTTCGGAACGATGGTGAAGCCCACGGAATCAACCAGATACGGCACTGTGCTTGGATATGGCCACTTTAAAGGCACACCCACTTTCAAAAATTTCAGCTATAGCGGGGAGATGTGTAGTTTGCAGACCAATGGCATGGGATATAATTTGTCGCGTGTAGGCATCTACGATGGTACGATGCCCGACGCCGATGGTTATAGTTTTTTTGGCATTAATTGGGGTGGTGGTCTTACCTCTGATCATCCAGAGCGAGCAGCTTTATTCGAGGATGATATAACGATGTGCTATACCGACAACTATATTATTTGCGGATCGCTTTTCTATATTACCAACGACAGGAAGACACTATACAATGCAAATGATGTCACCATCGATTTCTCCATCGAAGATGTCAAAAACAGTTCTACTGGCGAGCGAAAGGCCGTCTTTACTGTGCCCGACGACGTAAAGTGCGTGAAGGTAGTCGATAAGCACCTTTATCCGCTTGACCCGGGTGAGGTGGTAGTCACCGTCAAATGGAACGGACTGCAGCGCAAGGTGCACCTGGACATTACGTATGGGCAGGAGTGGAAAGGTGGTTCGTCGGTTTATTTTGACAATGTTTATTATGATTCTCAGGGTAATCCAAGTTCGTCTTTTGCTAATTATAATGCAGACGGGTCGGCTGAGAAACCTTATCTCATTCATACAGCCGACCAGTTGAATGGTGTGCTGCACTCTGTGAAATACAACAAAGCGGGTGTGCATATAAAGCTGGCTAATGATATCTTCTTCAACACCCATTTGTTGCAGGAAGATGGTACAGCGCGCTCCGATGCAATGAAGTGGGACCCCATTGACCTCAAAGCGAATCTCGATGGCAACGGCAAGACCATCTACGGCCTGTATGTGAATAAGGTTTCTACTGCCAATAATCAGTCATTCGGTCTATTTGCTAACCTCTACGGTTCAGTAGAAAACCTCGCTATCGTGGATAGTCATGTGGAAGTGGATTCTGAGCACGAAGGTATCAATGTTGGTATGTTGTGCGGCAGTATGAAAGATGGGGCTTCCGTCAGTAATTGCCTGATGCACGGTAATGTTGTGTCAGATGCCAATCGTGGTGGTTTATGTGGCAATGCCCAAGCTGACAATATATCCATCACAGACATCTTTAGTTGTGTACACGTTTGTCAGCCAGGATGGCCCCCAACAGTGTCCAGTATTGATGATTATAGCGGAGGTGTTGTGTGCGATGTTTCCTGGGATGTCATGGAACGGTGTTTCTCTACAGGAAGAGTGGAATACAATTCCGCGTGGAGCGACGGAATAGTTAACACGGACTATGTAATCGACTGCTATTATGATGCACAGATGCTGGATTGGCCTGGAAGCGAAAGGGATTATGCCTTGACTACGAAACAGATTCTTTCTCGGAAACTCTATGAAGGCAAGGAAAAATGGCAGCAGCAGGAGGAGTGCTATCCCATGTTGAAGACCTTTGCAGATACTCCCTATGGTAAACTGCTCGCCATGCCAGTGCTCTTTGATGGTCTAGATGACGATGCTCCATTTTTTGATTCTCATTATTTGAATGATGACTGGGCTGGTAACGTGAACTACATCTTTGAATTCCCTACGGAGGATGTTACATGGAGAGCTCTCCATGGCGATACATATATTGATGTGATTAACGACTGCGGTGCTGCTTCGTTGGTGAAGGAGACGGGTGATGATGTGGAGATGCTGATTGCTCAGTCGAATAATACCGAGAGTATGTGTACAAGGGCTATGCGCACCTTGCCGCTGAACATCCGTAGTGGACTCACTTCTTTCCGTTTCAAAGATTCTGTCGCGCAGACAGCCGCAGAAGCCGCTTTTGATAGAGAATCACCTTCCGGTATCCTCACGCTACGCGAGTTGGTGGAAGCTACAAAAGAAGACTTTGCTGTGTTTAACAGTAATGCAACGGGACTGCAATACTTCCCAGAGTTCCGCTACTTCACAGCTACGACGACACTCGAAGAAGGCATGATTTCAGGGTTAGACAAGTTGAGTGAATTACAACTGCCGAAAAAACTCAAGACCATAGATACTAACGCATTCAACGGTTGCGCCAGTTTGGAAGAAATCACTCTGCCCGCTACTTTCACAACATTGAACGAAGGCGGACTCTTCGGCTCAGGCATCAAGGACGTGCTCGTGAATCCCAAACACGAGACGATGAAGAGCATTGCTGGTGCACTTTATCAAACCGATAGCGATGGCAAACTCCACTTGGTGGCTTATCCGCCAGGACGTGGTGAGGAGAATGCAACCATCAGCACACCGCTTCACTTCATCGACGACTACGCTTTCTATAAGATTCCGAGTCTGCAGAACGTCTATATCGACAACTGTCTGCCTGAGGGCAACATGGTGGTGCCTGCTGCCGAAAGCATTCTTGCTCCAATAGTTCATGAGGATGAAAACGGCTTGATGGACATCTATGTCAACGACGGTTCCTATAACTCTATGCTCTTCTCAGAGTATGATAGTGATTGGTTCTGGGAAGGGGATTATTCTGACCAAGGCCATCTTCACATCTACTATCCGCTGAACATGACAAGTGCTGGTTGGGCAACGCTCTACATTGGGTTCCCCACGCAACTGCCCGAAGGTTTCAGCGCATATGTGGTTACGTCCACCGATGATGAAAACCACCTCGCCACGCTGAAGAACATAGGCCGTGTGATACCAGGAACCACACCTGTGGTCATCAGGAATGTGGCTGGTTTGGAGCCGGGCGTATATCCGCTCACCCGATGGGATGGCAACGTGCCAAACGTGCCGAAATATGACAACCGCTTCGTGGGCACTTTCATCGGACAGGAAGGAAAGTGGGGTGTGCCTGTCTATCAAGAAGACGCCATCACCGGTAGCGTGCTCACGCTTGGCCGGAACAGTGCGGGCGAGGTGGGCTTCTTCAAGTATAACGGCAAGGAGATTCCTCCCTATCGCGCATACCTTACTTATAATACGATAGCTGAGGCGAAGGGCTTGCAGTTTGTTATTGACGATATGATAGACTCCCAGACAACGCTTGTCAACACCCCAGCGGGCACTATTCAGCAGCCATCACCCGTCTACGACATCATGGGTCGGCCATTGCAGGGCAAGCCAACGCGTCGCGGCATCTATATCAGCAACGGGAAGAAAGTTGTGGTGAAATAATGATTATAACTCTTAATCAATAAACAAAACTATGAAAAAGATTATGTTTTTGTTTGTAGCCGCTATGATGGTTACAGCAAGTGCTGAGGCACAGAATCAACCCGCCGGCATACGAATGGAAGTTGCCGAGGCAGAGACCGACCACGGTGAATACTCAATTTTCACTTACAAGGACAATGAGGAAACTTTCGGCTATTACCTTGGAGTTAGTGGGGTGACCCACGTTTTGGGGTTGATACGCGACGATATCACCGATGCTTCGTTCGACAGCATCAGGGAGGCTTGCCTCTGTCTTGGTTCTACGTCCGATGAGGCTTTTTCTATGATAGATACTATCCTTGACCTCTTCGATAAGGACGTGAATACCACCGTGGAGTTTAAAGGCCGAACGGCAACTGGCAGCGAACGCTTAGGCGAGCCAAACACAGTTGTCTGCGTCGTGCAGAAGAAACCTCTGGGCGGCAAGCGGTTGCAGTTCCTTTTCACAAAAGGACAGCGCCAGGCTCATGCCTATCTCACAAAGACGGTGCTCAAGGAACTCCGTGCGGAGTTCAAGATAGATAAGAAACTGCATCCCAAGCAGCATAGATAACGATGAAAAAGCGTTCTCAGACGGTTTTCGGGGAACGTACAATAGTCGCAAGATGAAGGTGAAATAAAACGAGTTTTCGCGAAAGCAACTGCAAGTTGTCAAGAAAATTCTGAATTTCACCCCCACGAGAAGGCCATCGGTTGAAAATTTTTTCCTTTCGTGGGCAATTATGCGAAAAAATGAGCATTTGCGGAAGTCGTTGAATATCAGCGACTTCCGTTTTCTTTACATCTTTTCGGCTCGTGAAAGCTATGCTTTTGGGTTGTCAGAGCTATGCTTTGAGGCTCTCACTTGTGGCAAATGAGCGGCTCAGATGCCGCAAATGACAAGGTCAAAGGAAGTAAATATTCTTTACATAATTCTTTTCTAGATTGCATGGAAAAGTCGACAAAAATATGTCATGTTTTTTCAGCGTAAGGAAAATAACAATACGATGAGGGGAAAATACATGAGTTTTCCTTGGTTTTAACATTATTATGGACAAAAATAGGGATGTTTACCCGTTTTTTGTCCATTATCGACCAGTTTGTCCATACAACTGAAGAGGAAAAATGCAAAAAATTTTGGAATGAGAGCATTTTTGTTATTACCTTTGCAACGTCAAAAGACAAAAGGAGACAAAAACTCCTTCAAATAAAGAATTTATAAACAACAAACAATAAATAAAAAAATAAAGAACAAACAATTATGAAAAAGATTTTCGCACTTATCGTTATTGTGGCAATGTTTACAGCAAATGTTAACGCTCAAAACAAGAATTATTACAACACTCGTCACGAAATTGGTATTACTGTCGGTTCGGGCTCAACCTCAGAAATCCTCAGCGGCCTGGCCGACGCCACCAGCATGCTCGTCTCGGCAGCCGTCTCATCAGTTATGACTGGCGGCGCGGCAACAGGATACTATAATTATGGTGACGCCAAATATATTCCCACTATAACTGCTGAATATTATTATCATGTCAACAAGTATATCGGTCTGGGCGGTTTCGTTGGTTTCAATGGACTCAACCGCGATATGTATGTTAACTGGAACGACAACGTCAACGGCACACATCACAAGGAGAAATCAGGCGAAGCCACACGCCGCAACCTGAGCATCATTCCCGGTGCGAAAATCGACTGGCTGCGTATGAAGAACTTCGGTCTCTACTCGAAAGCAGGTGTTGGTGTCACCTTCATGTACGAACATCAAAAAGACGATGAGGCGAACGGTCTCGACTACAGCGACACCACTGTGATTCCGAACATCAACCTTTCGCTTCTCGGTATGGAGGCTGGCAGCGAGACCATCCGCGGCTTTATTGAAATGGGATTTGGTGAACAGGGTATTCTTCTTGCTGGTGTGAAGTATAAATTCTAATCATCCCGATTATTTTGTCGTTGACAGTCAAAGAGCCTTTTTGGAATCCAAAGAGGCTCTTTTGCATTTGTTTTAAATGAGTACTAGTCCCAATTGTCTTGGTTTGTCAAAAAGTGAACACCCCACATTATTAAAATATAACAAAACTGCCTTAGTTTGCAAAAAAATGAGTAACTTTGCAGCAGATTTATTGCTATTACAAATAGAAACTAGTTGCACAACTTGATAAGGAAAGACCTGTACTTTGTCAATCTGAAATCAAATAACGCCCAAACGATATGAATAATAAGACTCTATCCACAATCCTGTCGCTCCTATTGCTCTTCTTGGCAATGGGTGTCCAGGCACAGGAAACCTCAGTTTTTAGTGGCGGTTCGGGAACGAGCGATGACCCGTACCTCATTACAACGCAAGATGACTGGCGGCAAATAGGCCAGCATCTCGATGCATGCTTCAAACTGATGCAGGATATCACGGTTTATTCCTCTCCTGCTTCAGACACCGAAAATGCATTCAGCGGAACGTTCGATGGTAACGGACATACCATCACAGCTAACATTATAGAACAGGATTCGCCCTATGCAGCCCTATTCAGTTATGTAGCGGGAGGCACTATCAGGAACCTGCACGTCCAAGGCACTATCACTGGTGGCAACTACACGGCGGGTCTGGTGGGCATCTTTGCCGCCCCCAATAGCTTGATTGAGAACTGCCACGTGTCAGCAACCATCACCGGAAACAACGAGCGTACGGCAGGTTTTGTGGCTTCTACCAACTCAAGGAATCTCACCATTCGCGGTTGTTTGTTTGATGGAAAACTCATCGGAACGGGCAGCGGCACCACTTACGGCGCATCGTTTGTGGCGGAGAGAATAGAGAATGGCTATAATGGTGTTGCAGGCCTGACTATAGAAGACTGCGTGGAGAAAGGCACCTATACGGGCTTTACCCATGCTGGCCTGAACTATAACACTCAGGGCAATGCATCGGCCGTCACCACCACTCGAACTTACCACTCCCAGAACTGGGGTGAGGGCATTCGGGCTTATAGCATCAGTTCAGGAGGAGGCGATATAGTCATCGACTTCGGCGAGCCTTCCACCTATTTTAACGTTAGCGACATTGCTGTTTATAGTGAAGGATTTCGCCTGAATGGCTTGCGCTATGCAAAATCGGGTGCTACGGTGGCTTTCACCGCCACAGATGCGAACGGTTCTATGAGTTCAGTAATCGTGTCATCGGGCACAATCTCCGGCTCAAATGGCAATTTCTCGCTGACGCTTGATGCTTCTGATGCAACCATCACCGTTTATGATTTTCAAGGCAATGGCACGGCGGAGAGTCCGTATCTCATCCAGAATTCTGCCGATTGGGAGACGTTGGTGGCTTATGTGAAGGCTGGACAAATGACCGCAAGCTGTCATTACCTGCTGACGGGTGACATCTCGGTAAAGAACTCCATCGGCACTAGCAATCACCCGTTCATCGGCAACTTCAGTGGCGGTGGCCACACCATTGACTGTAACCTCTTTAATGCTAATGGAACGGCAGCGCCCTTTGCTTATATTAGTGGTGCCAGCATTGCCCATCTGCATGTGACTGGTAATATTACTGGCGGACTGCATACATCTGGCTTGGTGGGCTACACGATGAGTGGAACAAATGTTATCACCGACTGCCACGTATCTGCAGCCATCGAGGCGCGTCCGCAGCAGGACATGATTGTTGTGGGAGGAATCGTTGGACATGCCAAGTCGGCAACGAACACCGTCATTGGTTGTCTGTTCGATGGACGTATAGCTGCAAGCGCCAACTTGGACTTCAGCTATGCAGGCGCCATCATAGGTTGGTCGGATCACCCTAACAACAATCTGGTGAAGGACTGCATCGAGAATGCAACTTCTGGCACAGGTGAAGCCTACAGCGGATGGCTCAAGCATGTAGGTATGAACTACGACGATACCCACAGTGCCTCTGCCGTGCGTACCCAGAATTGCTATACGCTGAAACAAAACTGGGGCGAGGTGAAACGCGCTTACAAAGTCGAAAGCCTCACTGATGGCTATGTGCCTGACTTCGGATCGTCTGTGGTCGAATATCCAACAACAGGCATCGTTGTGCGCAATTTAGGAGTGGGCACCGATGACATAGGGCTGAGCCTCAATGGCACATACTATGGTGGCAGTGGTGAGACGGTGCGTATCGCCCCTAATCTTCCTACAGGCTTCTCTTCCGTCTTTGCCAACAATACAGCTGTCTATCAGACATATCCCGAGTATATGCATCTGACAATGCCTTCTGCTGATGTCTACCTTTCGCTTGGAAAAGAGTGGACAGGCGCTGGTACGGAAGAATCGCCCTATCTCATTGAGGATGCTGGAGATTGGCAACAGTTGGCTTATGAAGTGAATGTTGGTCGTGACACAAATGGTGAACACTTCCTATTGACCAAAGACATCGACATCTACATTCGTGTGGGCAACGATGAGCATCCTAGTTTCTCGGGTTCCTTTGATGGAGGCGGTCATACCATCACCGCTCATCTGTCGGGTGGTGAGAGCACGGCACCCTTCTACAAGCTCAATGGCGGTACCATCAAGAACCTGCATGTGGCAGGTGAGATAGAGGGTGGACTGCACACTGCGGGCTTGGTGGGTGGCATCCTCGGCAATGGGAACCAGAACTTGATTAAGAACTGCCGTGTATCGGCAACCATCACTTGTAGCAGCACTCATGTGGGTGGCTTCGTGGGAAATGCCTCGAGTTCGATGACTACCATTGAGGGCTGCTTGATGGACGGAAAAATCAAGGGAAAGGCTGGAAACACGCCCAACTACGTTGGGGTGTTCTTCGGTTGGTGTACGGATGCCACGAAGCTGATGCTGAAGAACAGTGTGTCGATGGGTACATGCGAAGGCATCCACATCGACCTTGCTTGGAAGAATGGGAACTCGGTCACAGCCTCTTGTCCCGTGAGCAATACTTACTACGAGAAAAGATGTAGTTTTACGCTCGGTAAATTTTTCAACACGATTTCCACCCAGTCGACAGCACTGACGCTGAAATATGTGGAGCCTGGGGATACATATAGCGTTTCAGGCATCACGGTTTATGAAGATGCTGGCCTGATGTTTGGTAATCAGCGCATTGCTGGCCAAAACGAAGTGTTGACGTTTGGCGTTATCCCTGCCGACGGTTTCTCGGTTCAGAACGTGCAGGCTTCGAGCGGCACGCTGGTAAGCATGCCAGCGGCTGATACCGAGGTATATCATCTGACGATGGGTGCAGAGGATGTGGTCGTCAGGGCCACCGTCATGAGCACCTCGGACTTTGTTGGCAACGGAACGGAAGCCAATCCTTATCTGATCGGGTCGAGCCCTGAGTGGGTGAAACTGGCTATCGACGTGGAGAACGGCACGACGTACAGCGGCAAGGTCTTCCGCCTGACTAACAACATCGACACCGAGGGAATGCCGGTGGGAACGGAAGAACACCCGTTCAGCGGAACCTTCGATGGCGACAACCACATGCTGACCATGAATTGCGGTCATCAATATACACCCGTCACCAACACCATGGCTCCGTTCCTCTGGGTGAGCGGTGCCACCATCCGTCACCTGCACACAACTGGCACGTTGCACACTAACGGCCAGTATTCGGCTGGCATCGTTGCCCATATCAAAGGCAGCGGCTCGACAAACCTCTATGACTGCCACTCAGCGATGACCATCCACACGCTGAAGAGTGGCGACACATCGTTCGGAGGATTGGTGGGAGGTGTCAGCGAAGGTGCCGACACGCTGTTCATTGAGAAATGCTCGTTTAGTGGCAAACTCACCCAACACATGAATGCCACCAACTGCGGAGGCTTCGTGGGATGGTCGAGCGTGCCAGTGGTGATTACCAACGGACTCTTCGACCCACAAGGATGGACCTACTTCGAATCCATTCGCAGCGGCGCCACTTTCGCCCGAATGAAAAAATACAGCGACCTGAGACTCACCGACTGCTATACGACCTATCATTTCGGAGAAATCAAGCAGGGCGTGTTCGTGATTGGCGACATCGATATTGCAAAAGGTTGCACCTATGAGTTCCTGGGCGAACCCGAGGTGACCATTAATGGCAAGGATTACTATAAGAATGGTTGCTGGATACGACTCACCGCGTCGAATGGCTTGGCCTTCGACCACTGGGTGGATAACAACGGATGTTTTATCAGCGACCCGTGGACACGCGACGGTGTGCACCAACTGAAAGACCTCACTTACAGACCTTCTATTGGCATTGCCACTACAGTAATCCCTGAACCTGAAACCGAACGCACATACTGGGGGGTTACCTATCGCTACCTCTCGCGTCGCGACTACCATTTCTATATTAGCGACGAAGACCGCATAGCCAAAGGCTGGACGTTTGAAAGCGGAGATAGTGATGCCAATATGATTGTCAAGAATGGCAGTGGCAAGGCTTCGGAAATCACAGCTGTCACGGGATATAAGGAGATCGACTATAACAGCGACGGTGTGCAAATTCACAACGACCTGGTGGGTGACTGGCGTAATCATACCCATCTGGGACTCATCGCCCCTCATGCCTTCCGTAATAGCAGTAAACTTGAAACGATGTATTTCAAGGATACCGACGCTAACAATTACAATACGTTGCTCGATTTCGACTTCTTCATTGGCGAAGGTGCTTTTGAGGGTTGCTCGAACTTCAAGGAACTGAAGATGATGCAATACACCACTAGGGGCGACAACCACTGGGAGGGCCTCAAGCCGACGCAGACGTTCTATGTGGCCGACGATGCCTTCACGGGTTGCACTAACCTGAAAATTAGCGCTCAGGTAGAGTTGTATCAAGGATTCCTCAGCAGCAACACTTGGAAAAATCATCGTAGCCGTTTCATCATCTATGAGGCCACCACTGAAGACTTCACCGTTGAGGGTGTGCAGTACCACTGGTATCGCGACGTGGCAACCGAAGACAATGCCGTGAAGAACGATGAGGCGGGCAAGGCCGACATGATGAAGCGCATAGTCAGCTGGAACGCTGATTACCAGAAGTTTAATGCCGCCGACTTGCTCGTGACCAAGCCCGACTGTAATGTCTATTATGCTTATATCATGGGTGTGAAAAGCAGCGACATCGTCTCGAACGGTGGCACCATGAAGATTTACAACGACCCAGGGGCATACTACAATTATAAGTGCATTTCGTTGGGACGCGATGCTATCGCAGGCAATACCGATGTGAAGAAGATTGAGTTCCATCAGACCAATGGTCGCTCAGAGAACTCTTACAGTGACTTGAAGATGGTCATTCCAAACGGTGCCCTGAAAGGCTGTACCAACCTTGAGGAATTCCGTTTGTACTACTACGTGAAAGACGGTGACGACCATTGGGAGTCGCTGGGTCCGGAGGATGTGATTCCTGGTGACAATATCTTCGGGGAACCGTCTGTTGAAGAGATGAAGACGATGAGCGATTCTGAGATTAAAGCCATGAGCTGGATGCCTAAGAACTTCCGCTTCATCGTCTCGCCCGACCGCTACCCTGAATTCCTCGATGATCCCAACTGGTATCCCTACCTTGACCTTGTCGAGCCACTTGACTTCGAGCCTAACGGTAAGATGCAAGACTTTAGCAAAGACGGACTCACCTACAGTTATATGACTTCACCGGGTGGTATCTTGCAAACTTCTCAGGTGGTTAGCCAGGATGTGTCATGGTGGACTGCACCGCGCATTGCCATCGAGGTGGCTATCATGGTGGCTACGCTGGGTTCTGCTATATCTGCCCATCCGTCGACCGCTGGTGTGCAGTACGCAGAGGCGGAACTAGCTCGGTTGGAAAAGGAGTTGCCGACAAAAATGGCTGCTATAAATGTCGCCGAGGAGGCAACAGAGCAATACAATCTCTTTGTCCAATATCTTGCTCCGGCCCAAAGGCAACTTTTTAAAGAAGGTTCTAACGAAATGATTTTAGATCTTTTGGACTATCTGCCAGGGTTGGAAGCTCTTCAAGACGGTGTTCTCTCTAGGATGGGGCCCAATTATTTTAATACCCTCGTAGAGGCTGGCTTGATTGATTCGCAGAATAAAATATTCACCGAGGCAGGCGTGGAAGCATTTAAGAATCTCATTGTCACTGGAAGTGCTAATCAATATGGACCTGTACTTGATGCCTTACGAGCGGGCCTCAGGGGAATATCAAGTGCAGTGGTGGCCAGAGAGAGTGTGCCGAAATTTGCCTACGAGGCTTATCTGAAAGAGATTGCACGCTTTACGGCCTTAAAGGCTGCAAAGGCTACAGCCGCCACACGTTCCTACTATTTCAACATTCTGGCATCGACCACTGCAGCTGCAGTCTTGACCAATACTCCCTCGTTGATAGCTTCACGCTGTTGGGGCAACGATGGTTATAACGCCGAACTGCTGCGAAAGGGTATGCGTGAGAACATTCTATCGAATATTCACCAAGTGGGACTTGTCGGAGGTGGCTATGTCATCACCACACCTCAAAAGAACTTGGTCTACCATACATATATTAAAGAGGTGGACGATGCAACGACCGAGGCCGTTATCTACGCTGGACAAAAGGAGGACACTAATGCGTCGAACCGTACGATGACTTTCGGCCGCAAGGCATTCCGAAATAAGACCAACCTGCAGAAGGTGAGCTTCCACGAGAATACCAGTAACACGAGTAACGCCTCGATGCCCTTGCTTCTCACCATACCTGACTCAGCCTTTGTGGGTTGCACGAAGCTGACCGAGTTCAACACGCTGCTGAAGACAAAGAGCAACGGCACGCGGGCCCTTGGACCAGAGAACTTCGTGCTTGCTGGTGACAGCATCTTCGCTGGGCTCAAGTGCAAGGCGGAGATTGACTCTCTGTCTGCAATAGGCCAGGCCAATGGGCTGGTGCCTTTCTATATCGTCATCGACCCGCTGCGCAAACAGGACTTTCTCGACAATGAGTCGTGGGCGCCACTGCAGCGATTCTTCAAGTATGAGAGTGCCAATCCGAAAGAAATAGGCAAGGAGTATGGTGCCCGATACGCCTATGCCTACGAACAAAACTCCATCAAGAAGGAAAACAAGATGAACGGTCATCTCATCGAGCATACCATCGTCATTGGCCCCGATGACAGCTTCATTGCTGGCCATCAGGGTGCCGTGAAGCTATGCAATGATATCGGTGTATACAACAACTATCAGCTTGACTATGTGCAGCCAGGTGCATTCCGTGGCAACAAGAACCTGCGAACCGTTTCCTTCGTCGACCTTTATGGTCTGGGAGCTTTCGGCGATGTCTATACAGAATTCCAGGTATACCTTGGTGACTCAGCTTTCGTCGATTGCTCCAACTTGGCTAACCTCGACTTGCTTTACATGGTGACCGACGGCTTGAACCACATTACACCGATGACACCACAGATGATTTCGATTGGCAAGGGCGTGTTCGACAAGACACAGGCACGCTTGAAGATGCTGCCGCAGCAAGTCAGTTGGTTCGAGAACGACTCTGCGTGGGCTCCCTATAAAGACCGTTTCTTGCCCTGTGTCATCAAAGTGGGCGACGAAGGTGTCAAGAAGGCTTTGGTGGATATGGCCTACTACGACCCAGCCAACGTTGGCACCGACCAAGCCTATTGGAAAGACTACATCGACTTTGCACGTATCGCTGGAGCTGGATTCTCGTGGCTTGACGGAAAGTTCACCCAACAGAAAGACAAGATTCACTCGTTTGCCGATTTCAGTCATTTCGAGTGTGTGGGTCTCGACTACGTAGGCGACTCATGGTTCGAAGACTGTTCAAATCTGAGCAACATTGTACTGCCAAAAACGATTAAGACCATTGGATACAGAGCTTTCCGCTTATGTTCCAGCCTCAAAGAGATAGAATTGCCTGCTGGCGTGACATTTATCGGAGAGAGTGCATTCAACGGTTGTACGGAACTCAACACGATAGTGGTAAGAAGTGAGACTCCCGCTACGTTGAGGGCTAATGCTTTCTACCGCCACGAAGGCCTGAAGATTTATGTTCCCGCCGATAAGGTAGAGACTTATAAGTCAGCCTTGACCTGGGAAGACTATGCGCCGTACATCGTCAGTGATGCTGACTACAAGGTCAACAAAGTGGTTACCGTCACTGATGTGGGACAGCTGGCTTCGAAACTTGGACTGACCTTGACGAAGGAGAGCGACAAGGTTCGCTATCTCAATGGTCCTTGGGCTAAGTACGACTCGCTTACCGTTATTGGTCCGCTGAATGGAGAAGACTTGGCTGTCATACGCCATATGGCTGGTGCAGATGCCTACGACAGCGATCCCACCGAAGGCCGTCTGCGCTATCTCAACTTGTGGAATGCCAATATCAAGAAAGACAAGAGCAATTGTTACAATGGCAACTGGATTGATGAGTATATTGACAACGACAACGAGATACCCGACTATCTCTTCGAGAACTGCCATGCCATCGAGACGGTCATCTTCCCCAAGTCGGCCACGTTCATCGGTGAGAACATCTTCGAGGAGGCTACAGCGATGAAGCGTGTCTGCGTAGGACGCAAAACCACGAAATACGATAGTGATATTCTGCAAGATATCGGCGGCATCGAGGAACTCATGTTCCTCACCGAGAGTCCTGCCACCAGTTCGAGTAGCGATCCATGGGAGGCTCCCATCATGCAAGTATGGGCTCTGCCGTCGCAGGTGGGTGCTTATATGGGTGACCCAAGGCTCACACAGCAGGCTATGGACATTTCGGCACCCATGCAGAGCGATGACGTGATGTGGGCTCTTGCCGAGAAAGGACATTACTTCCCCTCGCAGTATTCTAAACTCGAGAGCGTAGAAGGCATCTTCGAAGGCAACACCACCATCAAGAACCTCGACGATTTCAGTCTCTTCTATAAAGTGAAGACGTTGGATAGTGCGTTCAACGGCATGACGAACCTGGAGACAATCACCATCCCTGCTGCTGTCGATACCATTACCGTAACAGCTTTTGCCAACTGTAAGAATCTGACGACCATTCACATTAGCAACGACAGCGTGCCACGTCTGGCATACAATGCCTTCAAAGATTTGCCCAGCGATTTCCAGATTCTCGTACCGAAGCGCCTTTGCAAGCTCTACCGCGAGCGCTGGGCACAGTATGCCGACCATATCAATACCGACAAGTCGTACTACTTGAATGGCGAAGTGCTTACCATCACGGTGACCGATCCTAACACCGTTGCTCAGAAACTGGGCTTGACGGTAACTACAACTAGCGTTTCTGCGGTATGGAGTGGTAAATACATCAACAGTGTCAAGGGCGACTACAGCAAAGTGACCCGACTGAAGATCATCGGTCCCATCTCGGGCGGTGACCTCGACGTGTTGCGCTATCTGGCCGGCTGGTGTCCGTGGGCCAACACCCGCAACTATGCCGGACACTTGGAGTACCTCGACCTCTATGATGCCACACTCGTGCCTTCCGACATCTATGTCAGAGGACGTAAGAAGAGCCTACACTTTATGTCTTTGGGAGAGGAAAGTGACGATTGGTTCAAGGTGGGAAATAACACCTTGCCCCACCATGCATTCCTAAAGGCATATAATCTCCGTACGCTTATTCTGCCTAAGACTTGTACGACAGTCAATGAGCGTGCGCTGCAAGAGTGCGAAGGTCTTGAGGCGTTGGTTATTGGTGACGACTGCACAAATTTCAACTGGAACGCACTCGACGACGATGCCATGCTCACCCGCATGTATCTGCTCACTACGCAGAAGGTCAATATCACTGAGCAAAATGCGCTGTGGGTGGCTCTGTGCAACAACTATATGCCCACGTTCGATGCCTTCTATGTCCGTCCAAGTGTCTACAACGACTACATCTACGATCAGACCTATATTAACAACAACTATACCAGTCTGATTTCGAAAGGCGCATTCACGAACGACGACGACTACGTGGCCTTTGCATCGCATGCTGCTGCCACGATAGACGATATTTCGACTGTCAACAGCGTCAATGGATGGTTCGACACGCATAACAATGTTCGCGACCTCACTCTGCTGGGCTATTCATCTGTCGCCCAATTGCGAGCTGCCGACATTCAAAAGCTGACAAAGTTGGAGAAGGTGATGTTGCCCGTCACGTTGGAAGTGCTTGAAGATAGTGTGTTCTCGCAATCGCCCAACCTGCAGTATGTGGACTTCCTCAGCTGCGACAGCACGTGTATCGTTGCCGATCTGCATAGCAAGGGATTCTCAGCATTTGGCATCGACAGCCTGCAGACGTTGGTTTATGTACCAAGGGGGTATGGACAAACCGAGAGTGTGAACATCATTGTGGCTGGTGGCACAGAGTTGCGAGCCAAGACCTATCGTGTAGCCGATGGTAAGGACTATGCTGTGCCCTACGCCTTCGTTGCCGACAAAGTGCAGAACTCGCGTAAGCTCAACGGCAAGGACAAGCCCTACTCAGTATTCCTGCCCTACAAGCTCACTCTCGACCTAGACAAGGCCAAGGTTTACATGCCTGCCGACCGCGAAGGCACTATGGTGACCTTCGTGCAGATACCGTCGGGCGAAATGGAGGCCTTCAAGCCTTATGTCGTTAGGCCTACCGGCCGACAGGCGTCGCTCGATGTCGATGAGGAGCGTACCATTCCAGCATTGACCGGCATATTGGGCAGCCTCTCTGAGAACCAATGGGAACTTCCGGGCTACACCATGCGTGGCACACTCAGCCGCATCGATAACAAAGAGGCAGCCGAGAAGCAGCTCATGATGTTGGTAGATGGCAAGTGGACCGTAGTTCCTGCTAACAAAGAAAATGCCTACGTTTCTCCGTTCCGTTCTTACCTGATGCTGAGCGGCAACAGCAACAACGCCCAAGAGCTGACGATGACCTTCGAAGACACCGAAACGATGGGAGTTGACACCATCCGACTGGTTGACCTCGATGGCTCGGAACGCTACTACGACCTCAACGGACGCTTACTGCCTGGCAAACCAGACAAGGGCGTGTATATCTACAAAGGCAAAAAGCATGTTAGCAAATAATAAATGACAACGACAAAAGAAGAAAAAGAATGATGAAGAGAACAATCATCTGGATGATTCTTGTTGCCATCGGTTGGATGGGAGCTTCCATACCTTCTCGGGCGCAATACACAGTCTCTGTGGCTGAGCAACAGAACTGCACCGTGACGGTGTCGCCCCAGAAGGAAACCTACGCCAAAGGCGACTTGCTGACTGTGACGCTGACTCCCACCTCTGGTGCCATTTTCGACCGGTTCGAGGTTTATTATGAATGCACCGAGGCTGAATATTGGGAAGCCTGGTCTTCTGCTGCCAAGCCGCATCCCTTTATGGCGAAAGCCCGCAAGAAGAGCCCTCGCCGTTCCAACAGCCGCTTCGCTTACCGTTTGGAGATATGGTTTCTTGATGAAAACGACCCCGTGGAAGTGACGGAAGGAAGTAAGTATACCTTTACTATGCTGGCAAGGAATGTGGAGATAGAGGCTGTATTCATGTCTAATGAAACCAATTATCCCGTTACCACCAAAGCGACAGAGCACGGAACCACCACAGTTGACAAGAGCCAGGCGGCAGTTGCTGAAACGGTGACCATCACCACCCAGCCGGCCGACGGCTACATGGTGGATGAAGTGAAAGTGATAGAACGGGAGAACGATGGAACGGCGATTTATGAAAGTTTATTGCCTTTCAGCAACGTAGATGGTGTGCACTTCACTTTCGAGATGCCCGCCAACCCCGTCAGGGTGGAGGTGACCTATACGGAAGGCCTTTCTTTGTCTGACAATGCAGACAACAGCCAGCTAATTACGCGGCATGATGGATTGTTGGCCAGCAAAGTGGTGCTCAGCGGGCGCACGCTCTATCGGAACGGCTCGTGGCAGACACTCTGCCTGCCGTTCAACCTCAGCAACTTCACGGGAACACCACTTGAAGGCGCTGTGGTGAAGGAACTCGTTTCGTCTGAACTTGACAACACTACGGGCACGCTGACATTGACCTTCGGCGACGACTTGACAGCCATCGAGGCAGGCAAGCCCTACATTGTGAAATGGGCGACGGAAGAGGGTGCGGAGAGCACGGAGGTCGTGGATCCTGTGTTCCAAGGTGTCACCATCAGGGACGTAAACAATCCCTTTGAGAGCGAGGCCGTCAATTTCTGCGGTGTCTACAGCCCAATAACCTTCACAGCCAACAGCAAGTCGGTGCTTTATCTCAACAACGAAAACCATCTGCTTCAGCCTGATGGCGACGTGACGCTGAATGCTTGCCGCGCCTACTTCGAAGTGCCGGCACTAGGCACGCTGAAGGGCGATGTCGACAAGAACGGGCAGGTGAACGTTAACGATGTGACGGCATTGGTGGATATCATCCTCGGCAAAGACAACACGCAACCTTACGTCTACGACCATCAGGCGGCTGATGTTGATGGCTCTGGCAGCGTGGCTATCGGCGATGTGACGCTTCTGGTGAACATCATTCTTGGCAAGTATTCAGCCGAGCAAGATGTCAAGTCTGTGGTGAGCAATGTCGGCATCGGCATGTGAGAAGTGTAGGACTTGGAAGGAGGGTGGCTATAGTTTGTCAAAATTATTCTGAATTTTGGCACCAAATGAAGGCCATCGGTTGAAAAAAAAATCCTTTCGCGTGTAACTATGCGAAAAATGAGCATTTTCGGAAGTCGTTGATAGTCAGCGACTTCCGTTTTCTTTACATCCTTTCGACTCGTGAAAGCTATGCTTTTGGGTTGTCAGAGCTATGCTTTGAGGCTCTCACTTGTGGCAAATGAGCGGCTCAGATGCCGCAAATGACAAGGTCAAAGGTGACAAATTTGCCAACAAAAAGTGAAGGGTCGGGAGTAGGGGAGTAAAGATTCTTTACATTTTCTTTTTCTAGATTGAACGAAAAAGTTGACAAGATTTTGTCGTGATTTTTCAAAAACAATAAAGGCTGTAGGAGGTAAAAGATTGAGTGAGGCAAACCTCTTCGAAATAGTGTGAGAGGGATTCCTCGGCCAGACAGAAGTTTGCATTACATATTGCTTTTAATCTCGTAAATCTCTGGTAAACAACTATGACATTGCTCGTCATTTTGCCTTTTTTCGTCAAATTTGAGTCGAAAATCAGGAAAAAACTTGGTGGGTTCGCAAAAAAGATGTAATTTTGCATCCGCATTTTGTGCGCGTGCCTTGTTTCGGCTCGAAAAAGGACATTGCATGAGGATGCAAGATGTTTAACAATTTAAAAAACCAAAAGCAAAAGAAACATGATTATCGTACCCGTAAAAGATGGTGAGAACATCGAAAGAGCGCTGAAGAAATTCAAGAGAAAGTTCGAGAAGACTGGTATTGTGAAAGAGCTGCGTCGCCGCCAACAGTACAACAAGCCTTCTGTTCTGAAGCGTCTGAAGATGGAGCATGCCATCTATGTACAGAAGCTGCGCCAGAACGAGGAGTAAAAATATTCCGAGGAAAATTTGGTGGTTTGAATTAATTTTCGTATATTCGTTGCCGAAAAGCAACAGTACGTTTAAGCGACTGGAGCTGACAGGTAGTGCAACGCAATATGATTGAAGAGTTTTTGAACTACATGCGTTACGAGTTGAACCGCTCGGCGCAGACAATACAAAGCTATGGCGGAGACCTTCGGGCCTTCGAGGCTTATTTCAAAAATTTGGACGATCATGACATCTCTTGGGAGTCGGTAGACTCGGACATCATCCGTGATTGGATGGAGAGCATGATGGATAAAGGAAACACTGCCACTTCAATCAACAGAAGATTGAGTGCTCTGCGTTCCCTTTATCGTTTTGCCCTCTCTCGTCATCTGGTGGAGCACGATCCGGCGCACGGCATTACAGGGCCGAAGAAGCAGAAACCTCTGCCTCAGTATGTGCGCGAGTCGGAGATGGACACGCTCCTTGACAAGTTGGATTGGGGAAAGGAATATAATAATGTACGCGTGCGTACTATTATTTTAATGTTCTACCAGACAGGCATGCGCGTTTCGGAGCTCATCGGGCTGAACGATGCCGACGTGGATTTCACCTCCCACCAACTGAAAGTGACGGGAAAAAGAGACAAGCAACGCATTATACCATTTGGCGACGAGCTGGAACAAGTTCTGAAGGACTACATGAAGCAGCGCAACGCACAGACCCCACGTCTGACTGATGCGCTCTTCGTTGACCAGAAAGGTGCGCGGATGAAATACGAACAAGTGCGCCGCGAGGTCAGAAGCAGTCTTTCGAAAGTGAGCTCGCTGAAGAAACGCTCGCCCCATGTCTTGAGGCATACGTTTGCCACAGCCATGCTGAACAACGAGGCCGGACTGGAGAGCGTGAAGAAACTGCTGGGGCATGAGAGCCTGTCGACGACAGAGATCTACACCCACACGACATTCGAGCAATTGAAGCGTGCGTATGAAAGTGCGCATCCCAGAAAAACTAACCAATAACCTTTAAAAACAGGAGGTATTTATGGAAATCAAGATTCAAGCCGTCAAGTTTGACGCTACTGAGAAATTACAGGCGTTTATCGAAAAGAAAACTGCCAAGTTGGAAAAAACGTATGAAGAAATTCAGAAAGTAGAGGTGCAACTGAAAGTAGTCAAGCCTGCAACAGCATTGAATAAAGAGGCAAGCCTCACGGTCTCGGTGCCTGGATCCACCTTGTTCGTGGAGAAGACATGTGACACCTTTGAGGAGAGCGTTGACCAGTGCGTGGATGCCATGAAGGTGCAATTGACGAAATTCAAGGAAAAATTAAGGAACAAATAAAAAAAAGTCCCGAAAAATTTTGGAGATTGAAAAATAAGCCGTATCTTTGCAGCCGTTTTAGAACTCGTCCTAACGGCGGTGCCAAACGGCTGCAAGGATTTGCCTCTTTAGCTCAGTTGGCCAGAGCACGTGATTTGTAATCTCGGGGTCGTTGGTTCGAATCCGACAAGAGGCTCTCCCGAAAGGGTTGTAGAATAGGTCTCGGGGCAGTTCAAAACAAGAAAGAACATGGGTGGTTTCCAGAGCGGCCAAATGGGGCAGACTGTAAATCTGTTGTCTTTCGACTTCGGTGGTTCGAATCCATCACCACCCACTCTCAAACGGTTTTCGAGGGATTTTCCGGTCGGGCGCAAGAAGGACGCTTTTTGCTGAACCGCGACGAAAAATGCCGGTTTTGCGGAAATAGCTCAGTTGATAGAGCACTAGCCTTCCAAGCTGGGGGTCGCGGGTTTGAGCCCCGTTTTCCGCTCTTTTTGCTGTAATAGCTCAGTGGTAGAGCACTTCCTTGGTAAGGAAGAGGTCCTGAGTTCAACTCTCAGTTACAGCTCTACTTCCGTTCTGAGAATTACGGAATGCGAGGAAAAACGGATTATTCAATAATAAAAATCATAAACAAGAAAAGTTATGGCAAAAGAGAATTTTGTGCGCACCAAACCGCACGTGAACATCGGAACCATCGGTCACGTTGACCACGGTAAGACCACTCTGACCGCTGCTATCACGCTCGTGCTTTCAAAGCGCGTTGCTGGTAACGAGGGTAAGATCAAGTCGTTCGATCAGATTGACAACGCTCCTGAAGAGAAAGAGCGTGGTATCACTATTAACACCGCTCACGTTGAGTATGAGACAGAGAAGCGTCACTATGCTCACGTTGACTGCCCGGGACACGCCGACTATGTGAAGAACATGGTAACTGGTGCTGCCCAGATGGACGGTGCTATCCTCGTTAGGTGAACGTTCCCCGTCTGGTTGTGTTCCTGAACAAGTGCGATATGGTTGAGGATGAGGAAATGTTGGAGCTCGTTGAAATGGAAGTCCAGGAAATCCTCGCTCAGTATGAGTTCGAAGATGACACGCCTATCATCCGCGGTTCTGCTCTCGGTGCCCTGAACGGTGTTGAGAAGTGGGAAGACAAGGTGATGGAGCTGATGAACACTTGCGACGAGTGGATCCAGGAGCCTCCTCGTGCTACCGACAAACCTTTCTTGATGCCTGTTGAGGACGTCTTCTCTATCACAGGTCGTGGTACTGTTGCTACTGGTCGTATCGAGACTGGTGTGATCCACGTGGGTGATGAGGTTGAGTTGCTCGGTCTTGGTGAGGACAAGAAGTCGGTTGTTACCGGTGTTGAGATGTTCCGCAAGATTCTTGACGAAGGTCAGGCTGGTGATAACGTGGGTCTGCTGCTCCGCGGTATCGACAAGAACGAGATCAAGCGTGGTATGGTGCTCTGCCATCCGGGTCAGATCAAGCCCTTCAAGAAGTTCAAGGCTTCTATCTATGTCTTGAAGAAGGAAGAGGGTGGCCGTCACACTCCGTTCGGCAA
>CACXPX010000023.1 GCA_902769705.1 uncultured Prevotellaceae bacterium
CTTTCAGATTAAGAGCGGCCTGCAAGGCCAACCCGCTCATAGCCCAGGGCATCGCCCTGGGTGGGCATGGCGCATGAGAAGGACGCGCTGTAAGTGCAAAAGCCCTTCCCCGTTTTATGCTTTTGCCCCTGTAGGGCGCTGGTTTACTCCCAACTCCCTCCCCCAAGGCGTTGCCTTGGGCTGGTAGCTGCTGCCCCCTTCAGGGGCGTTAGGGTCAACTGCTGTATCATTCCCGTTGTTTTTGATGTTTTTGTTGCTGTTCAGTCGCAGCCCCACTTGGCGCACCACTCAGCCTTGTCCTTCAAGTATTCAGAGTAGGCAGCGTTCCACGCCGCCTGCACCACTCGCGTAAAGACCGGCTCATACGTGCCGCTCTCGCCTTGCTTGAAGCCGTGGCACGAACTCAGGAAATACACGGGCATCTCCTCGTTCAGCCGCTGGTAGAACGTGTGTTTGAAACAGCCGCAACTGCAGTCTTCGGGCCGCAAGCGGACGTAGAACATCTTGTCGTCGGGCAACGACGCCAGAAACTCGTCCATGTTCTTCTTGTAAGAACCAATGGGAAATTTGTATTCTGTCATAATGTTATTTATCAGCCAGCCTCTCCCCCGACCCCATTCCCGACGTTCCGTCGCCTACCCGTAGCCTTTCCCCCGTAGGGAGGGGAGGACAATTTAATACTCTTGTAAATGGAGTAACTTCAGAGGCCTCCCCTACGGGGGGAGGTTGGAGGGGGCCGCCTTTAATGAAAAATTAATACTAAAAACCAAACTAAAATTAGCATCAGCGCGCAGACGCAACCGCAGAGCAGCTGGTCGACGTGATCGGGAGAGGGACGTCGGTTCATCGGTCGTCAGAATTTAAGGCAACCTCAACCTGCACGTCGTTATAGTCCATGTCTTCGGAGAGCACGAGTGGCTTCGCCTCCAGAATCTCGCTGCACACCAGGCAGCGCCAGTCTTGCACCGTGAAGTCGTAGTAGCGCACGTAGCCGTCCTTCACCCACGCCGACCGCCTGAACCGCGCCTCGTTGGTCGTGGTGTCGGGCGCGTCCCATTCGGGTGGCGGCTGCAGCGACGCCTTCGGGTGTTGCGCTTTGGGCACGAACAAGAGGTTGGTGGTGCCCACGGCATTGCGCGTCTCGCCGTCCTTCTTCACGTAGCGGATGGATACCAGTCCACGCTTCAGCATCTCTCTGATTTCTTTTTCTTCCATTTTGGTTTGTAAAGTTTTTTCGTTATACTTCTGTTTAAATCAACGTTGACGCCGCAAAGTTAACAAAAAAAAAAAAAAACGAACAAAAGTAAATTTCTTTTAGTTTTTCTTTTAACTTCTCTCCTGAGTTCTTCCGATTTTTAACATTTATGTAGTGGGCATATACAAAAATTAAGAATTAAAGCACACGAAAACCAAACAAGAACCAAAAGAAAATGCAGATAAATCCAGCGTTTTTCCTATAAAAAAACTATTCTTTTTTCGTTTCTTTGTAGTTTGATTCATTGTTTTTTTATATCTTTGCAGCCGCGAAACATCGAAAGGGATGCATCGCACATGAGGGAGAAGGAAGAAAACGAGTGATTTACTATCATCAATAACCATTAATTAACAATTAATCATTTACAGTATGAAAAAGAGTATTTTCAGTTTTGCCATCATGGCTGCAACAGCCGTGGCAATGGTATCGTGTGGTAACAAGACAGAGAACGCTGCTGCCAGTGAGGCTGCCGCCGAGGGCGAGCAGGCAACGGAGCAGGTGGCTGAGCAAGAGGTTCAGGACGAGAACACGCTGAGCACCGACGCCTTCAGCATGAGCGCTCCCGAGGGCTTCGAGCTGAACGGCAAAGCAGAGTATCTGCAGAAGAACCACGAGGTGAGCTTCCGCACCAAGGCAGGTGTTGTACCCACCTACTTAATCAAAATCAATCACGATGCCAACATCACATTCGACGCACGTCAGTCGGACATTGCCAAGCTGACAGCCATCGACCCCATCAAGGTGGGCGACGTGAGTTTCCAGGGCGGTTGGCAACCCGACGGCAAAAGCCTCGTGCTCTATGCTGACCTGGGCGACAAGGGTACGGCAAGGGTGTTCTTCCCCAAACCCAGCGGCACAGGTGCTCCCGCCGACGATGCAGCCGTAGTGGCCAAGCTGGCCGAGCTGCTGTCTGCACTCAAGTTCAAATAAGACGGACCAAGTGGTCAACGTATTTATTCTTCAGCCCAGCAACGGAATCCATCTCGTTGCTGGGCTCTTTTAATTAAAAACTACGCTAAAAGGTTGGTATTTCGGGAAATAAGCCGTATCTTTGCAGCGTACAATCAACAAAAGACTATGCAGAAAGAAAGAAAAGACGAAGGCCTGGAAGCTCTGGGCCGCGAGACCGAATACAATTCCGCGTATGCGCCCGAGGTGCTGGAGACATTCGAGAACCGCCATCAGGAGAACGACTACTGGGTGCGCTTCAACTGCCCGGAGTTCACGTCGCTGTGCCCCATCACGGGCCAGCCCGACTTCGCGGAGATTCGCATCGCCTATGTGCCGGCGAAGCGGATGGTGGAGAGCAAGAGCCTGAAGCTCTACCTCTTCTCGTTCCGCAACCACGGCGACTTCCACGAAGACTGCGTGAACGTCATCATGAAAGACCTCATCCGCCTGATGGACCCGAAGTATATCGAGGTGACAGGCTTGTTCATGCCACGCGGCGGCATCTCTATCTGGCCGTACGCCAACTATGGCAAGCCCGGCACAAAATGGGAGAAGCTTGCTGAGAAACGGTTGTTCACCAGAGATGGTGGGGAGGAGTAAATGAAAAGACGGCTAACCTTCATCACCTTGTTGTTCATCTGCCTGCTGGCTGCAGCGCAGAGCGGACATTTCTATACCTCGGACAAGTTGTCGAGCAACCAGATTGTTCATATCTGCCAAGACAAGACGGGATATATTTGGGTGGCTACGGAGTACGGACTGAACAAGTACGACGGATATCGCTTCACCAACTATCTGCACGACGCCAACGACTCCACGTCCGTGTGCTGTAACGTCATCTCGCACCTGTTCACCGACTCGAAGGGCAACTTGTGGGTGGGAACCCGCGAGGGGTTGGAGTACTACGACCCCGTGGCCGACAAGTTTGAGCACATCAAGATGGAGGGGGCGAAGGAGGTGCCGCGCATCAACGACATCCTGCAGGAGGACGAGAGCCACTTGCTGGTGGGTACGGCAGGCTACGGCCTCTACCGGCTGGACATCAACAAGCGGCGGACGCAGAAGGTGGAGGGCTATGCCACCGACGACAACAACTATTTCAGCCACATACTGATTGACAGCGAGGGCGCCTTCTGGAAGTCGGGCCACGGCAACAAGGTGGTGAGGCGCACCCGTGACGGCAAGCTGCAGGAGTTTGAGTCGCCCTATGGCACGGTGACCGACTTTGCCGACTACGAGGGCGGCGTGGTGATGGCTTGCATACACGGACTGCTGTATTATCGCGACGGACAACTATATACCGACTACTTCGACCAAAGTGCAGTGGGCGGAAAGGAACTGCTCTGCCGCACGGCAATCACCGACCGACGCGGAAACCTCTTCGTGGGCACGCTGGGCAGCGGCCTCTGCTGGGTGCCGCGCGGCGAGCGACAACTGAAGAAATATGTATACCAGAGTGCTTCGTTCGACCTGAACACGTCGAACGTGTGGGCGCTCTACGAAGACAACCAAGACAACCTGTGGGTGGGCTGCCAGCGGCGCGGACTGCTGTTGCTGCCCCAGGCGAAGCCCCAGTTCCGCAGTTGGAAGTTTGCCGACCTGCACGTGAACATCGGCGGCTCGCTGACGTCCATCTGCGACGGTGGCAACGGCACGGTGTGGTGCTCGGTGCAGAACAACGGCATCTTCGGACTCGACGCCGAGGGCCGCATGATTGCGCACCCCTCTTCGCCCGAAGGAACCTACATCCTGTATCGCGACACGCAGGGCAACTACTGGGTGGGCACCAACGGCAGCATCTATGCCTACAATCCGCTGACGGGCGCTGCACAACAGAAGGCGCCCTCGGGCAACGGATTCATCAACGCCATCACCGACGACGGCAAGGGACATCTGTACTTCTCGCTGTTTGGCGAGGGCTTCTGCATGTACGACATGGCGACGGGCGAGGTGCGGAAATTCTCGATGCACCAGCAAGATGAGAAGCGCGGTCGGCTGCACAACGACTGGATTTCAGAACTGTTTGTGGACAGCCGTGGGAAACTGTGGATATGCACGGCGTCGGGCGTGAACTGCTACGACCCCGCAGAAGACCATTTCCACCCCTACGGATGGGAAGTCATCTTGGACTACCACGCCGTGGAGTCGATTTGCGAGACGTCGGACCACAGAATACTCTTAGGCACGGCAACGGGCCTGTATATCTACGACTCGAAAGAGAAGGAGGCCGTCCCGTTCCCCGGTGCTGAGGTGCTGGCCAACAAGATTGTGAGCGGAATTGTGGAAGACAAGTCGGGCGACCTCTGGTGCAGCACGACAATGGGTCTGTGGCAATACCAGCGCCAGAAGAAGAGCTTTGTGAGCTACATGCACGGCAACGGGCTCATCAGCCGCGAATATGTGAACGGCGTGGCCATGCACACGAAGGACGACCGAGTGTGGTTTGGTAACAGCGACGGCATCACCTCGTTCTTGCCCGAGACGCTGCGCAACAGCCAATACAAGCAGGGGAAGGTGCACCTGACGGGCATCTTCATCGGCGGAAACGCCGTGAACGGCACCACGCTCTCGGGTGGCAAACCCGTCATCAAGGGCTCGATGGCCGAGAGCGACCACATCGAACTGTCCTATCTCGACAACACATTCACGATGGAGTTCTCGCTGCTCACGTTCTCGAATGCCGAGAGCGTGTTCTACGAGTATCGCATGAGCCGCAACTCGGACTGGACGCAGACGCCGGGCGGCAACAACGTGGTGGCATTCAACCACCTGCAGCCGGGCAACTACGTGATTGAGGTGAGGGCGCTGGAGAACGGCATGTATACCGAGGCGCAGACATTCCACATCACGGTGCGCCCGCCTTGGTATCGCTCTAACCTCGCGTACCTTATTTATATATTGGCGCTGCTCGGGTTGGTGGGGCTGATTGGTTGGAGCTACCGCCGTCGCGCCCATCAGCAGTTGGACGAAGACAAGATGAAGTTCCTCATCAACGCCACGCACGACATCCGCTCGCCGCTGACGCTCATCATGAGCCCCCTGCACAAGCTGCTGAAGCGCGACCTTGACGGCGACGTGCGCGAAGACCTGAAGACCATTGAGCACAACGCCAGCCGCATACAAAACCTGGTGAACCAGATATTGGACATCCGCAAGATTGACAAGCAGCAGATGAAGCTGCAATGCCAGGAGACCGACATCGTGCAATACGTGGGCAACATCCTGAAGGCTTATGAATACACGGCCCGCGAGCGCGGCATGAAGTTCACCTATGCACCTGCTGTGGACAAGCTCAACGTGTGGCTCGACCGCAACGGGCTTGACAAGATACTGGACAACCTGCTGTCGAACGCCTTCAAATACACCTTCGACGAGGGCGAGATTGAGGTGCGCGTGTCGCAACCCGACGACAAGACGGCCGAACTGCAGGTGATAGACAATGGCATGGGCATCAAGGGCGACGTGCACAAGATTTTCGACCGCTTCTATCAGGGCAGCACCTCGCGCGAGATGCACATCGAGGGCACAGGCATAGGCCTGAACCTCTGCAAGATGATTGTCTCCATGCACCACGGCACGATTGAGGCAGCCAACCGGCAAGACTCGCAGGGCAGCATATTCACCGTGAGGCTGCCGCTGGGCAAGGAGCACTTCACAAAGGAAGAGCTCGCCAAACAGGAGAAGACCGAGAACGTCAGCCATCAGAAGCCGCAGTCGAGCTACAAAGTGCTGGTGGTGGACGATGACGTGGAAATCGGCCACTACATCGCGCAGGAGCTGGGCGGATATTACCACGTGACGGCTGTGATCAGCGGTCGCGACGCCTTGCACAAACTGCTGGGTGCCGAGCGGCAATACGACCTCGTAGTGAGCGACGTGATGATGCCTGAGATGGACGGATTCACCTTGCTCAGGATGATAAAGACCAACATGAACCTGAGCCACATCCCTGTGGTGATGTTGACGTCGAAGGCCGACGTGGGCAACCGTCTGGAGGGACTGGAGAAAGGTGCCGACGCCTTCTTGGCCAAGCCTTTCGACATGGACGAGCTGCATGTGGTAATCAACAACCTCATCAACAAGAACCTGCGTCTGAAAGGCAAGTACTCGGGTACGCAACAGCAGAAGGACAAGGTGGAGGAAAAGGTAGTGAAAGGCAACGACGAACTGCTGATGGAAAGAATCATGAAGGTGGTGAACGAGCATCTCTCGGACAGCGACTTCAACGTGGAGATGCTGACGGCCGAGGTTGGCATCAGCCGGGCACAGCTTCACCGCAAGATGAAAGAGATGACTGGTCTGCCCGTGAGCGAGTTCATCCGCAACATCCGTCTGGAACAGGCCGTGAGACTTTTGAAGGAGCAGAAAATCAATGTCACGCAGGTGGCATACTCCGTCGGCTTCAGCAATCTGGCACACTTCTCCACCGTGTTCCGCAAACAATTTGGAGTCTCACCAACCGAATATATTGAGCAAAATCAGTAGGCTGAAACAAATTTGAAACGAAACGAAACATACGTATAAGCCATCAAACTGAAATGCAACTAACTTTGCTGCAGAAAGTTTGACCAACTAAATTTATTAACAACTAAACCAAACGTATGAGGAGTTTCAAAGCAAAAAAAACAGCCTTGTGTGTGGGATTGTGCCTTTTCGGCATGACTTATGCGCAACAGGCTTCGGCAGCTGCTGAGTCAGTGGCTTCCGTGGAGCAAACGAAGCAGGCTACGGGTCAAGTAGTGGACGCTGAAGGTCCGCTGATCGGAGCCACAGTCATGGAGAAGGGTACCAGCAACGGTACTGTTACCGACATCAACGGTAACTTCTCGCTAAACGTAAAGTCGGGCGCTACGCTCGTCATTTCTTATGTAGGCTACGTCACCCAGGAAATCAAGGCTGGCAGTGGCCTGCGCATCACCCTCGCAGAAGACGGACACTCGGTGAACGAGGTGGTTGTCATCGGTTATGGTACACAGCGCCGTGAGGCCGTCACCGGTTCGGTGGCCAATGTGAACGGCGAAAAACTGAACCAAATTGCAGCCTCCAACGCCGCACAAGCCCTGCAGGGACGCGTCGCCGGTGTGCTCATGACGCAGACTTCAACACAGCCTGGTGCCGAGATGCAAATCCGCATCCGTGGCCAGCGCTCGCTGAGTGCCAGCAATGACCCGCTGATTGTGCTCGACGGAATCCCCTTCATGGGTCAGCTCTCTGATATCAACCCCACAGACATCAAGTCGATGGACATCCTGAAGGATGCCTCTGCCACGGCCATCTACGGTTCGCGTGGTGCAAACGGTGTGATTATCATCACTACGGCCAAAGGCAGCCAAGGCACGCCCGCGCACGTTACATATAATGGCTATGTGAGCTTCAAGAAGGTGTTCCACAAATATCCAATGATGGACGGCCCCACCTTTGCCAAGTTCCGCAAGTATGCCGGTTTGTATCAGAATTCGCTCGACGAGAGTGACGACACCAACACCGACTGGCAGGACCTCTACTATCAGACAGGCGTAAGCCACAACCACGACTTGAGCGTTGCCGGTGGTACTAATGGCGGTAGCTACAGCTTCGGCGCCGGCTACTATCACGACGAGTCGCCCGTTCCGACACAAGCCTACGACCGCATCTCTGTTCGCGGTAACTTCGACCAAATGGTAGGAAAGTGGTTCCGCTTCGGACTGAGCACCAACAACAGCTATCGCAAGACGCAGGGCATAAACGACATGTATGGCGTGCTGAGCAAGAGCCCGCTGGCCAGCCCCTACGACGAAAATGGCAACCTGAAGCGCTATGTCACTCTGCCTGCCGACGACCAAACCGTGGTCACCAAGGAAGTGGTGGAAAGAGACAAGGAATTCTGGCTGAACGAGAACAAGGGTATCGGTTCTTACAACACTCTCTTCGGTGAGGTGAAATGCCCATGGGTTGAGGGCCTGAGCTATCGCATCAACATCGGTTTGAACTACCGCAGTTCGAAAGGCGGCAGCTTCACAGGAACAGGTATCAACAACAAGGACGCCAACAATCCTAACAGCGGAAGCATGAACGAGAACAACACATACAACTGGGCAGTTGAAAACCTCATCACTTTCGACCGCACTTTCAACGATGTGCACAACCTGAATGTTGTCGGCATGTATTCTGCTGAGCAAACCACTTACGAGTCAACCGGAGCAAGTGCCCAATCTATCTTCAACGACTCGTTCCTTTACTATGCCCTCGACCAAGCTTCTGGAGAGGTCAACCTGAACAACTACAACTACTGGCAGAGCGGCCTGATGTCTTGGATGGGTCGTGTGATGTATTCTTATGACAACAAGTATATGGCATCTGTCGCCCTTCGTTCTGACGCTTCTTCACGTCTGGCAAAGGGAAGCCAGTGGCATACATATCCCGCAATCAGCGCAGGTTGGAACATCTCGCGCGAAAGCTTCATGGAGCCTATCACATGGGTGGACAACCTGAAGCTGCGCATTGGTTATGGTGAAACATCTAACCAAAGCATCAACCCCTACTCCACACTCGGTGGACTGGCTACTCGCAACTATAACTTTGGCTCAACTTATAAGCCAGGATTCTTCGTTAACGCGCTCCCCAATACCGACCTCGGTTGGGAGTACTCAAAGACATGGAACTTCGGTCTCGACTTCTCACTGTTCGCAGGCCGTCTCTCTGGATCTTTCGAATACTATGTCCAGAAGACCAACGACATTCTGCTCGACGTGTCGCTGCCTTCAACCTCTGGTGTAGGAAGCTTCACGGGTAACATCGGTAAGACGGAGAACAAGGGATGGGAGTTCACTTTGAACGGCATCATCATCGACAACAAGAACGGTTGGAACTGGGAGGCTGGCATCAACTTCTACCAGAACCGCAACAAGCTGACCGCCCTGGCATCGGGTGAAGACCGCGACGAGGGCAACCGCTGGTTTGTAGGCCATCCCATCGACGTCATCTACGACTACGAATACGAAGGCCTGTGGAACGAGAAAGACATCGTAACAGGCCCTGACGGCAAGACGAACCTCGACATCCTCGAGCCCGGTGGAAACCTCGGTATGATCAAGGTGAAGTACACTGGCGACTACGACCAAAACGGCATGCCTACACGTCAGATTGGTGCTGACGACCGTCAGATTATGAGCATGGAGCCCGACTTGATTGGTGGTTTCAACTCGATTGTTGGCTACAAAGGCTTCGACCTCACCGTGATTGGTGCCTTCCAGATTGGCGGCAAGGTGATCAGTGCCATCCACTCTTCTAACGGTTATCTGAACATGTTGACCGGACGTCGCGGACAGCTCGACGTTGACTATTGGACAGAAGATAACACGGGTGCCAAGTATCCGAAACCCGGTGGCATCCAGAGCGGTGACAACCCCAAGTATGGTTCTACGCTCGGCTACTTCAACGCTGGCTATCTGAAGATTCGCGCCATCACGCTCGGCTACAACTTCGACCGCCTGAAGGCTGTGAAGGACTTCGGTATCAACCGTCTGCGCCTCTACGCTACGATCCAGAACCCGTTCGTGCTGTTCTCTCCGTTCAACAACGAATGCGGACTCGACCCCGAGACCAACTCTTGGGCAAACCAGAACACAGCTGTGGCCTATGGCGAATACTCCGGCAAGCACCGCATGCCTATTATTGGCTACAACACGCCTTCGACGCGTAACTTCCTCTTTGGTGTTAACGTGACATTCTGATTGAACAACGACCTTTCAGAATTAATAACCTACAATTGATATTCAAATGAAAAAATTAAAGCATATAAAAATGAAAACAAATAGTTTCAAAAAGTGGGGAGTCATTTGCATTCTTGGTGCTATGCTGGCTTCTTCTTGCTCCGACATTTTAGACGAAGAACCGCGCAGCAAATTGGTTCCGTCTTTCTTCACCACGAAGACGGGAATTGAGGGCGGTCTGACTTCGCTTTATGCCCACCTGCGCTATTTCTATGGCAATGGCTACTATTTGAACAGCCTTGAGACAGGTACTGACGAATACACCTACGGACAATCGGCCGACGGCAACTTCAAGGATGCCGACCTCTCGGGCGTGGGCTCCATGACTCCGACAAACAGTATTGCCGGTGGCTGCTGGGGAGAGGCGTTTACATGTATCAACACAGCAAGCGGTATCATCGAAAACGGTGCCGAGGCTGGCATCGACGCTTCGCTGTTGGCAGAGGCCTACTTCTTCCGCGCCTTCGACTACTTCCTCTTGGTGCAGACCTACGGTGGTGTGCCCCTGGATCTGGGCGCTGGCGAACTGAAGTTCAACACCTCAAAGGTTCGTACTTCGGTGCGTAACACCGTTCCCGAGGTCTATGCTGCCATCTTCGCTGATTTGGAGAAGGCTATTGCCGACCTGCCCGAGAAACCTCGTCAGACTGGCACTGCCACGAAGAACCTGGCACGCCTGTATCTCTCGAAGGCCTATCTGACCTACGCTTGGTGGTTGCAGAACCCGAACCAGATTCCCACCTATCCCGAGTGCTCTCGCGATGCAAGCCAAGCCAACAACTACTTCCAGAAGGCTTACGACATTGCAATGCAAGCCATCAACAACCCTGGACCTTATAAGCTGCAGGAGACATTCTACGATGTGAACGTGGCAACCAACGACCGCAACGCTGAAATCATGCTCTATGCTGATCACGACGAGAACGAGAAGTATGGAAATGGTGGCGCCGGCTACGGATGGGGAGGCGGTGGTTCACCTGAGAACTTCGCCTACTGGATGGAGACTTGGAACTACACCGAGATGATTGCCAAAGCCAAGGATAAGGAAGGTAAGGATATAACCCTGAACCCCGTCCAGCGCGAGGCTGTGCAGGCTCTGGGCCGTCCTTGGACACGTATGGCTCCTATTGCTGACAACTTCATGGAAGGTGGCGTATGGGAAGATGCTGTGAAAGCTATCGACTCTCGCTACGACGCAACTTTCACCCTGCGCTATCACACCAACTGGCAGAAGGCAGGTGGAGACAACGCATCCATCATGTTTGTACAAGGTGCAAACGGTCAGCAAGTCAAGCATGGCGACGTTTACTTCAGCTGGGTTCCCGAGAGCGAGGACAGCAAGATCAACTACACCGGTGCTGACGGCAAACTCGGCTTCGGCGAGATGGCAGGTCGTCCCGACTTCGTAGTAGCTGTGAACCATATCAGCCGCAAGAAGTATCCCATCAACTGGAAGATTGGCATCTATCGCACCGACAACAATGGTGGTCTGGGTTCGAAGGTGAACGGTGGTAGCCCACGTCCTTGGAACATTGCCAAGTTCTCCGAGTTCTATCTCATTGCTGCCGAGGCTGCTGTGAAACTGGGTAAGAACGACGATGCCAAGAAGCTCGTGAACGTGCTTCGCGCCCGTGCCGGTAAGCAGAACTTCAGCCAGAACGACAACGTCAAATTAGACCAGCCGATTGATAACAGCGCCGCCATGTTGGCTGCCACGCCAGAAACCATCACCATCGACTACATCCTCGACGAGCGTAGCCGTGAGTTCTGGGGCGAGGGCTACCGCTGGTTCGACCTCGTGCGCACCCAGAAGTGGGCAGAGCGTGCTGGAACCTATCGCATCGCTGGCAGCAATCCTACCGACAAGGATTTGCAGACCTTCAGGCGCGACATCCCCGTCGGTTACTACCTCCGTCCAATCCCACAGGGACAGTTGGATGGCATGGAAATGGACGACGAGGCAAAGAAAGCCTACCAGAATCCTGCTTACAGAAATTAATAAGTTATTGCATTTCAACACCAGCCACTCCATAGGTCAGTGGCTGGTGTCTTTCATCGATTTCTGATTGAGAAATACGAAAACAAACATGAAAAAAACTTGGATATTATTCCTTCTACTAACGTTGGTCCGGGGAATGAGTGCTGCTGAGCAGTTCGTTGTGTTTCAGACTTCGGCCGACGCACTCTCGCTGAAAGACGCGGGCGTGGCGTTCGACACCAAGGAGCATAGCTGCGTGCAGCTCGCTGTTGCCAATCTGCTTCAGGATTTCCAGCGCGTGTTCGTCAGCGCACAGCATCCTTCGGCCAACAAACAAATCATTGTAGGCACCGTCGGTGTGAACAAGCAAATCGACCAGTGGGTGAAAAAGGGTGAGCTTCGCGACTTGAAAGGCAAAACCGAGAAGTACATCATCAAGACGATTGGCGACCAAATTGTCATTGCCGGCAGCGACAAGCGAGGCACCGTCTTCGGCATCTACGAGCTGTCGAGGCAGATGGGCGTTTCGCCTTGGTATTATTGGGCTGACGTGCCGACAGAGAAACACGAGAACGTATATATAAAGAAAGGTGAATATACCGACGGCGAACCCAGCGTGCGCTACCGCGGCATCTTCCTCAACGACGAGGCTCCGTGCCTCACGTCATGGGTGAAGAACACCTTCGGAACCGACTACGGCGACCATCGTTTCTACGAGAAGGTCTTCGAGCTGATTCTGCGTCTGAAGGGCAACTTCATGTGGCCCGCCATGTGGGGTTGGGCTTTCTATGCCGACGACCCCGAGAACCTGAAGACGGCCGACGCGATGGGCGTGATTATGGGCACTTCCCACCACGAGCCCATGGCCCGCAACCATCAGGAGTATGCACGCCATCGCAACGAGTGGGGAGCCTGGAACTACCAGACGAACAAGGCCAATCTTGACCGCTTCTTCCGCGAGGGCATCGAACGCATGAACGGCACCGACGACATCGTGACGATTGGCATGCGTGGCGACGGCGACGAAGCCATGAGCGAGACGGCCGACACGAAGCTCATGGAGAGCATCATCGAAAACCAGCGCCGCATCATCAAGGAAGTGACAGGTAAGCCTGCCGAGAAGACCACCCAGGTGTGGGCGCTTTACAAGGAGGTGCAAGACTACTACGACGCCGGACTCCGCGTGCCCGACGACGTCATGATTCTCATCAGCGACGACAACTGGGGCGACATCCGACGGGTGCCCACCGCTGCCGAGCGCAGTCGCAAGGGCGGATGGGGCATCTACTACCACGTCGACTACGTGGGCGCTCCCCGCAATTCGAAATGGTTGAACGTCACGCAGACGCAGCAGATGTTCGAGCAGCTGTCGCTGGCCTACGACTTCGGCATCCAGCGCATGTGGATTCTCAACGTGGGCGACCTCAAGCCCATGGAATACCCCATCCAGTTGTTCATGGACATGGCGTGGAACCCGAAGGAGTACACCCTGCAGAACGTCACCGACCACACCCTGCGCTTCTTCCGTTCCGTATTCAGCGACACCGTTGCCGAGGAAGCCGCCGACATCTACAACCGCAACTGCCAATACATGGCTCGCGTGACACCCGAGATGCTCGACGCACACACCTATAACGTGGAGTCGGGCGAATGGCGGCAGGTGGCCGACGACTACCAGCGGCTGGAGCTCCGCGCACTGCGCCTCTACGACGACATTCCCGCCGAGGCCCGCGACTTCTATCGCCAGCTGGTGCTCTTCCCCGTGCAGGCGATGGCCAATCTCTACGATATGTACTACGCACAGGCCATGAACCAGTATCTCTCTGCCCGCAAGAATCCTGATGCCAACATGTGGGCACAGCGCGTGGCACAAACCTTCCGTCGCGACTCGCTGCTCTGTGCTGCTTACAATCACGAGATCGCCGGAGGCAAGTGGAATGGAATGATGACGCAGAAGCACATCGGCTACCGCAACTGGAACGACAACTTCCGTGCCGACACCCAACCGCGCACGTCGCTCGTCGAAACTGACGGAGCAGTGGGCGGCTACAGTTTCTCCCACGACAACGGCTACGTCTCCATCGAGGCCGAGCACTTCTACAGTGCCACAGCCGCCGAGGGCACCGCCTGGAGCATCTATCCCTACTACGGCCGCACACGCAGCGCCGTCGCCCTGACGCCCTACACGAAGCCCGTGGGCAATGCTTCGCTCACCTATCGCTTCACGCTGCCTGCCGACGCTCCCAAGACGGTCAAGGTGCACGTCGTGGTGAAATCCACCCTCGACTTCCAGAATGTGGGCGGCCACGAGTGTGCAGTCAGTATCGACGGCAAGGAGTCTCAGGTCATCAACTTCAACAAGACGCTCGTCGACCGTCAGCCCTACATGTACTCCGACTACTATCCCGCTGTGGCACGCCGCATCGTCGAAAAGGTGGTGGAAGTGCCCGTTGGCGAGGGTTCGGACCACGAGTTGACACTGCAACCCAAACACCCGGGCATCGTCTTCGAGAAGATTGTCGTGGACTGGGGCGGCTACAAACCGTCCTACCTCTTCATGAACGAGTCGCCCTGCAAGAGATAGACTCTCCTGCTTCAAAATCGAATCGTATTTTCCTTATATAAGTTAGTTAATTTAGAGTTTCAGGTAAGGTCGGCGAAGCGCGCCGGCCTTTTTTTATCAATAAAAAAACGGCACTTGCCTCATCTGAGGCCGTCACACCATCCACCTGATGCCGCTACACACACCACCTGACGGCCTTACATGTTACATGTGCAGGCGTCAGAAGATAGAAGTACCAACGAGGTGACGCCTCACTGGGCGCTTGCCATTCGCTCGGCAAGAATGCGCGACGGCTTCCCCGTCTCCGTCTTCGGGATGCTGTCCACATGCAGATAGTGGCGGGGCTGCCAATGCTTGGGAAGCCTCTCGCTGCAGATGCGACGGCACTCTTCCACGTCGCCCTCAGTGAGCATCACCACGCACTCGCCGAACTTCTCATCGCTCCGTTTCGTGATGACGAACTCCGCATCCAAATGGCGCGCCAAGAGCCGCTCCACCTCCTCCACCTGTATCTTGATGCCTCCCGAGCAAATCACGTTGTCGCGTCGCCCCAGAATGCGGAAAACCGTCTTTCCGCCCCTGGTCTGCAGCTCGGCAATGTCGTTGGTGGTCAAAGTTCCGTCGCACACATGCGGCGCGTCAATCACGAGGCACCCCTCTTCGTTCACCGCAACCTCCACCCCCTCGAACGGTGTGTACCACTCGCTGCGGCCGCTGCCGTTGAGCCGGCGCAGCGCCACGTGCGACAGCGTTTCCGTCATTCCATACGTGCTCCACACGGCATTCGGGAAATCCTTCAGCGCCTCTGCCAGCGCGTCATCAATGGGTCCGCCGCCGATAATCAGATGTCGGATGCCCATCAGCCGCTCGCGCTCCTCAGGCACCTGCAGCGAATTCCACACCTGCAGCGGCACCATCGCCGCGAAGGAAAGATTATCATAGAGGAGAGAGTCTTTCAAGGGATGCCCACTCGGCTCCACGCTGATGAGCTCCAGCCTGCGCACCAGCGAGCGCACCACCATCATCTTTCCGGCGATATAGTCGAGAGGCAGGCAGAGCAGCGCCCTGTCGCCTTCGCGCAAGCTCAGAAAGTCGCACGTCATACGTGCCGACGCCTCCATGCGCCGCTTCTCCACCCACAGCGGCTTCGGAGCGCCCGTCGAGCCACTCGTGTGCACCAACAACCGATCTGAACCGTTGTTCCATTCGGCAAGAAATTCATCTAAGCTCATCATACAAATACAAAAGTATAAAAAAAATGCCATTTCATCATCATTATTTTGCCAATTGTTGCGACAAACGACATTTTTTAGTATATTTGCAAAGTAAAATGCCCATATCATGAGAAAACTATTCCTGCTCCTTCTATTCATAGCCGCCCTTCCCCTCCATCTGTCAGCAGTAGGCACTCTCACCACGGAACGGGACGAGGTGGGAAGCTTCGGCAGCAAACCCTTCATCATTCCCGAAGTCACGTCGTGGACCGCCGCCGAGGGCCATCTGTTTCCGAGCCGTCGCATCGTCGTGAAGTCCAAACAACTGCGCGCCACCGCACAGCTCTTCGCCGATGACTGCCTGTCGCTTCTGGGGCTGAAGATGCACGTCGTCTCTGGCAAGCCTCAGCGCGGCGACATCGTCCTCACCCTCGACACCCAGCTCTCCACCAACGACGAAGCCTACCAAATCAGCATCGCCGAGCAAGCCACCGTCGCCGCCCCGTCCACGCGTGGAGCCTTCTGGGCCACGCGCACGCTGCTGCAACTCTTGGCCGTCCAACGCTCCTTGCCGCGAGGCACCATCGTCGACACACCCCAATATCCTCTGCGCGGAATGCTCCTTGACGCCGGACGCAAATACATCCCCATGACCTATCTGCGACAGCTGGTCAAGCTCATGGGGCTCTTCAAGATGAACACTCTCCAACTCCACCTCAACGACAACAGCTGGCCCAAATACTTCGACAACGACTGGAACAAGACCTACGCCGCCTTCCGACTGCAGTGCGACACCTACCCCGGCCTCACCGCCACCGACGGCAGCTATACCAAGAACGAGTTCATCCAACTGCAACAGTTTGCCGAGGCCAACGGCGTCGAGATCATCCCCGAGATCGACTCGCCCGCCCACTCCCTCGCCTTCACCCACTATCGTCCGTCGCTCGCGTCCAAAGACTATGGCATGGACCACTTCGACCTCTCCAATCCCGACGTCTACACCTTCATGGACGCCCTCTTTGCCGAATACCTGTCGGGACCCGCCCCCGTCTTCCGTGGGCCGCGCGTCAACATCGGCACCGACGAATACTCCAACGCCAAGCAAGAGGTGGTGGAACAGTTCCGTGCCTACACCGACCACTATCTCGCCCTCGTCCAGAGCTATGGCAAGCAGCCCATGCTTTGGGGAGCGCTCACCCATGCCAAAGGACAGACACCTGTGCGCCACGAGGGAGTGCTCATGAACGCTTGGTACAACGGCTATGCCGAGCCCGACTCCATGCGACGCATCGGCTACCAGCTCGTCTCCATCCCCGACGGCCTCGTCTACATCGTGCCCAAAGCGGGCTACTACCAAGACTTCCTCAACTGCCGTCGACTCTACGACAACTGGACGCCCGCCGTCATCGGAAACGTACGCTTCACCGAGCAAGACCCGCAAATCCAAGGCGGCATGTTCGCCCTCTGGAACGACATGCCCTACCCCTCCATCACCATCCTCGACCTGCACCAACGCATCGTCCCCGCCCTGCAGACCATCGCTGTCAAGACGTGGACCGGCCAACTCGTCACCCTACCCTACGAACCCTTCGACCACTTCCGCCTCCAGCTCAACAGCCTACTGCCCATCACGGAGTACAGGTGAAAAGGTGAAAAGGTAAAAAGGTAAAGAGGTAAAAAAGTAAAAGGGTTTTGAATCAACAGATTATTAATCATTATAAATCAATCAACAACATGGAAACAACCCTCGTTCTACTCAAACCCAGCTGCGTGCAACGGCAGCTCATCGGAGAAATCATCCAACGTTTCGAACGCCGCGGACTCCGCATCGCCGGCATCAAGATGATGCAACTCGACGAACCCATCCTGCGTGAGCACTATGCCCACCTCGCCGACCGTCCCTTCTTCCCCTCTCTCGCCGCCTCGATGATGGCATCGCCCATCGTGGCGCTCGCCGTCGCCGGCCTCGACGCCGTGCAGGTCGTGCGCACCATGACAGGCTCCACCAACGGACGCGAAGCAGCCCCCGGCACCATCCGTGGCGACTACTCTATGTCCAATCAGCAGAATATCGTGCACGCCAGCGACTCCACATCCAACGCAGCCATCGAGCTCGCACGATTCTTCAAACCCGAAGAAATCTTCAGCTACGACACACCCACGCAGCCCTACGTCTACGGTGCTGGTGAAGTCTAAACACCCCAACGCCCTCCTATCCCGTCGCCCCGAAGCAATGCAACCGTTGCCGAGGGGCGGCATTTTTGTTTATGGAAAACCTTGAAGACTGCGGGCATAGCCCTATAACCCTACAGCCCAAAATGTTCTTCCTAAAAAAGCAATTTCTTTTGCAAAAGATTTGCTTCGTTCACATAAAAACGTTATTTTTGCATACATAAAGCCACCATCATCAAAAACACGAATGAAAGCGCATGCCCTCTCTTTGCTTTTGCTCTGCACCGCCTTCCTCGCTATGCCCGCCAGCCTTGACGCACAAACCGATGGCGATAGCGTGAAAACTGGTGCGATAGAGCAGTTCGTCGAGGCTACAATCGGCATCGACGAGGTGGAGAGTGCATCGTGGGAAGCCCTCTACGAAGACCTTGCCGCCCTCGCCGAGCAGAAGATTGACCTGAACTCGGCCACGCGTGAGGACTTGGCCGCCCTGCCTTTCCTCTCGGAACAGCAGGTGGAGGACATCTGCGAATACGTTTGGCGTTACGCCCCCTTGCGCAGCTTGATGGAGCTCGCCATGATTGAGTCGATGGATGCGCAGACGCGCAAGTTGCTGCTGCAGTTTGTATACATCGGCGATGCGGCCGAAGGACGCACACCCTCACTAAAAGAATTGCTGACGCGCAGCAAGAGCCAACTCACGCTGACGGGAGCCATCCCCTTCTACGAGCGGCGGGGCGACAAAAACGGATACCTCGGCTACCCTTACCGCCACTCGCTGCGCTACACACTCACCGCAGGGCCACAACTCAAAGCTGGGTTCGTGGCTTCGCAAGACGCGGGAGAGCCCTTCTTCGCCAACCGCAACGGATGGGGGTACGACTACTTTACCGCCTATGTGGAGGCGGCAAAGATGGGACGCGTGAAGAGGGCGGTGGCTGGGCGCTATCGGCTGCGCATGGGGCAAGGCCTCATCATGGGTGGCGACATTTCCTTCGGCAAACTGATGACGCTTTCCCACTTGGGACGTACCGACACCCGTCTGCGCGGCCACTCCTCGCGCATGGATGCTGACTATCTGCATGGCGTGGGCGCTACCATCGCGCTCTCGCGCCACGTGGACATGACGGTCTTCGCGTCGTATCGAAACATTGATGCCACACTCGACAGCACTGAACTAAGCAACGGGCAGACGGAGACTTTCATCAAGACGCTGCTGAAGACGGGCTACCACCGCACGCCCAGCGAGATGAACCGGAAAAACAATGCCACGGAAGCCATGGGAGGAGGCAGCATCACGTATAGAGGCAGAAGGCTGAGCGCATCGGTCAACGCCCTCTATGGCGGGTTCTCACATGCGCTGCGCCCCGACACGCAGGCTCTCTTCCGCCGATACCAGGCACGGGGGACGCACTTCTGGAATGCCAGCGTCGGCTACGGCTATCGCGGAAGGATGTGGGGACTGAGCGGTGAGACGGCGGTGAGCCCTGCATCGGGACCTGACGGGGACAACCTGGCTTTGGCGACACTCAACATGCTCACGCTGAAGACGCACCAAGACCTAACGTTGATGGCTTTGCAACGCTTCTACAGCTACCGCTATGTAGCCCTACACGCCCAATCGTTCAGCGAAGGAACTGCCATTCAAAACGAAAGCGGACTCTACTTCGGTGCGAAATGGAACGCCACGCGACAGCTGAGCCTCATGGCATACGCCGACTACGCTCATTTCCCATGGGCACGTTACCTCACCGACCACCCCTCGCATGCCTTCGACGGGCATTTCTCTGCCGTGTGGCAACAAGGCGGAGTGAACTTAACGGCTCGTTATCGGCTCCACATACGCGAAAAAAACAACGAGGACAAAACTGCCCTCGTCAACATCACCGAGCACCGTGCCCGCCTGCAAATGGCTATAGACGCTGCGCGCTGGAACCTGAAGTCACAACTGCACATCGTGAAAGCCTATGCGCCGCAAAGCTCGTTTGGAATTCTCGTCAGTCAAAACATTGCCTATAAATGGAGGAATGCCACGCTCAATGCCGGACTAGCCTATTTCAATACCGACGACTACGACAGCCGACTCTATCTGCAAGAGCCCGACATGCGATACACGTTCGCGGCACCTATGCTCTACGGGCACGGCATCCGCCATACGCTCTTTGCCGACATCGCACTCTCCAAAGCATTGATGCTCAGGGCAAAACTCGCCACCACCAACTATTTCGACCGCGACCACATCAGCAGCGGTTTGCAACAAATTGACCACTCGTCACAAACCGACCTACAACTACAACTGCATTGGCGGTTCTGACATCCATAGTCGTTCGCCCCTCACTTGCAACCCCATTGGGATGTTATCAGTAAAGAGTTGGCCAGTGCCCAGTCCTTGCGGCATAGGGCTGTGAACAATACTCTCTCCTCTCTCCTCTCTCCTCTCTTCTCTATTATCATACACCTGCGCAGCAAAGAGGCTGATGGCACGCAAGCCGACATTGCTCTCAAGCGCCGAAGTCATCCACGAGCCGATGCCACGCTCGCGCGCCAGACTAATCCACTCCATGCACCCGCGCATGCCACCATGCAACGACGGCTTCAGGATGATATACTGCGGACGAATGGCATCGAGCAGACGAGCCTTCTCCTCCACATCGTTCACGCCAATGAGCTCCTCATCGAGGGCAATAGGCACCAGACGCGCATCGCAGAGCTCACGCAGCGCTGACCACTGGCGGACGGCGATGGGCTGCTCGATGGAGTGGATGTCATATTTCGCCAGCTCCTCCAAACGCTGCAACGCCACATCAGTGGTGAATCCGCCGTTGGCATCGAGACGCAGTTCGACCTCGTCGCGGCTGAAACGCTCGCGCACGAAACGGATGAGCTGCAGCTCACGCGACCAGTCGATGGCTCCAATCTTCAGCTTCACGCAATGGAAACCTGCATCAAGTTTCTCCACTACACGCGCATACATCTCTTCAAACGTACCCATCCACACCAGTCCGTTGATGGGGATGCCCTCCTCGCCACGCGAGAACGGCGTAGCCCCGTCGAAGGGAGGAAGGCCGAGCATCTGGGCGTGGGCGGTCTCCAAGCCGAAAAGCATGGAGGGATAGGGGCGCAATGCCTCGTAGGGAATCTCTCCTGTCTCCACATATCGCTCGCACATCGCCCTGAGCGTGCGTTCGTACTCGTCGTCGGGCATGGCGTCGCACGACAAATCGGGGAGCGGAGCACACTCGCCAACGCCATCCCCCAGCATTCCCCTTTGGGAGGTATCGCAGGTGAGACGCACGAACCAGCTCGTCCGCGTCAGATAGACACCGCGCGACGTGCCGGCAGGACGGCGGAAATGGAAAACTCGCTTGGTCAGTTCGTAGTGAAGCATTGGGAAGATTAAAATATTAAGAAATTAAATAATTAAAGGGGCAAGGAGTAAGGGGCAAGGGGCAAGGGGCAAGGGGCAAGAGGTTAGAGGTTAGAGGATAGTCTTGGATGATTGGGGTATCCGTCTGCGAAGGGTAATCTCTTGCCCCTTATTTTCTGGCCTTTACCTCTATCTCCCTTTATGGAAACTTAGGGTATTTGTCGAAGTCGGGCTTGCGCTTCTCCAAGAACGCGCGGCCTCCCTCCTGTGCCTCGTCCAAGCAATAGTAGAGCATCGTGGCATCGCCCGCCAACTCCTGTATGCCAGCCTGGCCGTCGAGCTCGGCATTGAGGCCTGCCTTGATCATGCGCAGCGCGAGCGGCGAGCGTTCCATCATCGTCTCTGCCCACTCCACGCACTCGTCTTCGAGTCGTTCGAGCGGCACTACCTTGTTCACCAAACCCATCTGCAGAGCCTCCTCGGCACTGTACTGACGACAGAGGAACCATATCTCGCGCGCCTTCTTCTGACCGACAATCCGTGCAAGGTAGCTCGACCCAAAGCCGGCATCGAACGAACCCACCTTCGGTCCTGTCTGCCCAAAGATTGCATTCTCGGAACAAATGGAGAGGTCGCAGACAACATGCAGCACATGACCGCCACCGATGGCATAGCCGTTGACCATCGCGATGACAGGCTTGGGCAGACGGCGTATCTGCATCTGCACATCGAGCACGCTGAGGCGCGGCACACCCTGTCCGTCGACATAGCCGCCACGACCTTTCACATGCATGTCGCCACCGGCGCAGAAAGCCTTGTCGCCAGCACCTGTGAGCAGTACGACACGGATGTCCAAGCAGTCGCGGCAATAGTTGAAAGCCTGCGACATCTCCCACGTCGTGAGCGGGGTGAACGCATTGCGATAGCGCTCGCGGTTGATGGTGATCTTCGCAATGTGATGCCACTCTTCAAAAAGGATCTCCTTGAAGTCGAATCCTTCAATCTTTTTCCAGTTTCTTTCCATATTGTCAATTATCAATTGTCAATTATCAATCTTGGGCGAAGCCCGCAAAGTATTCTTTCAGCACGCGCATATCCTCGGCCGAGTCGGTGAACACCTCCAAGAGCAGCGGACGCTCCACATCCACCATGCCGTTCACCAGCCAGTCGACGCCTTCTCTCATTTCCTTCATGTCGTGGGCGGCGCAATAGTGGACGCCATAGCTCTGGCAGATGCCTGCAGCCGTGGCATGGTGTTTCGCCATCACGAAACGCTCGCGCGCCGCACTGCCCTCCAAGCCCTTGAACTTCTCGAAGATGCCACCGCCACCGTTGTTGAGCAAGAGGATGCGGAGGTTGTCGCGCAAATCGTCTTGCCACAGCGCATTTGAATCGTAGAAGAAGCTCAGGTCGCCGAGGACGCAGAACACGTTTTCGGTGGTGGAGAGCGAGAAGCCGGCAGCGGTGGAGAGCGAACCCTCGATGCCGTTCACGCCGCGGTTGCACCAAACGTAATGCTGCGCATAGATGTTGCCCAGTCGGACGGACATGCTGTTGGCATAATGCGTGATGCACCGGCTGTCGAGCTGGCTTTCCAACTCATTCACGGCAGCCATCTGCGAATAGTCGGGAGAGAAAGCCTCCACTTGCTCATCGACCTCTGCCAGCATCTCGTCCCAAAGGTCGAAATAGGCGGAGGTGGCAGATGTACGCCGCCCCATCTTCCCGATGGCTTCCCCGATATCGGCAAGCACGTCGGCGGGATGACCTTCGACGACGCCCGCGAGCCGCATGAACGTGTCGCGCACGCTGCCGTCTTCGCTTACCGCCCACACGGGCACATCATCGGGCAAACGGCGGAGGAACGCCTTCAGGCGCTTGCTCACCAGCACGCCGCCCAAGTAAAGCACAAAGTCGGGTGTCAAGCCGGCAGGCAAATTCTCCCTGGACAGCAACTCATCGAAATGACAAGCACCACACCCGATGCTCAATGCCTCGTTCAGCACGACGGCGAAGCCCGAGATGAAACGGAAGTCGTCGGCCATCAGTTTCCCTTCAGCCACTTGCCCCACAACGATGAGAGGCCTTTTCGCATGAAGGATACCGCTCACGCAATCGTCCATCTGCCGCTTGTCGTTCCGCGAGTGCGCCATCGCAATCGTGCGCTCCTCAGGCAATGACTTCTCGGTGAAACCATACAACGGTTCCGACAGCGGAACATTGATGTGCACCGGACCGCCACCATGAGCCCGAGCCGCCAGCAACGCCTCATTCACCAACCGGTTGCACCACCACCGCTGCTCCGAGTCAAGAGGTTCGGGCAGCGTGACAGCCTTGCGGACAAAGCGCCCGAGGGCATCGGTCTGAGGAAGCGTCTGCCCGTCGAGTTGGTCAATCCATTGCGGAGGGCGGTCGGCTGATATCACCACCAACGGCACATGCTGATAGAAAGCCTCGGCAACGGCAGGGGCAAGGTTGAGCAGCGCCGTCCCACTGGTGACGCAGACGGCAACAGGTTCGCCCAGACTTTGTGCCATTCCCAGCGCATAGAAACCTGCCGAGCGCTCATCAGTAACGGGATAGCACTCGATATCAGGGCACTCGTTGAGATTGTGCACAATCGGCGCATTACGACTTCCCGGACAGCACACCGAATTCTGCACGCCGTGAGCCACGAGCAATGCCGTCAGTGTGTTCACATTATTTTTATTACTATAAGCCATTCAATGATTAAATTGTAAATTAAAACAGGCTGCGCATGGTCTGCATCTTAGCCTCTGTCTCCTCCCATTCCTGTTGTTCCTCGCTCTCCTTCAGCAGTCCGCCTCCCGCATAGAGCATGCACGTACGACCGTCAATCTGCATACACCTGAGCGACACGAAGAGCGAGGTGTCGGCAGCGGCTTGTTCATCGGCTGAAGTATGGAGATTCAACGGACCGCAGAAACCGCTGTAGTAGCGGCGCGGCGAAGGTTCGTTTTTGAGGATGAAGTCCAGCGCCACATCTTTCGGAACGCCACACACTGCTGGCGTGGGATGTAATGCCTCGAGCAACGCACCAAGCCCTTTTCCTTCGCGAAGGGTGAAGAGGAAATCGCTGCGCAGATGCACCAGATTGCCAGCACGCACCGTGCGCGGCCCTTGCTCCTCGATGTCGTCAGCCAACTGTTTCAGCCGTTCTAAGATGTAAGTCGCCACGAAGCGTTGCTCTTCTATATTCTTGTCTGTCCACCCCAGTTTCTGTCCCCATTCGGGAGTGGCGGCAGGCGTGTTTCGGGTGGCAGTTCCGGGAGGCGTGTCGAACGTCAAGTGGCGGCCGTGCAACGCCATCGTTCCAGCCAAAGCCATCGTGTGGAATGTGGTTTTTCCTTTCTCCTCTCTCCTCTCTCCTCTCTCCTCTCTCTCTTCCACCAACACTTCAGGAGTCGCCATCAACCACGTGCCGCTCTCGGGTGTGCTCACAAGGGCGACAAACATGCGCGGATAGGACTTACAAGCCTTCAGGAAGAGTTGCTCAGCATCCACATCCTCGCCAAACGTTTCCTTGCTTCGGCGTGCCAAGACAATCTTGCGGAACTGTCCCTTCTGCAATTCGCGATGGAACAGCTCGAAACTGTCGTGATAGCTGGCACGCTCCTCCCTACTCAGTTGCCTTTTCCTGCGTTCCTCCTTCCTCGTTCCTCCTTCCTCGTTTCCCAGTTCTTCATCCACCCGATGACGGGTCAGGATATCGGGGCGAATGAGCAGAAGCGGACAATCGGCCGAAACAACGAAAGGTGCTACCACAAAGCCCTCACGCCCGTCAAGCTCCACCGGCGAAGCCAGCTGGCATGCTGCTCCGTCACGTTGCTCCACCCGCACAAACTCGTCGGCATAGGGCATCCGATAACAAGCAAAAACCTTCATGCTCATTCCTCGTTCTTCGTCTTCCTACCAATCACATAGTTCGTCACCTGAACGGTGGAAATCAGCTCTCCCTCCTCGTTTTTTATTTCGATATGCCACTGGTGCAGCGTGCGGCCTTTGTGCAACAGACGGGCATAGGCCGTCACCGTGCAGCCTTCCATCACGGCTTTCACATGACTGCCGCTCACGTTGATGCCCACGCTGATTTTGCCCGGGCAGAGCGCCATCGACCCCACGCCAGCCAAGTTCTCAGCCAACGCCAGCGAGGCACCACCGCTGAGGAAGCCAAACGGTTGGCGATTGCGTTCGTCAACATGCATACGCGCCATGCAAGTGTCGGGCTCGGGAGTGGAAATAAACTCCATTCCCAACGCATTCGACAGTCCCGGTTGGCGCATCACCGCATCTTTAATCTTGTCAACATTCATAGTATTTTGTTTTCAGTTTATCATTCAAAAGAAACATCGTTAGGGCAAAAGTACAAAAAAACAACGACATTCCCCCAACATTTGCGAAGATTAACGCACCTATCGCGTTTTTTCATCATCTTTGCATATGGAAAAGGAAAGGCGTAAAGCGTTTAAAGAGAAGTAAATGGGCTTAAAGGGACATTGTCCAAACTCCCAAACTCCCAAACTCCCAAACTCCTTCTACACAAAGAACAGCGATACGCCCACCACCGATATCACCGCACCTAAGACGTTGCGCAACGTGATGCGCTGGCCGAAAAGCCACCACGACGGCAGAAGGATGATAATCGGCGTAGTGGCCATCAGCGTCGAGGCAATGCCTGCAGCTGTATACTGGACGGCCATCAGCGAGAATCCCACACCCAAGAACGGACCGCTCACCACCAGCACAAGCATGGCCAGAAAACCTTTCCGGTCGGACAAACTCGCACGCAAGGTTTGACGTTGCTCGACAGGGCGGCGCCAGTTCATCACCATCAGCCAAGCGGAAAAGCAAACCAACCCCGCCACACAACGAATCAGGTTGCTACCGAAAGGCAGGTAACCCTCCATTTGTGGCAACACGTCGGCCGGCACGCTGGCTTCATAACAGTCCAACCCTATCTTGCTGAGCACCAGCCCCACGCCCTGTCCCAATGCCGCGCCGAGCCCGAAGAGCACGCCCTTTGCGGGCAAGTTCAGCGAGAGCTTGTGCCCCTCTCCGCGCCCCAACACCGAGATGCCAATTCCCGTCATCGTGACCGCCATCGCCAACAGGCTTTGCCCGTTGAGCGTCTGCCCCAGCATCGTCCAAGCCGAGAAGGCCGCGAAAGCCGGAGCCAGCGTCATGAAAAGCTGGCCGTATCGAGAGCCAATGGTCAGATAACTGTTGAACAGGCACCAGTCGCCAAAGAAATAGCCCACCACGCCACTCAGCAACAGCCACATCCACGCCTCGCCACTCGCATAGGCAGGAAAGAAATAACCCGTCCCGAAACCTATCAGCAACGCCGAGAAACACAATGCAAACGCCATGCGCCAGACGTTCATCACGAATACGCCCAAGCGGCGGCTGGCCACCTCGCCCGACAATGCCGATATTGTCCACAAGAAAGCCACTCCCAACGAAATCAATTCGCCTATATAAGCCATTCCTTTCCCAATTCTCCCATTCGCAAACCTACGTCCGCGTCATAGTTTAGTTTATTCGACATGCAAAGGTACAAAAAAAATGTGGGGTATGCACATGAAAAGACATAATTTTCGTTAATGTAATAAGTTGGATATAGAGTATAAACATTCTTCTTTTGATGTGGAAATCACGTTAAAAAAAGAAAAAAAAATATTATATGTTTGGATGATAAGAAAAAAACACATATTTTTGTATAAATAAATTTATTATTACTAAAATATCATGATTATGAAAAAACTTGTAAAATTATTCTGTGTAGCCTTTGTGGCCATGTTACTTTCATCGTGTGATGAAAATGTTAGCAAAGTAAAGGATGTTGTTAACCAATTTGTAGAGGGTGTTAACTCTAAGGACAAAGTAACAATTTTTGAGATGTATCCTAACATCAGAAATTTCACGAATCTTCAATTGCCTGACACTATTAAAATTGATGGAATGAAAGTGGAGTTTGACGAAAAGGATAGTGTGTATCTAGCTAGAATAAATGACAAACAAACTCTTGTTTGCATTATTGATAGTGCTGGCATAACAATAAGCGACTCTTATAATGTATTAAAATTGGATTCTACATGTTATGATCTCGCAGCCAAGACAGGTTTTCCTGTTAAACAAATGTCGGATATGACGGTTGGCCAAATGTTCAGTGATGAAGGAGAATTTGCTTCATACTTACAATTAATGTATCCGTCAGCAGCAAATGGAAACTTGTCCGCAAATGGGGGTTATTATAGATGGGGACGGGATAATACAGGTTGGTACATGCGTTTTGACACAACAGTATCAAATTATGGTGAGAATCCTGTAAAAGGGGCAGACTATTTCGTTGAAATTTCATATTTTCGAAGAGATACAGGATCCCCATTATCTACTAAAAATGTTGAGCAGGGTGTTGATTTAGCTCCTGGAGAATCTTATGTGTATACAACCAACAAACCAGAATTGTGGCAATATAATCCAAATAACGGTAGTGTAGGCTCTGGTGTTGATGTTAGCGCATCTATAAAATTCAAAAACACATCAAAGGCGGTAATGCTTAATAAATATGGTTCCTTCACAGGTAAAGAATATGAAGAGTTCGTTGCCCTGCAGAAAGAAAAGGAAAAAGCTGAAACGGAGAAACCAGAAGCAAACGATAGTATAAAGGCAGAAGTTGTAGAATAGTATTTTGGGATTTAACAAAATGAAAGCCCCTTTATTCAGATTGTTCTCTTGTTTTCTGCTGATAGTGGTAGGTTGTAGTAGTGATGAAAAGAATCGTATGCAAAAACCTATCACAACAAATCTTGAAAAAAAAGCATTTGTACCTCATACAACACAAAATGTTATTACAAAGGCACTGACGGAAGAAGAAATTGCAGAAAGAAAAGCAGAGGCCCAAAGAAATGCCATAGAGAATCGATTGGCATACTACTCTAAAGCCTTTAAAGATGTTATTTTCTATGAAAACGAGAATAATTGTATGATATTATCAACTCCAGATGCTAATGGAAAAGGACAAGGAATGATAGGGGAATTAGGTGGATTATTACCAACCTTTTATGACTTTCATTATACGATAGATTTAAAGGATTTAAGTGAAGATGAAATAAGTTGCAGAATGGATAAATATGATTCTTCATTCACAGTAGAAATAAATGGTAAGAAATTATATTTTAGAACAAAAGGCAATTTGGAGATTCTTCGTGGAGAAAAAGATGCTGAAGCATATAAAAGTTTCTTAAAAAGAGTAAAGAACATCAATGAAGGAAAAGAGGTTTATGGGAATCCTAAATATCGAATAACAATTTCTGATTGATAATTACAAAAATCTTATATCTGTTATTTCAAAGGTGACACTTAATAAATTATGTGTCACCTTTGTTTTTGGTGATAGTATTTAAAAAGAATCATATAAGAATATAAGCTAATTATTTCTAGTAAGTTCTTGTATCGATAATTAAAAATAAATACATTCCTCCAGATAACTATGTACTCTAACGTATCTCGATTACGCAACCAGTCGTTAACAAAAAAGTCTCCATCCTTTACTTTCATCATGTCTGTCTGGGAGATATAGTCCTCGTCTGGAAAACGTCCCATTGTCCTATGTCCCATTAAGCACCTTCCACTTTTTTCAATGGGTGCCGAAAATGGAGAGATATATTAATATAATATATAATAATAATAGTTACTTTTATTTCTTGCCCCTCTGCACATCCGAAACGACCTTAATGGGACAATGGGACGTGGGACGTTGGGACGTTTCGGGGGTAAAAGACCACAAATGAGATGCTCAAATGGTTTTTTGAAGAGATGAGAATTATTGATGGGAAATGGCACTATTTAAGGCAATCAATGGTGTGATCAAAAGCTACAAATGGGTGGCTCATTGTTGGTCCTTTACAAATGTAAAAGATAATGGGGGAAAGATAAACAAAAATAGTCTATTTTGTTAACAGATTTTTACTCATCAGAGGGGCGAAAAATTGGATGCAACTATTATTTTTTGTACTTTTGACCTGCGGTCGAAGATAGGCTGCATCTCAACAATAAAAATAAAAGCGATTTTATTTTGTATTGTCTTCGATTTGCACTATCTTTGCAGAAAATAAAAAACATACATCACATGAGAAACATTCTATCCATCGTTTTCTGCCTGATGGCTATAGCCGCAGAGGCCAATCCTGTGACTGACCTGCTGGAACGCATCGACCGAGGCGCTTCGAAGAAATTCAAGATCGTGCTGAGCGAGAAAAAAGACAAGGAGAACGCACAAAAGGACTTCTTCGAACTCTCGTCGCAAGGGGGGAAAGTTGTGGTGAAAGGCAACTCGTGGGTGAGCATCGCTACGGGCGTGAACTGGTACTTGAAACACTATTGCGGCATTCACATCACGTGGAACAACCCGAAGGCTGCCCTTCCCGCCAAGCTGCCGCGCATCGAAAAGCCTGAGCGGAGGGAGACCACCCTGCCGCTTCGCTACAATTTCAACTACTGCACGTTCTCGTACTCGATGGCGTTCTGGGATTGGAAGCGTTGGGAACAGGAAATCGACTGGATGGCGCTGCACGGCGTGAATCTGCCGCTGGCCGTTGTTGGTGAAGAATGCGTGTGGCGGAACATGCTGCTGAAGCTCGGCTATTCGAAGGACGAGGTGAACCAGTTTATTGCCGGCCCAGCCTTCTTGGCTTGGTGGGAAATGAACAACTTGGAAGGATGGGGAGGCCCGTTGCCCGACTCGTGGTACGCTCAGCAGGAATTGTTGCAAAAGCAGATTCTGAAGCGGATGAAGGAATGGGGAATGGAGCCTGTGCTGCCTGGCTACAGCGGCATGGTGCCGAACAACGCGCGAGAGAAGCTGGGACTGAACGTGGCTGATGGCGGCACGTGGAACGGCTACACACGTCCGGCATTCCTGCAACCCACCGATGAACGTTTCCATGAAATCGCCACCTTATATTATAAGGAGCTCACGGCGCTCTACGGACGTGCCAACTACTATTCGATGGACCCGTTCCACGAGGGCGGAAACACGGAGGGCGTGGACCTCGATGCCTCAGGGAAAGCCATCATGCGCGAGATGAAGGCGGTGAATCCCGGTGCCACGTGGGTGATTCAAGGTTGGGAGGAGAATCCGCGCGAAGAGGTCATTGGCAATCTGCCTCAAGGAGACTTGCTTATCCTTGACTTGTTCTCCGAGTGCCGACCGAAATGGGGCATTGCCTCCATCTTCCAAAACGACCGCGGATATGGGCACCACGAATGGCTGTTCTGCATGCTCGAGAACTTCGGCGGCAACGTGGGATTGCACGGCCGCATGGACCAACTGCTGAGCAACTGGGCGCAAACGAAGACCAACCCGAAGGCACAGCACCTGCGTGGCATCGGCTTCACGATGGAAGGCTCGGAGAACAATCCCGTGATGTTCGAGCTGATGAGCGAGCTGCCGTGGAGCCTCATTCCCGAGCAAAGCTCGCCTACCCGTAGCCTTTCCCCCATCCCCTCCCCCGTAGGGAGGGGGGATTTGAATACTCCAACAACAAGAGTTTCTTCAGAAGCCTCCCCTACGGGGGGAGGTTTGGAGGAGGCTTCCTTCAAGGAGGCGTGGCTGCGCGACTATTGTTTCGCCCGTTATGGCACGCACGACAAAGCGATTGAAGAGGCGTGGACGATTCTGGCCAACAGCATCTACAACTGTCCGCCGGGCAACAACCAGCAAGGGCCTCACGAGAGCATCTTTTGCGGACGGCCGTCGCAAAACAACTATCAGGTGAGTTCGTGGTCGAAGATGTCGAACTACTACGACCCCGATGACACTCGCCGTGCTGCTGTGCTCTTTGCCAGCGTGGCCGAGAAATATCGCGGCAACAACAACTACGAATACGACCTCGTGGACATTGTCCGCCAGGCTCTTGCCGACCAAGGCCGCGTGCAATACCAGCAGACGATGGCCGACTATAAGTCGTTCCGCAGAGAGCCGTTCCGTCGCGACTCTGAGCGTTTCCTGCAGATGATTCTCGACCAAGACCGTCTGCTCGGCACTCGCACGGAGTTCCGCCTCGGACACTGGACAGAGCAGGCTCGCTCGCTGGGCAACACGCCTGCTGAGAAAGACCTCTACGAATGGAACGCTCGCGTGCAAATCACCACTTGGGGAAACCGCACGTGTGCCGACAAAGGCGGGCTGCGCGACTATGCCCACAAGGAATGGCAGGGCCTTCTGAAAGACTTCTACCACCAACGCTGGGCTACCTATTTCAAGGCGCTCACCGACCAGATGGAAGCCAAGTCGAAGCCCGACATCGAGAAGTTGGGGAGTGGGAAATACAAAGGATTGACCAAATCGGAACTCTTCGCTCTCGCACTCGAACAAGACGTGAAGATTGACTGGTATGCGATGGAGGAGCCTTGGACGTTGCAACACAACTCGTATTCTTCTAAGCCTGAAGGCGACGCCATCAGCATCGCAAGCGAAATATGCGAGAAATATCTGCGGGCAGAGCCCTAAATGAAAAAGAATAAAGAATAAAGAAAAAAGATAGGACAAAGATGGACGCAACATCTAAAAACGGGAACAAACGACTGGTGTCGCTCGATGTGATGCGAGGGCTGACGGTGGCGATGATGATATTGGTGAACAACGGTTATGGCGAATCGTTCAGCCAACTGCACCACGTGGAATGGAACGGCATGACGGTTTGCGACCTCGTGTTCCCTTTCTTCCTCTTCATGATGGGAATCTCCACCTATCTCTCGCTGAAGAAGACACAGTTCCAGGCCACGCCCGCCGTGTTGCGGAAGATACTGAAACGTGGCATTCTGCTGTTCCTCATCGGACTAGGCATCAACTGGTTCGACAACGCCATCGAAGGCGACCTGCTCTGCTTCGGCCACCTGCGGATATGGGCTGTCATGCAACGCATCGCCCTGTGTTATCTGGCCGTCTCGCTGTTCGCCATCACGGTGAAGCACAAATATGCTTTCCCCATCATCATCGCGCTGCTCGCCATCTATACCGTCATCGTGGTCTTGGGCAACGGATATGCAGAGGATGCGGCTGCGAATATTCTGGCACAAGTCGACTTGCGACTCTTCGGCTATGAGCATCTCTATCATAAAAGTCCCGTCGACCCTGAAGGCCTTGTAAGTACCATCCCTGCCATCGCGCACACGATGATTGGCTTCCTTTGCGGACAGATAATCTGTAGCAAGAAGGATGTGAATGCAAAAATGCTCCGTATGGTCGACAATGGTGTCAGGCTTGCCGTCTTGGGATTTGCGCTGGTCATCTGGCTCCCATTGAACAAACGCATCTGGAGTCCCACGTTTGTGCTCGCCACTTGTGGTCTGGCCATGCTGTTGCTGGCACTCATCATCAGAATAGAAAAGACCAACCCACCCCGCTCCATCAAGAAAGGAGGCGACGGCGCTAGGCTCTTCTTCCTTGTCTTTGGCATGAACCCTCTGTTCCTCTATGTCTTGAGCGAACTGATGGCCATCCTCTTCGGACATTTTGGCATCAGCGAATGGCTCTTCAACACCATCCACTCTGCAGTGAGCGCTCCCAAATGGGCATCGCTCGCCTATGCCTTCACGTTCGTGATGCTCAATTGGCTGGTAGGCTATGTGCTCTACCGGCGGAAAATTTTCATTAAGCTTTAGGGGTTATCTTGTTACTCGCCACTCTGGCATTCGAGTTCGATGCTCATGATGGATTCTCCAGGCGTGGTGTCTGCCTCGCGTGGGAAATAGATGGGCATGTTCGCTTGCAAGGGCAGGATGCGAAGTTCCAGTTCTGTGACACCTGTCGGCAGCCGCCAGAGTCCATAGAGCATTGGACGACCATTGTAGAAGTTGTCGGCAATGAGCTCTCCGTTGCAATAGAGCCGTGCCACATCGCCGCGGTAGTTGATGCGCATGAGCTGACGACAGGCAAGGTTTTTGGGCACAGTAATCTTGTAGACGGCTGCCTGTTCGAAGTCTTCGTCGGTAGGTTCTTCCGCCACTTTGTTTACACCCATCGTAATCTTTCTGGGCGAACCTGCCTCGCGCACTTTCTGCCACGCAGTCTCAGGCAGACGCTGTAGGCTACTCGCATTATCCTCTCGGTTTCCGTCATCAAGGAACAGATGCTCGGCGTCCTTCTGCGTGAGCAGATAGAGGTTGCCACAGACGGGCTTTGCTGTGCCGCGCGGTTTCACATTACGCAACACCTTGCCACTCTGCAGGGCGATGATTGTTGAAATGCCAGGAATCTGCATCAGGTAGACTTTCCCTTCGCGTCGCGCCACAATTTGTGCCGTAGCATATCGCATGCCGTCGACGTTCACCGGCAAGATGCACATCGAGCCAGCTGGAATGGTGAACTTGGGCAACTTCACTCCACACGCCTCCAACTCCACATTCCGCTTCGCACTCAAGTTTTGCAGACGTTCATAGTTGTTGATGAAGATGAAACCGCTGCCATCCTTCTCCCTGACAGCCCAACGCAGATGCGAGTCGTCGCCTTTCGCGATGTCCTGCTCACAAGGGAAACGGGCCTCCATGGGAGCCAGCAGGTCGGCATAGTCCTTCATAAACAGATGCAACGGACGCAATGAATAATAGTGCGGATTCACCTGTCCGAACTCGCCGAGCGGTGCCTGGAAGTCGTAGTTCTTCACCGGCATATCGTTATAGTTGGTGGCCAGCGTACGTTGCATCTCGTTCAACCACGTCAGTCCATCAGGATTCGTCCCTCCATGATACATGTAGTAACCCAGAAGATTGGAGCCTGAGCCGAGCTTCACCAACGCCATCGAATAGGCATCTTCCGGATAGAGATAGGGACGGCGGTGGTAGGCTGTCATCATCCCGCCCCCCAGCTCACAAGTGAAGTAAGGATAAGCTTCTGCTTTGCTTTCACCAGTTGTAGAAGAGTAGTCAAACTGCTCGGTGGCAATGGCGGTTGACGAACGGAATGCCTTGAAGTTGAAGGCCTTATAATAGTTACCTGCAGTCTCTTCGAGCGAGCGTTCCCAAAATCCGTCGGCATAGTCGCCATAAAGCGGCAGCAATTCGCCATAGGGCACAGGCGTAGAGAGTTCGGGCCACCCTGTGCGTGTATAGAACGGTAAATCGAAACCAATGCGCAGTGCCATCTGCTTCAGTGCCATGAGATACGAACCACGGCCACGATATTCATTATCGAACTGACAAGCCATAATCGGACCGCCGTCTTTCCATTGCAGTCCTTGCACCTGCGTGAAAATCTGCCGATAGAGACGTTCCACATAGTGAAGGAAGCGCGGGTCTTCAGACCGCATCCGCATGGGCTTGTCTGCCTGTTCTCCTTCGAGAGGAGTCGGTGAAGGATTCCACATCCAATCAGGTATGCCGCCACAACGTGCCTCTCCATGACAAAACGGACCTATGCGCAACACAACAGGCATCTGCTCGGCCTTGCAAACCTCGAGAAACTGTCTCAGGTCGCGCTGCCCGTCCCAACGGAATACGCCCTCTTGTTCTTCTATATGATTCCAGAACACATATGTTGCGATGAGAGTAACCCCACCATCTTTCATCTTCCTGACTTCCTGCCGCCATTCCTCTCGAGGCACTCGCGAATAATGGATTTCACCCATCACCGGACAAACTCGCCGCCCGTCAATCATGAGGCTGTAGGCATCCCAAGTCACTGGCTTCCCGAAATCGGAAGCCCGTGCTCCTGCAAACACTGTCATGAGCAGCGTTGCCAATATCATCAGACGTTTATTCATGCTTTAGCAGTTATTTTTCTGCAAAGATAAGCATTTTTTCAGAATAACCTTTCTCTTTTCACTTTTTCTTTGTACCTTTGCAGTTGCTTATTAAGTACTTATTAGATTTTTATGAATATTCTTGAACTGAGCGAACAGGAGATTGTTCGCAGACAAAGTCTTCAGGAGCTGCGCCAGATGGGCATCAACCCCTATCCTGCCGCAGAATATCCCACAAATGCTTTCAGCACAGAAATCAGACAAAACGTAGAAAACGGCACATGGGTCATTGAGACCACCGAGGGCGAAGAGCCCCAGATGCTGCCCGAGGAACAACTGCCGCAGGTGTGCATTGCCGGCCGCATGATGAGCTGCCGCGTGATGGGCAAGGCGTCGTTTGCCGAAATTCAAGACTCAAAAGGCCGCATACAGGTTTATGTGTCGCGAGATGAACTGTGCCCTGGTGAGAACAAGGACTTGTACAATGTAGTCTTCAAACGTCTGCTCGACATTGGCGACTTCATTGGCGTAAAGGGTTATGTATTCCGCACAAAGACCGGTGAAATCAGCGTTCACGCCAAGGAACTCGTTTTGTTGTCGAAGTCGTTGAAGCCGCTGCCCATCGTGAAGTACAAGGACGGTGTGGCATACGACAAGTTTGATGACCCCGAATTGCGCTATCGTCAGCGCTATGTCGACCTCGTTGTCAACGAAGGCGTGAAAGAGACTTTCCTGCAGCGCGCCACCGTTATTCGCACCATGCGAAAGGTACTCGACGAGGCAGGATACACTGAAGTGGAAACGCCAACCCTCCAATCCATAGCCGGAGGTGCATCCGCCCGTCCATTCATTACCCATTTCAACGCGCTCGACCAAGACATGTATATGCGTATTGCCACCGAGCTCTATCTGAAACGCCTCATCGTGGGCGGATTCGAGGGTGTCTACGAGATTGGCAAGAACTTCCGCAACGAGGGAATGGACCGTAATCACAATCCAGAGTTCACGTGCATGGAGCTCTATGTTCAGTACAAGGACTACAACTGGATGATGTCGTTCACCGAGCAGTTGCTGGAAAAAATTTGCGTTGCCGTCAACGGTTCTACAGAACGCGAAATCGATGGCAACGTCATTTCGTTCAAAGCCCCCTATCGCAGGCTGCCCATCCTTGATGCCATCAAGGAGAAGACGGGATTCGACTGCGAAGGAAAGAGTGAAGAGGAAATCCGCGCATTCTGCCTTGAGAAGGGAATGGATGTAGATGAGACGATGGGAAAAGGCAAACTTATCGACGAGCTCTTTGGTGAGTTCTGCGAAGGCACGTTCATCCAACCCACCTTCATTACCGACTATCCCGTGGAGATGTCGCCGCTGACCAAGATGCACCGTTCGAAGCCCGGACTGACAGAGCGTTTCGAGCTGATGGTGAACGGTAAGGAATTGGCTAACGCCTATAGTGAGCTGAACGACCCCATCGACCAGGAAGAGCGTTTCATCGAGCAGATGAAGTTGGCCGACAAGGGCGACGACGAGGCAATGATTATCGACCAAGACTTCCTTCGCGCCCTGCAATACGGAATGCCGCCAACCTCTGGCATCGGCATCGGCATCGACCGTCTCGTGATGCTCATGACGGGCAAGACCTTCATTCAGGAAGTGTTGTTCTTCCCGCAAATGAAGCCCGAGAAGCGTATGCCGCAAAGCACCGTTGCCGAATGGGCCGAGATTGGAGTGCCCGAGCCGTGGGTGTATGTCCTGCGCAAGGCAGGCTTCAACCTCATTAGCGACATCGCAAAGGAAAAGGCACAAGGTCTGCAGCAGAAAATTGGTGAAATCAACAAGAGATACAAACTGGAGTACGAGCGTCCGTCGTTAGACGCCGTCCAGTCTTGGATAGACAAGGCGCAACCCTGATTGACCATTGAGACGTGTATAACTGCGGAAAGATAGCAATCATCGGCGGCGGTTCGTGGGCGACTGCCATTGCCAAGATTGTGGTGAGCCACACTCACCACATCGGATGGTATATGCGACGCGACGACCGCATAGAAGACTTCCGCCGCATGGGACACAACCCCGCCTATCTTACTAGCGTTCACTTCAACGTCAACGAAATCACTTTCTCTAGCGACCTCAACAAGATTTGCGACGCCTACGACACTCTTGTATTTGTCACTCCGTCGCCCTACTTGAAGAACCACCTGCGCAAGCTCAAGACACGACTGCGCGATAAATTTGTCATTACAGCCATCAAAGGAATCGTGCCCGATGAAAACCTGTCGTGCTCAGAGTTCTTCCATCAAGTCTACGATGTGCCTTTCGACAACCTGGCTTGCATTGGCGGACCGTCGCACGCCGAAGAGGTGGCACTCGAACGCCTTTCCTATCTCACCATCGGATGTTCCGACTTGGAGAAAGCGCAAGCTTTTGCCGACGTATTGGCCAGCGATGTAATCAAAACCAAGACCTCGAGCGACGTCATCGGCATTGAGTATTCCAGCGTTCTGAAGAATGTCTACGCCATTGCTGCCGGCATCTGCTCGGGATTGAAATATGGCGACAACTTCCAGGCCGTGCTCATGTCGAACGCCGTGCAGGAGATGGCGCGTTTCATGACCGCCATCCACCCCATCGAGCGCAGCGTCTACGACTCGGTTTATTTGGGCGACTTGCTTGTGACTGGCTATTCCAACTTCTCGCGCAACCGCACTTTTGGCACCATGATTGGCAAGGGATACAGCGTGAAGTCGGCACAGATAGAGATGGAGATGATTGCCGAAGGTTATTTCGGCGTGAAGTGTATGAAGGAAATCAACCGCCACATGCACGTCAACATGCCCATCCTAGACGCCGTTTATAACATCCTCTACGAGCGCATCTCGCCACAAATCGAGATCAAGTTGCTCACCGACTCGTTCCGTTAATTCGCAATAGAACAAATAGAAAAGCCTGTCTCATTCGGTTGGGATAGGCTTTTTTCTTTCCATAAACGGGCAGATGCCGTTGGCACATGTGGTTTCTGACGCCAGTACATGTGGCTTGTACTAGCAGTACATGTGGCTTGTACTAGCAGTACATGTGGCTTGTACTAGCAATACACGGGGCTTGTACTAACGCGAAACTGATGCAACGACGTTCGAAAACGATTGCCGTGCGGTCATTTCAGACAATAACTTATCACAGAGCAACGGGTTCATAGGGCAATCCGAACGCATCAGCCACAGCCTTGAACGTCACCTTACCCTCCACGATGTTCAAACCCTTCGCAAGAGCCTCATCCTCTTTGCAAGCCTTTTGCCAGCCTTTATCGGCCAATGCAACCGCATAGCGCAATGTGGCATTGGTGAGTGCTGTGGTCGATGTGTTGGGGACAGCTCCCGGAATATTGGCCACGCAATAGTGCACGATGCCGTCTTCCACGAACACGGGGTCGGAATGGGTCATCGGACGTGACGTCTCGAAACATCCGCCTTGGTCGATTGCCACATCCACGAGTACCGTTCCAGGCTCCATCTCTTTCAGCATGTCGCGCGTGATGAGTCGCGGAGCCTTTGCACCAGGCACCAAAACCGCACCCACTACAATATCCACATCGTGCAACTCGCGACGGATGTTGCTCCTTGAAGAATAGAGTGTCTGCACATTGCGAGGCAGTTCCAACTCCAGTTGCCGCAGGCGAGGAAGCGAGATGTCGGCAATCACAACTTGGGCGCCCAACCCTGCAGCCATCAACGCGGCAGCTTCTCCTACAACTCCACCGCCGAGCACCAGCACTTTTGCACGCTTCACGCCAGGCACTCCGCTGATGAGCCGGCCTTTTCCGCCTTTCGTTTTCTGAAGATAATAGGCTCCGTTCAAAGTTGCCATTCGCCCAGCCACCTCACTCATGGGTTGCAACAAAGGCAACGTATGGTCAGCCTTCTGAACAGTCTCATAAGCCAGGCAGACGGCACCGCTCTTTAACATAGCATCGGTAAGCGGGCGGTCACAAGCGAAATGGAAATAAGTGAACAGCAACTGGCCTTTGCGCACCAGCCCATACTCCTGTTCGATAGGCTCCTTCACCTTCACAATCATTTCGGCTTCGCGATAGACGTCTTCAATCGTGGGGAGCATCTGCGCCCCCACCTTTTCGTACTCAGCGTCAGCGAAACCGCTTCCTTCGCCAGCCGTACGCTGCACATACACCACATGCCCGCGTCCAACCAACTCGGCAACGCCCGCAGGAGTCATACCCACACGGTTTTCGTTGTTCTTGATTTCTTTTGGAATTCCTATTTTCATGACAAAAGAGAATAATTAGTTAAACATCTCGACCGCTAAGTTACGAAAAAAACTGAAAAGTTGTCCACTTCATGTCAACTTTTTTTAATTGCGTGTCAATTCTTTTTGCCGTTTCAACAAGATGTTGTAACTTTGCAACATAATAGATAAGAAATCTAATCATACAGACAAATGGAAAATCTCAAACTTGACATCACAAAGGCTGCATCGTTCTTAGCTGAAGGCGCAGTGAAGGCTTTCGAGCCACAAGTAAAGGCCGCCCAAGAAGCTTTGGAGAACGGCACATGCCCTGGTAACGACTTTCTCGGATGGCTGCATCTGCCCTCCTCCATCACGCCCGCATTTCTCGACGAAGTGCAAGCCGTAGCCGACACGCTGCGCCAGAAGTGCGAAGTGGTCGTTGTGGCTGGCATTGGCGGTTCCTATCTGGGAGCCCGTGCCGTCATCGAGGCGCTCGGCAACTCTTTTGCTTGGCTGGTTCAAGACAAGAAGAACCCCACCATCCTCTTTGCCGGTAACAACATCGGCGAGGATTATTTGGCCGAGCTCACCGACTATCTGAAAGGAAAGCGCTTCGGCGTGATTAATATCTCGAAGAGCGGAACCACCACCGAGACCGCCCTCACCTTCCGTCTGCTGAAGAAGCAATGCGAAGCCCAAATGGGTAAAGAAGAGGCTCGCGAAGTGATTGTGGCCGTGACCGATGCCAAGCGCGGTGCCGCCCGCACCTGCGCTGACAAGGAAGGTTATAAGAGTTTCATCATCCCCGACAATGTTGGCGGACGATTCTCGGTGCTCACTCCTGTTGGGCTGCTGCCCATCGCCTGCGCTGGATTCGACATCAAAGCCCTTGTTCAAGGTGCCGCAGATATGGAGAAGGCTTGTGGCAAGGACGTTCCTTTCGAGGAAAACTTGGCTGCCCAATATGCCGCCGTTCGCAATGGTCTCTACCAGAGCGGAAAGAAGATTGAAATCATGGTGAACTACCAACCTAAGCTTCACTTCATCGCCGAGTGGTGGAAACAGCTCTACGGCGAGTCAGAAGGCAAGGACAAGAAAGGCATCTTCCCCGCTTCCTGCGATTTCACCACCGACCTGCACTCCATGGGACAATGGATTCAGGATGGAGAGCGCACCATCTTCGAGACCGTCATCAGCGTGGAGCAACCCAACAAGAAGATGCTCTTCCCCAACGATGACGAGAACCTCGACGGCCTCAACTTCCTCGCTGGCAAGCGCGTGGACGAGGTGAACAAGATGGCTGAGCTTGGAACACGTCTGGCACATGTCGACGGTGGAGTGCCCAACATCCGCATCTCTGTTCCCTGCCTGAACGAGTACTATATTGGCCAACTCATCTACTTCTTCGAAATCGGCTGTGGCATCAGCGGCAACGTGCTGGGCGTGAACCCGTTCAACCAACCTGGTGTGGAGGCATATAAGAAGAACATGTTCGCTCTGCTCAACAAGCCTGGCTACGAGGCTGAAAGCAAAGCCATCCAAGAGCGTTTGGCCAAAGAAGCCTAAAGCCGACTGCACATGAAAGAAATCATCAACCAATACCTTGAAAAGCACGGCTTTGAGCGGTTCGCCCCCAAGGCCGTGCTTTTCGATATGGATGGCGTGCTCTACAACTCTATGCCCAATCATGCTGAGGCGTGGCAGAACTCGATGAAGGAATTCGACATCCACATGACTGCTGCCGACGCCTACGCTACCGAGGGCGCACGTGGAATAGACACCATCCGGATGATGGTCAAACAACAGCAAGGTCGCGACATCTCGCTCGAAGAAGCACAAAGGATGTATGACGTGAAAACCCGCTACTATCACAGCATGCCCACTGCCAATGTCTTCGAGGGAGTTCTCCCGCTGATGCGGAAAATCAAAGAATGCGGCATGCAAATCTGCGTTGTGACAGGAAGCGGGCAGCGTCCGTTAATCAATCGTCTGTTAGTGGACTTTGGTGAGTTTTTAGACGAAGAGCATATCGTCACCGCCTACGACGTCGTGCGCGGCAAACCGCATCCTGACCCTTATTTGATGGGATTGCAAAAGGCTGGCGACCTACAGCCTTGGGAAGGCATCGTTGTTGAAAACGCCCCGCTCGGAGTCAGATCGGCTGTTGCGGCTGGATGCTTCACCATCGCTGTCAATAGTGGTCCACTGCCCGATTCTGCCCTTTCTGACGAAGGCGCACAAATGGTGTTCCCACTGATGACTGCCCTTGACGAAACTTGGCAACGGCTCATCGCCCTCACTCCCTTCCCACAATAAACATTTCAACAGCAACCCTCATTCCCACCACATCCCTTCCCTCGCGACAAGCGACAACAACACAACCCTATATGAAGCGATACATCATACTGCTCTTCACAATGGTCTTGGCGTTACAAACGGTCACGGCTCAACATATCGTCATCGTTGGCGGAAACGTCGGAAAAGCGAAAAAAGACACCACAAAAACCAAAGAAAAACGCCTGTTGCGCCTTTACGGAAGAGTCTACGACTCGTTCACCAAGGCCGCGCTGGAGGCACACATCACGCTGATGCACCGTGACAGTACCGTTGTAGATACCACAACATGCAGAATGTGGCAATGGGGGCTTAGCGACAGCTATTACGAATTCAGCGTTCCGCGCAAGCAAGACCGTTTCATCATCAAAGCCGAATGCGAAGGTTATCACACTGGATATATCGACTACGACGTAAAGTATCTCGCCCGAAACCGTGACTTCGAGATGCCAAGACTGCTCTTGAAGAAGAAAATGGAAGAAGACGACATCTTCGCTGAAGGCAATCTCGAGGGTGTGGTCGTCACGGGAACGAAGGTAAAAATTGCCTATCGGGGCGACACCGTGGTCTACAACGCCGCCGCCTTCAACCTGCCCGAAGGCTCGATGCTCGACGGACTGGTGCGTGAGATGCCCGGTGCAGAACTGAAAGACAATGGCGACATCTACGTGAACGGGAAGAAGGTGGACTACCTGACGCTCAATGGAAAGGACTTCTTCAAAGGCAACAACAAAGTAATGCTCGACAACCTGCCCTACTATACGGTGCAGAATGTGGAGGTCTACGACAAGTCGTCGGAGGATAGTCGCTGGAAGGGCGAGGAAGTGGGCAAAAAAGACTACGTGATGGACGTGAAACTGAAACGCGAATACAATCGTGGCACACTCATCAACACCGAGGCTGGCATTGGCACCGACGACCGCTATCTCGCCCGTCTCTTCGGTCTCTACTATACCGACCACACACGCATCTCCACATTCGCCAACACCAATAACGTGAACGAAGACCGCCGTCCAGGGCAAGAGGGTGACTGGAGTCCGGCCAACCAACCGCAAGGGTTGAGGTCGACAAAGCAAGTGGGCACGAACATCACCACCGAAGACAAAGACAAGAACGTGGAGGAACTATTCGGCGCCACACTCACATGGAGCGATGCCGACGACCAGACGCGCACCTCCAGCGAAAGGTTCTCCACCGACGGAAGCATCTTCAGCGGCCGTGAGTCATTGAGTCGGCAGAAAGACTTCCGCTTCTCGGCTTCGAACAACACCACTATCAACGCGCCCATCAAACTGAGGATGTACACTTCCATTAACTATAGTAATGGCAACCAGCGCGGCGAAGACACCGACTCCACATTCCAGTCGGCAGGGCTCATCAACCGCACACTCAACCAAAGCCTACGGAAATACCGCACCCTGTCGCTCAACAACTACTTATATTGGTACAAGAAACTACCCTGGGGCGACCAATTGACGCTGTCATTTTATACTTCTTACTCAAAGAACAAGCCATTGGAATCGTTCAGCCAGAACCTGACCGAATACTTGCAAACAGGCTCAAGTGACTTCCGCAACCGATACAACGACACCCATTCAGACAACTACTCCTATTCACTTTCGGCAGAATACACCATCCTTCTGCTCAACGACTGGCATCTCAATCCCGGTTTCTCATTCAGACAGAATTATCATTCTGCACACAACATGAATTACCGTCTTGACAGGTTGGAAGAACAAAGACGGGAAACCAACCGTCGTCGGGCAGCAAATCTTTCTCCAACTGCATCCCATCCGTTAGGTTGGTTGCCTTCAGCCACCGAACTCATGCGTGTCATCGACACCGAGAACTCCGACCACTACATCGACTTGGAGCGAGTATACACGGGAACTATACAGTTCTATAAGGAACTCGCCAACGATGCCGGATGGGTGGAACTGAACTTTCCTATCAGGAAAATTGACCAGCGATTGCATTACGATGATGGCGTGCTCGACACCATCGCTCGACGCAGCAACGTGTTGTTCGAGCCCTACTGTGCCTTCTATACTTGGGGAAAGAATTACAAATCAATCTACTATAACATGGAGGTGGAACGCCCCGACTTCACCTCCATATTGCCCACCGACGATACGACAAACCCGCTGGTTTACACCATCAACAATCCCAATCTGAAGAATACCATTACACATTTAATATATGCAGGGACCACTCTCCGCAACGACTCCACCGCCCGGCGAATCTCGGTATCGCTCAACATGAATCTTGTGCAGAACGCATTGGGCACACGAAGCGGTTACAACCCCAAAACTGGTGCCTACACCTATATGCAAGACAACGTAAACGGCAACTGGAATGCTTCGGCAACCTTCGGATATGAACGGCCATTGGGCAAGCAACGCCTGTTCAACATCGAATCCAGTACTGAGATGGCCTACACCCACAGCGTGGACTTCGACATCGTGCAATCAGCAACTGCCGGCCAACAACAGGACGACCAACCTGAGATACTGTCCAGTCCCTATTCGAAAGTCAACACCACACAACTCGCTGAGCGACTCCACCTGAAATACCAGAAGGACAAACTCACCCTCACACTCGGAGGCGGAGTCAGTTGGCGCCACTCAAAGGGAACCAGCGACAACTTCCAAGCCATCAACGCCTGCGACTACGACTATGGAATGACGGCTCAATACACCGTACCCGTGCTGAAACTTGATGTGGCCACCGACTTGAAAATGTTCTCCCGAAGAGGCTACAACTCGTCGATGATGAACACCGACGACCTCGTATGGAATGCCTCACTCTCGCGTTCGTTCCTCAAAGGGAGACTCACCGCAAAGCTCATGGCTTTTGACATTCTGCACCAACTATCGTCTACACAATATAATGTCAATGCTCAGGGCCGCACCGAGACGTGGCACAACTGCATTCCGCGCTACGCCTTGCTGACTCTCGGCTACAAATTCCAGAAAATGCCCAAGAACAAAAAGAAGTAAAAACATATGAAACGACTCATCATCTTCGTGTTGCTGTTTGCGTCGTGTGTAGCAACATTCTCCCAACAGCCAACAGCTAACAACCAACAGACACCATCCTTCACCATCGACACCATCAGCGACCAAGTCTTCGCCCGCATGTGGAAGAAATCGTATAAGGCCGACTGCACCATCCCCCGTTCCGACCTACGCTACTTGCGCGTGCTGCATGTTGACGCACAAGGGAAGACCCGTGAAGGCGAAATCGTGTGCAACAAAAAAATAGCGAAAGACCTTATCGACATCTTCCGCCAACTCTACAAAGCACGCTATCCTATCGAGCGCATTCGCCTCGTTGATGAATACGATGCCGACGACGAACTTTCCATGCGTGACAACAACACCAGTTGCTTCAACTTCCGAACTGTGCCTGGGCGCACAAAACTCTCCAAGCACGCGCAAGGACTGGCCATCGACATCAACACGCGATACAACCCTTATGTTCGTCCGGGCAAGAACGGGAAGACTGAAGTGATGCCTGCCAATGCCAAACCCTATGTGAACCGCTCACGCTCGTTCGCTTACAAAATCAATAAGGGCGACTTGCTCTACCGACTTTTCATCCAACACGGCTTCACGTGGGGAGGTGCTTGGCGCAGCAGTAAAGACTACCAGCACTTCGAGAAGTAAAGAAAAAGAAGAAGCAAAAGAACTGGAGGGAACAGAAGCCATCAAACTTTCCTATTCGGAAGAGTATTGGCCTTTGCTCCCTCCAATTCTTTTGTTTCTTCTGCTCCTTCTATAATAATGTAATTTCCCCCGATCCGAAGCATCGATGGAACTGTTCGTCGTAAATCACGCAGAACTGACCGGGCGCCACACCTTGCACCCAACGGTCGGTTTCTATATGATAGACCGACTCGCCTCCTCCCTGTTGAGCAGACGGCAAGAGAGTCAACTTTCCATTGAAATAGTCGGGCGTATGCCTAATCTTGAAAGTCACTCGCTCGGGCAGCGGCTCCAGCGTTTCATCGTTACGCACTATGGGCGTAAGGAAATGGAAATCGCGGAAGGCAAACTCCTTCACATGAGCCTTGATGGGTTCGTAGCCTTTCACCACATATAATATATTCCGTTCCACATCTTTTTTCACCACATTCCATGGACCGCCGCCCAAGCCGAGCCCCTTGCGCTGACCGATGGTGTGGAACCAATGCCCCTTGTGCTTGCCGAGCACTTTGCCGGTTTCGATATCAATGATGTCGCCTTCTTGTTCTCCTAGATAGCGGCGTAGATAGTCGTTATAGTTGATTTTCCCCAAGAAGCAAATGCCTTGCGAGTCTTTCCGTCGCGCATTCACCAAGTGCTCTCGCTCGGCAATCGCCCTCACCTCTTCCTTCCGCATGTGGCCGATGGGGAACAAGGCCTTCTTCAGTTGCCAGTCGTAGATTTGTGCCAAGAAGTCGGTTTGGTCTTTCACGGGGTCAGGACTCGTTACAAGCCATTTGCGCCCTTCCTCGTCAACCTCAGTTTGGGCATAGTGGCCAGTCGCAATCAAGTCGTAGTCGTGTCCGCGCTTCTCGTGGAATGCGCCGAACTTGATGAGCCTGTTGCACATCACGTCGGGATTGGGCGTCAGTCCCGAGCGCACCTTCTCCATCGTGTAGCGTGTCACCTCGTCCCAATACTCCTTGTGGCAGTCAACAACCTCGAGCCGGCAACCGAAACGGGCTGCCACAGCCGTAGCCATCTCCATATCCTCTTCGCTCGAGCAGTCCCATTCTTCGGTCTCCTCGGGCCCAATCTTAATATAGAAACAGTCGGGCTTCAGCCCCCGACGCGCCAACTCCCAAACCACCACCGCGCTGTCAACGCCACCCGAGAGCAACACCGCGATGCGCTTGTCCTTCAGTTCCTCATCGTTTATCATCTGTCATTTAGCATTTATCATTTAGCAAAGCGCTTATTTGCGACAAAGATAATCATTTTCAACGAGATAAACAAGAATCCAACACCAGAAATATTACGAGAGTTATATTCTTCTTGACCTTCGACATGCGCCCCACCCTCATGGGCGACACTCGGAAACAATAGTCTTCGGCAAAGACAAACCACATTTATCGATTTGGCACATGCCACATGTACAATGTGTACAAGCTACATGTACGGAGCGTACAGACTACATGTACAGAGCGTACATGCGGCATGTACAAAAACAGAAAACCATACATCGCTGCCTTTCCAAATATATGGCTTTCCCTTTTATTTCATTTTTTCTTTGGTTCATCGTTGGCTATTTCCTTTTTTTTGGGCAATAATATAGCAGTTGACCTATTTTTTCATAATACCCCAGACACATAGCGTTTCTGGGGTATTATTTTTTTATTAGTTTTTTACCATAGTTTGATA
>CACXPX010000024.1 GCA_902769705.1 uncultured Prevotellaceae bacterium
TAAGGAGGAATTGTTATTATAGGATTCTGAGCAATTAAATCACCCAAAGAAATAATGGCACTCATATATTATTATAGTTTAATCATTTAAAATGATAGGTTTAAAAGTTTTCTTGCCTTTCTCTTGTCTTTCGGTGTTAATGCGACTAACATAGTCGAAAAATTCCATGATACCAAACATATTGCCATTATCAGTAATAGCAATACCTGGCATTCTGTCTTTGATGGCAGCTTCCACCAATTCCCTGATGCTAGCGCACCCATCATTTATTGAATAATGGGAGTGTACATTCAAATGTACAAATCGATAAGCTTTCATATAGTGTCAATATTATTAATTTTGAGCAAAGTAAATCCGAACTTACGCCAAATAGTGGCAGAGGTCAAAGAAAAATGATATTATTAACACCAATTATACGATTGGGTCTATACAAAAGTCTCGACGTTTGCAGGTCTTACAGAATTTACCCATCCATACTTCATCGAACTGGTTCATTGCTTGTTCAACAATTTCTGGGTCATCAGTTAATATGCCTGCCTCAAAGTTGCGAGTAGTTTCAGCCTTCATACCAATTCCCGCCCCCGTGAGGTTCGCACTACCGATATATACTTCTTTTTCGTCAAAGACAAGCATCTTGAAATGGACACGCGGACACAGCACTCGCTCCAAGCGGTCATAGAGTACAGGGTACTTTTCAAAGTCCTCGCGAAAGTTCGGCCCTGGTTCTTTTGCATGAATGAGCCGTACCTCTACACCACGCCTGATAAGTTCGGCAATGAGAGCCAGGAATGGTTTCTTCACTTTGCCCACATCTACATATAAGTCTTTAATATCAGCGGTACCAATCCAAAGCAAGTGCTTCACGGATTGTACCCGTGAAAGCACTTCTTTATAGTGGGCGGAGTTAGAGATGTAGGTGAGCATTATAAACGTGTTTCAAGATTCTTGATAGTTGTATCTACAATTTCTTCGTATTTGCTTAGTTTTGTTAGTATATCCTGTACATTAATTATATTATCACCAAACAAATGCTCAGGATTAACAACTCCAATTGTCATATATGTACCAGCACCAAGCCTGTCTGGCCTTACAATCTCTGGAGCTGATAGAGCGGCAGTTTCCATCAGAGCTTCAAAACATAAATTCCTTATAACGGTTTTGCTTTCTGGACCATCGTAACATATCTTTATGCACATTTTGGCCTCTTCAAATTGTAAGTACATCTCTAAATTCTTATTGTTATTGGGCCAGTTGGAATGCCACCAAGCTCCCCAGAAACCTCCTGATGGATTGGGAACATATCCCCATTTAATATCATTACAATGTTTCTCTATTTCCATATAAAAGCCCTGCCATGCATCACCATTCCATTTGTCTATAGGAAAATTAATATATGAGTTTGTGGCGTCCTCAAGGGCTTGCAAAGAATCTTTGTAATTTAAAACTATGGGGTTATTACCTCTATATGTATTCAGAACAGCTAGAATTTGAGCGCGATTTATTGTTTTATATCCCTTTTTCTTTATTTCTTCTATAACTGCTTTTGGTTCATTACCAGTTTTTACATAAGAAAATAGCTGTATATTGCGCTTTCCTTTATACTCTTCCTCTATAATAGCTCTATATCGATCTAATTGATTATCATGTATAGATGTGTTTGTTTTATCCTCAATGATGAGAATAGTATCGTTATTAATCTCTACCCATATATCAATGTTTCTCCATTGCCTACCTACCTCTACTGAGTTAAAGATAAGTTCTTCAGGAGATGTTAGTAACTTCAAGAATGATTGTCCTAACTGACACATTTCTTTATCTATATCCATGTTTTGGGGATCAGCCCATTTAATAAGATAGGCGAACATCGCATCTTGGCTTAATTCCGATGTGGCAAAAGAGAATATGTTGGGGGCTTTTTTGTTAGATTCAGCGATTGACTCTGAATAATTTAAAATCTCTTTTAGTTTCTGAATTCTAGGAATATATAAAGACATATTGTCTTTTATGTAGTCTTTTAGAAATAGTGTATCTTGATTCTCTACAGGTTCCTCTTCCATGCCACTCTCTATTCCACAGATTCTAGCGACAACGAACTTGGCAAGATCCAATACTCTCCATAATGGGAGTTCCTCACTACCTCGTTGCCATTTGTCATTCTCATCAGAGTAACGCCAAACTTTTGCACTACAATCTTCTTGATTCCATGTGGCTTTACCTAATGAAAGAAACTTTGCATCACCTGCACCAGATTCTGCATCAATATCTGAATAGTCAACAACTAATAATGGCGTGTGTGATAGCCATGTGGGGATTTTCTTTTCCATAATTCAATAATTTAGTCCAACTTCACGAAATCAAAATCAAATTTGGAGCAGTTGGCGCGTTTGTAGTCGAATTGGAACATGCGCATATATTGCTCCTGGATCTCCACAGCTCCATTGTAGAATGGAGTGGTGGTGTGTGACTTTGTAGTCACGGTAATTGACATGTCTGGTGTCAACACCTGCCCATTAGAGCGTTTCACTCGTTTGGGCGTAATTCTAAATACACTACTCATAATTGTTTATAGAATTTTTTACAATATTTCTCTTACAATCCAAGCAAATGCCTCTGAATCAGCAATTACTTTTTCATAATACTCTTATTTATATAATTGATTTTAAATAATCATCCCAAGAATCAAATCCAATGGGGTTGTAGGTTGCGTTAATTGAAACTGCACCGTATGTGTCAAAATCTCGAGTGACAACATCCAATTTCAGATTGGTAATCCTTTGGTTAATTTCTTCCAAGAGCTTAGATGACATCCTTTCCCTTTGCATCTTTGGAAGATAGTATTCTCTAATCAACTTTTCAACATTAATATACCCGTTGATAGGTTGAAATAGCTCTTGCCTTGGACGAAGAACTTTGAATTTTAGTACATAATACTTCTCCTCAGGTCCCACGTATGTTCCATTACTTCCAAATAATGGAAATCTCAAAGTACTATTTTCAAGTACGTGATATAAAGTAGGCCTATTCTTCTTTATGTTAGACAATATTGTTTCTACGTCTTGAGAAAACGAATCGACAGAACAATTTATAACATACTTTCCCCTTACAAATTTAATATTACCATAGATAAGGCGTCCTATATCTTCTGCATTGGGAAATATTGGATAATCTCTTTCTTCATCATTTTCATCAAATATTGTATGCAAGATTGACATCCATATTTCTTGCTTCCAATTGTATTCAAGACAAATAATATATGGTTCAATTTTGACATCAATATAATGCTTGTCTTCTTTTTTGTATTTGATTTGTAAATCGCTGTATTTCTCAAATACATCCAACAAGTTTTTCTCTTGAATAAGTTTATTATACTCTTCCATAATTCTTAATATTTCTTCTTATCTTTTATCTCTATTGATGATAATAATGCAGCGTGGATAAGTTGAAAACTATAGTATCTCTCTTGCTATCCATGCACATGCCTCTGCATCAGCAAGCGCGTTGTGATGATTCTCTAACTTATAGCCACAGGCTTCTGCCACAGTCTGGAGTTGGTGGTTTTCTAAATTAGGGAGTACGCGCCGCGAAACGCACAGTGTGTCGTAGAACTCATAATCTGGATAGTCCATCTGATATACGCGGGAAACAGCCTTCAGACAACCTTCGTCAAAAGGCTTGTTGTGGGCCACAAGTGGCAGACCTTCAATCAAAGGTTCTATCTGCTTCCATACCTCTGGAAAGATGGGAGCTTCATCCGTATCTTCGCTGCAAAGGCCATGTACCTGAGAACACCAATAGTTATAGTAATTCGGCTCTGGTTGAATGAGCGAGTAAAAATTATCTACTATCTCTCCATTTCGGACAATGACTATTCCAACGGAACAAACCGAAGAACGTTCATTATTAGCCGTTTCAAAATCTATTGCTGCAAAATCTTTCATTTATTTGTCCTCTTTGTATTTGTTCCACATTCTTTTAATCTTTCCGGCAATTTCTTTACGAAGCCAAATAGGTTCCAGCACTTCCATGTCCTCGCCATTCCAAAGAAGTTCTTGCTGGAAGTCAAACTCTGGACGGAGATTAAAGGTGAAGATGCTGTATTCTTCATTACGTTCAATCTCTTCCTGCGACTCGTGCATTTTCAGGTCGCGGATATAGTTGGCTTGCCCTGCTGATACTTTTAACTTAATAGGTTGAATCTTGACAGACTGTTCGGCTATGATGCCAAAACAACCATCACAGTCCTTTGGCATTTCAAATGTTTCTTCTGTCGCATGAAGATAATTGATGCGATCCAAGGAATAGACACGTGGGCCTTTCTCATAATAATAGGAATAGGTGCTTCGAGCCACCATGTACCAACGCTGACGGAATAGTTTGACACAATACGGCTGCACATCGAAGTTGTTCTCCTCGTCCTTCCAATAGCTGTGGTAGGTCATGTTCAGTACACGGTTTTCCTTCATTGCTTCAATAATGGGCTGAAGATAGTTCTGGCCAGACGGCACGTATTCCAGAATGATGCGGTCTTTGATGCTTTGGCTGTTCGCCAAGGCATTGCTGACACAGAAAGTGTTGTATAGCCAGGAACGAAGTCCGTTCTTACTGATGTCTTCCTCGTTTTCTATGTAATAGCGGTATTCACCACGATTCTCGTTGACTATGCTGATGCCAAACATATCCCAGATAACATAACGCCAATTGTCGAAGGTGCGTTTGGGAATATCCACTCCTCTGCTGATGTCATCTCGGAGCCAGAGTTCGTTCAGTTCCTTGAACGAAATCTTACGTCTGCGATGAATGGTCTCTATCACCCAGACATATTTGGTAATTAGGCTTTGCCCTCTATCATTGTCTGTCATATACAACGTTTTTTCTGCAAAAGTACACGAAGGCTACGCCAAATCGTGGCAGAGGTTTGTAGAATTTCATATCATGAAACTAATGTGTTCGTTATTTCCATATTACATTAAGTGATATGAAAATGTCAAACCTTTGTAATATCTTCATACAATTGTTTCATCACTATCTTTACTGCCTTGTTGCCTACAGTTACAACAGCAATATTACCACTTTGTAATGTAGTGGGCACTATTGCCTGTCCATTGCTGACAGTAGCATTACCCAACAGTTGTCCATCAACAGAATAGACTGCTACAGATTGTCCATTGGCTTCACTCTTCATGGTGATATTTCCTTTGTTAGCAGAAATCAGCGCAGGGATGTTTTCCCTTATGGCTTTTGCAGATGTGGGTGTATCTGAAGATGGAGTTGTTTCTGTAAAGATAGCTTCTGTCCAAACTAAGGTGGCTGTAGCTATATCACTATTCTCAAAACCTGTTTTTGTGGCATAGACACTGATTTCATAGGTAGCAGAGAGGGAAATCTTTCCATCGTAGAATTTCCCAATGTCTGTGTCCTTTACTTCGCTTACATAATCTACTCCTTCTGTTTCGCAAGAGAATATCAGTTCCTTGTCGACATAGCTGATGGAAGGTGTGGAGCATTTCTTCACCTCGGGTTGTTCGCTTCCTCCACCTGAATCATCACCTTCCTCTATAAATAAGAAATCCTTCCAACCTTCCGTAGCCTTGTATTTGTCGATGGTGCCTTTAGGGACATAGAGGGTAGCTTTGTTATAGGTCTCATCATCAAAAACACTTACAAAAGGTTTCTCTTCCTCATAAAGTGAAAAATCCCCTTCTCCATCATTAAAATATCTTTCGATTCTAAAAGGATTCTCAATGAATGATATAATGGAGGTTAGGGAACAACCATAGAAAGCTCCCATGCCGATAGAAGCCACAGAGTTTGGGATTATGATGGATTTCAGACCCCGGCAATACCTAAAAGCACCATATTTGATACTGTTTACTGAGTTGGGGATAACTGTATTCTTGCAACCTGAGATAATCGTGTTACTTGATGTATGTATAATAGCATTACAATTATCTCGAGAATCATAAACCGTATTCCTTTCTTCAACTTTCATAGATGTTAGGCTTGAGCAGCGCATGAAAGGATTATCTCCTATGCTTGTCACAGAATTTGGAATGGTGACTGAGGTAAGCCCTCTGCAATCGTAGAAAGCTAAGGCGTCAATGTTATTCACGCTATTAGGGATGGTGATAGATGTCATTTTATCGCATCCAGCAAAAGCATACCATCCTATGCTGGTCACTTTTCGAGTTGTATTCATATAAGTCACTTCTTCAGGTAAAATAATAGTGCCGAAATAAGCGGACGAATTACTCGGAGTGCAATCACCATCACCATCGTGATACCATATAAAATAAGTAACTTCAAGTTCCTTCCCTTCATTGATATATCTATAATAAATAGTTACCCCATCATCGTTCTCCACAGCAATGTCGTAGGCCCTGACGAGCATAGGAAGGGTTAGCAAGAGGGTTAATAGTAAAATCTTTCTCATTTTTTTGTAGTTTAAGTTAATCGTTGGATGTCAGTTGCAAAGATAGTGATTATTTCTAAAACTACTATTATTGAAGTTCTTTTTTTGTAAGACAAACTAATCTGGAATAAATGGGCATCTTTACAATATCATTAAAGTTTTACATGATAGTACTAGTTATATCTTTGAAAAACAAATATCTTCTCTAGTCCTATAGAAAACTATGTAAAGACAAGAAAAGGAAAAAAGAGATGGCCTTGTTGATTTCTGAAGGTAATGTTCCCTTTATTCTCAAAATGTTCTACCATTGTTCTCCACCAAAATAAAAAAGTGTGCCGTAACTAATTGATAGTCAGCACACTTTCTTCTTTTAAAAGTACCCAGAGCCGGGGTCGAACCGGCACGGGTTGCCCCACTGGTGTTTGAGACCAGCGCGTCTACCGATTCCGCCATCTGGGCCTTTGCGGGTGCAAAGATACATGTTTTTTCTGAATTGCCAAAACTTTTGGGGGCAAAAGTGCTGAATTCTTTTTATTTGACAATCTTTAAAGAATAATATGTAATAAAAAGTTGGCGCATTCGTTATTTTTATGTATCTTAGCATACGAATTTAATATCTGGAAACATTTGACTATGGATAAAAGCAACTATTGTGTCATTCTTGCTGGCGGAAAAGGCAGAAGATTGTGGCCTTGCAGCCGCGAACAATACCCCAAACAATTTATAGACTTTTTCGGTACAGGCAGGACACAACTGCAACAAACCTACGACCGTATTGCGAAGGTAGTTCCACGCGAGAATATTTTCATCAACACTAATCATCTCTATGCCCACCTTGTGCGTGAACAGTTGCCCGATTTGCCCGAAGGGCGCTTGATGGCTGAGCCCATCCATCGCAACACGGCGCCCAGTATGGCTTGGGCTACGCACCGCATTTTCCATATAGACCCTCATGCAAAGATAATTGTGGCGCCTTCTGACCAAGACGTGCATGACGAGGAGGCTTTCAAGGCAAATGTCTACGAGGCTCTCGAGTTCATTGAAACTCACGATGGACTGCTGACGATGGGAGTGAAACCTACGCGTCCGGAGCCTGGATATGGGTATATTCAGTTGGGTGAAAGGATCTCTAACGACCTGTACCAAGTGCAATCGTTCACCGAGAAACCTGAACGCGAGTTTGCTCGGATGTTCATCGAGAGCGGTGAATTCTATTGGAACACTGGCATTTTCATCTCGAAAGCCAGCTATCTGCTCGATTGTTTCGATAAGTTGTTGCCCATTGTCTTGCGGCGTTTCGACCAGTTGCATCCTCATTTCACTTTTGAGGAAGAAGACGCATTCATCAACGAGAACTTCCCCTCTTACCCTAATTTGTCTATTGACTATGGCATTTTGGAGAAGTCGGACAATGTCTTTGTGATGCGTTGCGACTTTGGTTGGGCTGACTTGGGTACGTGGCACAGCACTTATGAGGCGATGCAGAAGAGCGATGACGACAACGTGGTGATTGACAGCGAGGTGATTCTTGAAGACTGTCGCAACAACATCATCAAGATGCCGAAGGGGCGAGTGGCTGTCATCAACGGGTTGGACGGATACATCGTTGCCGAGAAAGACAATGTGCTGCTGATTTGCAAGAAAGAAGACTCATCGGCTTTGGTTCGCAAATATGTGAACGAGGTGCAACTGAAATATGGCGATGAATTCATTTAAAAGCATGACTTGATGATGTCAGTTGTGGCTTCTTACGTTGTCATTGCATTCATATGGTGAAGTAAAATAAATTAATTTACCAAGTAAAATAAATTATTTTACAATGCAAAATAAATTATTTTACCGAGCAAAATAAATTATTTTACTTGACCAGAGTGCCCCTTTGACGACATTAAATGCCGCAAATGAAGCCGCCACTTGTATCGAATGACAAAATAAAAAGTGCAAGGAAGCATCTGCATCCTTGCACCTTCTTGGTTTTTATCGGGCGTTTAGAAGTGTTGAAGTCAGGGCAAAAGCCCCTTCTTACTTCCCGATAATTACCGATAGTTGGTTGTCATTTTCCAACAAACTCGGCATAAATCTTTGCTGCAATTTCCTTGAACTCCTGTTCGCTAAGCTTCAGTTTCTCCTTACGGAAATCGACATCACCCTCTGTGTTCATCGGAATCAGATGGATGTGGGCGTGAGGAACTTCCAAACCAAGCACCACCTGAGCCACTTTGCGGCAGGGGAATGCGGCCTTCAATGCGTTGGCCACACGCTTGGCGAACACTTGGAAAGCTGCCAACTCGTCGTCTTCCATATCGAAGATATAGTCAACTTCGCGGCGTGGAATCACGAGTACGTGTCCGCGCGTAACGGGATTGATGTCGAGGAAAGCATAGAACTGCTCGTCTTCGGCACACTTGTAGCTGGGAATCTCACCAGCGGCAATTCTTGAGAAGATGTCCATAATTTTGTTGTGTGTTAGGTAATGGTTAAGCAAGATTGGTTATATGCCAACGGTGATTTTGTCGATTTGCAGGTTGATGGTGCCGCGCGGAACTTTGATTTCCACCACGTCGCCCACCTTCTTGTTGAGCAGTCCTTGTGCAATTGGGGTTGTTATCGAGATTTTCCCCTCGCGCAAGTTGGCTTCTTGCTCGCTCACGATGGTGTAGGTCATCTTCTGCTTGGTGGCCAGATTGGTCAGGTCCACCTTCGAGAGAATCTGCACAGCATCGGCGCTGAGTCTCGATGTGTCAACAATCTTAGCCTCAGCGATGGTCAGTTTCAACTTGTTGATTTTATCTTCCAGATGAGCCTGTGCCTCCTTGGCGGCCTCATACTCCGAATTTTCGCTCAAATCGCCCTTGTCACGAGCCTCTGCAATGGCGGATGATGCCTTCGGACGCTCAATCGATTCGAGTCGTTGTAGTTCAGCCACGAGTTTATCGTAGCCCTCTTGTGACATGTAAGCCATAACGTTCTAAGTTTATTTTGTTATTGTTAATAGTTTTCCAGACCGACAACAAAAGAAAGAATTCCGACAACTTCACTCGTGTCGGAATCCTGTATCCTTGATAAACGTGTCTTTTTTATTCCTTACGGCTGCAAAGATAGATAATTTTCCTGAAACTTCCAAGTGTTTCCACGAAAAAAACATCTTTCGAGTGTTTTGCCCACGATGGAATCAACGCATTTGCACTTGCACGTTGGCGTTGGTCTTGTCGAAAGATAATCCGCCGAGTGCGACTGTCTTGAGAGCGTCTTTCAGTTGCTCAATCTTCTGCAGATGAACCACGAGGGTGTTCCCATCGAGCTCCTCTACGAGTCCGCCCATCTTCTCCTTGAAGTATTTCAGGGCGGCTTTCACGAGCAGATCGAGGCCCATTCCGCCGTTGTAGACAAGGGTCACATCGTTGCCGCTGACTTGTTTCACGGTCAGATTGACCGACACCAGTTTGCTTAGCATGGCCACACGGATTTCCTTGCCGATGCTGATGGTCTTCTCGTCAACGAAGTTCATGACGAGGTTTTGGTTGAAGCGGTCGCGAACGAATCCGCTCAGTTCGTTGTAAGGGATTTGAATGTTCATAAGTTTTGGGTGTTAGGTGATGGGTGATGGGTGATAGGTGATGGGTGATGGGTGGTGGGTGTTGGGGTTTAAGGATTGGTTGTTGTCTGAGGTTTGGGAGTGCGTTTCAGCACGTTGAGAATCAGGCGCGAGGCTTTTTTGCCCACGATGTCGCTACCCGAAACAACGATGGAGGGTACAGCCACAACGGCTTCCTTCATGGCTTGCAGTTTCACTTTCCGCTTATTCTGCACTCCTTTCATGGCGCGCGGGCCTTGTTGCAGATAGGTTCGCGTGACGTATCCGATGCGCAAGGTCATCAAGGCATTCAGCGTTCCATCGATGGCAGAGCCCACTACCACGCCGGGAATCTTGATGCGGCGCAGGATGGAATAAACCGAAAGTCCCTCTGTATCGGCCATTTCAGAGGCGATGTCGATGTCTTCATAGTCGATGTAGTCGGCTCCAGCAGCTGCATCGGCAGCATCTGTGGCCACATCGGCGGCTCCGTCAGCGTGGTCGTGCATATCGCCGAAGTCGAAAGGATGCACAGCGCTCGTGCCCGAAAGTGCTTCAGAGAGTGCATAGGTGATGAGTGCGGTGGTCAGAATGCTGGCATACATGCGGAAGAGCTGGCGGTTGTTCGGCCGGAATCCCGAAGCAAGAATGACGTCTTCGATGAGCTTGTAGTTCATGTACATCACGCTCAAAGAGTCGAAACGGCTGTTTTGCGAGATGGCAGTCACCATGAAGACGGTCTTCGCCCATTCGCGGATGCGGTCGTTGATGCCCAGCACGCCCAACTGCTTATCGCCTTTGAAGCGCAAGTCGATTTCTTGTTGCACCACGTTGCGCAGCCGTTCAATGTCGCCCGTAGCATGAAGCATATCGATTTGAAGCTGTTTGCGATGACGCTGGCGCAGTTCGTTGTCTTGAATATAGCCGCAGTTGGCAGCCAGTTTGTCGCCAAAAGCCTTCAATCGTGTCTCATCTGCCTGTTGGTCAACGGCCAAAACGGGGAACACGGGCGCACGATGGACTCGAATAATCGGCCACACCACCAGCCAAAGCAGCAACACGAGGATGACACCATAGAACACATATTCAAGATACCACACGCGCGTGACATGAGCAATCTTCTCGCCGATGGTGATGATGTTGCCCGTCAGCATGAGGGCGATGATGCCCAAAAAGATGGCGACAATGATAATCAGGTTTCGCTTCATGGTTCAGAAATTGATGTTGTTGATGTCGTTTCGCAGTTTCTCCAAAGCAGCCGTTTGCCGGTTGAAGGCGTCAAGGTCGGGGATAATGGCGCTGAGCACGCGTTGCCGGTTGCTCTGCAGATAGTCATCGCAGATTGTGCGATATTGGTCGCGCACCCGTTTGTTGTCTTCGGATATCCGCTGAAGGATTTGCGGAAGAGCCGTCGTTTCGATGTATCCGCGTTCAGAATCGCTGTTGTTTGTACCCACAAGACGGTTCTTTGCCGCATTCAGATAGCTCACGAGGTCTTCGCTGGAATGTCCCATCCAGCGTACACCGGGAATCAGCAGCTTGTGAGGGACAATCATCGTGAGGTCGAGACCGTCCATCAGGTTGATGTCGTTGGGTTGTTGGAGGGTTATCCGTTCTGGAACAATCGGATTGCTGGGCATTCCGCATTGCAGCGTGGCATGGTCAATCTCCGACAAACGTTGGCGGCATTGCAGATACATCTCGCTCTCGGTTTGTGCGATGTGCAGAATCTCGGGGAACCGGGCAGCCAGCAAGCGCTCGGTGGCTCTCACGAAATCGGTCACGATGGTTCGTGCCTCGGAGTCAGAACGGTGCAGTCGGGGCTGTATCTGGCTGATGCGACTTTGGCACTCGCCCTCCACAACTGTTCTTGGCACATTCGGATTCACCAGCGGAACCATGTCCGTTCCGCTCATCAGCGGCTCGTTGCGAAGTGCTTCGAACGCTTGTGCGGCCTCGTTGTATTGCTGTAAGAGAGCCGCATTCTTGCCCAATTCCTCGCTGATGGTCGCCGTCAACTTCTGCAACTGCTGTTGCGTGCGACCCAAGCAGACCGACAGCCTCATCACGTCGCGATTGCTGATGACGCGGTCGTGCAGATAGTTCTCTATTTCGTCAAAAGCCTGTGCCTCGCTCCGCAAATCGGCATCGTCGGCGTATTTCGCGTTTCTCGAATCCTCCACCTTGCCCAGGTTGATGCTGAAACATTGTTCGGCATCAATCTTGAAGCCCAGCCGGCGAATCTCGCCAAGAGCGAACTGCTTCTGTTCTTCAACCGTCTGCCGTCGTTCGGCGTCGTCGCGCCAATGTGCAGAGTCGAAGACATTGTGGATGAGACTGACGGGAACATCCTTGTTGTTCTCGTGCAGTTTTTTCAGGAACTGCCCCGAAACCTTCGAGATGGCCGAGTTGGAACTCTGTACAAACACGATGAGGTCGGCACGTTGCGCGATGGTGTCGTAGACAGGGTCGTCGATGTTAGCGTATTCGCCGTCGAAGCCCGGCATGTCGACGATGAACACGTCTTGCTTCATCAGTCGTCCGCCTGGCGTTGTGATGCTTGTCACCAGCGTCTCAGCCGACAAACTCTCCTGCAATCCCAGTTCCACCTTGTCCTTGATGTTCTCGGGCGTCAGTTCAAACTCGCTCTTCACCACATCCCGTAGCCACTCGCCGTTCTCCATTCCGCGAATGCTGTCAATCACCGAGTCTATTGCTCTGGCGCGCTGCCTGCTGTCTTCTGTGGTGTAGACGGTGATGCGGCAATCCTCACCCTCGCGACGTTGCGAGATGATGGAGGGGCGCACCGTGCATTCCAGAAAGTGTGTGGGGCTGACATAAGCGTTTGCTATCAGGTTGACCAACGTGGACTTGCCCGACTTCACCGGCCCCACAACAAGCACGATGAATGTGCCGTTCTCGTATTCGTGGGCCCGGCTTCCTGCCTTGCGCAACTGCATGTCCACCGTAGGACAATCGCGCAACACGTCGGCATACTCGCCCAGCAGCCGCGTCAGCTCTCTGCCGACTACGCTACAACGGTTTTGCAACACGCGACGCTCCTGCAAATTCTGAACCTTATCCATTGTCAATTGTGAATTCTTTTAGTCGGCTTCGCCTTTATAAAAGCGTCCTACGGCCGAGCGGTCAAATAGTAAATAGTCAAATAGTCAAATCATAATTGTCCATTGTCAATTGTCAATTGTAAATTGCTATTTCACCGGCTTGGGCGCACGATGCTTCACCTTGAAACGGTCGAAACCCTCACCATAAACGCCGATGACAGCACTTTGCGACACGAAAGCCGATGGGTCAATCTCGTCGATGAGCTGGAAAATCTTCGCACTCTCGCGCCGTTTGGCCAACACAAAGAGCATCTTCACCTCTTTTCCACTATAGAAACCGTGGGCGTCAATAGTGGTGCATCCGCGATGAGGGTCGTTGTTGATGCGCTCGCCAATCTCCTTGTATTTGTCTGAGATGATGAAAAACTGCACGCTACGCCGCATGGAATTCACCACTTGGTCGATACAGAACGCCGTGATGTAGAGCACCACGTAGCCATAAATCACGCGCTCCCAATCCTTCAGCACAAAATAGCTGCTCGAAATGATTATCACGTCGCAAATCAGGATAACCCGCCCCAGCGAGATGTCCCGATATTTGTTGATGATAGCCGCCACGATGTCGGTGCCTCCCGTAGAGCCATTCGACGACAAACCCAATCCTACGCCGCTTCCACAGAACACAGCACCCAGCACGGCCGCCATAAACGGCTGGTCGTGAAGCAGATGCAGCGAGGCCGTAGACTCACGCGTCAGCGACAGAGCCACCGTTAGTACCACCACACCATACACCGTTTTCACGCAGAATTTCCATCCCAATATCCGCAACGCAATCAACAGCAGCACGGCATTAATCACGAAATAGCTCAGTTGAGCCGGTATCGCCAGCGGGCTCCATTCCAATATGGACGAGATACCCGGCACACCACCTGTAGTGATGTTGTTGGGCAGCAGAAATACCGACCAGCCGATGCAGTAGCTCAGCATCGCAATCGTTATCATCGCGTAGTCTTTGCCCTCGCGCCACAACGTTGCTTTATTCACCTTTCCTTGTAGCATCTTGTTTTATGTTTTTACGAGCGCAAAGATAAACAAAAACTTCGAAATAAGAAAAAAAAGGCATAAAAACTGAGTTGAGGAAACGACTGACGGCTCCGATTGCCAGTTTGTGAACTTGCTGGAGCCTCTCCCGAAGCCTTTTTCAATAGCGAAAGATTATCCGCCATTTGTCAATTAAATTCTGAATTTTGGCCCCTAAAAACGGGCATCTTTTTGAACTAGAAAAGATTTTGGTGCAAAAAAGGCCATTTTTGACGTTTTTGGAAGTTGCTGACTGTCAATCACTTCCGTTTTCTTTACATCTTCTCGAGTTGTCAAAGCTATGCTTTTGGGTTGTCATTTGTGGCTTTTAAGGCTCTCACTTGTGGCTTTTAAGGGCCTCAGATGCCACAAGTGGACGGGTCAGATGCCACATATGACACCCTCAGAAGCCACAAGTGACAAATCTATCAGCAAAAAGTGAAGGCGGAAAAGCGTGGAAGTAAAGATTCTTTACAGTTTTCTTTTCTAGATTGAACGAAAAACCTGACAAAAATTTGTCATAGTTTTTCAAAATAAAAAAAGGATTTAGATCTATGGTGTAACAATTGACTGAAAGGCTGGAAAATTCAGGATAGGCGAGTGGAAGCGTGCAGAAAAACGGCCGCGAAGGTTAAAAATTATAGGAACAATAGCCGTTTTGTCAGCCTTTTTTCGTAATTTCGCAACGTCTTAAAGAAAAACGAACATGATGAATTTTCTCGACATACTGCTTATGGCTGTGGCTTTGGCGATGGATTGCTTTACCGTTTCCATCGTGAGCGGCATCATTTTGCGTCGTTTTCAATGGCCTGTTATCTTGCGAATGAGTTTCTTCTTTGGCTTGTTTCAGGCGCTCATGCCGTTCTTCGGATGGTTGGCCACCATTCATTTTGCCGGCTATGCCGAGCGTGTCGGCCATTGGGTGGCGTTCGCTATGCTGGCATTTATCGGCGGGCGGATGATTTGGCAGAGTATTCACGATGAAGACGAAGACAATCAACATTTCAATCCCACGCTTTTGACAACGCAACTATTGCTGGCTGTAGCCACAAGCATCGACGCATTGGCAGTTGGAGTTTCGTTCGCTATGACGGGCTTTGACGGTTTGTCTGCACTCATCTTACCTCTCAGCATCATAGGCATCGTTTCGTTCGTTTTCGCTTTGCTTGGACATGCATTGGGAATCCGTTTCGGCTTTGCCGTCAGCCGCAAGGTGAAACCCGAACTGCTGGGCGGCTTGCTGCTTATTGCTATTGGCTTGAAGATACTCATTTCAAACCTTATTACCAACTGAAGATGTTCAACTGGTTCGACAATAAAAAGGCACGAAAAGACGTTTCCTTGGTGCTCTCTACTGGTGGGGCGCGAGGATTGGCGCACATAGGGGCCATCGACCAACTTGAGTCGATGGGGTATAACATCCGTGCCGTTGCCGGCACATCGATGGGTGCGCTTGTGGGCGGTATGTATGCTGCCGGCCGACTGGCCGATTTCAAAGAGTGGATGCTCACCATCGACCGCAAGAAGATTCTCTCTTTGCTCGACTTCTCGCTCAGCATTAGCCACATCGCAAAAGGCGAACGCATCATCAACGCTATGAAGAAAGTGGTGCCCGACGTGCGTATCGAAGACCTTGAAATCCCTTATTGCGCATCGGCAACAGACGCTGTAACGGGGCAAGAAGTGACTTTCACCAGCGGAAGCCTTTACGAAGCCATTCGTGCCTCCATCTCGTTGCCGTTGTTCTTCAGCCCTGTGAAATGCGAAGACCGCATACTTGTGGATGGCGGATTGGTGAACCCATTGCCACTGAATCGTGTCAAACGTTCGAAAAACGACCTGTTGGTGGCTGTCAACGTTAGTGGACACGACTATCGCGGACAAGTGGAACTGCGTCGAATCATCCGCGAACAGAAAAGCGAAAAATCGAGATTCCACTCGCTGCTCAATCGGTTGATGCCTGATGATGCCGACCTCAATTACTACACGCTCATCAATCGCTCAACGTCTATCATGATTAACCGCAACGCACAACTGTCGTTGAAAATCACTCCTCCCGACATTCTCGTTGATATCCCTATGAACCGATACGACACGTTTGACTTCGATAAATACGAGCGGTTGGCCAACATTGGGCAAATCAAGACCAAGCAAGCTATTGAGAAATTCCTAAATAAAGTATAAAGACATGAAATCCACAGACATCGCCATCTACACTATCACGTCGCCCTTGCACGACAAAACGGCTATTGACGCCGCCACCCACGAGTTTCTGACCTCTCTCGGCATCGATTACGACTTGAAAGGTGATGACTTCTCCGACTACGGTTGTCATACGCTCAACATCATTTACGTCCGTACAGGCGGCACGGAAGGGAGGTTCTTGCAATTGCTGCCCCACCTGAAACAGCAGTCGGGTGGCAAGCCTTTCCTGTTGTTGACCTCAGGAAAAAGCAATTCGCTGGCGGCTTCTATGGAGATATTGTCGTTTTTAAGGCAACAGGATATCGAGGGAGAAATTATTCACGGTTCTAACGAATATGTTACACGCCGCATCCACCTTCTTGAGAAGGTTGCTAAAGCGCGGCAGACATTGCAAGGTTGTCGGTTGGGTGTTGTCGGCCAACCCAGCGACTGGCTCATTTCGAGTGAAGTCGATAGCGAAGTGGTCAGTAAACAGTTGGGAATAGAACTGGTGAATATTTCGATGAAAGAGTTACAGGATATCATCGATTCTACACCCGAAACAGGTTGTGATGCCTCCCTCGCCATCGACCAAGAAACAAAAAAGGCGATGCCGGGAGCCGACAGGATTCATCGGGCGTTGATGACGCTTGTTCAGCGGCATCATCTGCAAGGATTCACCATCCGCTGCTTCGATCTGCTCTCATCGCATCACAACACGGGATGTCTGGCTCTGGCGCGGCTTAATGCTGACGGAATCGTGGCTGGATGCGAGGGCGATGTGCCTGCATTACTGTCGATGACCATCGCTCAAGCGTTGCTGGGCGTTTCGGGTTTCCAAGCCAATCCAGCCCGCATTGATGTGGAAACGGGCGAGATGTTGTTGGCGCATTGCACGATTCCGCTGAATATGGTGGAACGCTACGAATTGCTGTCCCACTTCGAGAGTGGCATTGGCGTAGGCATTCGAGGTTACATGAAAGAGGGTCCGGTGACAGTCTTCAAAGTCTCGGGCGACCTTTCCCGCCACTTTGCTGAAGAGGGAACACTCATTGCAAACCAAGCGGCTCCAGGACTTTGTCGCACGCAATTGGTAATCAAGTTGGCAGATGCACGACGAGCCGATTATTTCTTGCAAAACCCGATAGGCAATCATCACATCGTTGTTGCTGGCCATCATAAGCAGTTGCTCGACCTCTTTTTGGGTGTTGGGTGACAAGTAGGCATTTCTTAGTGTCAACTTTTGGCTTATTGCGTTTTTATGCGTAATTTTGGCTTCGCTGAATTGAAAATCGACGGCCGAAGGGAAAGTCAAAGGCTACGGGTAGGCGACGGAACGTCGGGAATGGGCGAACAAAGTTCGGTAACCCACGGTCGCTGTCGCGAAGCGGGGAAAGGAATGGTCGCTCTCGCTTGAGAATTAAAACAAAAACCCTCCTTTTTGTTTTGTATTCTTCTCACTTATTCGTAACTTTGCACACTCAAAAGGAAATAAACGTTTTTACACAAGACAAACAAGATGAATATTGAAGCGCAGATAACGGGCAGCGTTGTGGCTGCCGTGAAGGAGTTGTATGGTCAGGATGTGCCTGCCAGTATGGTGCAGTTGCAGAAGACGAAGGCAGCGTTTGAAGGAAACCTGACGGTGGTGGTGTTCCCTTTCCTGAAGATTTCGAAGAAGAAACCCGAGGATACCGCTCAGGAGATGGGCCAGTATCTCGTGGATAACTGCGAGGCGGTGGCACAATTCAACGTGGTAAAGGGATTCCTGAACCTCGTGGTGTCGCCTGCCGCTTGGCTCGCCTTGTTGGCCGACATCGACAGCAATGCCGAATTCGGTTTGAAGAAGGCTACCGACGAGAGTCGGTTGGTGATGATTGAATATTCATCGCCCAATACTAACAAGCCTCTGCACCTCGGACATGTGCGCAACAACCTGCTCGGATGGAGCTTGGCGAAAATCATGGAGGCCAACGGCTATCGCGTGGTGAAGACGAACATAGTGAACGACCGCGGTATACACATCTGCAAATCCATGTTGGCTTGGCTGAAATGGGGCAATGGCGAGACTCCCGAGACTAGTGGAAAGAAAGGCGACCACCTGATTGGCGACTATTACGTGGCTTTCGACAAGCACTACCGCGAGGAGGTGAAGGAGTTGAAGGCACAATACGAAGCCGAAGGAATGGATGCTGAGAAGGCTGAGGAACGCGCCAAGCAAGAGGCTCCGCTCATCAAGGAAGCCCACGAGATGCTCGTGAAATGGGAGCAGAATGACCCTGAGGTGCGCGCCCTGTGGGAGAAGATGAACTCTTGGGTGTATGCCGGATTCGATGAGACTTACAAAGCTCTGGGCGTTTCGTTCGATAAGATTTACTACGAATCGCAGACTTACCTCATCGGAAAGAAAAAGGTGGAGGAAGGTTTGGAGAAGGGACTCTTCTTCCGCAAGGAAGATAACTCGGTTTGGGCAGACCTCACCGATGCCGGACTCGACCAGAAGCTGCTGTTGCGTAGCGATGGAACCTCAGTCTATATGACTCAGGACATCGGAACGGCGCAAATGCGTTTCGAGGACTATCCTATTGACAAGATGATATATGTGGTGGGCAACGAGCAGAACTACCATTTCCAGGTGCTCTCGCTGTTGCTCGACAGGCTGGGCTTCAAGTGGGGCAAGGAATTGGTTCACTTCAGTTACGGAATGGTGGAACTGCCGAACGGAAAGATGAAGAGCCGCGAAGGAACCGTGGTGGACGCTGACGACTTGGTAGCCACGATGATTAGCGATGCCCGACAGATGAGCGAAGACAAGGTGAACAAAATAGAGGGCATCAGCGATGACGAGAAAGACGAGATTGCACGCATCGTGGGTATGGGAGCCTTGAAGTATTTCATCTTGAAGGTCGACGCCCGCAAGAACATGCTCTTCAACCCCGAGGAGAGTATCGACTTCAATGGCAACACCGGTCCTTTCATCCAGTACACTCATGCAAGAATCCGTTCCATCTTGCGTAAGGCTCAGGATACGCCGAATGCGCTGAATAACACGAGCACCCTGAACGCAAAAGAAATAGAACTCATTCAGAAGATGAACGAATTCCCCTCTGCTGTAGAGCAGGCAGGAAAAGACTATTCGCCGAGCGGCATTGCCAACTACTGCTACGAACTGACCAAGGAATTCAACCAGTTCTATCACGACTACAGCATCCTGAACGCCGAGAGCGATGAAGCCAAGAACGTGCGTCTCATGATTGCACGCAATGTAGCGAAGACGCTGAAAAACGGTATGGCTTTGCTTGGTATCGAAGTTCCTGAGAGAATGTAAACAACCATAGAATGTCTAATGCATATCATGAACTATGCATGATGAACTTTAAACTATGAATCTGGTAAATCCACCTGACTACCGCAACGACACAGTTTTGCCGCTCCCCATGGAGGTGAGAGCCAACGCATGGGCTGTGGATGCTGCATGTTCGGGCAATCCAGGTCCGATGGAATATCGTGCCGTAGACTTGGCTACAGGAGCACAGGTGTTCCACTTCGGTCCTATGCACGGTACGAATAACATAGGGGAGTTCTTGGCTATTGTTCATGCATTGGCCTTGTTGGACAAGCAAGGCATCACGGACAAAACTATCTATTCCGATTCTTACAACGCTATCCTTTGGGTACATAATAAGAAATGTAAGACCAAGTTGCAGCACACTCCAGAAACGGAACCACTATATCAAATCATCCAGCGGGCAGAGAATTGGTTGCGCACTCATGACGTGACAATCCCCATTGTCAAATGGGAAACTCGGAAATGGGGTGAAGTGCCAGCTGATTTTGGGAGGAAATAAAAAATAAGGGCTTAAAGGGAATGAACCTTTAAGCCCTTCTATTTATCTTTTACGTCCTTACGAAACCATTGCAAACGATTTCCATCGTAGCATTCCGTATGGTAACAAATGGCAGACGACGGAATGATAGGGGCGGGGGTGCTAGTCTGCAAATGTTGTGTCAAGACAGTTGGACTCGTTTCCACACGCATTTCATCCCAAAAGTTGTTGTCAATAAACGATTGGAGCGTTTGTCTACCTCCCTCAACTATCAACGACTGAAGGCTGCGCTCATAACATTCATGCAGAATGGCGTCTATCGGATGCTCGTGGGAAAGGATGAAGCGCATAGGCGACTGACCGTTCCACTCGCGAACGTTCAACTGTGGATGCTCACGCTCATCAGTCAGTCGGCCTACGAGAATAGCGTCTTCCTCAGCTCTGAGCTGGTGCACCAGCATCTTCGTGAAGGGCGTTGAAATGTGCAATGTATGTCCGTCATCATCGATAAAACCATTGCGCGTTTGTGCCCACTTTAAGATGATGTAAGGCCTCTTCTGCTCATGGAAAGTGAAGAAACGACGGTTTAGCCAACGGCATTCGCGCTCCATCACGCCCACCGTTACCTTGATGCCAGCTGCACGCATACGCTCGATGCCTCTGCCGCCTACTTTCTCAAATGGGTCAAGACAACCTACTACCACTCTCCGTACACCTTTTTTGATAATCAGGTCGCAGCAAGGTGGTGTCTTGCCATAATGCGCACACGGCTCCAGGCTCACGTAGATGGTCGAGCCCGCCAGCAGATGTTCGTCTTCAGGTTTCACCGATGCGAACGCATTCACCTCAGCATGACCTTCGCCAAACCTGACATGATAGCCTTCTCCGATGATTCTGCTGCCATCGGGCGCCACAATTACTGCACCCACCATCGGGTTGGGCCTCGCGCCTTCGCGTCCGTTTTGTGCCAACTGGATGCAACGGCGCATGTATATGCTGTCTAAGTCCTTCATCATTTTCTTTCCATCACCTCATAGACTTCCTCTATCGTTCGGTCGAAAGGCCCCGAATGTTCCAGCTTCTTCGTGCACATGGCGGCTGCGAACTTGCCGCTTTCCTCATAGCCGATGCCTTGCGAACGGCAATAGAGATATCCCGTGGAATAGGTGTCTCCACATCCTGTTGCATCGACCACCTCGCGAGGTTCATATGCCGGAATCTCGTAGTATCGGCCTTCCGCGTAAATCAGCGAACCATAGCTGCCGAATGTCATCACCACTTCTTTCACACCTAAGTCGGCCAGCCATCGTGCCACCGTACGCGGGTCTTTTGAGTGAGCCACCGTCTCCATCTCCTGCTCATTGAGTTTCAGGATGTCAGTCATGCCCAGAATTTCCTCCTTGTTAGTCCAGTCCGTGGGATAGACGCTCTCGCCCCTCACCTCGCGCAGATAACCTTGCACATCAAGCGACACCTGTCCTTTGCGTGACAGCGCTCTCACCACCTCGATCGGAAAATCATCAGCCAAGAGCGAACCCAAATGAAAGATGCGGGCGTCGAGGCCTTCCACCTCTTCCACCGTGAACGGGTCGGCCTTTGCTAAGACACGTTGAGTCCGTTCATTGGGGTCGTTGCCGTATTTGTTCTCGAAGTACACCGAATTGCGACTTTCAAAACACTTCACGTCCACCCCCATCTCCTTCATCTTCACGATTTCAGGTAGCGACTCTATGCCTACCTTCGACACGAGCTGGTAGCTCACCACCGCAGGCAGATGGTGTATTCCGTAGGTGAAATAAAACGAAGTTCCGCCAGCCATATACACCGTGTTCTTTGGCGTAATGATTTTGTCGCGGGTGATGTGTCCTATACAACAGATGTCTATCATTGTTTCAAAAGTTTTTAAGATGAGGTAAAAGAAGTAGAGGAAGTGGAAGGAGCAACTGAAGCGTAGGCCAACAGCAATTCTTCCTTAACGGCCTCTTTCTCGCTGACGATGAGATGTCCGTCTTCCAACTGCCAAACCACATCGGCATAGCAGAATGCCAATTCCAGGTCGTGGCTTGAAAACAGCACGGCTTTGCCTTCTTTATGGGCTAGTCGCGAGAGTAGTTGCAGCGTTTCCACCTTGCTTGGATAGTCTAAAAAGGCAGTAGGTTCATCAAGTAGCATTACTGGCGTCTGCTGAGCCAATGCTTTAGCGGTCATCGCTTTCTGTCGTTCTCCGTCGCTGAGAGTCTCCACACGACGCTTACGCAAGGTTGTCACGCCAGTCAGCACCATCGCATTGTCTACCACACGGCAGTCGCTTTCAGTCAAGTTTCCCCAGAAATTTGTGTATGGCGACCTGCCAAGTCCCACCAACTCTTCCACCGTGAGTCCATGCACGTCGCTGTTTCCCGTCAGCACCACAGACACCAACCTCGACCGTTCGCCATTCGAGAGTTTCGATAGAGACATTCCGTTGTCATCGACCACAATTTCACCCTTTAGCAAAGGTTGAAAACCTGCCATCGTGCGCAACAACGTAGACTTTCCCATGCCGTTGCGTCCTACTAGGCAGGTCAGCCGACCCGCCTCCAACTGAGCATTCACATCCTTTGCCAAGACGTGTGCTTCACTTTGCCTCGAACGAAAACCCACAGAAACGTCTATCAGTCTCATGCACCTTCCTTTGTTTCCTTAACTTCCTTTATCCTTTTTATTCCTTTGCAAAGATAAACGTTTTTCCGTGATAAGACAAAAAATCGCACCACTTATTATTTCATTCCCTCTTTTTTCCGTATTTTTGCACTCGAATATCCGAAGCATCAGCAAAGAAGCAAACCAAAACAGCTTGCCATCATGACCCAGACGTCACCCATTCTTGAACTTCAGCGACAGCGCATGCTGCTCGAGATAGAATACTTCACGGAGAAAGAAGCCTTTCGCCGACAGACCGAAACCATGGGGTTGCAGCGAATTATCAAGCGTGGCGACGCCTGGTTTCCATTGCGTGTGGGTAAAAGCTATTACAACTCGCTCAATCAACTCGTCATCGAGGTGCATCGGCAGTCTGTCAGCGATGATGATATCGACATTGAGCATAACTTCGAGTTTGGCAAACCGGTTGTTTTCTTTACCGCTAATATTCAACAACCATCCACCAACGCCCAACATTCCTCAGCCAGCATTCGCCTTTCCTATTTCAATTTTACAGGCACCGTCAGCTATGTGGATGGAGACCGAATGGTTGTTACTGTGCCCGACTCGGCTCCGCTTCTAGAGTTGCAGAATTCGGAGCGGCAGGTGGGCGTTGCACTCTTCTTTGACGAGACCAGTTACAAGACCATGTTCGACGCTCTCGACCGAGTGATGAAGGCCAAGAGCGGAAGGTTGGCTTACCTGCGCGACCTTTTTTATTCTTCCACAGCCACTCCCCAAACCTATAGCTTTGCGCCTATGCAGTTCCCGTGGCTCAACCCCACGCAGGAGCGTGCTGTCAACGAGGTGTTGCGCGCCAAAGACCTGATGGTGGTGCACGGACCTCCTGGAACGGGAAAGACCACTACTCTTGTTGAGGCCATTTACGAAACGCTTCACCGCGAGAGCCAAGTACTGGTGTGCGCACAAAGCAATATGGCTGTCGATTGGATTTCTGAGCAGCTCGTCGACCGAGGCGTTAACGTTCTGCGCATCGGCAACCCCACACGTGTGAACGACAAGATGCTCTCGTTTACCTATGAGCGGCGCTTCGAGGCTCATCCCGATTATGAGATGCTGTGGGCGATACGAAAGGCAATTCGTGACCTGCGCTCTCATAAAAAACGCGGCTCCGAGAATTGGCATCAAAAAATGGACCGACTGAAAAGCCGCGCTACAGAACTGGAAATCCGCATCAATGCCCAACTATTCGGTGAGGCACGTGTAATTGCCTGCACGCTTGTGGGCTCAGCCAACCGTCTGTTGGAAGGAATGAAGTTCAACACGTTGTTCATCGACGAGGCTGCGCAGGCGCTCGAGGCTGCCTGCTGGATTCCCATTCGCCGCGTTAGCCGTGTGGTGCTCGCTGGCGACCATTGCCAACTGCCGCCCACCGTGAAGAGTCTCGCCGCCCTAAAAGCAGGACTGGGGCGCACGCTGATGGAACGTCTTGTTGAAAACCATCCTAATGCCGTCTCCTTGTTGCAGGTGCAATATCGCATGAACGACGACATCATGCGCTTTTCTTCTGATTGGTTCTACGGCGGACGTGTGCAGAGTGCGCCACAAATACGTCATCGCAGCATACTCGACTACGATATTCCCATCGAGTGGGTCGACACGCAACAACTATCTATCTCCTCCCCTACGGGGGGAGGTCGGGAGGGGGCTCACGAACAATTCATCGGCGAGACTTTTGGACGCATCAATACTGTTGAGGCCGAACTCACCATCAGCACCCTCCACAACTATCTTGCGAAGATAGGCAAGTCGCGCATTCTTGAAGAACGCATCGATGTGGGTATTATTTCGCCCTATCGCGCACAAGTGCAACTCTTGCGCAGACTGATTCGTCGAGATGCAGCTCTCAAGCCTTTCCGCCACCTGCTCTCCGTGAACACTGTCGATGGATTCCAAGGACAAGAGCGCGATGTGATCATCATTTCCCTCGTGCGCTCTAACGACGAAGGGCAGATAGGATTCTTGCGCGACCTTCGACGCATGAATGTTGCCATTACTCGCGCACGCATGAAACTCATCATCATTGGCGACTCGCTCACCATCACGCAACATCCCTTCTATCGCAAACTCTACGAATACGTTCAGGCACTCAAACTGGAGGATTAAGAATATACATTAATTCTTATGAATTTTGCTTACAAAAATCCGTTCTCTTCGTTTTTCTTACAGGAGGAAAATAGATGAAGAAAAATGATTTTTATCCTTTTTCGGTGCGTTTTTCATGACATTGAATCGCCATTAGCCACCTTTGGCTTTGTCATTTGTGGCCTTTGACCGTGCTAAAAGCCACAAATGACCGTCTCATTTGCCGCTTCTTGGTGGCTCAAAAGGGGCTTTTTGTTGCACGAAAGCTATGCTTTGACACAGTCGAAAAATGTAAAGAAAACGGAAGTTGTTGATAATCAGTGGTTTGAGAAGATGCTATTTTTTTGCGTTTTTCGCACCATAATCTTCTCTATTTCAAAAAACAGCACGTTTTTGAAGGAAAAAATTCGGAATTATCTTGACGAAATGAAGTTGTTAGCATGATGTTCACGAATATAAAGCCTCGCTAGTTGAGGTTTGTCTGCGCGATTGCATTGGTGTTCGGTTCTGCGAAGCGAGTGAAAGATGTCGACGAATGAGCGGATATTAACTTTATTTATGCGTGTGATATTAAACTTTTCGCGCCCGCGTGCGTCTAAACAACAGATATGAATCGATTTATACTATTCGTTTTGCTGCTCTTCAGCGCAATGGCAGCAACAGCACAAGGACTAATTAAAGGGCGGGTACTGGACAAGACAACTGGCGAACCGCTGAGTTTTGTAAACGTAAAAATCAGCAATCAGGGCAGCGAAGCTCTGATAAAAGGTGCTGTGACCGACACAGAGGGCCACTTCAGTATCGACGGACTGAAGAATGGACAGTACACGCTGACACTTACATTCGTGGGATATCGGAATCTGACACGCAACTTTGCCGTCAACGACCGAAACCGATCGCACAACTTCCCGGCTCTCTACATGGCTGAGGACGCCCACCAACTGAAGGAGGTGACGGTTACAGGACAGCGGACAGGTATGAAGTTGGAGGTGGACCGCAAGTCGTTCGATGTGACCCAATTGGTGACCAATGCGGGCGCATCGGCATCTGAGGCTTTGGAGAACATTCCCAGCGTGGAGGTTGACAACGATGGCAACGTATCGTTGCGTGGCAACACGAGTGTGGAGGTGTGGATCAACGGAAAGGCGAGTGGACTGACCACAGACAACCGCGCGGAGATTCTGCAACAGTTGCCTGCGGAGAGCATCGAGCGCATAGAGGTGATTGACAATCCTTCTGCGAAATTCTCTGCTGAAGGCTCGGCTGGAATTATCAACATCGTGTTGAAGAAAGACCTCAAGCCTGGTTACTACGGTTCGTTGCAGGCAGGTGCCAACACGCAAGGCGGTGCCAACACAAGTTTCAACATCAACTACAACTCGCCCATCATCGACACTTATCTGAACATCGGTTTCCGCCATCGCGAAAACGAAGGACGTACCGAGAGCGAACAGGAATACTTGCAGACAAACCAATACCAATGGTATAAGGCGAAGAGCTCCAACATGGGCAACAACCTCTTTGGTCGTGCAGGCATCACCTTCCACGTCACGAAGAAGGACGATCTTTCGCTGTCGGGCATGATGATGAAGGGCCGCAACAAGAACTGGAGCACCACGCCCTACCACTATGGAACCATTGGGGCGGCAAATGACTCGCGACTGATGACGCGTCGCAACACAGGTGCGGGTGACATGAATATGATGTATGGCGAACTGAACTACCGCCACTCGTTCACCGACACTCACTATCTGGACCTCGTGGTGGGTTTGAACCGATGGAAGTCGGACAACGATGCCTTCTACCAAGACTCCACCGTGAACTATTTGGAGCCCATCCCCACCACCTATTCCTATCAGTCGCGCCCACGCCATATGAACAACCGCTCGATGGAAGTGAAGCTGGACTATGAGAACCCAATATCAGAGAACATAAAGTTGCAGGCGGGTTATCAGGGCCGCTTCTCGCATGAGAACACGCCTCAGGAATCGTTTGTGGACTACACCAGTTGGGACGGTCGCAATGCAGTTGAAGACAAGCTGTATTTCAACCGATTCATTTACGATATGGATCTGCACGCCCTCTATGCCACTATGACCTACGGTTGGAACAAGTTCGGCATTATGGCAGGATTGCGCGGCGAATACTGGAAGGTGAACACCGAGAGCTACACGTGGGAACAGGAATACGATGCCTCGAAACGGGAGGCGCCTTTCAAAAAGGACTATTTCCAGCTGTTCCCCTCTGTATTCCTGAGCTATCAAATTACTGACAACGACCAACTTCAGTTGAACTACACGCGTCGTCTGCGCCGCCCGTGGGGTGGACAACTCAATTCGTTTAAAGACACCCGCGATGCTACTACCGTTTCCTTCGGTAACCCCGAGTTGACGCCTGAGTTCTCGAACTCGTTCTCGCTGAACTATCTGAAGACGTGGACAGAGCATTCGATGATGCTGTCGGCCTACTATCGGCCCACTAGCGACGTGATGCAGCGCATAAGTTGGCAGAGTTCCACCGACGGACTCATCTACACCACCAGCAAGAACGTGGCGAAGAGCCTCTCATCGGGTTTGGAACTGACGGTGAAGAATAGGTTATTCCGCATCCTCGACCTCACTACATCAGCTAACGCTTACTATTACAAGCTCAACGGGTTCAGCTATGACATTGACGGACAAACCGTGCGCGGAGAGGAAAACCATAACTTCACGTGGAACGCACGAATGACCGCCAGCCTCATCCTGCCCTATGACATTTCGATACAGACAACGGGCCGCTATCGCTCACGTCAGGTCATCACACAAGGATATCGCAAACCAGGCTATGGTGTGGACTTCGGACTGCGCAAGAACTTCTTCAACAAGAAACTCACGCTTGCCATTACGTGCCGCGACGTGCTCGATTCGCGTAGGTTTGAGAACTTCGTGGAAAGTGAAACCTTCACCCGCCACCAACTCAATAAACGCCGTTCGCGTAGCGTGAACTTCACGCTGACATGGAACTTCGGAAACATGATGCCTAAACGGAAAGACATGCCTGGCGGAATGGATGGCGAAGAAGGAATGGAGGGAGCAGATGGAATGGGTGCTCCGATGAACAACATGATGAACAACAATACGTTGAACAACAAGAACAACAATAACAAAAACGACAACAGAAGAAACCAACAAAGAGAAGAGACTAGAGAGGGGGGTGAAGAAGATTAAGGACGCTCGGCTTTTACCATCCTGCACTTGCCAAATTGGTCGGACTTGAACTGTACATTGGCGAATCCCATCGCGTGAAGCATCGATGACAATTCATCGGCATATAGGGGATTGATTTCGAAATACAAGGCTCCTGACGGTTTTAATGCCCTATGAGCATATTGTGCTATGGCCCGATAGAACAACAGGGCATCTCCGTCGGGAACGAATAATGCTTCGTGGGGCTCGTGCTCCAGTACATGGCGCGCCATTTGGGTGGCCTCACGCTCGCAGACATAAGGCGGATTGGAAACTATCACATCCCACACCGCGACATCGTTGGGCGGATACAACGTATCTTGCTTTACGAACGTCACATCGGCGCCCAACTGTTCAGCATTCGCTTGCGCAATGCGCAATGCTGTGGGAGAAATTTCCCAAGCCGTCACATATGCTCTAGGTTTCTCACCTTTCATTCCTAACGCCAATGAAACGGCAATGCACCCCGACCCTGTTCCAATATCAAGAATCTTGCACTCAGCTCCGTATTTTTCACAGTTCATCTTTCGCTCGGCCCTCTGGGACACTTGCCAGAGCAAGAATCTTTCATCTCCTAACACCCATTCCACTAGTTCCTCGGTCTCAGGGCGGGGAATCAGCACACCAGGCTCTACATGGAACCGATGACCGCAAAACCAAGCCTCGCCCAGCACATACTGCACAGGCTCGCCTTGCTCCAACCGATGCATCAGCCGCTCCAGTTCATCGCCCGAAGTGGCTGAAGCCATTTCACCCGCCAGCACATCAGCCATCGTTAGCCCGAATCGCTCTTCCAACAACAACCGCACAATGGCTTTGGCCTCGCGCTCATCATACAACGGAACAAGCCGACTCCATAAATCCCTGTAACCCATAGCCTTTCTTTTTTCCGCAAATATACGCTGATTTCAGCAAATTAACAAAAAAACCTTCATAAAACTATTGACATTACCGCTTTTTATTTATAACTTTGCCCATAGAAACAAAAACTAAGGAGGAAACTATCATGAGACGCATCTGCCTTTTACTATTGCTATTTGCCCTGAGCATCGGAACTTGGGCCCAGCGAACTGTTGTCAGCGGAATCGTGACCAATAGTCAGACCGGACGCCCCATAGCTGGCGCAAACGTGGCGGTGGTGGGCGGAACAACGACCGTTGTCACAAATGCTGACGGTTTCTTCACGTTGAAATTCAACGAAACGGCCAATGCTATCCGTGTGTCGCACCTGGGATTCCAAACCAGCACCCAGCACTTGCCAGCTAACACCCAACAGCCTTTATCAATCGCCCTGAACCCCGCTGTCATCATGCTTCAGGAAATCGTGGTGACCAAAGACAATGCACGAAGCATCGTCGAGGCAGCCATCAGCAAGATTCCCGATAATTACAGCAAACAACCAGAAATACTCGAGGGTTTCTATCGCGAGACGGCCATGAAACGGCAACATTTCATCTACGTTGCCGAAGGTGTTATCGACATGTATAAAACATCCTACAACCGCTCTGTGCATCAAGACCGGGTGGCCATCCGAAAGGGACGCCGCCTGATGAGTCCGCGGCAAGGCGACACGCTCGGTGTAAAAGTGATGGGAGGTCCCGTGCAGCCCATCCAGCTCGATATCGTGAAAAACAGGGATTTCCTGCTTAATAACGAAGAACTCGACCACTACCACTTCAGTTTCGACAAACAGGAAAAAATCGACGGGCGACAGCAATTTGTGGTGAGGTTGGAGCCGAGGGGCGAGTGGGAGTATGCGCTCTATCACGGCCATCTCTACATCGACTGCGAGACACTGGCCTTCACGCGTGCCGACCTCTCGCTTGACATGTCCGACCGCGAAAAAGCCACACGCCTGATGCTCATCAGGAAACCCAGTGGTGTCAGGTTCAGGCCCAAAGAACTGTCGACTCTCATCGACTACCGGCAGGAAGGCGGTGTGACACGCGTCAGCTATATCCGCAACGTGTTCCGGTTCAACTGCGACTGGAAACGCCGACTGTTCGCCACTTCTTTTGCCGCAACCTGCGAGATGGTGGTGACCAATCGCCACAGCAATGATGCACGTCCCATCAAGGGACGCGAATCCTTTGACTCACGCGACATGTTCTACGACAAAGTGGAATACTTCAAAGACCCCGCTTTCTGGGAAGACTACAACATCATAGAACCCACTGAGTCGCTCGATAAAGCCGTCAATCGGCTGTTGAAGAGGATGAAGTGATAAAGAGTGTGGAGTGAGAATTTCTAATAAACAAGAGAACTCTCACTCCACATTGCTTTTACTATTTGCCATTGGCCGTTGGCTTAACAAAATATTTTCACAGATATCACTTCAACGTTTCCAGCAACGCGTTCTTCTCGATTTTCCAATCTTTGCGCTTTGACAACTCACAATCCTTTCCCTTGAACATTTGGGAAGCCTTGCGGTCGCCTTTCAGTTGCCAGTTCAACCAAGCAAGTGCCACCACCGAGAACTCACCACCATGAGGCTGGGCATAAGTGCCGCCATGACCGACTGGGAAGTTCGTGGCACAAGCGGGTACATGACTGATACGATGGAAGTCGTCCATACCGTTTTCGTAGGCAATATCGGTTTCGCCGCCTAGAATGTAAATAATCGATGAATGAATCTCCTCCAGCTTCGACTTCGGGGGCATCGGCATTCCACCGACAGCAGAGCTTGCATTCTCGCTGTTGAACAGTCCACTATTACAAACCATCAGCGTCTTGATACGTGGGTCAGCACAGTTGTATAGCGTTTGAAGACCTCCGCACGACATACCTGCGACTGCGATGTTTTTCACGTCAATCTTCCCATAATAAGGCGAATTCTTGTCTGCGTTCTGCGCTTGTACCCAATCCATCGACTCAATCTGCTGTTGCGTTGTAGACATCGGTCCGCGATAAGGTTTTCCATCAATGGGAATGAAACCCGTAGCCACCACGATATAGCCATGCGAGGCTATTTCGTTTAGGAACTTATAGTGTTCCCACGGCGAGTTTGTGCATGCACCGTTTCCCCATACGAGTACGGGCAGCGGATTTTTCTTGTTGAACTTAGAGAGGTCCTTAGGTACAAAGATGGTGTGCTCCTTCAGCGTCGGTTCCTCTTTCATAATAGCTTTATAGGGGCCTGTTCCTCCGTCTTCCACTACCTGTGAGGCAGGGTTGCGCATGCGTTCTGTTTCCTCGCGTTTAGCTTTATAGAAACGGTCGACGAAATCCACTTGCTCACGGTTTGGACGCATAATGAGCGAGGCACCATTACTGAACTGCATCGTTGTGGCCTTCGAATCGTCGAACGTCGGCCAATAAGGCAGTCCCTTGCCGTTGGGATTTCCGTTCTTGGCGAAGTTTATCCAATACTGCTGTATGATTTCGGCTAATGCTGCCTCAGCAGGATATTTGTCGGGTTGTGTCAGGAACTCGCCGTTCAAGTAGAGGATGTCATCGGCATGAGCCACCCCCTTGCGCCTTTTGTCATTAGAGAAGCTGCGCTCCGATGGCTGGGCCAGATAGGCGGCATAGGCAGAACTCTTGCCCGTCTTCGACTGCAAGTTTACCCACGCATATGACGGCCACGCGAAGCCCATGTCGCGGAAGGCATCACCGTTGCCGTGCCAAGCCTCATCATCAGTATTGCCAGGATAGACCTTCAGGGCTTCTTCTGCCATGGAACCAAAGACAGCACGTGCTTGCTGCTGATAGCTCTCGGCCTTGATGTTGGGTGGACTGAACAGCGCACCCTCGTCAGAGTTCGTCATCACAATTACAGGCACGTCGTTGTATTCGCCACGCTCATAGAGGCGGTAGAGGTCGTCGGTAATCACATAGCCGTCAACGCATGGCCAGAAACCGCCGAAACCTACGTCATTTCCACAGAGCGACATGGCATCCATCTTGCGCAGGTCCTTAATCGACTTCTTCTTCAGGTGTTTCTGAAAGGCCATTCCCTGCAGTTCGGCACCCTTCTGAGAGGCGCCCACGGCCATGCTACGTGCCTGGTCACTCCACGGGGCAAACGAGCCGCCGCTCTGGCTGATGCAGCGATGGAACAGTCCCTTGGCCAAAGGAGAGGCGCAGAGGATACTGCAGCTGATAGCGCCAGCCGACTCACCGAAGATGGTCACATTATTCGGGTCGCCACCAAAGTTTGCAATGTTGCGCTGCACCCATTGCAAGGCGAAGATTTGGTCCAGCAAACCATAGTTACCCGAGTGGCCATCCTTCGATTCCTTCGTCAGTTCGGGATGAGCCATAAAGCCAAGTGCTCCCGTGCGGTATTCCACACTGACAATCACCACACCACGCATAGCGAGATGTTTCCAAAGGTCGCCACCGTACCATTCGGTTTGGAAACCGCCACCGTGAATCCACACCATCACAGGCAAATGGTCGCTCGTTGATTTGGCGGGAGTGGCAATGCCGAGATAGAGACAATCCTCATTCATCATGTCAGCCGTACGGCCAGGACGTGTGGGCTGAGGAGGCCAAGGGCCGAACTTGTCGCAAAGTCTTACTCCTTGCCACGACTTTGCCGGCTGGGGAGCCTTCCAGCGCAAGTCACCCACTGGTGGAGCAGCATAGGGGATAGCCTTGTAGACGGCTAAATTGGTTTCTTCGGCAACGCCTTCCACATCGCCCGTCTCCACATGAGTTTTCAGTAAAGGCTGCCCTTGCGCGGTGGCAACCGTTCCCAGCAGCATTACGACCACCGAGAAAAGGATTTTCAATGTTTTCATTTTTATTTCGGTTTATATGAGTTCATTTCAAAAGAAGTCTCAAATAGGTTCTGAATCTATTCCCCTCCCGCAGTTATATGGCTCGGTTTGCATCGATTAAAAAAGATGAAACAGAGGGTGCGAAGGAATTTGTTTCTTAACAGCAATTCGTCAACGGATTGTCGCACAGCCATTCTCTTTCAATCCATCCTTCGTGCTTCCCCACTTTCACCTTCACCCAGTCGCCTTTGATGTCCATAGGATGCAACACCAATTCCTCCGTGAACGAATATACCACAGTCGCCTTGTCCGAAGGACTCTTGCGCAACGAGAGACGCTGACCACCATAGTTGCGGGTTCCAACGCCTAACACAGACCCATGTATCCAATAGCCAGTCTTAGAAGGCTTGAACTGCGGTTCGTCAGCCTCAGGAGCCGATATGGAGCCTACTTGTACGCGCCACCAACCGTTCTGCGGTGTCTCCACAATCAACGACCATGCATTGTCTTTGGGCAGTTTCCCCACTATGGCGCCCTTCGGTGCATTGCGCACATTCGTATCACCATTTGCGTCGCTGACAAAAACGCCCAACACCTGTGCATTGCCGGCCAACACGCAGCCGACTAGCATCACGATTGCCAAAAAAGTCTTTTTCATATTCGGTTTATATATGTTTAGGTAATAGAAAGCAGATTTGTCTCCACTCCTTTTTCTTTTGCAAAGATAAAATAAAAAAATGAGAAAGAAAAGAGTAATGACAAAAAATAACGGCAACTATATACTAGTTGGCTCTACGCCTTTTGACAAATACGGAGTCTTTGACCATATAACGAATGAAAAGCCACGATTTTGTCGTGGCTTTTCCCTTATTATAGGATGATGCAGCCATTTCTGACCGCATTGTTCACTTTATCATAGCCGTTCATTCCTCCATTGCTTTTTTGACAACTCCAGCAGGAATTTCGACAGTATACGACACGTTGTCAAGTTCCAAATCAGCATTCATCCGTTGGTAGAAGAAATCTTTCACATCGTCGTCGCTAAGGCTGTGCACATAGTCGTCCAACCATTCATAAAAGGCATCGGACTTAGCCTCATCGATTTGATCTTCGAATGATTCAGGGTCTTCTTTATAGTCCTCCAGTTCATCTTCATCAAAAAATTCTTCAGGTTTGAAGTCAAAAGAAAAACCGAGATTCTTTTCGCAATAATCCATCAGTTGGTCCGCATCGTACTCGAAATAGCTGCTCTCATAGCCTTCCCAAAGCCAATGAAGTTCTTCTGCATCGTAGGCCATACTGCGGTAGGCGTCATCTAATTTTTCGTATAGTTGAGGATGTGACTCTTCTATGCCCAATTCCTCCACATCGGTAGTGTCATTCTCGCGGATGAGTTTCACTAGAATGTCCACTTCTTCGTCAGAGAGTTCCACAGCGCTCTCTCCATTTACCGTAACAGCTCCAGAATGGGATATTCCGAGAAATTGCTCACTTTCAATGCTGTATAATGCCATATTCGTTTGTTTTAAGTTATAGGTTAATCAATTATATCTAATATCGTCAGTTTTCTATTCATTTAATAGTTGTGTTATGCAGCCGAACTGAGGACATTTCTGCCCACAGTTCGCACCACATCCAAAAACCAGTCCATTTGTTTGCGCGTCAAGTGATATTTTTTCGCAAAGTCACTGTTAGCGTATCCTCTCTCCCTCATGTCCGCATAGTCTGCGAGCAGATGGGGGGTGGGGAGTTTCTTTTCCACACCCTTTTGAATGGTTCTTAGCAGAGTGTCGTGTCGCAATTGCCAATCAGGAGCATATCCTTCAGCTGCAAGCAGAAAGTCGGCCCTAGTTGATTTGACATCCTCATCGCCAAATATCGCTTCGTCCAATGACTCGCAGTTGTGTTTGATGTAGTTGTTGGCCTCCTTTCTGATTTCGTTCTCGATGTAACTTTCGGCATATGTGAGGAACCTAACCCCACGCTCGCCGTCGAATTTGTCAGCCGCTTTAATCAATCCTTCACAGCCAGCCATCATTAAGTCTTCCATGGCCACCCCCGAGTACGTATATTGCTTTGCCACACTCACCACAAAACGTTGGTTGGCCTCCACGAGTCTGTTGCGCGCTTTAGTGTCTCCATTCTTCATTTGTTCCCATAGCCGATATTCCTCCTCGGTAGCGAGGGGGAACGTTTTGCTTACGTCTTTTAGATACATATCCACACTTTTGTTACCGCGGTCGGTAAAAACGATACGCTTTTGTTTCTTCATCAGATTTCTCAGTTAAACAGGTTATTAGGATTATAAGATAGTATTAGCATTCGCCATAAGTAGCGATTCATCGATAGTTACACGTCCTCCGTTGGCAACAAACGGAATGGCGACACGCCCTAAAGTCCTCGGACTTCCAATCTCTAGTTCTTCTCCACCTATGCCAACGTTGCGAATGGCTTTGCGAGATTGCGCCACAGCTTGGCTCATGAAGTGGTCGAAGTCTTTCTCAATGCTCTCTAAAAGCTTTGTAGAATCCTTAAAGTACAACATACTGTACAATCTGCCCAGTACTTTACGTCCATTCGCTGCCAACTTATAGCGCTGATAGCCTTCTTTTTGCATTAGCGTATAGACATAAATCAATCGCGAGTAGCGGTCATTGAATTTCACTTTCTTCTCTTCGCCCTCCTCGTCAATAAGCACCACATCGTAGCGACACTTGGCGTTCTTGCGTTCGCAACGTCTCACTTCGATGGCAACTATATGGGCTTTAAGCGACTTGTCTTGCACCATATACTCTGTCAATCGAGTTTTCATTTCCTCAGTTGACATTCTGTCAATCATTTCTTCGATTCTCTTAAACTTCAAATCTTCACCTTTCTTTATATATTATACTCTCGGAATATTCTCTGACTTCGTGTTTCTGCGATACGAAGCAAAGAGCTCAAATCATTTGTTTTTGAGTCCATTGCATAGATATAAAACAGGAACGGATTAGTTCTTCATTCATTAGTAACGTTTTGATTATCAGCGTTTTGTGGTATTTTTCTTTTGTCAGGCGTTCTTTCTGCCAAGCCCAAAGTGTCCTTTTGGCAGAGATGGTTCTGCCATTATGTCAGTCGATTTCGGGGGAACAGTAAGTTAGCTATCCTTCATAGTGCCACCACGCCCTCTGCATATTGCTAGAAGTCCGTGCGGTAATAGTTCTGCAGTGTCAGCATTTTGTCATACTGCACATGGTTATCCATAAGCCATAAGCGCTTTGCACAGGCTTTCAGTCTAATTTGCTCATTTCCGTTGAGATTGTATTGCATTGTCATAAGGTTAATCCGATTCAATATTAGCAAAAATAGTGCCAAACTTTCATACTTGTCTTCCTTTTCGTTTTTTTATTAAATAGTCTTTTCTGTGATTGTGCGGTCAAAAGTTTATCATTTGGTAGTTATTCGTGTTTATAAATGAAATCGGAATGCAAAGATATGAAAAAAAAATGAGAAAACCAAATTTTAAAGCCGTTTTTTTAAATTTATATGTATCAAAATCAAAAGGATTTTAGCCGTTCCTCCTTCTCTTTTTGCTGGCAGATTTGTCATTTGTGGCTTCTGACACCCTCAAAAGCCACATATGAGCGTGTCAAATGCCACAAGTGAGTCGCTCATTTGCCATATATGACACTCTCAAAAGCCACAAATGACAACCCTAAAGCATATCTTTTACAGGCTGAAAAGGTGTAAAGAAAACGGAAGCCGCTGATAGTGAGCGACTTCCGGAAATGCTCGTTTTTCGCATTTTTACCCATGAAAGAAAAATATTTTCAACCGAGGCTCTTCTCTTGAGGGTGAAATTCGGATTTTTTTTGACAAACTCGGGAATCCTCAATGCCTAGAACACTCCAGTTTGTCAGAAGCCGATTCGTTTGAAAGTATGTCCGTTGTTGAGTATCTCAGTTTGACAGTAACTCTCGATGTCAGCAAAGGAGGCCGTCTTTCCAGAGAGAATATAGTCGATGGTGCGTTTGCGTGCAATGTTCTCGATTTGTCCGCCAGAGAAGTCATAACGCAAAGCGAGTTGTCGTGCTTCGTCCTCGCTGATGCCTTTCAGCATACTGTTCCATAGCTTCACTTTCACATCGGTATTGGGTTTCTGGAATTCCACTTTGAACAAGAAGCGGCGCTCGAAGGCGTCATCGAGGTTGCAAGTGAGGTTGGTGGTAGCGATGAGAATGCCGTCGAGGTCTTCAATTTCTTGAAGAATGATGTTCTGCATAGCATTGTCCATTTTCTCTACGGAGGGATTGATGCCGCCAACGGTGGTTCGTTTGCCGAAGATGGCGTCGGCCTCGTTGAAAAAGAGAATAGGCATAACGTCGCAACTCTTGCAGATCTGACGATAGCGTTGGAAGACGCCTTTGATGTTTTTCTCGCTTTCGCCGACATACTTGTCGCGCATACCAGCGATGTCGATTTGCATGATGTCGCGTCCGGTCTGGCGGGCGATTTGAAGGACGGTCTCTGTCTTTCCAGTGCCAGGTGCTCCATAGAACAGACAGGCAAATCCCTTGCGCATTCCTTCTTGCTCAAGTCGATTCTGGATGGAGGGCAGATTTTCTTGAGTGAGCAAATCGGTGAGGCGGGCAATCTGCTCTTGTTCAGTCATGTTGTAGTACATATCCTTCGCCTTAATGGTGGAATGCTTCTTCAAAATGCGGTCGAAGAACCTGTTTCGACGGCACTTGGAACGTGAGGGGATATAGTCTGCCAAGAGAACCTCCTTGCAGCGGCGTGTGAGCATATATCTGTCGACGTCTGCAACACCGTCGTTGCACTTGTGCTCAAGAAATCCAGCCTCGATGAGGGGATGGGTGCCGTCTTGGAGTTTTTCGCGCATATCGTTAGCGTCAAAGTCACAAGGATAGAGTCGGTCAATGAGGTCGAAAGTGAGTCCTTCGTCGCTGGAACCCTCCCATTGTGCATAGTCGTAGACGGCAAGCAGAAGCAGCGAGCGCACGTGGATATCGTCGTCGAACGCAAGGGCATTCTGGCAGAGAGGAAGATGTGAGTTGGCCTTGCAGAGCATTTCCATCCACTCTTCGTCATCGCTGAACTCGTTTCGCAAGTCGTTGATACCGCGGTCGATACGTTGTTCCAACCTTTTCATAAACTCTTGGATGTCCAACCCATCGATTTTCTCGGGAACAAATGTTTTGTTGTGGCGCAAGGCTGTGACAACACCTTGGACAAGTACGTATCCCTGATAACACCCTCCCAACTCATGAACGCCGCGATGAAGAATCCAACGCTTGGCTACAAGGTCGTCAACCTCGTCGGTATAGACCATAACGGAGAGGCGGCTACAATGCAAGAATTTGCCGACGCCTTTCCACGAAAGAGCCTCGCCAGCCTCGATGAGAATAGCGATAAAGACGATTTGGAACTTGGTCAGACCAAGATTTTCTTGAAGGTAGGCGATGGGGTTCTTGACGCTTTCCCAGAAATTGTCACTCAACTGAGAGCCTCTTGCCTGGTTGAGCACGCGGTCCAATGCGGTGATGATGGTCCATGAGTCGGGCTCCTTTTCACTGTCTTCTGATTCTTCATCCAGCAAATCCTCAATGTCGAGATCGTCATTGAGGTCGTTGTTGAACTGATTGCGAAATGATTTCATTGTTTTTCTCGGCTTGCTCATATAATTCCTTTATTTTTTTGTGTTTGGTATATTGATGAATTCGTTGCAAAGATAAGGTTTTGATTTATCAGCGATTGAGATTTTCATACATATAAAAACATATTTCTTTTTCTAGAATGCACAAAGTGTCTTACTTTGAGTCCCATTATAAAGAAGGTATATAAAGGAAAACTATAACAAATGGTGGTGGTAGAAGGCATAAAAAACAGTCCGCTGTTTTGCCGAATCAAAAGAATTTATGTACTTTTGTCATCACAAATAAAGAAGAATGAACAGCATTGTCCTGCATCCTCTGCCTCCAGACGCGCAACATTTGGAGCCTCCTTCCGAGATGAACAATCCGTTCTGCTACAAGCCTCATCCGCTTTGCTTGGCGGCTGCTGCTGACGTGATGCCGCTCATCAACGGCTTGCCATTGTCCAAAGACGAGGGGAAAATGTTCGGGGTGCTAGTTGTGGAGCCTCTGCATTCATCTGCCGACAAACGGCAACTGTTCTATTTGGCTGCCTATTCGGGACAAATCAACGGACGTGCAGACTGGCCTGGATTTGTGCCTGCCATCGTTGACTATTTGCAGCCCAACGGCTATTTCAAAACGCATGAAGCCGACATCAGCCGTCTGAACCACAGGATTGAGGAACTGAAAGAGAATCCAGAACGCTTGGCGGCATTGCAAGAACTCGAACATTTCAAGAAAGAAGCAGAGAAAAAGGTGGCCGACTATCGACTCAAAATCGCGGAAGCAAAGGCCGAACGCCAAAGAATCAGGGAAACACAAACGCTCACCGAAGAGCAAGAGGCGGCTCTTGTCAAGGAGAGCCAGTTTCAGAATGCCGAACTCAGACGTCTGCGGCAACAATACAAGGCCGACTTGGAAATGCTTTCCGCCAAAGTTGATTACTTTGAAAAGCCTATTCGGGAAATGAAACGCGAACGGCGTGAACGCTCAGATGCCTTGCAACATTGGCTTTTCCAGCGTTTCGACCTACTCAACATTCATGGGGAAAGGCGCATGCTCACTGACATCTTCGCCCCAACATCACAACGTGTACCACCATCGGGAGCAGGAGAGTGCTGTGCACCACGACTGTTGCAATACGCTTTCGAACATCAGCTGAAACCTCTCGCTATCGCAGAGTTCTGGCATGGTCCTTCACCGAAAGCCGAAATAAGACACTCTGGCCATTTCTATCCCGCTTGTCGAGGGAAATGTCTGCCGATCCTCACGTGGATGCTAAAGGGGCAATTCACAATTGACAATTCACAATTAACATCCAACCATCACAATACTCTCACCTCTAATACCTCCCCCCTTTGGGGGAGGAAGGAGGGGGCCATCATCTACGAAGACGATGACATCGTTGTTGTAGACAAGCCCGCCGGACTGCTTTCCGTGCCTGGCATCAGCGAGCATTATTCCGTCTATTCCATCATGCGCGAGCGCTATCCCGATGCAGATTCTCCGCTCATCGTGCACCGGCTCGACCAAGCCACCAGCGGATTGCTCGTCATCGCCAAGACAAAAGAGGCTCACTTCCAGCTTCAGCAGCAATTCTTGAGCCATCAAGTAAAAAAGAAATATGTGGCCATCCTCGAGAAAGAGCCTTCAATGGAGGAGGGCGCAGAAGGACTTGTTTCTCTCCCCATGCGCCCTGATGTGCTCAACCGTCCCTATCAAATCGTAGACCACGAACATGGTAAGACCGCCATCACAAAATATCAATATCTTGGCCACCGCCGCATAGCCCTCTGGCCGCAGACAGGGCGCACCCATCAGCTGCGTGTTCATTGTGCACATGCCCAAGGTCTCAATGCGCCCATTCTGGGCGACGAGCTCTATGGAAGCCGCTCAGCCGACCGCCTTTACCTGCATGCAGTGTCCATTCTGTTCGCGCATCCCATCACGCAGCAGCCGCTCTTCTTCGAGTCCAAAGCGCCCTTCTGAACCCAGAAACGGCAATAGGTTGGCTACGCTGTTTTGAAAGATTCTACTTCATCTGATCCAGCAAGCGGGCGAGACCTTCGAGGTCGTGAGGATCAACTTGTAGGTCGAGCAACTGGCCTTCGCGGTTAAAGAGCTTGTAGGTGGGCCATGCATGGACGTTCAGGTGGCGCTCGATGGCGTCCTGTTGCTCTTCGGGCAGATTGTAGTGCGCCACGTTAGGGCCACTGATGTTATACTCCTTGATTACATTCTCCCAAGCCGTTTGCGGACTGTGGTTGGCCAGATAGAGGAACTCGATGTCATAGTCCTTCAGCCGCGCATACTCCTCCGTGGAGTGGCTGAGGGCCTCCTTGCAGGGACCGCACCATGTGCCCCAGATGTCGAGCAGCACGAACTTGCCCTTATAGGGCTCGATGATTTTCTTCAGCAGAGCCTCGCCCTCGGAGAGGTCCTTGAGGTCGTCCGACGACTTCAACACCAGTTTGTCAAACTCGCGGTTCTCGATAGCCAGATAGCGATCGTTCATCTTCTCCACCAACGCGATGCAGGTAGGATCTTTCACATACTGCTTCAACGTTTCGATGACATCGGGTGAGACAGCCGTGCGGTTATGGTCAATCTGACTAAAGACCTTTCGCGACAGGAAAATATCCTTGATGAGCGGGTCAGCCTTCAGCGAATCGAGCATCCGGCTATGGTCTCTCAGCTCTGCCGTGAGGGCGAACCTGTTAAACACCTTTGTAGCCTTCGGGTTATTCAGTATCTTGTTCACCTTCTCAACCATGTCGGCGTTCTGGGCGTTCAGTTCTTCGGCCACTTTCTGCTTCTCCTCCGGAGTGGGGGCTTTCTCAACCTTTGCTGAGGCATCCAGAATCCATTCTTTCCATCGCGTGAGCAGTGCCAGTTCCTCATCGTTCGCGGCTATTTTGTCAAGATGGTCCAGTATGTTTATCGAGTAGGATGAAGGATACGAGCGGGCACAATCGTCGAGATAGTCGCGCAGGAAACCGCTCAGGTCGCGGTGGAGCGTGTAGGGCGCCTCCATCTTCGTCCAGAACGTGTCGTAGGCATACTGGCTGATGTTGGCAGGAAAACGGCCGTTGGGTGCACGGAATCGCGACTGTCCGAAGTCTCTGGCCTGCCGAGAGAATGTATTGCCCTTTCTGTATTTCTCAAAACGTGTGGAGAGCGTGGGGTGCGCCTCGCAGAGGGCGTCGATATAGGCATACTGCGCCTTCATCAGACTGTCTACCGAAACCATATACTTGTCTAAGTCCGCCTCAGTAAGCGTTGGCGGCACAGCATTATCCGGTTCCGGATGAAAGTATTCTATTCGTATCGATTGCCAGTCGAGCGGATACTTGAAGAGCTCGTTCTGCAGACGGCTGTCCTCGCCCATGAACAGGCGGCGGCCCTCTTTGAAGTCATAGAGCATGAAGTAGGTCTTGCCGGGCTCCAGCATCGTGCGCACGAAGCTGCGCTCCCAGTCGCAGAAGAATTCCGTACTGTTCAGCAGGGGAATCTTTACCGTGAATTTTCCCTGTTCGTCCAGGTCGGCATACACCGCCTTCTGATTGTCGGTGAAGATGTCCGTGTAATTGAAATTGAAGGTCTTCTGGTTCTTGAAATGCTCAGGCATATCCTTGAGCCAGCCTGTGATGGTCACGGTGTCCTCCTTGTAGCCCGTATCCACAAAACCGGTACGCGTGTCCTTCGTGGGGTAGTCGGGCAAGAATCGGGTGGTGATCATCGTGTAATTCACCTTCTTGTCGCCAATCTGCATCGTGCGCATGCCCTTCTTATTTTTGCCGATGGCCACCTTCAGCTCCTTGTTGCCGTTGCTGAGCACCATCTGGGCCTCGCCCGTCTTGGGATTTATATCGCGCTGCTTGTAAGTCCAGAACTTGCAATCGTAAATGGCGCAATCGTCGAGGAAAGCGATTTTCCAATCACCCTGTTCGTCTCGCCAATACGAAGGCAGCATCTGCTTCCAACGCTCCTCCACGGGCTTGATGCCTTTGATTTGGAAGGCACCCTGACCATCGCCCTCTATGAAGTCGAACACCTTGGTGCCCTTGGGCAGTGGCGGGAAGTGGAACACCGCATCAGTTTTGTAGTCTTTGCCCGTCTGGAGCTGCTTGTCGAGCTCGATACCATCGGCCTTAATCACCGTGTAACGCTGGTCGCCCACCTTCAGATAGGTGTCCTTCGCAAAGCGGAACCAATAGTCAGGATAGTCCGACCGCTGGTTCACGGTGATATACACCACCGTCTCGTCGGCCTTCAGTTCCACCTTCGTCACGTCCAGCGACAGATTGAAGTACCCGTCTCCATAACTGGTTCCAAACTCAGTCGTGGGTTGCTCCCACACAATCTCTTTTCCCTTGGCCTGCCCCGCCATACAGACGAGGGCGAGCAGAATAGCTGATAATAGTTTTTTCATGTACTTAGTTTATTTTTTTACCTATTCAATACTTTTTCCACTTCTTGCACAAAGATGTCAAGACTCCGGAAACCAATCCTTTTGAAGGTCTGGTTGCCCTCTTCGTCGTAGATGGCGTAGGTGGGTATGCTCTCCGATTCATACTTGTCGAGAATGTAGTTGTATTGCTCCATCGTCAGGTAGTAGTGGTCGCCATCGATGTCCTTAATCATCTCCTGCCATGTGGCGAGGGGCGATGTGGTGGAGGTGATATAGACAAACTGGATGTTTTCATCTTTAAGCGTAGCCTTCCAGGGCTTCATGGCTGCATGTCCAGCCCTGCAAGGTCCGCACCAGGTGGCCCAGATGTCGATGAGCACCACCTTGCCCTTGTAACGGTCGAGGATAGTCTGCAGGATGTTTTCAGGCGCTATATCATCCAGCTCCTTAATGGAGACGTTTTTCTCACCAGCCAGTTGCCGGGCGATGCGCTCCTCTTCGGCCTGATACTCACGATAGACGTTCTTGCAATCCTCGTTCTCCATCCCATCGAGCGTGGATTTGATCAGGAGTTCGTGGGTTTCGGTACGCATAACGAATACCAAAGCACGAAGGTCTGCGTTGTAGGCATTCTTCTCCCTTGCAAACCGGTCATAGGAGGCCCCGCTCCCCCAGAAGGAAAGGGCGCAGGGCGAGGCCGGTTCGTTCAGATACTTATATGTGTAGTTGCGTTCCTCCTCCGAAAGCGTCAGCAGGTCCTTGTTCTTCTCCATGTTTTCATAAATCTTCTCCTGAGACATGACCACCTTTCCGTCCTCGCCCACATAATAGTTGCTTAATTTGAAATCGAACTGGCGTGTCCATACCACGAAGTCTTCTTCTGCCTTCATACACATCAAGTCTTTGGCAGCCCTGGTGCATTTAAGTTTGTTGATGGCAGCCACGCGCTGGTCGAAGATATCCTGCAGACATTGCAGGCGCTCCTCCTTCGTGTTGCACTCCTTCACCTTCATGAATATCTCCTCGTCATTACCTACGAAATCATAGGCTTCGCTGGTTGTCTTCGCATTCACCAGGTCCATGTTGGTCTTGGCCATATAGCCTTTGAAGGCCACAAACGGCTTGTTGTCGCTGCACATCTTCATCAGTATCTCCGTCTCCTGTCCCGGACCGATGACGATGTTGCCGAAAGCCAATCCATAGGCGCCAACCCTCACCTCGCGCGTCAGCCACAGGGGAACCTCCACCTTCAACGTGCCATCGTCGGCAAAGCGGAAAGTCCTGTCAAAGCGTTCCCTCGTGCCTATCGGTGTGAAGCCGCCCACAAAGAATTCCACATCCATGCCCTTCTTGTAGCCCAGCAACTTCACCTTGATGGTGGCCACACCTTTATTAATCTTAGCCGCAGGCAGCGTCTCGTCCTGCGCATACTTCACGTTCTTCCACTCGGCAGGAATCTCCACCTTCTTCTTCGCCTTCGAGTCGCTGATGTTGAAGAAGCGGAAGGCACCGTCAAAGTCGCCCTCCGAGAAGTCCATCTCCTTCGTGTCCAGAGGCACAGGCTTGAAGTGGAGCGCCAGATGGGCCATACCGCTTTCAGGCATCCAGAACAGCGAGTCGGGCTGCAGGTCTGCCTCCTTCTCGTTGGTCTTTGCGCCACCCGTAAAGGCATACTTCTTGCCGTCGGGCGTCTGCACAAACGACTCCTTTGCAAAGCGAATCCAGCTGCCCGGGTTGTAAATAGCCGTGACGTGCAACACCGTCTCCGCCTCCTTCAGCTCCACCTTAGTGATGAAGAACGTGGAGTTACTTGCTCCCATGAATGCCGTGGGCTGCTCCCACACAATCTCTTTTCCCTTGGCCTGCCCCACCAATGCAACGAGGGCAAGCAGAATAGCTGATAATAGTTTCTTCATGTCTATATTGTCCTTTCCTTTATACAGGATCTCAAAATCAGTTGCGAAGATACATAAATTTTTCCATATCTCCAAATTATATCCCATAATCCCTTATCTCATGTCTGTATATTTACAAAAAGAACCACCAAACTCGCGCGAGTCGGTGGTCCCCGTTTTGTTTCATCCCCCGTGTCCTGTAAACTCATCCATCCGTGGCCGCCAAAGCCGCGGATTTTTCATTTTCTGCGCCAATTCTATCAGACATTTCAAAAACGGGATACACTGCGTCCCGAATTGACATGGTCGCATTATCGATGCCTGACAACTCTTAGATTAGTGGGGTGATAGATTCAATCTTTATTATCTTTGATGCTCTTTAACTCCTCCTCGGAAACAACACTCATAGCCATCGTTTCCTTGTCAATTTTGATATAACCATCCTGTTGGTCTGTCTCGAATCGCAAACTTTTTAACACCTTATTGCTAATGGGGACAAACCAAGATACATCAGTTTCCAAGCCGACAGTATATTTTTCCAATGTACTTGTACCCAAGGCATTGATATATTTGACATTTTCATCTAATGGGTTGCACGATGAAATTCGGAAATGGCATTCCTCATCTTTCAAGAGAGGCAAACGCACCTCACAGTTTGGCAAAACGAACCAAACCAAGCCCCTGTCCATGTCTGTTACCAGCATTTCTTTTGAGGAATTATTTCTAACAACGAGGTCAAGCAACAATGTCTTCAATTCTTCTGCCTGTGCTTTTGCATCAGCTGATGCAGCTAGAGAGGCATTAGTATTCTCTCTTGCATTCACATAGTTCTGCATTGCCCAGCCTTTGTTGTAGCCATTGTTCATCTGGCTTTGTGCCATGCCTTCTGAAGCAGAAGATAGGGCAGCGGCAACCATAGCCCAGCCTGCAGAACTTTTGGCTCTCTTAATGTCACGTACCAAGTCTTGCGAAACTACTTGTTGAGCCAAGGTGCATGTTATTAGACCATCTTTAGATGACATCATAAGCGAATGCGCCTTGTTTGTCAAGGAATCCACCTCGCCATCCTCTATCAATAGAAGACGATTGTCATACGTTGGTATATAAGTTGTCTTTGCCTGAATGTTGATGAAAAAGAGACAAACAAAAATAGCCAATAAACAATTACATTTTCCCATAAATAATATATTTTGTCATGGTTTAATAGATGTTTTTATCGTTGCAAAAATAGGAGATTTTGATGATATATCCAAATAAACCATCTGTTTTTTGCGTAATCGCTTGAAAAACAAATCCGATGAAGTCAGTGCCCCATCGGATTGTTTAAAGAGTTGAGCCTCCCCCTTCGGGGGGGATAAGAGGGGGGCTATTCAATTGTCAATTATCGTAATCCACACCGCTTCGCCTTTCTCCTTCGCCTCCACAATCTTCTCCTTCAGTCGTTTGAGCCAGAGGCGGGAGTTCAGCACCTTGCCTATCACTCTGTTCTCGCCCACCAGAATGCACCCTTGCGTGTCCTTCGCAGTATTTCCAGCATGAATCCTGATGCCTTTAAACATCGGCACACCGAGTAGAATGGGCAACCATTGCTTGAACTTCGGCGAGTAACTAATCACCACCGCATAGCGACCTTCGGGAATCGCAAACGGCTTCAGGCTCTCACACTTCATGAGCGACCGCAATACCTTTTCCATCGAAACAGAGGTCTTCATTTCCAAACAAGGAGGTTCAAGAGTGTTGCAGAGATACTCCTTCTTCTCTATGTTCTCTGGACTCAAATAGAGTCTCCCTATTGTGTACCCATTGCGTTTCGCAATTCTTTTTAATAACATTTCCATAATTCCAAACTATTGAACGACCTTAATGTTGCATGTTGCATGTTGCATGTTGCATTTTTTCCAGTGTTTCGTATCGGTCTTCTCAATCCAACCATCGCGCCGCCAACGAGAGACTATCATGCGCATGGAATGGGCTGTACAAGAGTCGTCTTGCTTCAAGGCTTTTAAATCTTCCATGGTAAACACAGGGGGCAGCTGGTCGAACACATAATTGTTCTTTCCATTACGTTGACACTCTTCACGGGCAATCACATACTCTTTCTGCAGAGCCTCGCCGAATGCCTTGATTTGTTGTTCCAACGTATATTCAGCCATCATCAGGGCGAACTCCAAGCAAGCCTTGATTTCCTGCTTGGCTCCTGACAACAAATGAAAGACAACACCGCTACGAAAGCCGATAACTGCCGCACGTTTGCGGTAGACATCTTTCACGTGGTCAATATCTTTTGCTGCCTCCACACGCTTTTTCTCCACCCATTCCTCAATAGCCTGTCGCAAACGTGGTGTATCAACAAATCCGCTATACGAGCGCAGACGTGTTACAGCCTCCTGAATCTTGGCTTCGTCATCCGCTGAACGCTTGCCAAACTTGGGCATCTTTGCGAAAGATGAATCCGGCATCTCTGCCACCATCACGCGGCTTGAAAGACCATTCTCGATGTTGTCTGCCTTGAAACACTTGCGCATCGCTCCATCCGTACCGAGCATCGTCCAGTTGTAGGCAACTTTCACCACACCACTCTCTGCTTGGTCAGAGTTATAATCCTGACCCCATTCTCCGTTGTCAAACGAGAGGCGGTAGATGTCGTATTTCGAACTCCACGAGCCAGCTCCGTTGGTTTTGCGGAGGGTGTCCAACTCCTCGCCGAACGAGTAGAGGCAATGCCCATTGGCATTCTTGAAACGCTTCAGGAGCGTTGAACAGCTGACCGTTACAGGCACCGTACGAATCAGAACCTTGGGGTCATCAGGAGCCTTCTCGTTGGCCTTGCGAGCCTTCTTGCGCTCCTTCCACTCCTCCTCGCGTTTGCGGGCAATGGCGTCTTCTTCGTCAAACTGACGTTTCCAAACATCCACCACATTCTTACACACGCTCTTACCAGAAGCCTGTTCACCACGGATGATGGACATCAACCCCAGACGTTGGCGGTTGCCGTCGCAATATTCCACTTCCACCTGATCGGCATAGGCAGCCGCAATCGGCAAAACTGCGCAGAGTACAGGCATGTGCATCGAGGTCGGAACACCCTCCAAAGACTCCTTCAAGCCCATTGCCAGATTCTTCTTGAGCGATGGAGGAAGGGTGAAATAAGAGGTGTTTTCCTCCGCATCCCAATCCTCGTCAGCATGCTCATTGTTCAATGTTAATTGGTCAATAATGCTCTGCATCTTCTTCGATACACCTTTCGGCTCCTCCTTGCAAGCCGAATCCACGATGCTCTTCAGCTCCTGTTCCGAGAGACCAAAACGAGGCATGACTGCCATCAATACCTCTCGCTTATTATCGCAAATCGCCCTCAAATTCACTGCCAGCTTGTGCAACTTCACGTTGCGTTCGCCCTCTGCCGGCTCACCACCCGTGCGGTGCCACCATTCGGAGATGATGGAAGCATAAGGGATGCCTTTGAAAGAAGCCCCTTCCAAACCCTCAGAGACCCCTCCTGACCTCCCCTGTTTAGGGGAGGAACCCGAATTCGCACCATTCTCAAGAGTTCTGTTCTCCCCCTCAACAGGGGGAGTTAGACTCCGGCACCATATAGATGCACCTTGAAACATCCTTCACCGCCTTGTCAGGTTCGAATCCCGTCACCTCCTTCATCAACTCCTGCGCCTCTTCCGCCGTCATACCCTCCGGCAGTTCCACCAGCACGTGCGTGCCACCTCTTACACTCTCCTCTACCAGCAAAATTGTCAATTGTCCGTTGTCAATTGTCAATTGTCAATTTCGACAGAATGTCCTCAGTTTCCTCCGTGCGCTCTGTGTGATTTTTTCTTTTTTCATTTTTAATTTTTAATTTAGACAGTATGTCGCTGGTGTGCCCCTTCTCATCGAAGTCCAGCATCAGCCTGTTCAGCGGCTTCACGGCATCCGCAATCGCACGGTGGTTGTTCTTGAATTCAGCGCAGTGGGGTGTCCACACCGGCAGACGGTGTTTCAACTGCTCGTCACCCTTCCTGATTCGCTCGCACATCTGCAGCAGCCACGGTTCGTTCCTCCACTTCTTCCAATCCTCCTCCGTGGCGGGGAGGCAAGGAGCGCCATGCCCCTTGCCAATCGTTGTGAAATACTTCTTCATTTCCATATCGTTTCCTCCTTCCTTGTTTTCAAGTAAGACAAAATCTCATCAGCCTCCCTTTGGAAGCACGCCCTTGCGAGGGCAGCCCCGTATTTCTTCGGGAACTTGAATGTCACGTAAACGAATTCCTCACAGATATGTCTACGACCACTACTTGGGCGTATCTGAGGCCTTGTCATCTTCACCACCCCGTGAGGAGTCTCGTAGAGCAGCTCGTGCATCGGACCAGTTCCCTCGTTGTAGCGCTTCACCCTTGTGCGACCGTCAGCATCCACCTCGATGCCACCTCTGTAGCGCACGCGCTCACCGTTTGTCACTTGCTTGTCATCTTCCCACGGGCAAGGCACAATCAGAATGTTGCCGTTTGCCTGAAAATTCACACTCGCGTCCAGTACATTCTCTACCAGAATGTTCTTTTTCAAATTTCTTTGTTGCATAAATCTGATTCGTTTGCGAGATGAAGCAAGTGCTGAAATTGGTACCTTTTCACTCGCGAGACTTCCCTCACCAGCATTCGTCTCAGATTTTGTAAAATTGAATAATTAAAAAATTTAATAATGTAAAAATTATCCTCCTTTCCAATTGTCAAATAATCGGCCTTTTACTTTTACCTTTTTACCCTTTTACTTTTTTACCTTTAATAGGGCTTCGCCCGCATGTTCCAATCGTCCAATCGTTTAGTTCCTTATCGGCACCAAGTCGTTTGCCACGATGTCCTGATAGAACGTTCCGTTCGATTCGTGCGTCTGGAATCTCAACGCAGCCACCACCACATTCCCCGGAGCAAACTTACATAGAGCGAGGTTTCCGAACATCGCACAGATGAACTCATCCTCATAGTCACCACCCAGCGCTTTAAGCTGGATCATACACTTGGCCACCTGGCCGCTTTCCGTTTTCTTACTCGGCACATATTGGGGTTCCCCTTGTGCCACCACTTTCAAAATTCTTGTCTGCATTGTTTTAATTTTTAATGTTTAATCTTTAATTTTTAATGTCCAATCGTTCGTTTGACATTGCAATTGAAGTGCAAGGCGAAGGCAGTATCAAGCTTGTTTGAATTATGCTGAGCCGCAGCCTTCAATCGAGTGCATCTCTAATTGCACTACAAATTTAGGCATAAAAAAAAGGTGCATGAAGAAAC
>CACXPX010000025.1 GCA_902769705.1 uncultured Prevotellaceae bacterium
AAATATGAATCGAACGTCACAACACCTGTCGATGCCTTTGGCACCAGTCAGGACGTCAGGGATGCTATGGGTGAAACATCGATAGCCCAGATGTCGTGGTGTGAGTTCTTCACCGATCCTGAACTTCAGCATCTCATTGAACAGGTGCTGGCAAGTAACACCGACTTGAATTCTGCCCGTATCGCCGTAGAGAAGAGCGAGGCTTCGCTGAAGGTCGCCAAGATGGCCTATTTGCCGTCGCTCTATTTCTCGCCGCAGGGAACCGTGGCCAAGTTCGACGACAACCCGTGGTCGAAGACCTATAATCTACCGCTTCAATTGTCGATGGATGTCGATTTGTTTGCTTCCCTGACCAACAAGAAACGCGCCTCGAAGGCCGTGCTCATGCAGGCTCAGATGCGCGAGGAGGCTGTCCGCACCAATCTTATTTCGGCTACAGCCCAGCAATATTTTATGCTTCAGGTGCTCGACCGTCAGTTGGAGATTCTCACCATGACCGACAGCCTTTGGAACACTTCTCTCGAAACGCAGAAGACGCTTTGGGAGAACGGTAAGGTTTTCTCCACTGCCGTTAACCAAATGGAGTCGTCCTATCTGAATGTGAAGACGCAGATAGTAGACACTCGCCGCAACATTCGTAATGTGGAGAACGCCATCTGTCGGCTGCTTGCCATCACCCCACAGCACATCAATCGCAGCCGCTGGGGTTCATCGGCTCTTCCGCAAAACACAGGAGCCAATCCTGGCGAGACTACTGGCCAACGCATGTTCGACACCCAGTTCTTGAAGGTTGGCGTTCCTGCACGTCTGCTTGAGTTGCGCCCCGACATCCGCATGGCCAACTTTGCTATGGAGGAGGCTTTCTACAATACACAGGCAGCCCGTTCGGCCTTCTTCCCCAGCATCACACTGTCGGGAACTGGCGGTTGGACGAACAGCGCGGGAAGCATGGTCGTCAACCCTGGAAAGTTGCTCCTCAGCGCTGTGGGTTCGCTCACGCAGCCCATCTTTGCCCGCGGAAGGCTGAAGGCTAACTTGAAGATTAACCAGCTGACGCAAGAAGATTTACAGAAGAAATATGTGCAGACCGTCATCGATGCCGGCAACCAGGTGAACGAGGCGATGGCCGACTGTCAGGCAGCCCGCGAGAAGCATGCCTACTATCATCGTCAGGTAGAAGTGCTCGGCGAGGCTTATACTGGCACCCACGAGCTGATGGACAACGGCAAGGCCAACTACCTCGAAGTGCTCACGGCACAGGAGTCGTTGCTTAACTCCCAACTGAGTGAGGCGATGAACATGTACAAGGGTGCACAAGCCGTCATCGCACTCTACATTGCCCTCGGTGGTGGCACAAAGTGAAACGGCTGCAGTTGGGCAAAATGGCGAACCACAGACTTCTCCTCCCTTTCCTCGTTTCTTGTCTCTCGTTTAGTAGCGCAGAGGCACAGAACATGTTTCAGCGTGTTGATAGCTTCCTCACCGCCAGCTACATGAAGGGCGACATCGACACGGCTTACATCGTACGCCCGAAGACGAAGTGGACTCTCTTGGGGCGCCTCAACATTTCGGGTGCCAAGATTGAGACTCAGGGTCAGGCGAATGGACATCATTTCTATTCGGAGATGAAAGCCGACTATAAGTCCACCCTCAGCGCGCGCGTCAGCTATCTGGGCTTCTCTGTCAGTATGGCGCTCAACCCTGCCAAGCTGTTGGGCAAGTACGACGACTACGAGTTGAACATCAACTCCTATGGCCGCCGCTTCGGCTTCGACATCATCTACCAGAATGCCCACAACTTCACGGGATGGCAAGATACCGAAGGACGGGGACGTGTCAAGCTGCCTGCAGGCTTGCTCACGCAGAAGACACTGAACGTGAACGCCTTCTACACCTTCAACAACCGTCGTTTCTCCTATCCGGCTCCGTTCACACAGAGTTACATCCAACGGCGTTCTGCCGGTAGTTTCTTGTTGGCTGTCTCTGGTCAGGGGCAGAAAGGAACCGTGCAAGGCGAAAAGCTGGACGTAAGCACGCAAACCCTTATGCAGGAGATGCAGTTCAAGATGACGAACATCGGCATTGGTGGCGGCTACGCCTATAACTATGTGCCCCACAACGGATGGCTGCTCCATATCTCCGCGATGCCCACGTTCATCGTTTATAGCAACACTTCGTTGATTTTGGGCGACACCCGTGTACCTTTGCACTACCATTTCCCCGAGGCCATTATTACAGGTCGCGGAGCCGTCGTTCGCCAAGTGGGCAACAAGTTCTTCGGCATGTCCATGGTGTTCAATTTCAACAATATCGGTGATGAGGAGAACCTTTCCGTGCATAACATCAAATGGCGAGTGCGCACGTTTTTTGGACTAAGATTGTAAAATTAAAAAATTAAAGATTAAAAAATTATTAGTCTGCTGACGGTAATTATCAATTATCAATTTTCAATTATCAATTAAAAAAAGACGATGTCAGAACTAGAACCCCTAATAGCCGACCTTGCACTCATTCTCATTTGTGCCGGTGCCATGACCCTGCTCTTCAAACGGCTGAAGCAGCCGGTGGTGTTAGGTTACATCGTGGCAGGTTTCCTTGCCTCGCCCAACATGTCCTACATGCCCAGTGTCACCGACCTGCATGGCGTGCACCTTTGGAGTGAGATAGGTGTCATCTTCCTGCTCTTCTCCCTCGGCTTGGAGTTCTCGTTCCGCAAGATATTGCGCATGGGAGCCACCCCTCTCATCGCGGCATTTGCCGTCATCATGGGCATGATGCTGGTGGGAACATTTACGGGCTATGCCTTCGGGTGGAGCCAGATGGACTGCATCTATCTCGGCGGAATGCTCGCTATGTCGTCCACCACCATCATCTTCAAGGCGTTCGACGACATGGGATTGCGGCAGAAACGTTTTGCTGGTCTCGTGCTCAGCGTGCTCATCATCGAAGACATCCTTGCCATTGTGCTCATGGTGATGCTCTCCACGCTGGCCGTCAGCAAGGAGTTCGAGGGTTCGCAGATGCTGATGAGCATTCTCAAGTTGGTGTTCTTCCTTGTGCTTTGGTTCGTTGTGGGCATCTATCTCATCCCCCTGTTCTTACGCAAGGTGAGGTCGCTGATGACCGATGAGACCATGCTCATCGTGGCGCTCGCCCTCTGCTTCGGTATGGTGGTCATCGCCTCTGCCGTTGGCTTCTCTGCAGCCTTTGGTGCCTTCATCATGGGTAGCATATTGGCAGAAACGGTTGAGGCCGAAAAGATAGAGCATCTCGTCAATCCAGTGAAAGACCTCTTCGGTGCCATCTTCTTCGTCTCCGTGGGCATGATGGTCGATGTGGCGCTCATCGTTCGTTATATTGTGCCCATCCTCTGCATCATCGCTGCCATCATGGTGGGGCATACGGTGCTCAGCACGTGCGGATTCCTGCTTGCCGGGCAACCGTTGAAGACCTCCATGCAATGCTCGTTCTCGCTCACACAGATTGGCGAGTTTGCCTTCATTCTCGCTTCTATGGGCACTTCGTTGGGTGTCACCAGCGACTTTCTTTACCCCATCGTTGTTGCCGTATCGGTGTTCACCACGTTCACCACACCTTATATGATTCGTCTCGCTTCGCCTGTCTATGGTTTTGTTGAGCGTCGTCTGCCCAGTAGTTGGCGGGCCAAACTGGAGAGTTATGCCACCGATGAGCCTGAACCCGAGACGGAAGTGGAGCAACACTGTTTGCGCGACTATCTCAAGCAGACGGCCGTCACCGTGTTCATCTATAGTGTGCTCTGCATGGCCATCATCGGCTTGGTGCTCTATTTTGCCGAACCATTTATCGCCCGCATGCTGTCTCACCCCTGGGATGCCGTTGTTGTGGCCGCGCTCTCCGTCCTGCTCATCGCGCCTTTCCTGCGTTCGCTGATGCTCAAGGGCAACCGTAGCGAAACGTTTCTGGCGCTTTGGAATGGCGACCGTTTCTATCGCGCTCCGCTGGTGGCCGTTCAGGTGCTGCGCTTCCTTATGGGAGCTGCCTTCGTGAGCTACATCCTTGGCCGCACGGTCCATTGGATAGGCATGCTTGGCATCTTAGTTGTCATTTTCGTTGTCTTCAACATTCTCTTCTCCCGCGGCTTGCAAAAGCAGGGCGACATGCTCGAAAAGACGTTCAACGACAACCTCAACCAGCGCGAGCAGAAGGAATAAAAGCGTCGTTTACTGCTTTTTATTTTTGAAAAAACACGACAAATTCTTGTTGACTTTTTCGTGCAATCTAGAAAAGGGATATGTAAAGAATCTTTACTTTCGCCCTTTTCCACCCTCACTTTTCTTCGGCAATTTTGTCATTTGTGGCTTTTGAGGTTGTCATTTGTGGCCTTTGACCTTGTCATTTGCGGCATCTGAGCCGCTCATTTGCCACAAGTGAGAGGCTCAAAGAGGGTCAATAAAATGTAAGAAAAACGGAAACCGTTGATAATCAGTAACTTCCGAAAATGTCGATTTTTGGCGTTTTTCGCACCAAAACCTTTCCCAGTTCAAACAATGCCCCGTTTTTGGGGGCCAAAATTAAGAATTTTCTTGACAAAAGGGCTTGCTGATTTTTTTGCTTAAGCCATCCCAAATCATGTTGTAGATTTTTTTGTAGGTATTTGTAGGATTTTCTATCCGCCAATTCATGCGATTCTCCATTTTTTTGATTACCTTTGCATTACAAAAACCAAAGACTTGATGAATGATGAAGAAGATTGTGACTTTTGGTGAGATTCTCTTGCGTTGGTCGAAGGATGACTATCAAAGGCTGATGCAAGGGCGGAAGTTCAATGGCAATTATGGCGGTAGCGAGGCTAATGTGGCCGTTTCTCTGGCGATGCTTGGCGACCGTGTTGGATATGTTTCGCGCGTGCCGAAGGGACAGATTGGCGATGCCTGCCTGAACGAGTTGCGCCAGTATGGCATCGATGTGAGTCGGGTTGTTCGCGGTGGCGACCGTCTGGGAACATATTATTTTGAGGCTGCAGCCGGTCTTCGTCGTTCTGGTGTGGTGTACGACCGGCGTGGGTCATCGTTCTATTCGTCTGCCCCCGGCATGTTTCCTTGGGCAGAGATATTCAGCGATACCGATATTTTCCATTGTTCGGGCATCACGTGCGCGGTGTCGCAATCGGCAACGGATGCGACGTTTGAAGCTGTTCGCACAGCTCGGGAGATGGGGTTGCGCATCACGTGCGACATCAATTACAGGAAGAATCTTTGGCGTTATGAAGGTGCCGATGCTCATCGGACGCTGAATGCGCTGATGCAATATAGCGATTATATCTTTGGCGACCAAGACGAGTGGGAGGTTGCTTCGGGCGTGGCACAAGTGCCTATGGGCCACATGAAGGCCGACACGGATTTGGATATGGACGCCTATCGCCGCTATTTCGATGAGATGCACCGTCAGTTCCCACATGCCAAAGAGATGATGATGGGGTTGCGCAATCAGATTACGACCACTCATCATGTGCTGACGGCCTTGCTGTGGTATGAGGGTGAGTTGTATCGCACACGCATCTACGACATCTATCCCGTTCTCGACCCCATGGGCGTGGGCGATGCTTTTGTGGCAGCCTATATCCATGCTGCTGAGAAGTGGAAGGGAGATGCCCAGCGCTGTCTCGACTTCTCGCTCGCCGCCTCGCGGTTGAAGAACTCCATTTCAGGCGATTTCAACTTGGTGACAGAAGAAGAGGTCATCGAGAGCGGTGAATTGTAAACACCGCTCACAATCATTTATTTCGATCGTGGGAAAGTCTTATGGACGGCTTTCGCCTTCCACGTATTCTTCCAATAGCATGTGCTCGCCATCGTAGACGGCGTAGGTGAACTGGTGTATCCAGTCGCCAAGTATGATCATACGTGCACGTCCCTTTTCGCCTCGCTCCTGTGGCGTGGCCTCACGGTTTTTGCTGAGCATGAGGTCAAGTTCTATGTGGCGGTGCCCATAGATGAAGAAGTCGATGTTAGGATGGGTTTTCAGGTATTCTTTGGTATAGAGAATCAGGTATTCTCGGTCTTCGCCGAGATAAGGCTTTTCCTTTCCATCCGTACGTTTCATGCGTGAGTGCTTGGCCCAATTGAGTCCAAGCTGCATGCCCCACCAGGGGTGGAAGAAGTTGAGAAGCCGTTGGCAAGCCTTGTTGTGGAACATCTTGCGCAGGAACTTGAATTTATTGTCGGGGTCACCGAGTCCGTCGCCGTGTGCAAGGTAGAACACTTGGTTGAAAATTTCCACAGTAGTGGGTTGCCTGTGCAAGATGACTCCGCACTCTTCTTCGAGATAACCATAGGTCCAGATGTCATGGTTTCCCGTGAAATAGTGGACTTCAACGCCGTTGTCGGTGAGTTCGGAGAGTTTTCCGAGGAAGCGTGTGAAGCCTTTTGGCACAACGTATCGGTATTCGTTCCAGAAGTCGAACATGTCTCCGAGCAGGTATATGGCGCTCGCTTTATGCTTGATGCTGTCGAGGAAGCGCACGAGTCGGCGCTCCTGCATCCGCTGATGGGGGATTGCGAGAGATCCGAGGTGTGCGTCGGAGATGAAATAGACGTTATTCATAATTGATAATTGACAATTGAAAATTGATAATTATGATTACTTTTGGTAATTTAATGATCATGGGGCGTTGTCATTTTATTACTTCGTTACAGCAATCCCATATTCTTTTTTTTCGTTTTGACGATGCTGGTTAATAGCTTAATGATTTCCGTGTTGTCGGTTTCCATTGAGGCGAATTCTTTCTCTGTGATGAAATTGCCTGCACGGAGTTTCTTCAGCCAATACAGACTTTCGTCAGCTTCTTTGAGCGCTATATTCATTTTGTTTACAAAATCGGCGTCGCTTTGTGCGTTGAAACTTTCAGCTACGTTGGCTCCGATACTGGTTCCGCTTCTTAATATCTGCTTGGACAAGATATTTTCATGACGATGAGACGTCAGGTATTGATACATCTTAACAATCCGGTCGGAATATAGTCCCGATTTTATCTCTATTGCATTCTCTTTTCGTGGCATCATAATTGAAAATTGATAAATGAAAAATGATAATTATGATTACAATTGAAGTTGATTGGCTATTGAAGATCGCATTGTTTTGTTTTGCCAGTGACTGTTGTTTTTAAGAGGGACGCCGTTGAATAGATAAGCGACTGTTGGCCATTTGTCGGGCATTTCATAATTGTCAATTTTCAATTTTCAATTGTCAATTAATCATATCCCAGTTCGGCTTTGGCTTCGTCGCTCATCATGGACTGGTCCCAAGCCGGTTCGAAGACGAGGTTGACATTGACGGATGCGACGCCTTCCACGCTTTCGACTTTAGTGCGGACGTCTTCAAGAATGAAGTCGGCTGCTGGGCATGAAGGTGCTGTGAAGGTCATGTCGATGTCAACATGCCGTGAGTCTTGCACGTCAATGCGGTAAATCATGCCGAGATTCCAAATGTCGATGGGAATCTCAGGGTCGTAGACGGTCTTCAGGATGTCTACAATGCGCTCTTCTATGGTCGTTTTCTCTTGTTGTGTCATGTATAAGGGCTACGAGGTTTGTAGGATTTTCCGGAGTTGTTCGATGTCTTTTTGGGTTGTCGCCCAGCTGGTGACGAAGCGGCAGAGCATGTGCTGCTCGTCGTAAGGTCCCCATAAGGTGAAGTCGACAAGCTGTTTGAGTTGCTTTGCCCGTTGGTTGGGGAGAATGACGAATTGCTGGTTGGTGGGCGATTCGAGATAGAACGGGATGTCGGCATCGCGGAGGACCGTCTTGAGTTTGTTGGCCATACGGATGGCATGGCGCGAGATGTCGAAGTAGAGGTTGTCGGTGAACAGAGCGTCGAACTGCACGCCGATGAGTCTTCCTTTTGCAAGAAGGGCACCGTGACGTTTCACATTGGAGAAGAAGTGGCGTGGTGCGTTTCCGAAGGGGAAGACGACAGCTTCGCCGCAGAGAGCTCCCACTTTAGTTCCTCCTATGTAGAAGGCATCGCAATGGCGGGCGAGCCAGGGCAGCGAGATGTCGCTGTTGTCGGCCATGAGTCCGTAGCCGAGACGTGCTCCGTCGACAAAGAGTTTCAGACCGTACTTGCGACAGACGTTTTGGATGAGGCTGATTTCTTCGGCTTGATATAGCGTTCCGTATTCTGTTGGGAATGTGATATAGACCATTCCAGGCTGAGCCAGATGGTCGCGGCTCTCGTCGTTTTCGAATTGCTGCATGAAGAGTTCCAAGCTGTCGGCGCTAATCTTTCCGTCTTGACTGGGTAGGGCAATCACGCGATGACCGCTGGCCTCAACGGCTCCTGCCTCGTGGACGTTGATGTGTGCGGTGTCGGCGGCAATTACGGCTTCACAAGTCGTCAGCATCGAGTCGATAACCGTGGCGTTGGCCTGTGTGCCTCCGGCAAGGAAAAAGATGTCGGCGTCGGGGGCTTGACATGCGAGCCTTATCTTCTTTTTTGCACTTTCCGTCCACTCGTCGAACCCGTAGGTGAGGCTTTGTGTGGCGTTGGTGTCGATGAGATGCTGCAGCACTTTCGGATGAGCACCGTTGTTATAATCACATTCAAAAGAAATCATATTGGGTGTTATGTGACGGTTAGAGTGATTCGAGTACGCGTTTGAGCACCACCTGTGCCGATATCTCGCGGTTGGCGGCTTCGGGGATGACGAGTGAGTTGGGACTTTCGATGACGTCATCAGTGACGATGAGTCCGCGACGGACGGGCAGACAATGGAGGAACTTTGCATTGTTCGTCCACGACATATGCTCGGTGTCTACGGTCCACGACATGTCTTTAGAAAGAATCTTTCCGTAGTCGGCAAGATTCGTTACGCCAGGACAACTCCAGTTCTTGGCGTAGATGAAGTCGGCTCCCTCGAAAGCCTCCCGCTGGTTGTATTCCACTTTAGCACCAGCAACAAATCGTGGGTCGAGTTCGTAGCCTTTCGGATGGGTGACCACGAGGTCAACGTCGGCCGCCATCATCCATTGAGCGAACGAGTTGGGAACGGCTTGCGGCAAAGCGCGGCAGTGGGGAGCCCATGTGAGGACAACCTTGGGACGCTTCCCCTTCAACGTTTCACTTTCCTTGTTCCACGATTCTTCGATGGTGATGAGGTCGGCGAAAGCCTGCAGAGGATGGACGGTCGCAGTCTCCATTGCCACGACGGGCCGTCCGCTATACTGAACGAACTGTTGGACGACGGTTTCGGCATAGTCGTATTCGCGATTGGTGAGCCCGGCAAATGAGCGCACGGCGATGATGTCGCAATAAGAACCCATCACGGGAATGGCTTCGAGGAGGTGCTCACTCTTGTCACCGTCCATGATGACGCCGCGCTCGGTCTCGAGTTTCCACGCTCCAGCATTCACGTCGAGCACGATGACGTTCATTCCGAGGTTCATGGCAGCTTTTTGAGTGCTGAGGCGTGTGCGCAGCGAGTTGTTGAAGAATATCATCAACAAGGTTTTGTTCTTGCCTAAGTACTGGTAGGCGAAGCGGTCTTTCTTTATTTCTTGTGCCTCAGCCAATGCCTGTTTCAGGTTGCCGAGGTCTTCAACGTTGAAGAATGTTTTCATTGCTATTGGAAGTTTGGATGATGGATGTTAGGTGATGGGTGTTGGGTGTTAGGGGCGCGTCTGGCCGTTTCCGTCGATGAGCCACTTGTAGGTGGTCATCTCTTCAAGTCCCATCGGACCGCGTGGCCCGAGTTTCTGGGTACTGATCCCAATCTCCGCACCCAACCCGAATTGTGCGCCGTCGGTGAATGAGGTGGGAGCATTGACATAGATGCATGCAGCATCCACTTCGTTTTGGAAACGAACAGCGTTGCCGTTGTTGGTCGTGACGATTGATTCGCTGTGCCCCGACCCGTATTTTTGGATGTGGAGAATGGCTTCGTCTATGCTATCAACCGAACGAATGGCCATCTTGTAATCCATGAATTCCGTTCCGAAACTTTCTTCCGTGGCATGCTGGAGCAGTGGCTCGGGATAGTTTCCTTGCAGAGCATCGTATGCCTTTTCATCGGCATAGATGGTCACCAGCTTGTCGGCAAGCGGCTTGCAGATGGTTTTCAGCTGGGGTAGTTGCGCCGTATGAAGGATGAGACAGTCGAGTGCGTTGCAGACCGAGACGCGTCGTGTCTTGGCATTGCAGACGATGCGCGTGGCAATGTCGATGTCGGCTTCGCTGTCCACATAGGTGTTCACCACGCCTGCACCAGTCTCGATGACGGGAATGCGAGCGGTGTCGCGCACAAAGTTGATAAGTCGTTTTCCGCCTCGTGGAATGCAGATGTCCACATAACCCACAGCGTTGAGCAGTTCAGCTGTAGCTTCGTGGGTGGCAGGCAGCAGTTCCACCACCGACGGATTGACGCCTTTCTCTGAAAGAATGTCGTGAATCAATTTGATGATGGCGAGATTCGACTGTTCGGCATCACGTCCTCCTTTCAATATACAAGCGTTTCCGCTCTTGAAGCAGAGCGAGAAGACATCGAACGACACGTTGGGACGAGCCTCGTAGATGATGCCCACCACGCCGAAGGGCACACTGATGCGACGCAGATGGAGACCGTTGTCAAGCGTCCGTTCGTTGCTGATTTTTCCGAGTGGTGACGGCAGTTGAGCCACATGCCGCATGTCGCTGGCAATGTCGGCAAGGCGTTTCTCTGTCAGTTGCAACCGGTCGTAGAGCGGGTTCTCCCGTTCCATCCGTGCCAAGTCTTGCTTGTTAGCCTCGAGCAGTTCCTCAGCATGTGGCAGAATGCTGTCGGCGAGCGTCAGGAGCACGTCGTTTCGTTGCTCATCAGAGAGCAGTGCCAACAGCCGACTAGCGGCCTTCACGCGTTCAAAAGTTTCGTTCAGTGTCATGGTTTGCTTTTTGTTTTGGGCACAAACTCGGTGTGCATGGTTTCCAGTGGATGTTCGATGAGATCGGGTAGGATGTTGTCGCGCTTGCCATTGGCGATGACTACCCTTATGCCGGCACGAGCGCAAGTCTGCGCCGTTTTGTATTTCGACGCCATTCCTCCGCGCCCTTGCTGGCTTCTCTCTTCCACAATGTATTCTGAGAGGTCGCGGTCGTGATACACCGACGGGATGATGCGGCTGTGCGGGTCGCTGGGCTCGCCATTGTAGATGCCATCCACGTTGGTGAGCATATACAGCTCATCGGCATTCATCATCTGAGCGATAAGCCCCGACAGTTCGTCGTTGTCAGTGAACATCAACTCGGTGACGCACACGGTATCGTTCTCGTTCACGATGGGAAGCACGCCATTTTCGAGCATCACCTGCATACAGGCTTTCTGGTTCTCGTATTGTTCGCCGGGCTCGAAGTTCTCTTTCATCGTGAGCACTTGCCCCACGTGGATGTGGTGCTCACGGAAAAGGTCGTAATAGAGACCGATGAGTTTCACCTGTCCGAGTGCGGAGAACAACTGGCGTTGCTCCACGTTGTCGAGTGGGTTCTCCACTTTCAGTTCTCGTTTTCCACATGCCACAGCACCCGACGAGACGAGTGTCACCTCGTAGTCTCTCTGTCTGAGCCAGGCTATCTGGTCTACGATGGACGACATGCGTGTCACATCGAGTTTTCCGTCTTGACGGGTGAGGACGTTCGAGCCCACTTTCACTACAATTCTCTTCATCTTCCGCATGTTCGTTATTTCTGGTTGTCTTTCTGTCTGATTTCCACTCGACGAATCTTTCCGCTGATGGTCTTGGGCAGTTCGTCCACAAACTCGATGATGCGCGGATATTTATAAGGAGCAGTCTCGCGCTTCACGTGGTTTTGCAGTTCCTTCACCAGTTCGTCGCCAGCCTTTTGTTTCCATTCTTTACCCAGCACCACGGTGGCCTTCACCACCATGCCACGAATCTCGTCGGGTACGCCGGTGATGGCGCATTCCACCACTGCCGGATGAGTCATCAGCGCACTTTCTACCTCGAACGGACCGATGCGATAGCCCGATGATTTGATGACGTCGTCGATGCGGCCTTCAAACCAGTAATAGCCGTCTTCATCGCGCCAAGCCACATCGCCCGTGTGATAGATGCCGTCGTGCCATGCTTCGCGCGTGAGCTCTTCGTCGCGGTAGTATTCCTTGAACAGGCCGAGGGGCTTGCGGTCTCCCACGCGCACGACAATCTCTCCCTTCTCACCGTCTTCGCAGCGAGTGCCGTCGGGTTTGATGAGGTCGATGTCGTATTGAGGGTTGGGGATGCCCATCGAACCGGGTTTCGGCTTCACCCACGGCATGGTACCCAGCGTCATGGTGGTCTCAGTCTGTCCGAACCCTTCCATCAGCTGGATGCCCGTGGCCTCCTTGAACTTGTCGAACACGGCGGGGTTCAAAGCCTCGCCAGCCGTTGTGCAATAGCGCAGCGCCGACAGGTCGTATCTCGAGAGGTCTTCGCGTATCATGAAACGGTAGATGGTCGGGGGGGCGCAGAATGAAGTGACGTGATATTTCTCCATCTGCCTCAGCAGTGTGTCGGCGTTGAACTTCTCGTGGTCGAAGACGAAGACCGTTGCGCCGGCGAACCATTGCCCGTAGAGTTTTCCCCACACGGCCTTGCCCCATCCCGTGTCGGCAACGGTCAGGTGGATGCTGTCTTCGTTGAGGTTGTGCCAGAACACGCCCGTTGTCAGGTGTCCCATTGCGTAGAGGTGGTCGTGTGCCACCATCTTCGGCTCACCACTTGTTCCGCTGGTGAAGTACATCAACATGGTGTCTGAGTTGGAGTTCACATGCTCGGGACGCACAAAGGCAGGAGCCGTCTCCAACTCCTTGTGCCAGTTGTGGAAGCCTTCGGGCAACGCCTCATCAGCGTCGTGACCCACGGCAATCATGAGTTTCAGCGTAGGACTCTCGGGGAGAGCGGCCTGTATCTGCTGAGTGATGTAGGGGTCGTTTGCGCAGATGATGGCTTTCACCGATGCACGCGTGTTGCGATAGACAATGTCGTGCTTTGTCAGCATGTGGGTGGCGGGGATGGCCACGGCGCCAATCTTGCAAAGGGCGAGCATCGTAATCCACCACTCCAACCGTCGTTTCAGGATGAGCATCACCATGTCGCCACGTCCGATGCCGAGCGACTGCAGATAAGCGGCTGCCTGGTCGGTTCTTTTCTTCATGTCGCCGAATGTCAGGCGCACCTCAGCGCCCTCGTCGTTGGTCCATAGCAAGGCCAGTTTGCCGGGCTTCTCCTCAGCCCATGCATCCATCACATCATACGCGAAATTGAAGTTTTCGGGTATGATGAATTGCAGATTCTTCTTGAAGTCTTCCACCGAAGTGAAGGTTGTCTGCTTGAGAAATCTTTCTACCATTTTTGTTGAAATCTGTTTTGAGTCTAATGCCTATGGTTGGTTCTTAGAAAATGATGGCCAGGAACTTGCAGTGCTCGTCGCCCACTGTGCGCATGCCGTGTGGCTGTGTGGCGTCGAAGTACACCGAGTCGCCCTCGCTGAGCGTGAGCACTTTGGTTCCGATGGTGAGCTCCATGGAGCCTTCAAGCACCATGTTGAACTCTTGCCCCGAGTGCGAGTTCATCTCCTTCGGCGTGTTGGCAGGCTTGGGCTCCACCGTGACAATGAAGGGGTCGGCCTTGCGTCCACGGAATCCGCTGGCAAGGCTTTCATACTGATAGGCCCTACGACGCTCGATGGTCTGCCCTTGGCCTTTGCGGGTGAGGAAGTAGGTGCTCATCTTGGGCTCTTCGCCAAACATGAGCACATCGAGCGACACACCGTATTTCTTGGCTATCTTCTGCAGGTTAGCCACCGAGAGCTCGGCCTCGCCGCGCTCCATCTTTTCGTATCTGTCGACGGTGATGCCACAGAGCGATGCCATGCTTTCCACCGGAATGTCGAGCACGTCGCGCAGTCCGCGCAACCGCTCGCCTATTTGCTTGATTTGTTCGTCCATAATGATATGTCGTTTTGTTAATTGTCACAAGTCAGTTGCCACTTTTCAGCCCTGCCTTCAGGCCGCGGATGACGGCGCTGGTGAATCCCGCATGCTCCATCTCGTTCAGCCCGCGGATGGTCACACCGCCGGGTGTGGTCACGCGGTCGATGGCCTGTTCAGGATGCTCGCCAGTGGCTTTCAGCAGTTCCACGGCTCCGAGCACCGTCTGCATTACGATGTCCTTGGCGTCGTTGGCACGGAATCCCAGCTCCACGCCCCCCTCGGCAGCTGCGCGGATGTAACGCATGGCGTATGCGATGCCGCACGAGGCTAGCGTCGTGCCAGCCGGCAGATGCTGTTCGTCAACGACAAGGGCTGTGCCCAGTTGGTTGAAGAGGGCTGCGACGGCATTCGTTTCTTCAGTTGTCGTGTTGCAAGGCACGATGAAGGTCATCGACTGCTTCATGGCGATGGCGATGTTGGGAATCACGAGGAAGAGGCGGGGCAACTGCATCACAGCGTCCTTCTTCTCCATCCATCCGTTCACTTGCTCGGCCTTCACGCCGGCGGCGATGAGGATGAGCGTCTGCCGCTCGTAGTCGAGCGCAGGTTTGATTTCCGTGAGCACCTTCTCTGCCAGCCACGGCTTCACCACAACAGCCACCATCTCGGCACCTTCCACGGCCTCGGCATTGTCGCCGGTGGTCTTTGCTCCCATCTGTGCAAATCGCTCCCGCGTCGCTGCCACGGGGTCGGCCACGGTGATGTCACCCGGGCGCTGCCCTTCCATTTTCATCAAGCCTTCAACCAGGGCGCCGCCCATGGCTCCAGCTCCTATCACTGTAATTTTCATGTCACGTGTCTTGTTTTAAAGTACTTTTCCCAGTTTCTCCACAAATTCGTCGGCCTCGGCCTTCGACAGGCATAGCGGTGGCAGCAGGCGCAGCACGTTGGTGCCAGAGCAGCCGGTGAACACGTGCTCCTCGTAAATGAGTCGCTGGCGTGGCTCCTTGTGCGGGATGTCGAGCTCTAAGCCAATCATCAGGCCACGTCCGCGCACCTCCTTAATCCTGTCATTTTTTAATTTTTTAATTTTCTCCATGAGGTAGTCGCCCATCTCTCGGGCGTTCTCCACGAGATTTTCCTTCTCGAAGACGTCGAGCACGGCCAATGCAGCGGCGCAAGCCAAGTGGTTGCCGCCGAAGGTGGTGCCCAGTTGGCCATAGACGGCCTTGAACTGCGGGCTGATGAGCACGGCACCCATGGGGAATCCGTTGGCAATGCCTTTGGCCACGGTGATGATGTCGGGGCGTATGCCGAGCCACTGGTGGGCGAAGAAACGCCCGCTGCGTCCGTAGCCGCACTGAATCTCATCGCAAATCAGTATCGTGCCATACCGACGACATGCCTCGGCCAGCCCTTGCGCAAACTCGCTTGTGGCCATTTTTATGCCGCCCACGCCCTGTATGCACTCCAATATGACGGCACAGACGTCGCCCTTTGCCAGCTCGGCCTCCCATGCGGCGAGGTCGTTCAGCGGCAGGTAGGTCACGTGACCGTTGGCGTTGATGGGGGCTATGATCTTGGGGTTGTTCGTCACCTCAACGGCCAATGACGTGCGGCCGTGGAAAGCCTTCTCGGCAGAGAGCACGCGAGTGCGTCCGTTGGTGAACGACGCCAGCTTCAGGGCGTTCTCGTTGGCTTCGGCTCCGCTGTTGATGAGGAACAGTTGATAGTCGTCGTAGCCGCTGATGCGTCCCAGCCGCTCTGCCAGTTGCTGCTGCAGTTTGTTCTGCACTGAATTGCTGTAGAAGCCCAGTCGTGCCACCTGCTCGCTCACCTTCTTCACATAATGCGGATGGCTGTGGCCAATGGAAATCACGGCGTGGCCGCCATAAAGGTCGAGATATTGCTGCCCCTTGTCGTCCCACACGCGGCAGCCTTTACCCTCCACGATGTTCACGTCGAAGAGGGGATAAACATCAAACAGTTTCATGTCGTTTTCTTTTAATCGACTGCAAAGTTACACTAAAAAAATCGTAAATCGTCACTTTAACGTCTCTTTTTGCTGAAAACTGTAAAAAAAGGCAGAGGGGGCGCTCCAGCGAACGACCGCCTCCCATCCGATTTTCTGAAAAAGCTTACCCTGTTCCGCGGTCGCGATTCTTCCAATTTCGCAAAAATGCAATTATAAACAGAATTCTTCACTCTTCGATATATCCCCAAGCGAATAATCTTCTCTTCGTCCATCGTGAATATCATCATGTGTTTTCAGCTTTAGCACATGCTAATTCCCAGCACCTTGTAGGAAATTTATCAAGATGCTGGGATTCTTAAGCATGTGGCAAACTTTGGACTCCTATCAATACAAATTCTTTTGTGTTTTGGCAATGCTGCCAGAAGAAATCCTTTCAAGATTTGGAATTTTTCTTATTGAAACATTTGATTTTGAATTATCAATATAGCAAAGAGTTACTGCAACGACGTTGGTTATCGATGATTCTATTTGTGTTTTTTCTTCGGTTTGCACTTCTTCTTCTCCGTTATCACCTTTCAAGTAAGTTACTCTTTTCCAATAGGTTTCAGCATCAATGTCCTTATTCCAGGCACTCCATTCAGCATCCCAATCCCATTCTTGGTAACTCAGAGCATAACTCCATTTGTTATTCTCCTCAGGGAAATTCCCTTTCAAAGAAAATTTGATTTCATCCGTTTGTCTTAATATTTTGGCGTATCGTCCCCAAGCACCGTGATAATGATTTGTTCGCTCAATGCTCTTTTCATATCTTAAATTGCGAATTTGCGCCTGTTTGCTTTCAAGAAGATGCAAGTTTATAAGTTCAAATGAGGCTTTTATGCGTGCTCGTTCATAAATAGTTCCATCAGATTCTTTCTCTTCTTCCACCTTTTCTATATTGAAATGCATAGTGTTTCCATTGCTTGTTATTGTTGCAAAGTTGTCGGTTACTTGAAATTCTATAGAGCCCATTTTTTCCCAAATTGAAGGTGTCCATATACCAACACATACATTTACATTTATTTTTCCTTTATAGAGTTGAAGGGCTGATTGCATATTTCCCGCCGCTTGCTTGACGGTGATTGCCTGTAGCGACACTTCGTCAATGGACTTTGGTTCTGGATTATTGGTGCCGAAAGCGTAGATAGTTCCGATGCGCTCAGTCCCCGTGTTGTTGGCCGAAACTTTGACGATGAGGGTTTGGTTGTCGGTGATGGTGACGGTCACCCAACTTTCGCAGTCGTCATCGGTAAAACCTCCGTAGTAATCGTAGGTTTTGGCATCGATGCTGATGGTCTGCTCTCCGCCCTTAGCGTCGAAGTTCAATGCGGAGGGCGTCACCTCTATTTGTGGATTGTCCTCTTGTCCGTTATGGGCAGCCTGCGTAATGGTAAGTGTGCCTGTCGCATCGACGTTTTTGCCATCGAATGAGACTTCAACCTTAAGTTTGACCGTGCGGGGCTTGTCGTCGGTATTCTCCTCAAGGTTGAGGGAGAGCGTCTTTCCGTTGCGGCTGACTTGGAGCCATTCGGCATCGTAGTTCTTAAAACGGGCATAGGGACAATTGGTCAGAATGTCCACAGTCACTTTGCCGCCCGTTGCTACAGCCTCCACCTTTTCGGGCGAAAAGTTGATGGTGGCTTGTGTAGGTTGTGGCTGTGCCTCGACCACCACTTTGCCGGGTTTCTGCTGATCTATATGCTGTGTGGTACGTTCGCCACCGTTAGTGATGACAGTGATATTCTTTTCTCCAGGTTTAGTAACCACGTGTGTCGTTCCGTTCTTATCGGGGAATCCGATGGTGATGTTGCCTTCTTTCACGTCCTCAATGATGGTGACGATGACGCCCGTCGTTGTGTTCTTTTGTATTTCGTAAAGGTTCAAGCCTAAGCCTTTGGCAATTTCCTCGTCGGCTTGCTCCATAGCATGAGTTGTGGCAAAATCAGTAATCTCGCCAGCCAAGCGTTCCAATCCTCCCGGATCGTCGCCAATTAAGTCGCCGGCTTTTTCCTTCACGTATTTGCTGCCCAACTGTGTGGCAAAACGCTTCAAATCAGCGGTGGTGGCCTTTCCCTCTTTGATTTTTTTAGCTAATGTGATGGTCTCCTCCGAGATGTCGTTTATATCAATCCATTTGCCTACGTAGCCTCCCGTTACCTCGTCTACGCACGACACGTAGAATGTGCCGCCTTTTTCGGCCACCTCCTTGGTGACCTCATGGGCGTCTTTCCAACGAGGATTGCCTGCTCCGTTGTCGTAGAGGTCGGCATACTTGTCGAAATATGCAGCTACATGCCCTGTTCCCTCACCCTCACCAGCTGTAAGCCAGGTTTCGTTGATGGCGGAACTTTGGTTGATATAGTCACCATTGTAAAAGTTGATGAACCATTGGCGGGCGTTGCTCTCACCGTTTCTAAAGCGCTGGGGCAGTTGGTCGAATAGTTGTTGCATGGCCTGCTGGTTGCCAGTCACCTTGAGGTTGTTCAGGATGGTAGTCATGCGCTCGTGCGACTTTTTCTGCACATCGTTAAGGGCGTAACACCAGCCGGCGAAGTCGAGGAAGATGCCTCGTGTCACAGTAGGCTTGGTCAGTATGCCATCGTTCTCTAACCTCTTTAATGCGTTTTGATATTGGTCCGCATTTTCAAGGAGTTCAGTCACGTAGGTGTAGAACTTGGTGCCACTGGTGTGTCTACCCGCTCCGCCATAAAGCTCTCCTTGCCAGCCATCGCTCATCATTTTGGCATATTGCAGTCGTAAGCCTTCCATCTTTAATGACATTTCTATCAGTGCATCGATGTCGCTTATCTTGAAGTCCTTGGCTGTGGTATTTGTCGTATGTGGTATTTGTTCAAAGTTGGTACTCTTGCCGCTCTCTTCCTTCTCCTCTGGGCTACAAGCGGTAAGCAGCGGTAGGGTGATGAGGATTGAGAGCATGGAAATAAGGATAAATGTCTTCTTCATAATAATTGGGTTTTGAGATTGAAATGATTAATTGCAAAGATAGGGAGAAAGAATGGGAAAGGACTCGTTGTTTGCAAAAAACGACTCTCATTCTGCAAAACGAGAGTCGTTTTTATGGGATATAGCGTAAGGGGTAAAGGCTAATACCATATGAATTTGCCATGATAGAGCGATGTTGAGGATGGGAATCAGCTCTGTTTTTGTACTATCCACTCTTTCGGAGACATTCCAGTGGCGGCACGGAAGGCTTTGAAAAAGGTCTGCTCGCTACCGAATCCCGACTCTATCCATATTTGTGAGATTTTCTTGTTGGGCTCTTGGCGCATAAGATTCTTGGCATAGTCAATGCGGTAACGGTTGACATACTGTGCGAAGGTGCAGCCTGTCAGCGAGTTGATGCAGGCGGAGATGTCGTTCCGATGGACGTGGAAGACGTTTGCAATGTCGTTCACTTTCAACTCACTGTTGAGGTAGGGCTTCTCGAGCTCCATTAGTTCGTTGATGCGATACATGAGGTCTGTGACGGAATTCTCTTTGATTATTGATGTCGTTTCAAAGGAGGCTTTGCCTTGTTTGGAAGCCATGCACTGCCGATGCTTCCACACCAGAATACTTATGACGATGGTAATGGCTGCCGCCAGCAGAGCCAACCACACCCATAAAGCCAAGTCGCCCCCATTGTTCTTCAACAAGTTAGCTTGGCTGTTAGTCACATGAAGCAGATAGGCGTGGCGCGAGGGGGCGAAGTTGCTGAGCGCTGTTGTCAGTCCGCCTGCCACAAGCAGTTGTCCGTCGGGTGTCAGCGTAGGTGTGAAGTCAGGGACGTCGTGCATGGGGGCGGAGTAATAGAGCGTCAGAGGGGCTGACTTTTGCTCTGTAGTATCGGCATAGTCTATGCGGAGCACGTAGTGACGAAGGCCTTTTTCGGGGTGTGTGGAGAGGTCGGCATTACGCCCCATCAGGTATGCACGTCCCAGTTTCTGGTCGGCGACAATGTTGGAGTAGTATTCAATATCCCCCCACTTCGTTGTCATGGGTACGGGGCATAGGGTGGGGAGAAGGGTCGCGTTGCCATTTTCGACTTTGGCAATTGCTACTCGGCCAGCGCTGTCCATCACAGCCACCAAGTAGGTATAGAGGTTTTTGGCCATGTCTCCGATGAAGCTCTCTGCGCTACGCTTTGTGTGGCAACCAATCGGGTGCCACCGCTCAAACAAGGGAATGCTGTTGAGACCGTCTTTCAGTCTGTCGGCCACGCTGCAACGGATAGCGTCGCCCTTGGTGCTGGAGCCGCCGAAGATGATGGCGTCGTCGTGGGTCGTGAGGAAAATGAACGGGCCCGACCGCCCCACAGTAGTGCCTTTCACATGAGTGAAAGTTTTCTTGCCGTCGAACAGCTCAATAGTGTCGTCGTGATACCAGTTGCCAGCGATGACGACGTAGCCGTTGCTCAACTCTAAGGCCGATGCACCAGCACGTTTTTGGTCCATGCAGGCAAAGCCGCTGAAACTGTGGGTAACAGGGTCATACATCTCTGCCACAAAGCTCTGCCCGATGCCAAGCGGTTCAGGGCAGCCTCCTGCCAGCAGCACCTTGCCCGACCTCAGCACGGTGGAGCATCCAAGATCATGATTGTAGACCATTTGCATCAAGTGCCATCGTCCGTCTTTGAAATACTCTGCAGTTGGTGTAGGCACAAAACCGTCGGTATGGCCTCCAGCCACGACATATTCGCCATTGGCGCAGAATAGCTGGTGAGAGGCGCGGGGAATGTTGAGGTCGGGCAGCTGCTCAACTGCCATCTTGACAACTGGGCAGCTGCTGTCTTGTGCCGCTATTGGCAGCGCAAGCAATAGACAAAACAACAATATTCTGGCCCCCATTTTCATACGGTAAGTTGATGCTGTTGTACATGAAGTCTCTGTTGAAGTTCAGCAGACTCGCATGCTTGGTAAGCTTTTTTTATAATTATCTGCAAATGTACTAAAAAAAGATGAAAACGAGAGTAGAAACCATGATTTTTTATCCATGCGTGAGATTTTTCAAGCAGTTATACTTCGAATCGCGTCTCTCCTGCATCTTTTTGCTGTTATTTGTAAATCCTTTTTGCTCAGCTTCGGCTGAAGTTTCATTTGCGACATGCGTAGGTTGTATTTGTCAAATAAATTCTGAATTTCATGCCCAAATAACGGCCTGTTTTTTGAACTGGGATAGGTTTTGGTGCGAAAAACGCCAAAAATCGACGTTTTCATAAGTTGTTGATAATCAATAACTTCTGATTTCTTTACATTATTTCGGCTTGTAAAAGCTATGCTTTTGGGTTGTCAGAGCTATGCTTTGAGGCTCTCACTTGTGGCAAATGAGCGGCTCAGATGCCGCTAATGACAAGGTCAAAGGCCACAAATGACACCCTCAAAAGCCACAAATGACAAAACTGCCGACTAAAAGTGAGAGTGGAAAAGGGGGGGGGTAAATATTCTTTACAAATTTCTTTTCTAGATTGTATGAAAAAGCTGACAAGAATTTGTTGTGTTTTTTCAGCAAAAATCGCTCACGTTGGTAATGGTTACAGGCATCCTTAAACAAAAAAATTAGACCTGTATAGGATGTCGATTGGAGTTTGTCCCTTGTCCGTTTGCCGGCTCGACGGCTTGAAAAAGAAACGGAAGCCACTCAGGATGGGTGACTTCCGTATGGGGGGTGTGGTGAGATGGTCGGAGGACTGACGCTCAGAATGCGCTGGGTTTGAGGCGCAATCCGGCGGTCTCGTCGAGAGCGAACATCAGGTTCATGTTCTGCACGGCTTGGCCTACGGCGCCCTTCAGCAGGTTGTCGATGCAGGCGGTGACGAGCAGACGGCCGTCGAAGACGTCGGCATGTACGAGACATTTGTTGGTGTTCACCACCTGTTTCAGGTCGAGCGGCTTGTCAACGTAGTGGGTGAAGGCGGCGTCGCTGTAGAAACGCTTGTAGACCTCCACGATGTCGCACTCGGCAAGCTTGGGTGACTTCACCACGGCAGTGGCGAAGATGCCTCGTGGGAAGTCGCCGCGATAGGGTATGAAGTCGAGTGGCACGAGGCCGTCGCCGGCTCCCAGTGCGGGAGTGGCTTGCAACTGGTTGAGGCTCTGGTAGATTTCTGCCAGATGCTGGTGGGTGAACGCCTTGTAGATGCTCAGGTTGTTGTCGCGCCACGAGAAATGGGTGGTGGCGGAGGGCTTCTGTCCGGCTCCCGTGGAACCGGTGATGGCGTTCACGCTGACGGCTTCGGTGAGCAGTTGTTGGCTGGCTGCGGGGAGCAGTGCCAGCTGGATGCAGGTGGCGAAGCAGCCGGGGTTTGCCACGTGCTGGGCTTTGCGAATCTGCTCTTTGTTGATTTCGGGCAGGCCGTAGACGTAGTCGTGGTCGCCCTTGATGCGGAAGTCTTGTGCGAGGTCGATGATTTTCACGTGCGACGGGATGGTGTGTTCCTTGAGGAACGCCTCGCTTTTGCCGTGCCCGAAGCAGAAGAAGAGCACGTCGACCTGGTCGAAAGGCATGTCGGAGGTGAACCGCAGGTCGCACTCGCCATAGAGCCCTTCGTGGACGTCGGTAATCAGGTTGCCGGCGTTGCTCTCGCTATTGATGAACTGAATTTGGGCGCTGGGATGGTTCACGAGCAGCCGAATGAGTTCGCCTGCCGTGTATCCAGCGCCGCCAAGAATGCCGATTTTAATCATAAAAGTGCTGTTGTTGTTACCTCTGCGACGGGATGATGATCCAGAGGAAGGGGTAGAGGATGATGCCGGAGAAGGCAGTGAAGATGGTGAGCACCACGTAACCAATGCGGAGGATGGTGGGGTCGACATCGAAATACTCTGCAATTCCTGCACATACACCCCCGATGATGCGGTCGTTCGACCGGTAGATTTTCTTACCTGTTGCCATAATCTTGAATCTTTTGTTGTTTGTTATTCAACGGTTTGACGCAATAGCGAACAAAAAAGTTGCAAAGAGATGACGTTTTTCCTGCTTTTTCCGTTTCGGCGCTTATCGCTTCTCGTCGGGGTGGATGCCGTAGAAGACGCGCAGAGGAGTGCTCGACACCTTGATGAAGCCTTTGGCCTCGTCGCTGGTCCAGCCGGTTTGCGTCTCGCCATATTCGCCGAGTTTCGACTTCGTCAGGTCGTCGTTGGAGTCGATTCCCACGGTTTCGAATCCGTAGGGGCGCAGCTTCAGGATGGCGGTGCCGTTGACGTGGCGCTGCGAGGAGGTGAGCATGGCCTCGATGTCGGGCATCACGGGCTCCAGATACTGGCTCTCGTGCAGGAACATGCCGTACCAGTTGGCCACTTGGTCTTTCCAGTACTGCTGCCATTTCGAAAGCGTCGACTTCTCGAGCAGGCGGTGGGCCTCGATGATGAGTTTCGGAGCTGCAGCCTCAAATCCCACGCGGCCTTTGATGCCGATGATGGTGTCGCCCACGTTGCAGTCGCGTCCGATGGCGTAAGAGGCACCAATCTCCTCAATTTTCTGGATGGCCTTCACGCGATCGTCGAACTTTTCGCCGTCGACAGCCACGATTTCGCCTTTCTCGAAAGTGATTTTCAGCGTCTTCTCAGCTTCCTTTGCCGTGACGTGTTTCAGGTAGGCTTCTTCGGGCAGACCCTGCGTGGGGTCGAGCAGCTCGCCTCCGCAGATGCTGGTTCCCCAGATGCCCACGTTGTATGAATACTTCAGCTTGGTGAAGTCGGCGAAGAATCCGTGTTCGTTCAGATAGTCGACTTCTTCCTTGCGTGTGAGCTTCTTGTCTCGGGTGAGGGTGATGATTTCCACGCCTGGAGCCATCACGAGGAAAGTCATGTCGAAGCGAATCTGGTCGTTTCCGGCACCTGTCGAGCCGTGCGCGATGGCATCGGCACCTATTTCGTTGGCGTAGCGTGCGATGGCGATGGCTTGGAAGATGCGCTCGCTGGAGACCGAGATGGGGTAGCAGTTGTTGCGCAGTACATTGCCGAATATCATGTATTTCAACGATTTCTCGTAGTATTCTTGCGTGACGTCAAGTGTCACGTATTTCACGGCGCCCAGCTTGTAGGCGTTCTCTTCGTTGGTCTTCAGCTGCTCGGCGCTGAATCCGCCAGTGTTGGCACATGCCGCATATACTTCGTAACCGTCTTGTGTGAGTTTCATCACGGTGTAGCTGGTGTCAAGTCCACCAGAGAATGCGACCACTACTTTTTTCTTGTCCATTTGCTTGGTTGTTTCTATGATTGATGTATTTATGATTCTGGGCTGTCAATTTTGCGGATTCTGTCTATCACCTCCTGCGGAATCTTTGCCGGCAGATGCTCTTCGGGGTCGTAGAGCATGGCGGTGCAAATGCAGTATTTGCGTCCTGTGCGATGCAGCACGTCGACGTTGACGCAACCCTCGCAACCGCGCCAGAAGGCTTCGTCGTCGGTCAGGTCGGCAAACGTGACGGGCTGGTAGCCCAATTGCGTGTTCATCGCCATAACGGCGGCTCCGCTGGTGAGCGAGAATATCTTGGCGTGCGGCCATCTGGTTCGGGCCAGCGAGAAAGTCATGTCCTTGATGCGCTTGGCCAATCCGCGTCCGCGAAAGTCGGGATGCACGATGAGTCCACTGGTGGTGACATATTGCTTGTTGCCCCAAGTCTCGATGTAGCTGAACCCGGCGAAAGTCTCACCTTGCAGGGCAATCACGGCTTTTGCCTCGCGCATTTTGGTGGTCAGATACTCGTGTGTGCGCTTAGCGATACCCGTTCCGCGCACTTTGGCAGCTTCTTCGATGGTTTTCAAGATGGTGTCGACATATTTCTCATGAGAAGCGTCGGCCACAACAACCTCTATTGTTTCCTCCTTCCCCTCTGCAGGGGTGGGGGATTCGTTTTCAATCTTGTTTTCTTGCATTTTTTTATTCGACGTACAGTTCTCTATCTTCGATAATCAGTTGTTTTTGATGGTGGGGATGACCATGCTCAGCCCGTCCACCAGTTCTTCTTTGCTGGCGCCTTCCTTGATGACAATCATGATGGTGTCGTCGCCGGCGATGGTTCCGATGATTTGCGGAATGTCGGCGTTGTCGATGTTATAGGCAATCAGGCTGGCGTAGCCGGGACGCGTCTTGATGACGCCCAAGTTGCCCGAGAAGTTCAGCGACAAATATCCGGGCGACTCCAGCATCTCGCGAGCGGTCTGGGTTTTGTGAACGCGCTTGTACATCGTCTCGTTGGGGAGCACGTACACGTATTTCCCGTTCATCGACGCTGCTTTCGCCACTTTCAGTTGTTTCAGGTCGCGGCTCAATGTGGCTTGTGTCAGCGTGAATCCCTCGCGCTGCAATGCCTGTAACACTTCTTCCTGACTGCCCAGTTCCATGCTCGAGATGAGCATCTTCAGGGTCTCGATTCTGTCGTTCTTAACTTTCATTGGGTGTATATTTATTCAATTTGCGGCTGCAAAATTACAATATTATGCGCAATCAGCCAAATATTATTGCATAAAAATACCGAGATTCTTCTATTTTTTGCATATTTTATGATAGAAAAGTGCCTTGAGTTCGCTGGGTTGTTCATAACGCTCGTCAGCCCACACGCTCATTCCATATCTTTGAGGCTCTCATTCCATATCTTTGAGGCGGTCATTGATGGCCTTTGACAGTTTCATTTGTGGTCTTTGAGAACGCAAGTGTTTAGTGGGATTCAGAAAAGCTCACATCTCCCGATGATTGAAAAGACGCCGTTTTGATGCACGAAAATGGTGTTTTTGTTTGTTGAATCGCCTATTTGGCCTCTTTTTAGTCCTTTTTTCTCTATACACATGCACTTTTTATGAAAAAAGATTCTTGTTGTTAAGTTTTTTTATTATCTTTGTGCACTATTAATTGAGAAAACTTACACCATGAAGAAGATGATGCTGACGTTTCTGATGTTGTTGGCGGTGTTGCCATTTATGGGGCAGACTGTCTACGACGTGACGGCATTTGGCGCTTTAGGCGACGGACGTTCTGACGACGCATCCGCCATTCAACGGGCCATCGACGCCTGTAGCAGCGAGGGCGGAGGTCGTGTGTTGCTGCCTCGCGGACATGTGTTCGTGGCTGGGCCTGTGGAGCTGAAGTCGAACGTGGAACTCCACTTGGAGGCCACCGCCGTGCTGAAAGCTCATCCCGACGAGGGCAAATATCGGCTGAGCGCGTTCGGAGCCAACGAAGGCGAGGGCATGATGTGGATTTATGCCAATCATGCAGAAAACATCGCCATCACGGGGCGCGGCGTCATTCACGGCAACGGCATCGCTTTCATGGGAGCTGAGTTGGAAGACTCGTACGAACTGAAGCCTCTGAATCCGCAAACCTTCGACCCGCGTCCGCATGTCTTGACGTTGACCGATGTGAAGAATCTCACCATTCGCGATGTGACCATCCGTGAAGGCGCTTACTGGACGGTGCATCTCATTGGTTGCGATGGGGCGGTGATAGAGGGCATCCAACTGCTCAACAACCTGAAGATACGCAACGGAGACGGCATCGACCTCGACCATTCGAAGAACATTCGCATCGCAAATTGTCATATCACGAGCGGCGACGACTGCATCTGCCTGAAGAATCGGCGCGAGTTCGAGCAATACGGCTCCTGCCGCGACATCACCGTCACGAATTGTGTAATGACCTCTCGTTCGTGTGCCATCAAGATTGGAAGCGAGAATATGGACAGCATCTGCAACGTTCTTTTCGACAACTGCATCATCACGGCATCCAACCGAGGATTGGGCATACAGAACCGCGATGAAGGGACGGTCACTGACATCACGTTCTCGAATATCCAGATGGATTGCCGTTTGTGGTCGGACGTGTGGTGGGGGAAGGCCGAACCTATTTATGTGACGAGCTATCCTCGTGCAAACGGAAATCACAAAGATGCCAACTGGCGTTTCCCGAAAGGGCAGATTGAAGGACGTTGTGGAGAGGTTGCCCGCATCCGATTCTTCAACATCACGGCCACAAGCGAGAACGGTTGTTTCATCGGTGGCGACACTCAGGACAAAGTTCACCATATTTATATGAACAATGTGAACCTGACGATGCGCAAGCAGACCGCTTACGAGGGTGGCGTTTACGACAAGCGTCCTTGCAGGGGTGAGGGATTTGTGAGAGGAAATGTGCACGGCGTTTGTGTTGACACGGCCAGCGACATCTTCATCGATGGGCTGAACGTTGACTGGGAAGCCGGATTCCCCAATCGCGGTTTTGCTCATGACGAGAAGAATGTGCAACGCATCGTGGTCAGGAACGACTTCCACAATTAAAACCTTTGAAGAAAAACGACTACGGAAAGAAAAAACAACTATATATTTTTAATAACCTAAATCAATAACTATTATGCTAAAAGTACGAAATCTATTTGGAAGAGGATTTGCCAAAGCCATGCTTTCGGCGGCCCTCCTGGTATGCAGTACGGTAGCAATGGCGCAAAACCGGGTGTCGGGAGTTATTCGCGACGCACAGGGTGAACCTCTCGTAGGTGTGAGCGTCGTTGAAGCTGGAACTCAAAATGGAACAGTAACAGACGTGGATGGACGCTATTCGCTCGACGTGAAACGCGGTGCCAGACTGAATGTCTCTTACATTGGATTCGAGCCGCAAACCATTACCGCCGGCGAGAGCGTCACATTGCAGGAAGACAACCAACTGCTGAACGAAGTCGTTGTCGTGGGTTATGGCACGATGCAACGCAAGGATGTCACCTCTTCAATCACCACCGTGAAGGCTGAAGACCTGAACAGAGGTGTATTCACCGACCCGGGTCAGATGCTTCAGGGCAAGGTTCCCGGCTTGGTGGTTTCTTCTACCGCCGACCCCAACGGCTCTCCCACCATCACGTTGCGTGGAGCATCAACGCTTCGCACGGGTGCTATGTCGCCTTACTATGTGGTTGACGGAATTCCTGGCGTTGACATCTCTATCGTCTCTCCCGACGATATCGAGAGCATCGACGTGCTCCGCGATGCCACAGCTACCGCCATCTACGGTTCTAAGGCCGCCAATGGTGTGATTATCATCACCACCAAGAAAGGCTCCGAGGAGAAGACTAATGTGACATATAACGGTTATGTGGCCTTCGACAACATTCTGAAGACCTACGATGTGGCTACAGCCGCCGAACTTCGCCAATATGCACAACAGAATGGAATCGCCCTGAAGGATGGCGGTGCCGACACCGACTGGCAGGACGAAGTGCTCCGCACGGGTATCAGCCACAACCACAACTTGAATATCAGTGGAGGAAACGAACGCACCAACTACATGATTAGTGGTAACCTCATGAAGCGTCAGGGTGTTGTCAAGATGACGGGAATGGACCGTTTCAACGTTCGTTCGCTCGTTTCGACAAAGGTGCTCAAGGACCACCTCACCTTGTCAATGGGACAGAACTCCATGTATGGCAAGCATTTCGGCGTGCCCACAGGCAACGAGGGTGCATCTGTGCTCGACGCCATGAACTACTATTCTCCCACCAACGCCATCCGCAATGCCGACGGCACGTGGACGGTGGGTGCTGGTTCGAAGAACTACAACCCCCTCGCCCTGATGGAAGAGAACACATCCGAGACCGTTTGGAAGCGCAACCAGTTCATCGGTAAGACTGCGCTCGAGCTTTGGAAGGGTTTCTTCTGGAATGTGAACTATTCTTGGAGCAACTACCAGAGCACATATAGCGCTTACAACACGCGCCTCTCACAACTCGAGGGTATCGGCAACAAGAACGGACAAGCCACTCGCAACACCTTCTTCGGACGCGAGCAGACCTTCGAGACCTATCTGAACTACGACTTCAAGGTGGGCAAGAGCAAGTGGGGCCTGATGGCCGGTTATTCTTGGGAAGAGAAGAAGAACAACGACGGATTCGGCCTTAGCGTGGAAGGTTACTACAACGACGACCTCACCTGGTACAACATGTCGTATGCACAAACCATCCTCGGTGTTCAGAACTCCGTCCAGAGCGGATATCGCGAGAACATCCGCAATATCTCTTACTACGGTCGTGCCAACTATTCGTTCGACAGCCGCTATATGTTGCAGGCCACCATCCGTCGCGATGGTTCGTCAGTGTTCGGAAAGAACAACCGCTGGGGTACATTCCCATCGGTATCGGCAGCATGGAACATCACTGAAGAGCCGTTCATGAAGAACCAGACCCTCTTCGACAACTTGAAACTCCGTGCCGGTTACGGTATCTCGGGTAACGCTATGGGATTTGATGTCTATTCGTCCTATAACACCTACGGTGCCACGGGTACGTTCACCTACGACGGCAAGCTATATCGCACATATGCCGCCACCAAGAACGCCAACCCCGACCTCAAGTGGGAGTCGACAGGCATGTTGAACATCGGTCTTGACTTCGCATTCTTGAACGGACGTGTCAACGGTACCATCGAGGTTTACAACAAGAAGACCAAGGACCTCATCTGGAGCTATCCTGTTCCCACCACTCAGTATGTATACGGTTGGATGGACGCCAACGTGGGCGAGATGACCAACAAGGGTATCGAGTTCACATTGAACGCCGTTCCTGTTCGCACCAAGAACTTCACATGGAACACCACCATCAACCTTTCTCATAATAAGAACACCGTCGACAAGATGCAGAACGATGTGTTCCACACCACCAACCTCACCCAGGGCGACCCGATGGTGGCTGGCGTGTCTGCCAACGGATGGACACAACGCATCATGGAAGGCGAGTCTATCGGAACGTTCTACACCTATCAGTATGCCGGAACCGTGAACGGACGCTCAGAGTACTATGTGCTCGACGAGAACGGCAACCGCACGGGTGAGACCACCAACAACCCAGGTCTGAAGGACCGCTCCATCACCGGTTGCGCACAACCCAAGCTCAATGCAGGTTGGAACAACAGCATCACTTGGAAGAACTGGAACCTGAACGCATTCATCACCGGCGTGTTCGGCAATGATGTCTACAACGGTCCTCGCGCCCACTACACCAGCGCCCAGATGTTCTCCGATGGAAAGAACGTGCTGAAGGAGTTCCTCGGCTTCCCCGCCGGCGACGCTTCTGGCTCGCTCCCGTCCGACCGCTGGATTGAGAAAGGCACCTATGTCCGTCTGCAGTCGCTCACGCTGAGCTACACCTTCCGCAACTGCTTCAACGACTGGATTCAGGACCTCACCATCTATGGAACGGGCAACAACCTGTTCACCATCACCGACTATAAGGGACTTGACCCCGAGGTTAACCTTGGTGGCATCGACCCGGGTATCGACTACCGTTGGAGCCGCTATCCTCACACCCGCACCTTCTTGGTTGGCGTAAAGGTCAACTTCGGTGGCGGCAAGAAGAAAAAGGCTACAACCACTCAGTATATCGACAGAGAAGTGATCAAGGAAGTTCCTGTGGTCAAGGAAGTTGTCAAGGAAGTTCCCGGCAAGGACAAGGAGACGCTCGTTCAGAGCACATACGTCGTGACCTTCCCCGTGAACTCTTATGAAATCCAGAACTCGGCCGAGCTCAACGGCATTCCGCGTGGCGCTAATGTGGAGATTGTGGCTTATGCTTCTCCCGAGGGCGACACCGAAGCCAACCAGAAACTCTCGCAGGATCGTGCTGATGCCGTTGCCAACTATCTGAAGGGCAAGGGCGTGAATGTAACACGCATCACGGCTAAGGGTGCCGATACCAACCACTCCAACCGTATTGCTATCGTAACCGTAAAGTAACGTTCCACATTTAAAACGATTTCAAGATTATGAAACTAAATAAATTATTTCTCACAGCTGGCTTCTTTGCCGTAGCATTGGCCAGTTGTACAGATTTGGAAGTCGCCCCGAGTTCCCAGTATACTGAAGACCCAAGCAAGAACTCCGGTGTCGACCCGATGATTGTGGTGGAGGCAAAGATGGCCGATGTCTATTTCCACATGGCCGGCACGCTGGGCCGCCGCTATATGGAGGCGCAGTGCCTCGCTTCCGATGAGTTCACCTGCCTCGCCTTCGACGGAGGTTACTACGACGATGGCACCTATGCCCATCAGGCTCTTCACAACAGCTCTGCAACCGATGCCTCCCTCGACTGGTATTCAGAGGTGACCTCTGGCATCACCAAGGCCAACACCATCCTTGAGGAACTTGGCAGCGGCGCTTCTGCTCAGATGACAGCGCCTGCCCGCGCCATGCGTGCCTATTTCACTTGGATTCTGATGGACAGCTTCGGCGATGCTCCTATTCTGGAGAAGGTGCCTGCTGAAGGCGAGGTTGTTGCCCGTTCACCCCGTAAGGAAGTGGCCGAGTGGATTGAAAAGGAATTGGTTGAAATCATCCCCGCACTCACCGAGGATGTCACCGACAACACCTATGGCAAGCCCACCCGTTGGATGGCTGAGGCTCTCCTCGCCAAGCTCTACATCAACTGGGCTGTCTATACGGCTGACGGCGTTGAGAACTACGATGCCGCAACGGCTGCCAACCAGAAGCTCGACGACTGTATCGCTGCCTGCGACGACATTATCCAGAGCGGCAAGTTCAATCTTGGCTCGGTTGACTATCTGCACAAGTTCTCCTACGACAATGGTCCGCAGATAGAAGACTTCATCTATGCGATGCCCTACGATGCCATCAACCTCGCCGGCTTCCAGTATGCACGTCCGCGTTCGTTCAAGCAGCTCAAGGGAATGCTGCCTACGTATTATGGATTCCCTGACGCGTTCACTCAGTCGTTTGGTGGCAACATGGTGGTGACGCCTGAGTTTGTCAAGCTCTTCAGCTTGGAAGGCGATATCCGCAACCTCTGCCTCCTTCGCGGCGATGTCTTCATTCGCGACTCCAAAACGTTGCGGCCCACCAATGCTCCGTTCATGTACAAGGACAAGCAGGTGCACTTCACCGATAACATCACCCTCGCCAAGCAAGACAACACCATCGACGTGGGTAACACCGACGAGTCCATCCAGCAGGGCGCACACTCCATCAAGTGGTTCATCTCGCCAGCTGACTACAACAACGGCCGCAACCAGTCGAACGACCTGCCGCTCTTCCGCTATGCCGACATCCTGCTCATGAAGGCTGAGGCTCTTGCACGCCTCGGACAGAGTGGTGCCAAGGATCTCTTCAACCAGATTCGCGCCTATGCCGGAGCTCCCCAAATCAGTGGCGAGCCTTCGCTTGAGGACATCTATCAGGAGCGTGGCCGTGAGTTCTTCGATGAGAACTGGCGCCGCAACGACATGATTCGCTTCGGACACTTCGAGGATGAGTTCTTCCCCCACTACAAGAACTTCCCCGATGCCAACTTCGACAAGCGTCACCGCATCTTCCCAGTTGAACAGGAGATGCTTGACTTGAATCCTGGTTGGACACAGAATCCTGGCTACTAAGGCATCATTCTGATTCGAACGCATCATTTCGAAACTCACAGGGGCGGATTTTTTCCGCCCCCTTTTTGTTTACATCGCTCCCATGCAGGCGGTCACGCCGAGGTCTTCACCCCACCTCCTCACTCCTCGAAAACCTCCCCCCCCCTACGGGGGGATAAGAGGGGGGCTTCTTTAAAGCGTCCTTTCACTCTCTCACAAGCATCCTTTAGCCCTCTTGGAAGCCACCTCTAATGGGGTTAAAAGCGGCTTTTGACGAGGTAAAAAGCCCTCTTCCCCCCCCCGTAGGGGAGGTTTTCATTCCTTCGGTTTGGGGCAGGATTGGTAATTAATTTAGTTCTCTCGTTTGAGGAGTCCAGGCTAGGAGTCAGTAGATTTGCATCGCTTTAGAGCTCAGTTTGCGACGCCGGCCGGTAATCTCTTTCTCCTTACCTCTTTCCTCTTTTCATTTACAAAATTACTAATAAATTATCATTTCTCCAAATTTTGGGGCCCGTGGCTCGTGAAAATTTGTTAAAGAAAATAAGTTTTTTATTTCGCTCAAAATTGCACCGTTTTCGCCCCTCTCAATGCTATCTTCGAATGCCTCATTCCATATCTTCCAGCATAAGATTGATTGCCCCAGATGATGCCATTTTCCCGCTATAATTCCCGATTTTGCAAGGTGCCGTTGCCGTTCCAGTTGTGGCCTTCGACCGCCAAAAACATCACACATCACAATATCACACATCACAATAAGGTCGTTCAATATGTGCAGAGGAGAAAAAGTAATAGTATACTATTATTATAATTATATATTATATTATATAATATTATATAATATTAACATTCCACTCTCCCTATTTCCGACCCTTGGAAAAGTGGAAGGTGCTTAATGTGATGTGTGATGTTGTGATATTGTGATGTTTGGAAACAATAAGCCCCTCCGAAGAGGGGCATTAGGTGTGAAAACTTTCGGCATACAGCTGAGTCTGAGGAGTGTTGGCTTATTTCCCCAAGATTCGGTTGACCAGAATAGTCACGTCGGTGATGTTGACCTCGCCATCTTTGTTGAGGTCGCCTTCGAGCGAATCTTCGGCCACGGCTTTGATGCTGAGCGAGTCGCCTTCAAAACCGTCTACGGGCAGGTAGGCCTTGCCAGCCTCCACATCGTCTCCTGTGTAGGGGCGGCGGAAATTCATGGTCTCGCTATCGAACACCAAATCGGTATGGTTGGGAATGGGTTCGTAACCTTCAAGTGTGCCCTTCAGCATATTTGCGTAGCGTGAGGGGCTGGGACCATAAGGCACGGGGTAGACGCCCGGTTTGCCTATGAGCAAGAGGCCGGTGTAGGCGGGAGCGTCTTTCACGGGTACGATGGTTGCGTATTGCTCATCGGTATTGACTCCTACCAAGATGTAGGCCTTGAGGTCCTCGATGCCGTTGAAATCGACTGGGTTGCTGCTATAGAAGGTTCCCATTGTGATTCCATCGAGGGCGATGGTTACGCCGTCCAAGCCAAAGCATCCGCCTTTCCAATTGAAATAGTCGCCAGAGGTGTCGGTGCCGAAGTCGTAGCATACGGGTGCATAGAGGGTGCAGGGGCTAGCCGTGCTTCCCACTTCGGTGAATGCATTATCGGGAATGACGGTGCTCTTGGAGTCGATGTTGACGAGGGTGAGGCCAGTCTTTTCGAATGCTTTGAGGCCGACGGTCTGCACGCTTAAGGGGATAATGATTTTGGTGAGACCATTGAGATTGTAGAAAGCGTTGTCGGCGATGGCTGTGACGCTCTCGGGGATGAAGGCGCTTCCCGAGCCGACAATCAGTTTGTTCGTGGCGGTCTCTATGATGGCGTTACAGTTCTCGCGAGAATCATATTTGGTGTTTCCTTCGGCTACGGTGATGGTGGTCAGTTTGGGGCAAGCTATGAATGGAGACTGTTCATCAGAATCCAGCCCCTCCCCAATTTTAATGTCTGTCAGTCCCGTACCGATAGTGACGGTGGCGAGGTTGTCGCAATAGGAGAAGCTATATTGGCCGATGGTGGTGACATTGTCGGGAATGCTGATGGCGGTGAGGCTCTTGCACCCTGAGAAGGCATTTTCGCCGATAGTGGTCACGGAGGAGCCGATGTTGATGGTTGTGAGGCCTGAGCAACCCATGTATGCACGGCCCCCTATGGTCACCACATTGTTGGGGATGGTGAGGGTTGTGAATCCTGTACACCCTTGGAAGGCAAGCTCACCGATGGTGGTCACGCTCTCGGGGATAGCAGAGCTGGTGAGGGCGCTACAACGAGCGAAAGCCTGGTTGCCGATGGTTCGCAGGTTGCTGGGGAAGGTGACCGACGAGAGGCTCGTGCAATCAGAGAAAACGCCTGTTGCGAGGGTTGTCATATTGTTGGGAATTCTGATGGTTGTAAGGCTCTTGCAATTAGAGAAGGCACTACTTCCGATGGTGGTCACGGTTTGGGGGAAATTGAAGGCCGTGAGGGCAGAGCACCCTATGAAGGCCTGGGTGCCGATGGAGCGCAGCGCGTTGTTCACGTTGACTGTGGCGAGGTTTGTGCAATAGGCAAATGCCTGTTCTCCTATGGACCACACCCTGCTGCCCAAGGTGACACTGGTGATGCCGTCGCAACCTCTGAAAGCCCACTCGCCGATGACCTCCACATTATCGCCCAGGGTGACGGTGGTAAGGTCATCATTATTCTTAAATGCCTCATCGTTTATCTTTGTCACTTTGTAGGTCATTGTCTCTGGCTGCTCATAGGAAGGGGTGCCTTCAACATCCTCCGTGTCGACGGTGCTTGGGATGACTAATTCCGCCATTTCGCCATAACAACCTGTTACGGTGGCTGTCAGATAGTCTTTGTCAAATATATAATAAATATCGTCTACTACTTTTTCAAAAGTGTTTTCAGATTCTTGGGCCAATATGGACATGGGTAACAATGTCATTGCCAATAGTATCAGGAATTTCTGTTTCATAAGTTTGTTGTTTTGTGTTAAGTTATAGGTGAATAGATCTGAATTTGCAATAATATGCGCTGCAAATATACGAAATAATTGGGATAATCCTCCAAAAACAACTGAAAAGTTGTGCTTTTATCTCAAAAAAATACGAAAATCATTCCACTGGTGGTTTTCTGCCCTATGAAAGCAAATAAGTGCTTTTTTTAACAGATTTTGACGCTACAGAGGGGGTGTTTATTTGGTGATGTCATTTTTTTTTTGTATCTTTGCATATAACTAATAACGCTTGAAAGAATGAGAAAAACCTTGCTGACATTCCTCTGCTTGCTGATGGCTCTGCTTGCTGATGCCCAAGTGTGGCAGTATGTCGACCCGCGCATCGGAAGCGTGGGGGTGGGGCGCACGTTCTTGGGGCCTTGCATGCCTTTCGGTATGGTGAAGCCGGGTCCCGACTGTGGAGTGCTGCCCAACGCCGGATGGGCGCCGATGCCCGAGGCGGTGCTTGGTTTTTCGCAGACTCACGTGAGCGGAACAGGTGGCGGGCAGAAGTATGGCAATGTGCTCATCCAGCCCTACGTCAATGCCCCGTCCGTCTTCGACACGAGCCTCGGTTGGCCAGCCATCCCCCAGCGGCGCGTCAACGAGGACATCTCGCTAGGCTATTATGCCACTACCTATGAGAATGGCATCCGTACGGAGATTACCACCGCTGAGCGTTGTTCGTTCTACCGGATTCATTATCCCCCGGATGGCGTCTCCCACCTCTCACCTCTCACCTCTCGCCTCTTGGTTGATGTTACTCATTTTCTCGGCAAGGACACCACACCCGACTTGCGTGAGCGTCAGCAGTTTGTGGGCAGCAACTTTCGGGTGGTGGACAACCACGAGGTGCAGGGCAGCACGAGTGTGCGTGGCGGATGGAACAATGGCGATGCCTACACGGTGTTCTTCTCGTTGCTGACCGATGTGCCTTTCACCGCCGAAGGCAACAACCTCTGCTTCGCCGACACGCTCGTGAATGTGAAAATCGGCATCTCATACGTCAGCGCCAGTCAGGCTCGCCGCAACATTCCCGACCGCAGCTTCGATGACCAGCTCCTCACGTTGCGCAACACATGGGAGAAAAGCCTCTCGCCCGTCCAGATTGGTGGGACGGAGCAGCAGAAGCGGATGTTCTATACAGCCCTGTATCACACGATGCTCATGCCAGTGGAGAAAGAATCCCTATTACAAGGGGCAAGAGATAAGGGGCAAGGGGCAAGAGATTACTCTTTAGGAACGGAGAACAAGAGACTTTCCCCTTATTACGACGACTATTACGCCATCTGGGACACCTATCGGACGTCTTCGCCCTTGCTCACCCTACTTTGCCCCGACCGCGAGATTGATATTGTCAACTCCTTGCTCAACATCTACAAGCACGATGGCTATCTGCCTGATGCCCGTAGCGGCGATTGCAATGGGCGCACTCAGGGTGGCTCGAATGCTGAGGTGGTGATTGCCGATGCTTTTGTGAAAGGATTGGGAAGAGATTCGAGGAATGAGAAAACCATCGACTACTCTCTTGCTCTCGAGGCGATGCTTCACGATGCCGAGGCCGACCCGGGACCCGACCACGAGAAACATGGACGCGGTGGGTTGGAGGAGTACAAACGCTTGGGGTATATTCCCTACGGTGTTCCGCGTGCTGGCACACGTACGGTGGAGTATGCCTTTTGCGACTGGTGTATTGCTCAGGTGGCGGGCGGATTGGGTGTTGACTCGCTTTACATCAAGTATCTGAACCGTTCGCGCAACTGGCGGAACCTCTGGCGCACCGACTACGAATACGATGGCATGCGTGGATTCATCATGCCGAAGGACGCCCAAGGGCGATGGATGGACAATGTGCCGTGGGGGCAGTCTCGGGTGTTTCATCCCACTATCCCCTATACCCCTACAACGAAGGTGGCTCCGTGGTATCTGCCTTGGTGGAACACGTTCTTCTACGAGGCCACCAGCGAGGAATATTCGCTCAGCGTCCCTCACGATGTGGAGGGGCTGATAGACGCCTGTGGCGGTCCTGAGGCTTTCAGAGAGCGGTTGGACTTGTTCTTTGCGAAAGGCTATTACAACGTGCAGAACGAACCCTCGTTCCTCACTCCCTGCCTCTACCACTGGATAGGGCGGCCCGACCTGAGCTCCGAGCGCATCCATCAGATTGTGAACGACCATTACACCGACCAGCCCGACGGTCTTCCAGGCAACGACGATTCGGGGGCAATGTCTTCGTGGCTCGCCTTCCACATGATGGGGCTCTATCCCAATGCCGGCACCGACTACTATCTGCTTAACGTTCCGCTTTTGGATGAATACACGTTCCAGTTGGCTAACGGACGACAGTTGCATGTCAGGAGAGTGGGCGAGGGCGATGGTTTCAAATCGGTTTCGCTCAATGGCAAACGGTTGAAGGATGCCCGCATCACGCATTCGCAATTGATGAAAGGTGGCGAACTTGTTTTCGAGACGAAGAAGGAAAAGGTGAAAACTCTGCGTTTTATGGTGCCGCCGGTCATCAGGTGTGGTGAACAAAAGCCACTACAGCCCTTTGCCAGCTATTCTCTCCACTTCACCCTCAACCGCCAGTTCCGCACGTGGCCGCTCTCTCTGGCATGGGATGGCGACACGTTGATGCTCACCTGCAAGGAAACGCTCTATCGTATTGCTAGGAGCGAGGTGGAACATGCTAAAACATTCTGCTGGCTCTCCCCTCAAACCGACGGCACTATCCACGACAATGCCTCAGGAACCTTCTGCTTCATCTCCTTCGATGCCTTGCGTTCGTTGCAATCGACTGGCTCGTTCGTCTACGATGGCATCACTTGGAGGCTTATTGATAAGGCAGAACGAACAACAGCCGATGGAACCACAACCACCATCTGTCATGTGCGTGCCGATGTAGATGGAACGGACATGTGGATCTCTATGGATGGCGGTCTGCCCTGGGTTGTTGAAATGCGGAATAATCCTTTAGGAATAGATTGGAAATTGTTGCCATAGGCACATTCACCATTTCCAATCGGGCTCTTCCATTTTAGACGCGTTGGCGATAGAGATGACAATGCCTATGGTGGCGGCCAATGTGGCCAATTCGCCTATGGTGCTGCCCAATGATTTGCCACTACGGAAGGCAAAACACGGTCCTGCCTCCTGCATGGAGCGGGCGAGAACGCCTCCCTTGCTCACACCTTTGTAGGAACCAATGGTGATGCTTTCCACGAAGTTGGACAAAGAAAATCGCTCACGGTTGTCGTTTTGCTCGTCAAAGCTATATTCAACGCTGGCAGCCAACGTCAGCGGACTGTTGTCGGCTTGGTAGTATCGGCTGTCGCCTCGGGAGAATTTGCGGTCAGTATCCCGAAAACGTCCTTTGCTTCCATAGGAGAACATGCCACCGTTGTGTCCAGTGAGGATGATGTCGTTTCTCAACAGGCGGGGTAGTGGCTTCCAGACGAAGACAACCGCCTTGCCATGAGGGGCTATGGGAAGCGTGCGCTGATTGTAGACGGTGAGGCTTTGGGAGTGTACTTCGCCGCTTATCAATTTGATGTCATTGGGTCGTATGCTGTTGTCGATGGCTCCTATTCCATAGGAGTGGGTCTCTGTTTCCGTTTGTGGTCTGAACATCGGAGCCGATTCGCCGTTAACAAACGAGAAAGAACGACCTCGGTCGATAAAGAGAATCCTGTCGGTCTTGTTTGTCACTTCCAACAAAGCGGCTCCATCCTGAGCCAACACGATGCGTGCACGGATGTTGTTGTCTTCAAAAATTTCTGTACCAGTCGTTGACATGTGGCAGTAGACGCCAACTCTGCTGGCTTTTGCGGTGAGAGTAATGAGTAGCAGGGCTACCATTGTTGCGGATAATTTTTTCATCATTGTTGTTTTTTTTGTTGTTTCTTGCATTGTCTTTTGTGTTTGCTCTTGCAAAACTACCCATTCCCAGCCGGCCAGCCAAAGGGAATCCCCTACGATGGAGGGGGATTTTCCTATGCTTTGGGTGAATCCCCTCTTTTTCCATCTGATGATAGAGCCGTTTTTCTTTGTTTTTACTTGTTTGTTTGATAGATTGTTATTAACTTTGCACCATGAGAAAAACGTTATTAACCTTTTCTTTTTTCCTGTGTTTAGGTGTCTTTGTCAAAGCACAGAAGTCGCCCGAGCAGATGGGTGGGGTCTATTATGCCTATCCCATTCCATCAGCCATCACCCAACAGCCAACCCCCATCGCCCTACAGCCTTTCTACATCTCCCACTATGGCCGACATGGCTCTCGTTGGCTGCCCAGCGATGAACGCTATGAGTGGGTGAACCGGCATTTCGACGACAAGCGCAATCTGACTCCGCTGGGCAAAAGCGTGCGCAAACGGTTGGCTAAGATTTGGAAGAATGCTCGAGGCAATGGCGGGCAACTCACACCGTTGGGCGGACGACAGCATGAAGGCATCGCACGACGCATGTACGACCGCTTTCCGCAACTCTTCACGGCCGATGCTCGTCTCACCGCTCATTCCAGCACCGTCTCTCGTTGTAAGAGCAGCATGGAGCATTTCGTTGGGGAACTGAAGCGCGCCAACCCTGCCTTGCAGATAAACCCGATGACACGCGAGGAGGATATGGCATGGATTGCCTACTCAAGTACGGAGCAGAAGAAGCTTGAACAAAACACGCGCATTCCGTTGAGTGTGTCGCCCGATCGGCTCATGAGGTCGCTCTTCAAAGACCCTTCTATCATCTCGGACGCCGATGCGCAAAAGCTCCTCACCGAACTTCATACCATCGCCTCTGATATGCAGGATGTGGAAATCGGCGTCTCGCTCTACGATATTTTCACCGACGAGGAACTATGGGCTGTCTATCGGCAGAACAACGAACGTATGACAATATGCAATGGCGATGTGATATTGAACGATGGGATCCCTGCCCGCTCAGCCATCTCGCTCTGGCGGCGCATTGAGGCTGATGCTGATGCCATGATTGCTAGTGGAGGAAAGGGGGCTGACCTTCGTTTTGGACATGATACCAATCTCTATCGATTGCTCACGCTGATGAGTGTTGATACATCAGGCAAGGGCATGGACGAGATACTGCCTATGGCCGCCAACCTCCAGATGGTGTTCTATAAAAAGAAAGAGGATGGAAAGTGCTTCGTCCAATTGTTTCATAATGAACACCCTGTTTCTATAGCAAATCTCTCTCCTCATCTTTCTAATACGCTCTACGCTTGGCAAGACCTCAAATCTCTGGTCAACAATCGCATTCACCGCCTCGAACACCTACGGCAACTTTGTTCGCTAAACACTATGGTGGGAACGGCACAAGCTAACACGCTTTCGGCTGGGCTTTTTGGCAAGGGTAGTGAAGAGCACGGACAAACTTTGCCTGCCGTATTAGAACCCAATGGACAAAACTTCTGGACACCGCAAACGCGGGATACCGAGCAGAAATGCATAGCACCTTATTATTACACCGATTCGCTTTTCCAAGGTTTTCGCAACAGCCATTGGATTGTGGGTGGTTGCACACAAGACTATGGGTCGTTCACGGTGGCTGCACTTGGGGGTAAGCTTCGCACATCACCTGACATGCGAGCGACTCCTTTTGACCATGCTCATGAAATTTCTCATCCACATTATTATGCTGTCACCCTTCCCCAAGAACAATTAAAAGCCGAACTCACCGCAACTAGTCACACGGCAATGATGCGGCTCACGCCTATTCCTCGTCGGAAAGCGAAGGAAGATGGTGCGCTCATTCATATTGTCATTCAGCCCAATAGCGACGAAGGGCAGGGATTTGTGACCGTTGACACACTTACAAGAACCATCTATGGCTACAATCCCGTTCATCGCATCTATCAAGGATGGGGTGAACAGGCAGGCTTCAGTGGTCATTTCGTGTTGAAATATACCGATGAAATCGTTGATTTTGGAACTTTTGAAGGGGAAACAACTTTTCCTCGCCACACTTCTATCCACCAACATCCTACGCCTTCTGACCTCACCTCCACTCATCATCCCGAACTTGCCACACCTGTAGGGGTATATCTGACCTTCAAAGGTGATGTTGGTCGGCCGCTTCTCCTGACGATGTCGTCTTCTTTCACAAGCCGCGAAGGAGCACTCAAAAATATGAAGCAAGAGACGGGAGACGGGAGTGTTTCTTTCGATGAAATGGCGCAAAATTTGGCCAGTTCATGGATTTCCAGACTTCACACAATTGATGTGGAAGACCCCGATACGGCTCGCGTCAACCAGTTCTATGGCGCTCTCTATCGTGCTTCCTTCCTCCCTCGCGAGATGAGCGATGTTGATGGGGCATATCCTCAATTTGCCAATGGTATTACCCACCACCCATCACATATCACCCACCACCCATCACCCAAATACTATGGTGAATTCTCCATGTGGGACACCTATCGCGCCCTGCATCCACTCTACACGCTCATTGCGCCTAAGAAGTCAGCAGAGATGATGCAATCCCTCGTGACGATGTACGAAGAAGGTGGTTGGTTGCCCATCTTCCCTTGTTGGAACTCTTATACGGTTGCTATGATTGGCGACCATTGTAGTTCGGTTTTGGCTGATGCCTATGTGAAAGGCATTCGTGATTTTGATGTGCAGAAGGCATATGAAGGTATGCGCAAGAATGCTTTCCAAACTCCTGCCGATTCTGCCGAATACAAGAATGGAATGGGACGCCGAGCACTCACTTCCTATCTGAAGTATGGCTATATCCCTCTCGAAGACAAGGTGTTGGATGCTTTTCACACCGAAGAGCAGACTTCGCGCACGTTCGAGTATGCATACGATGATTTTGCGGTGGCGCAAATGGCAAAGGCGTTGGGACGCGATGATGACTATAAACTCTTGATGAAGCGCAGTGGGAATTGGCGCAACGTCATCAATCCATCTACAGGATGGGCCGACGGACGTCATGCTGACGGTTCTTGGGAGGGGAATACAGATCTCACTCATCGCAAGCCTTACATCACCGAAGGCGCCACTTGCCACTATTCGTGGTATGTACCGCAGGATGTTCCAGGTCTTATTGATGTGATGGGTGGTTCTCAACGTTTTGAGGAGAAACTCGATTCCATGTTCGGAAGTTCTCCTCTATACTGGCACGGAAACGAGCCTTGTCATCAGATTCCTTTCCTTTTCAACTACACCGCCCATCCGTGGAAAACCCAGCGTTGGGTGCGCCATATACTTTCCACAGAGTATAACGACACAGCAGGAGGACTCTCTGGCAACGATGATGCCGGGCAGATGTCGGCTTGGTATCTTTTTGCCGCTATGGGATTCTATCCCGTATGCCCGTCCATTCCCGTCTACGAGCTGGCTTCTCCCTCGTTCAAACGCGTGACGCTCAATCTGGAGAACGGCCGACAGTTTGTTATCGATGCCCCCAATGCCAGCTCTGAGAACATCTATGTGCGCAAAACGACCATCAACGGGCAGCCTCTTCCTTCGTCAAAAGTATTTGGAAGTGCATTCTCCATTTCTCACGAAGACATCCTTCGTGGCGGAACTCTCCAATTCGACATGACCGCCCACCCATAATCCAAACTCAAGAATTCAGAAACTTATTATTTTTAGAATCATGATACAACCCGGACTTACACACACAAGCATCTTGAAAGTAGAAGAACAGCATACTGCCGCAGCCATCGGCTCGGGCGATATGCAAGTATTGGCAACCCCCATCATGCTCGCTTTGATGGAGAATGCAGCCATGTTGGCTGTCGACCAGGAATTGTCAGAAGACCTCACCACCGTTGGCTCATTCATCGAGAGCACCCATCTACGCCCCTCTCAACTCGGCGCAGAGGTGGTTGCCACAGCCCAGCTCACCGCTGTCGATGGCCGCAAACTCTCGTTTCATGTCGTAGCTATGCAGGAAGATGTTGTCATCGGTGAGGGTTCTCACACGCGCTATATCGTCAACCGCGAACGCTTCTTGGCTTCTTTGTAGCTGATAGAGCAGATATTAGAAAGCAATTCTAATCAGATTTCGCTGGTAGAAAACCGCAAGAAAAAAGCCATTTCAGACTCTAGGCTGAGTTTGAAATGGCCGTTTTTGTGTTTCGCGTTGCGTTGTTCTGCTTGTCCTTACTTTTTCATGTCGAATCCTAAACGCACGCCATTGTAGTTGGTGCTCAGGTCGCCGATGGTCTGCAATGTGGCATTTCCGCTTATGGCTGCTACGGTTTGCAGAACGGTGAGCAATTTTTTCGACTCGAAGAGAATGCTCATACCATTCACCGTACGCTTGGTGTAGGCAGGTATCGTGAAGAGCAGGGTCTTCAGGGTGATTTGGCAAGTCTGCTGGTCGTAAGTGTAGTTGCCGCTGATGGTCTTACCCAGAATCTTGGCGGTGAACGTGTTATCTTGGTTGAATTGGATGACGGTGTTGGAAGAAGACACACCGAACTGCTTGTAATACGTATTCAGTTCTTCGCGTATCTTAGCTGCTGCCACTTCACCTCCAGCTTTTGCCAACAGATTTTCGCTGGTGAAAGCCACACCAGGCTGCGTGTAACGCCAAGTGCCGATGAGTTCGGCTTGTGAGGGCTTGTCCAATCCAATGACGCTGATGAGGATGTTGCCGAGCGACTGTCCGCTGGCAGCAGGGCCGAAGATGTTTCCTAATACGCCTCCTGAGCCGTCGCCCATCGTACCACAACTGGCCAAAGCCAGACATACCAGCCCTGCCAGGAAGATTCTTGCTTTTTTCATATCTCTCTCGTGTTTAGTTTATGTTTCTTTTTCATTCATCAATCGCTACCGCGTCCGAAGAAACGAAGCAGATAGAGGAACAAGTTGATGAAGTCGAGGTAAAGCGCCAGCGAACCCATCAGGGCCACTTTCTGAGCACCTTCGTCCATATCCATCTGCATGGCCAGCATGCGCTTGATTTTCTGAGAGTCGTAGGCCGTCAATCCCACGAATACCAGCACACCCACTCCCGAAATCACGAGGTCCATCAGCGGACTCTTCAGGAAGATGTTCACAATGCCGGCGATGATGAGGCCGATGACAGCCATGATGCCCAATTTGCCCCACGATGTCAGGTCGCTCTTCGTGAAGTATCCAAAGACAGCCATAGCGCCGAACGTGCCTGCTGTGATGAAGAACGTCTTGGTAATCACGCTTGTCGAATAGATGGCGAAGATGGAAGACATCGTAGCGCCGTTAATCACCGAATAAAGGATGAAGAACAGCGTGGCCGAGGTCAGCGACAGTTTTTGGATACGTGCCGAGAGGAAAAACACCAACGCCAACTCCACGATGATGAGGCCGAAGAAGGTGAACTTGCTCGAATAAATCAGGCTCAGCAAGGCGGGTGACGAAGCTACGCCATAAGCCGTGATGGCCGTAATCACCAAGGCCAGCGTCATCCAAACATATACTTTGCGCATCAGCGCAGGAAAGGCAAGAGACAATCCTCTTTCCTTCTCGTTAATCATTCTTTCCAAATCTTGATATTCCATTCTGTTTTGTTTTGATAGTTGAACATGCAAAGATAATTTTTTTCTATTGTAATTGCAAAAATGATGCCATTTTTTTCACGAAGTTTATGGAAAATGTGGCCGAAGTCCCATAGAATGCGCTTTTTAAGAATGACAAGCGGCCTATTTTATGATTCTTCTTGCGAGCTGTTTATCATATAATAAGGTGAAAAATTGGCAGTTGACAGGCGAAACTTCTGAGGCAAGTTGTCATATGCAACGCATTGTTGACCAGCTTTCATGCTCTCAGACATACGCTCGTCGACTTTTTTCTTTATGAAAAAGCACGACAAATTTTTGTCAACTTTCCCGCTCAATCTAGAAAAGAATTGTGTAAAGAATATTTACCGCCACACTCTTCCACCTTCACTTTATGCCGCGAAATTTGTCACTTGTGGCTTCTGAGGTCGTCATTTGTGGCTTTTGACCTTGTCATTAGCGGCATCTGAGCCGCTCATTTGCCACAAGTGAGAGCCTCAAAGCATAGCTCTGACAACCTCAAAGCATAGTTTTTACATGCTCAAAAGATGTAAAGAAAACGGAAGTCTTTGATAGTCAACGACTTCCGAAAATGCTCATTTTTCGCATATTTGCCCACGAAAGAAAAAATTTTTCAACCGATGGCCTTCTCGTGAGGCTGAAATTCAGAATAATCTTGACAATCAGTACTCGTCAACACGCAAAGGGCCAAGTGTCAATTGGCGTTCTTGAAGCTATATATATAATAATATGTTTATGCGAGAAAAATGCAAAATTTGGTAGTTCAAAAAGCCATTCCAACTCCATTTTGTTCCGTAATAAGTGTATTTTTGTCAATAAATCAGAAAACTTTTCATTTTCCCTTCATTTTCTTCCCAAAATATTTGGTGGGTTCGTGGATAAGTAGTACCTTTGCATCCGCTTTCGCCCAAGAGGGGCGTTGGTGACTGAGAAAGAGTTCTTTGAAAGGATTACATAAGACAGAGAAGTAGTACAAGAAGCGGCACGGCTTCCGGGGCTTCCGCCCCTGTAAGTGAAGTCCGTGCCAGGGCGGCGTCTCGTCCACCCCTTGGGTGTTGGATGT
>CACXPX010000026.1 GCA_902769705.1 uncultured Prevotellaceae bacterium
TGTACTCAGGCGAGGCAGTCAACCGAATCCGTACGGGTAGACAAGTGTTAAAAAACAAGGCCTAAAAGGAGTCAACCGTATTCAGGAAAAGACACATTTCAACGCCTTATTAAGTGTAGCGTTTACACGTGAACGAACATATGAACAGTTTCTGCGTGCGCTTTACAATAGCCCTTATTATTATATATTTATAATAATAAAATTATATGGATAGTTTCTCACACACAACTGTTCAACTGTTCGTTCGCTCTCTGTTCGGTCATTATCACATGTCAAATTGTCAGCAAAACGAACAGACGAACAGTTGAACAGTTTCTTTATAAATAAATACTCTAATTCAATGATGCAGTATATACATTGTGTTCTCAGAAATGAAAAAAATTGCCTTTTTCGGGGAGTGCCGCCGCGCCTCTGCCAAAGACCACAAATGACACTGTCAAAGCTATGCAATGAACGAGCCAAAAGCCATAAATGAGACGGTCAAAGACGGCCTTTGACAGCCCCGAAAACATAAATAATGCTGTAAAGATTTTTTACCATGAAATTTGGAGGGCTGAAATTTTTTTGTATCTTTGCCATGTACTTGAGAAGGTACATGGCGAGTAAAGGCTGCGGCTCAGCATAGCTCGAGCGAGCTCGGCTCTGCACTCGCCTTGCACTTTACTTGCTGGGGAAGGCTACGGGGGGGCGAAGCCCTATTAAAGGTAAAAAGTAAAAAGGTAAAAAGACCGATTATTTGACGATTGGACTATAGGAGATGGAGGGAGGATGAAGACCTAAAAGTAAAAAGGTAAAATGGTAAAAAGGTAAAAAAGTAAAATGGTAAAGGAGGATTGCCAAGCGCGCAGGCAAATACTCTTTGAACTATGAACTATGAATTATGAATTATGAATTATGAACTATGAACTATGAACTATGAACTATGAATAACTCTGCGGCTCGGCGTGAGAAAATAGGAAGGGGGAATCCGCCGAAGATACTTTCGCTCGACGATATAACGATGAAAAACCTTTGCTTACGCCGTTTCCTTCACAAGGAAACTCAAATGTATTGTGCTCACTTATTAAATAAAATCTTCACGTTCGGCAAAGAAAACAAGCTTTCTTTGCACTCACTTACTCAGATTTTTTGTATCTTTGCAAAAAGATTCACCACTGCACTTGCTTGAAAGAGAAGGTGGCGGGGGAGTGAAGGACAAAGTGCTCGATGGTGTGCACGACATGTTTCCTGAGAAAGTTCATCATTTAGTTCATAATAAACGACAGATCATCATATGGTAATCAAGAATTCTGCATTTGTCTTGTCGGCGCCCACTGTGGGGCTGTGCCCCAACGACACGAAGCCGGAGTATGCGTTCATCGGGCGCTCAAACGTGGGCAAGTCGAGCCTGATCAATATGCTGTGCAACCACAAGGGGTTGGCTAAGACGTCGTCAACGCCAGGCAAGACGCTGCTCATCAACCACTTCATCATCAACAAGGAATGGTATCTGGTGGACTTGCCGGGCTATGGTTTTGCGAAGCGTTCGAAGACGGAACGGCAGAAGCTGGAGAACATGATTACGGGGTATATCCTGCAAAGGGAGCAGCTGGTGAACGTGTTTGTGCTGGTTGACATCCGACACGAGCAGCAGAAGATTGACCGCGAGTTTGTTGACTGGCTGGGGCAGAGTGGGATTCCCTTCTGCATCGTTTTCACGAAGGCTGACAAGCTGAGCAAGGGGAAGGCTGCGCAGAACGCTAAGGCTTGGATGGACAAGCTGCTGGACGTGTGGGAGGAGCTGCCGCCATATTTCATCACGAGCTCTGATGAGGGCACTGGACGCGATGAGGTGCTGGGGTATATCGAGAAGATTAACGCTCAATTGGCAATTGATAATAGATAATTGATAATTGGCGAATCCTTATATTGACATACAGAATCTGACGAAGTCGTTTGGCGCTCAGGTGTTGTTTGAGAACATTTCGTTTTCGATTGCCGAGGGTCAGCGAGTGGGGTTGATTGCCCAAAACGGAACGGGCAAGTCGACGCTGCTGTCGATTCTGACTGGGCATGAGGGGTACGACTCGGGTGACATCATCTATCGGCGTGACTTGAAGACGGGTTATCTGGAGCAGTCGCCTCGATTCAACCCCGATGAGTCGGTGCTCGATGCTTGTTTCAACCACGAGGGAAACCCCGATAAGGTGTTGCGGGCGAAGCAGATTCTGACGCAGCTGAAAATCAGGGACCTCAATCAACCGATGGGGCAGTTGAGCGGCGGTCAGCAGAAGAGGGTGGCGCTGGCTAACGTGCTGATTACGGAGCCCGATTTCCTGATTCTCGACGAGCCTACGAACCATCTGGACTTGGAGATGATTGAATGGCTGGAGGGTTGGCTCAGTAGGGGCAACAAGACGTTGCTGATGGTGACGCACGACAGATTTTTCCTCGACCGCGTGTGCAACTTGATTTTGGAACTCGACAACCGCAGCATCTATACCTATCGCGGCAACTATGCCTATTTCTTGGAGAAACGCCAGCAGAGGATTGACAACTTGAGGGCTGAGGTGGCTCGGGCGAACAATCTCTATCGCACGGAGCTGGAGTGGATGCGCCGTATGCCTCAGGCTCGCGGACACAAGGCTCGCTATCGCGAGGAGGCTTTCTACGAGCTGGAGCGTGTGGCGAAGCAGCGCATTGAGGAACGGCAGATCAGGCTGAAGGCCTCGAATGTGTATATCGGCTCGAAGATTTTCGAGTGCCAGTATGTTTCTAAATGTTATAAAAGCCCCCTCCCTTCCTCCCCCCGAAGGGGAGGAGACGGAAACGAGGAGGGGGTAGTGATTCTAAAGGACTTCTACTACAACTTCGCGCGATTCGAGAAGATGGGTGTAGTGGGGAACAACGGTACTGGCAAGACGACGTTCATCAAACTTTTGCTCGGATTGGAGCAACCTGACAGCGGCAAGTTTGACATCGGCGAGACGGTGAAGTTTGGCTATTTCTCGCAAGAGGGGTTGAAGTTCAGCGAAGACCAGCGCGTGATTGACGTGGTGAGAGACATTGCCGAGTATGTGGATTTGGGCAGCGGAAGACATCTGAGCGCCTCGCAATTTCTGCAATATTTCATGTTCACACCCGAGCAGCAATACAATTATGTCTATAAGCTGAGCGGCGGCGAGAAACGCAAGCTCTACCTCTGCACGGTGCTGATGAGAAGTCCGAACTTCCTGGTGCTCGACGAGCCTACGAACGACCTCGACATTCAGACGCTTCAGGTGCTGGAGGAGTATCTGCAGGACTTTCCCGGATGCGTGATTGTGGTGAGCCACGACCGCTATTTCATGGATAAGGTTGTGGATCATCTGCTGGTGTTCAAGGGTGGGGGAGAAATCAAGGATTTCCCCGGCAACTACAGCCAGTATCGTGAATGGAGCCTTGCTGAGGAAGCCAAGCGTGTGGAGCAGAGTGCGAAGAGCAAGGAGCAGGGCGACAAGCGTCAGGAGCAGAAAGGTCAGCAGGCGGACAACGCAGAGCCTTCAACGGCATCGCCCTCCCGTCGGAAGATGACCTATAAGGAGAAACGCGAGTTCGAACAATTGGAACTCGACATTGCCGCGTTGGAAGCCGAACAGAAGGCCATAGAGGAGGCGCTGTGCAGCGGAACCCTCTCCATAGACGAACTGACTGAGAAAAGCAAACGTCTCCCCCTGTTGAAGGATGAGTTGGACGAAAAGTCGATGAGGTGGTTGGAGTTGAGCGAGATTTAATTAAATCATAAATACAAACCGGACAGAGAAATAGAACTCGGCGGCGAGAATGTAGAGCAACCACAGGGGAGTGGTGGGAGCAATGCCTACGGAGATGGAGCGGAAAATCTCAGGAACCGAATGGAAACGGCCACTCATGACGCCGTAGGTGATGCTGAAGATGCTGAGGGCAAACGCCACCACAGGCACGATGCTCGCAGAGAAACTGCTGGGAAACAGCTGGCCTGTGACGCTGAGCAATGCCGCATGAGGAACCGCCGTGAGCAACAGCATAGCAATGACGACGAGCCCCAATTCGAATATCACTGCGCGCAGAGCGAAACGCTGGCGATAGCTCAGGGTAGAGGCTTCCGCTTTCTTGGAAGCCCCGAAACACACTCTCAGTACGTCACCCAATCCACTGGAAACCACACAACCATACGCCACACTAATCAACAGAAGCCACACCAGAACGGGAGTGGCCAGATTCTGCACGAATTGCCCAAAGAACCACCGCAACCCCTCACTGCTGAGCAAGGAGTGCATAGCTATCTCAGGTCGCGCGGCGGTGATGAGCCAAGAAACCAGAAATAGCGCCACTTGGGCAATGATGAGCGCCAAGGCAACGTATGAGAGGAGGTGTGAACGGTTAATCATCGTCGGGGCGCAGATTGTCGATGTCGAGGATGCGAAGTTCGAGTGCACGAACCACCAGACGTGTGGCATTTACGCCGCCTGTGCCCTCGGGGAACAGTTTCTGTACAAGTTCGTTCTGCCTCTTCTCCAGGCTCTTTACGCCAAAGGGCATTCCGCGCAGGTTGGTGATTTGCTCTTTCGTGTAGCCAAGTGCCAGGTGGCGAAGGAAACGTTCGTCGTATTCATCGACCTCGTAGTTGATGACGGCCTCTTGACGGAGAATCTGCCCATTAACGCTACGCTTGAAACGCTCCACAATCTTCGCAAGAATGGGTTCGTTGAACACCATCCTCTTGCCGTCCATCACACTCGAGACATCGCCTCGTGTGAGCAACTCTCCGCTTTTCAGGATAATACCGTCGCAACCAGCATCGAGCACGTCGACCCAGAGTTTTTCGTTCAGTATCTCGCCTGTGAAAATCAGCACCTTCACGTGGGGGTGGCTCTCTTTCGTGTGGCGGCAGATTTCAACGCCCACAGTCGTGGAGCCAGCCAGTCCCAAGTCGAGCAGCACGAGGTCTGGCACCTGCTGCTTGAGCAATCGCCAATAGGCTTGTTCGTTCTCAGCCGTTCCGATGATTTCGGCTTCGGGAATGTCATTGCGGAAAATGCCTTCAGTGCCTTTCAGCTCGAGTGGCACATCCTCTACGATGATAACTTTAAATGGTTCCATATCGATTTAGTTATTGTTATTTTTATCGTTGTTCCTCCCTCTGGGTTCTCCACCGCCATGATGCCGCAAGCGCGTGCGTTGGTGGCTTCTCCCAACTCGCGCACGATCTGCCGGCAGAGCATATAGTTGAGGTCGATGGTGGTGGGGGTGAAGAGGGCTTCGGTTTGTTCGTGGGTGAGTTTCAGTTGTGGCATTTGCACGTTCAACGTTGTGTATCGTTCATCGAGGTCGGCCACTTGATAGGAGAGCGGAGTGCCGCCCCCCAGTTTCTTCAGTATCTCGAACAGATAGTCAATCATGTCTTTGTCTACACGCACGTTGTCGTCTATCTGTCGCATAGCTTGCGCACTGAGCAGGGAATAGAGTTCTTTGTAATAGGTCACCAGTTCGGCAATAGCTGGCAGATTGGTGTCGGTGCCGTCGATGAGCGTTTTGATGCGCGAGGGGTAATACATCGTTTCGTGCTTCAGGGTGCTCAGACAGTTGTCGAGCACGTTGTTGCTGATGTGCAGCTTTGCGTTTTCGTAATCCACCCGATGCAGTTCGTCTTCGGCCAACTCGAGATTGGTTTGCAGCTCGTTTTCGGATACCACGCTGTTGTGTAGAGCCTGCTTGATTTCCCCCACCAGAGCGTTGAGCGGCGCCAGTCGGTCGGCACTCAGCGTCAGGGTCTTGTTGTTCCAGATGTTGTCGATTTGCTGGAGCTTTGTCTCAGCGGTCGCATCCGAAAGCAGAATGCTGTTGATGCGGTTCACGCGGTCGATGCAGAAGCGGTAGTAGACCTGATGGCGGTAGTACAGCAGATAGTATGCGGGAATGGTGCCCAGCAGGAGCAGCAGAAGAAGGGTGATGGCCACATTCTTGTTGTTCTCCGAACGTTGCATCACGCGGCAGTAATTGGCCAGCGTGTTGTCGGCAGAGAGCTCGCGGAAAAGCTGGGTGTAGACTTTGTTGTTGTAGCGATAGAGGTCCCATTCGTGGAGCGCCAATGCTGCTACAGCACTCTCGTTTCGGATGTCGAGAATGACGTCATAGCTTGTCCGGAGACTGTCGTGGAACCACACCAATTCGGCAGGCGTGGAAGCGTCTTGCGGACGAGCCACCAGTAGCTGTGTGCCGTTGGGGTGAACGGACTGGTAGTGTTTGTTCAAATAGTTCAGACAGCTGTCGGCAAACATGAGTGTCTTGTGATAGTCGCCGTTGATGTTGCAATAGTATGCGCTGTCGGCAAATGCTTTGGCTTTCAGCAACGTGTCGTTCACCACCGTCAACTTGTCTGCGCTGATGGTGGGGTCGTGCTTCGCCGAAGCAAAACCATTTCCACCGAAAAGGAATGCGCCAAGAATAAGCAGTCGCACGATTCCCTTGGGCAGTCGGAAATAGAACCTGCTGCCTTCTCCTTCTTGACTTTCTACATCGATGGCGCAGACTTTGAACAACTGGCTCAACTTGCGGTATTTCTCGATGATGCCCTTGCAATTCATCAATCCGAAGCCGTGGGAGTGAACGTGGTCGGAAACCACTTCAGTGCTACCGCTTTCGATGATGGGCTTGTGGTCGAATACATGCGATTTTTGCTCTTCGGTCATTCCAACGCCAGTATCCTTGACGCTGATTTCCACATATTCGTCGGTGGATGTTGACGAGATGTCGACTCTGCCGCCCGAGGGAGTGAACTTACGAGCGTTGTCGGCCATCGTGTTAATCATGAACAAGGTGAGGGTGCGGTCGGCTTTCACTACATCCGTTGTGTCCATCACGTTCAGCTCGACACCTCTCAGCTGGAATCCCATTCGTCCTTTCTTGACAATGTCGAAAAGCTCCTGAACGCGGAAACTCTCAATGTGGAGGCTCACGTCTCCTTGACGCATCTGAATCCATTGGGTGAGGATGTTGTTGTAGTCGTTGATTTTGTCTGTAAGTTCGGCCACGTAAGCATAGCGCTCAGCTCTCACTTCAGGCGAGTCTTTGTATTGCAGTAGTCGCTTTACTTCGTGAATGATGCGGTCGATGAATGGCGTGATGGTGTTCACAAGCGAAATCTTAGCACGTTGCTCGAGATTGCGTCGCTTGTTGTTTAATACGTGAAGTTGGGAGATGTGTATCTGCTCGTTGATTTCCTCGTTTTGCTCGTCAACCATCGCTACATGCTCGTTGTTGGTTCGTTTCCATTCGTCAAGAGGTTGCATCAGAGACGACAATGAGAACTGGGCATCGCTCTTTCGGCGCATTCGGTCGAAAAGCAACAGGAGTAGGCAAAGCAGGAAAAGCGTGGCTACAACGGCTATTATCCATCGGTTGAGCTGGCGGGAAGAGCGGTTGAGTTGTTCGGCACGTGCCTCCAGCTGTCGGTCTTGTCGGGTCTGTTCTTGTATGTCTAAGTATTCGTTTCGGTTTTTGTCGCTGTTTGCTTTGTCGTCGATGGCCGAATAGACAAGCGACAATTGTTCGAGGATTGATGCGACAAGGTCGGGAGCACGATTGATGATGGTGTCTTTCTTCAGAGCCGTCTGCAGACAGATGCCAGCCGACTGATAGTCCTGTATTGCCCAATAACACTCGGCCAACGTTCGGTAGGCGCCTGCCGTTTGGTAGACATCCCCGTAGGCGGTGAAAAGGTCGAGTGCGCGTTGTGCCAGATTGCCCGCCAAGAGCGTGTCTTCCATATGGTCGAGGTTGATGTATTTCATCGCTGGAAGATTGTCGCGGATGAGGGTGTCGCGCCATTGTGGGTTCTGCAAGTGTTCACTCATGGCTTGCATCGACTGGGCTTCGAAGAAAGGAAGCTCGGCTTGTTGAGCCAGCAGATAGCAACGCATCAGATAGTCGAACTCTTGCTGGTTGATTTCAGATTGCGTGCCCGATGTGATGATTCCGCCAGCACCCACGTTGTAGTAATAGTTGAGCAACTGGGCGGTGTCTCTCATGATGGGGCCATTCGGGTCGATGGCTTCCAAAGCTTTTGCCGAAGGACCTTGCAACCCCACATAATAATAATAAATGGAGGTGACGATGTTGAACTCGCTCTGTGCATACACCATTCGGTCGAGTTGGTGGGGAGTCAATCTGTTGCGCTCTTCATCGATGCGTCTCAACAGGCGTGTGGCGCTCTCGTGATAGTCGTAGAACTGCTTGTTGCGCGACTGGCGCTGACAGAGTCTCATGTGCTGGATGTCGGCAATGAGCATCTCCACAAGATTGTTTGTCGAGATGCTGTCAAGCAATCGTTTTGCACCATCGTAATCCATCTTGACGATGCTGACAAACGCCAGATTGTTCAAGGCTTCAGCACGTCCGGCATCGTAACCGTCAGCGAGTTGAAGAGCCTTTTCGGCCAGCACTCGGGTAGAGTCGATGTTGCGATAATGGAAGGAATACGAACGTGAGTTCAGCATATCCACCTCGTCTCTGTTGGGTGAGGAACATGCTGAAAAAAAGAAAATGCCCAATACGGCCAAAAGCCATGTTGGACATTTCTTGTTCTGGTATTTATGCGCGTGCTTTAGCAACGTAACCAAGCGCTTCTTTGCATTTGTCTGTCACATATTGCCAGTCGCCAGCGGCAACCTTGTCTTTCGGGAAGAGTTTCGAACCCATACCCACGCAGAAGACGCCCGCTTTGAACCACGATTTCAGGTTCTCTTCTTCGGGTGCCACTCCGCCAGTCACCATGATTTTAGACCAAGGCATCGGAGCTTTGAGACCCTTAATCATATTGGGACCAACAACATCGCCAGGGAATACCTTTGTCAGGTCGCATCCCAGCTCTTGAGCTTTTCCGATTTCGCTGACCGTCATACATCCGGGACAATAGGGGATGAGACGGCGGTTGCAAACGGGAGCAATGTCGGGATTGAACAACGGCCCCACCACAAAGTTAGCACCCAGCTGGATGTAAAGGGCAGCTGTGGGAGCATCAACCACCGAACCGATGCCCAAAGCGAGCTCAGGGCACTCTTTGTCGGCCCATTTCACCAATTCGCCGAACACCTCTTGTGCGAAATCGCCGCGATTGGTGAACTCGAATGCGCGGACTCCACCTTCGTAGCAAGCCTTCACAACATTCTTGCAAATCTCCAAATCTTTGTGATAGAACACGGGAACCATACCCGTTTCGCCGATTTTCTTCAATACGGCTATCTTGTCGAACTTTGCCATAATTACTTCTCGTATTCGCGTTTCAAATACATGTTACAGTCGCTTGCCGCAACAAGTTCCCAACCCATTTCGCCAAGCTCATTAAGCTTTTCTTCACGTTTGATGAGCGGTGAGATGATTTTGTATTCGTATTTTTTCATTTCTTGATGATGCTTTATCTCTGTACACGACCGTTGGCATTTCCTCCAGCCAGGCTCTCAACCTCGTCAACCGAGACCAGGTTGAAATCGCCGTTGATGGTGTGCTTCAAGGCAGAAGCAGCCACAGCAAACTCAAGAGCCTCACCCTGAGTAGCCTTTGTCAGCAAGCCGTGAATCAATCCGCCTGAGAACGAGTCGCCGCCACCTACGCGGTCGATGATGGGATTGATTTCGTAGCGTTTTGACTGATAGAACTCCTTGCCGTCATAAATCAATGCCTTCCAACCGTTGAATGTGGCCGAGAACGACTCGCGGAGTGTGGACACCACATACTTGAATCCAAATTCCTCGCGCATCTGCTTGAAAATGCCCTCGTAGCCGGAAGCATCGGTCTGACCGCCCTCAACGTCAGCATCGGGTTTGAAGCCCAGACAGAGCTCTGCATCTTCCTCGTTGCCGATACACACGTCGACATATTTCATCAGCGGACGCATAATGCTGATGGCTTTCTCGCTCGTCCACAACTTCTTGCGGAAATTCAAGTCGACGGAGACAGTCACCCCGTGGCGCTTGGCAGCCTCGCAAGCCAGCTTGGTCAGCTCAGCAGCTTTGTCACTGATGGCGGGTGTGATGCCGCTCCAATGGAACCATTGGGCTCCTTCCATGATGGCGTCAAAGTCGAAGTCGGAAGGGTCGGCTTCTGCAATAGCAGAATGTGCACGGTCGTAGATGACCTTTGAGGGGCGCATCGAGGCACCCGTCTCAGCATAATAGAGACCAACACGATTGCCTCCGCGAGCCACAAATTGGGTGTTGACACCATATCGCCGCAATGCGTTCACGGCAATCTGACCAATCTCGTGCTTGGGGAGTTTGGACACAAAATAAGCCTCATGACCATAGTTAGCCACGCTGATTGCCACATTAGCCTCACCACCACCGGGGATGATGCGGAATGATTCACTCTGAATGAAGCGATCGTTTCCTTGCGGAGAAAGACGAAGCATGATTTCGCCCAATGTTACAATTTTTGCCATTTTCTAATACTTTTCTAATTCAGTTGTTTGCAATTATAGATTAATTTATTTTTGTTTGCTCACGCAAAATTAACGATAATTTCGCGAACACCGAAATAAAATGGCAAAAAATGTAGTTTTTTAGCAAAATAAACAACTGTGCTTTCGCACAATTCGATTTTTATTACTATTTTTGCACGAAATAACCATCAAGTTATGACAGACAAAATCAGAATCAAGGACATAGCCGAACGTGCAGGCGTTTCGGTGGGAACTGTTGATAGAGTGTTGCACGAAAGGCCTAACGTGTCGAAGTCGGCACGCGAGAAAGTGGAGAAAGCCCTCAAGGAGATGGACTATAAGCCCAACATGTATGCGTCGGCTTTGGCCTACAATCGTTCATATACTTTCCACATGCTCATTCCCAAGCACGAGTCGGAAGCCTATTGGGAGGAGATTGAAGAAGGCGCCAAGAGGGCTATGGAGGCTAGGCGCGATTTCCACATCAACGTCTTGATTCACTTTTACGAACGCTTTAACGACGCTCACTTCATTTCTCAGTATCAAGAGATTATGAATGCTAAGCCTGATGGAGTTGTTATCGTTCCTTCAACGTTGGAGCTCACCCGTCAGTTCACTGACTTGCTTCACGAACAGAACATCCCCTTCATCATGCTCGACTCCTACATGCCCGACCTGAAACCGCTTTCGTTCTATGGTCAGGATTCGTTCGCAAGCGGATATTTTGCCGCAAAGGCATTGATGATGATTGCCTACAAAGAGCGCGAAGTCATGCTGATGAAACAAACGAAAGACGGCAGAGTGACCAGCAAGCAGCAAGACAACCGCGAAGTGGGGTTCCGCCACTATATGCACGACCATTATCCCAACGTGAAGATTGTGGAGCTCGACCTTCCTATAGAAGGCTCGAAGAAGCAGTATCACATCATGCTCGAAAAGTTTTTCACGCAACATCCACAGCTCCATCATTGCATCACGCTCAGCTCGAAGGCACACATCATCGGTGAGTTTCTCTTGAAGACCAACCGCCGCAACGTGCAAGTGATGGGATATGATATGGTGCACAAGAATGCCGAATGCCTGCGTCAAGGGAGCATCTCGTTCCTCATCGCCCAGCATGCCTACCAGCAAGGCTACTCGTGCGTTGACGCTCTTTTCCAAGCCATCGTGCTGAAGAAGAAGGTGAACCCCGTGAACTACATGCCTATCGAATTGCTGATGAAGGAGAACGTGGAGTTCTATCGTAGAACACAATTGTAAACGACTACACCGCAAGGAATTACGAAAAACTACATCTATATGAAACAATCAAGCTTTATCAAAATCAATCCAGCCGATTCTGTTGTCGTCTGCCTACGCCCCATGCAGAAAGGGGAGACGATTGACTTGGACGGTCGGGAAATCACCTTGTTACAAGACACACCAGCCGGGCACAAAGTCCTGCTGAAGGATGTGGCTGAAGGTGAAAACATCATCAAGTATGGCTATCCCATCGGGCATGCTCTCACCAATCTGAAGGCTGGCACGTGGGTGAACGAAGACAATCTGAAAACCAATCTCTCGGGAACCCTCTCTTACGAATATCATCCCGTTGACGAGAAATTGTCAATCACCGATGAGCAGCTGACCTTCCAGGGATACCTCAGGAAGAATGGCGAAGTGGGAATACGCAACGAAGTGTGGGTGGTCCCTACGGTGGGATGTGTGAACGGAGTGGCCGAGAAACTGGTGGAGTTGCTGAAGGCAGAAACTGGCTGCAAGGGTGTTGACGCCATTCATGCCTGGCACCACAACTATGGTTGCTCGCAACTCTCAGGCGACCACGAGAACACTCGCAAGGTGTTGCGCGACATAGTGCTCCATCCCAATGCTGGCGCTGTGCTGATACTCTCGTTAGGATGCGAGAACAACCAACCCGACCAGTTCATGCCTCTGTTGGGCGACTACGACCAGGAACGCATCAAGTTGCTCGTCACACAAAAGGTGGAGGGCGACGAGTTGGAGGAAGGCATGCGGCTGCTTCGCGAGTTGTATGCCAAAGCCAGCCAAGACCGCCGCACAGAAGTTCCCATGAGCAAGTTGCGCGTGGGTTTGAAATGCGGTGGAAGCGACGGTTTTTCGGGCATCACGGCCAATCCTCTCGTGGGCGAGTTCAGCGACTGGCTGGTGGCTCAAGGAGGTACGTCGATATTGACAGAGGTGCCCGAGATGTTTGGAGCCGAGACGATATTGATGAACCGTTGCGAGACGCCTGAGTTGTTCGACAAGACGGTAAAGCTTATCAACGACTTCAAGGAATATTTCCTCTCTCACGGCGAGCCTGTGGGCGAGAATCCATCACCTGGAAACAAGGCGGGTGGCATCTCAACGCTGGAAGACAAAGCACTGGGATGCACTCAGAAATGCGGACGTGCTCCGGTGAGCGGAGTGCTCGAATATGGCGACCGCCTGCAAGTGAACGGTCTCAATCTGCTCTCAGCGCCCGGCAACGACCTCGTGGCTGCTACGGCATTGGCCTCTTCAGGTTGCCAGATTGTGCTCTTCACCACTGGGCGCGGCACTCCATTCGGCACCTTCGTGCCCACGATGAAGATTTCCACCAACAGCAACCTCTTCCATAACAAGCCCAACTGGATTGACTTCAATGCGGGCGAACTGGTGGAAGGGACCGATATGCCTACGCTTCTGCGCCGTTTCATCGAGAAGATTCGGAAAGTGGCGAGTGGGGAAGAGGTGCGCAACGAGACAAACGGCTATCGCGAGATTTCCATCTTCAAGAATGGAGTGACGTTATAAATAAATCTATTTTAAAGAAGGAAGAGAGAATTGGAGCAAATCAGCAACAAGAAAGGACTGCTTGCATTGTCGCCGCTCATGGTGTTCATTGGAATCTATCTGATCACCTCCATTGTTGCGGGCGACTTCTACAAGGTGCCCATCACCGTAGCTTTCATGATTTCGAGCATCTATGCCGTAGCCATGTCGGGCGGATACACCTTGTCGAAACGCATAGAAGCTTTCTCGCGTGGTGCAGGCACCCAGAACATGATGCTCATGCTCTGGATATTCGTCCTTGCTGGAGCGTTTGCCAACTCTGCCAAGACGATGGGCAGCATTGACGCCACCGTGAACCTCACGTTGAGCATCTTGCCAGGCAACATGCTGCTGGCAGGACTGTTTCTTGCCGCTTGCTTCATTTCGCTCTCCATAGGTACCAGCGTGGGCACCATCGTGGCTCTCGTGCCGATTGCCGCAGGCGTGGCTCACTCCACAGGCGTGAGCGTGCCCATGATGACGGCTGTGGTGGTGGGAGGCTCGTTCTTCGGTGACAATCTTTCGTTCATCTCCGACACCACCGTTGTGGCCACTTCCACACAAGGGTGCAAAATGAGCGACAAGTTCCGCGTAAACTCGTTTATCGTGATGCCTGCAGCCCTGCTCATCCTTGTGCTCTATGTTTTTCTCGGAGCCGGCATTCAGTCGCCTACAGACATCCCTAAAGTGGAATACGTGAAGGTGGTTCCCTACATCGTGGTGCTCATAGCGGCCATCTGCGGGATGAATGTGATGGCTGTGCTCACGTTGGGATTAGTGCTCACGGGTGTCATCGGACTTGCCAATGGCACTTACGACCTATTCGGATGGTTCGCTTCTATGGGCGACGGCATCTTAGGAATGGGCGAACTCATCATTGTTACGATGATGGCGGGCGGAATGCTTGAGATTGTCCGCAAGAATGGAGGAATCGACTACATCATCCAACGCATGACCGTCCACATTCATGGCAAGCGTGGCGCTGAACTGTCAATAGGGCTCTTGGTGGCCATCGTGGACGTCTGCACCGCAAACAACACCGTAGCCATCATCACGGTGGGCGGCATTGCCAAGCAGGTGGGCGACAGATATGGCGTTGACAACCGCAAGTGCGCCTCCATCCTCGACACCTTCTCGTGCTTCATGCAGGGCATCATCCCCTATGGAGCCCAACTCCTCATGGCGGCAGGGCTGGCAAGTCTGAACCCCGTCGAGATAGTTCCCTGGCTCTACTATTCGTTTGCATTGGGTGTGGCAGCATTACTGTCCATCTTGTTGCGCTATCCCCGACGCTACAGCTGAACACCCTTGTCTCGTATATACCTTATAATATATTATAAATAAAGACGCCCGGAGGAAACGAATCATCGGAAATGGATATCATCAAGCGTAATTTCTTCAGATTGCTGCGTTCAGGAGCCCTCAACGAATACGAGGATCTTGAACCGATGTCGGCTTTCAAGTGGAACCGCATGTTCGAGATGATCAAGGCGCAGGGCGTGGTGGATATGGCGCTGAAAGGCCTGAAGAACCACACGTTCGATGCCAACGCCAACATTCCTAGGCATCTGATTGACGAACTGGGAGCAATGGCCTCAGATGGGGAAAACAAGCCGAATGCCGCGCTCCCACAACTCTCCAACCGCTTTCTCAACAAAAGGCTGAAGAAGATACAAACCAGCGAGCGCCACCAGATGGACGCCTCAATGACCACACTCGACCTCCTGAACATCATCGTCAGGAATGTGGAGCAAATCCTCAACCGGGGCATCTCGCTCAAGGGAATTGCTGAGCTGGGTTCCTTCTTGCGCACCCGAGGCGATAAGGTGGACTTTGTGAAACTCGAGAACTGGCTCAACCATCTGCATATCGAGCGAATGGCGCAACTCGAGGGCAGCATCCTCATCGATGTCTTCGAATTCGAGCCCGCTGAAGTGCCCTTTGTGAAGAATGTGGAGAAACAAGCCTATGCACTCACCCTGCGCACGCTCACCCACACCGAGGAAGACACCGCCAAAGAATGGCACTTCCGTCAGGACAAAACGGGATTCGTGCACAACAACTCGGCTCAGCTGCGCCGTAATCTTCGCCGAAGCATTCGCTACATCGATTATGCGCCCCTAGAAACCGCTAGCAACTTCATCAACAATTTTGCCAAAAACCTCTCCGAAATCGAGGAATAGGAGAGCAGTACAAAAACATTGAATATACCCCTAAATTGCGCCTTTTTAGTGTTGTGTCAGAAAAAGGATGTATTGTTAACACTAATTAACCATTTGTAATTCATTGAAAATCAATCACTTGCAAAAAAGTTACAAAAAGGGGCAAAAAAAAATCGAAAAAAAAGAACAATGTATCAAAAAAATACTTACCTTTGCATCGTTTTAATAAACAAATGATTGTTTTACAGATTTAAAAAAGCAAAGAAAATGAAGAAATTAGTTTTTATGTTCGTAGCTATCGCAGCTATTTCGTTCGCATCTTGCGCTCAGCAGGCTCCTAAGGCTGAAACAACTGACGCTGTTGACACCACTGAAGTTGTGGACACTGTAGCTCCCGCTGACACTGCTGCTGTTGACACTGCTGCTGCTCAGTAATTCGTTTAGCTCGAATGAAAAAATGAGAGATGCCGCTGGATTCGTCCAGCGGTTTTTTTGTTTTATGCCCTTAGCCGGTTCCTGGGCGAAACGGCTTTTCTTTTCCCCCATAATTTTTTATTCATTCCGTGCGCTCAAGTGCCAGGATGCCCCTCATTCCTTCGCGCAAGAGGTGAGATATCTTGCAGTTGAACGGCGAATCTCTTTTTCGGTGGTTCATTCTTTTTCTAGTGGCGCTTTTTTGGCAGATCCTTTTTTCTATCGGTGCGTTTTCCTTTCAACGGGCGTATTTCCTTTTTCGGGGTGCTTCTCAGCAGTTTGTTTTTAGGCGGCTGTAGGTGGGTGGACGAGTAGGGCAGGAGAGGGCGTGGAGCCTTTATCACAAAGGTGTTTCATTCTATTGCAAAGATACAAAAAATATTTGAAACCACCAAATTTCGAGACCCCCTGGCGTGTGAAAATATATTAAAGAAACAAGGGAAAATAACATCTATTTTCTTCAACGATTCGTTTGCCGGATTACGCTAAGAAAATGCATTCCCAGCTCTCTTTTTCTTGCAAAAGTACATTATTTTAATCAAAAAATACACAGCCTCCACCTACAACGAAAAACGTGCAGAAAAACTGCTTGATTTCATCGGAACACTCTAAGACGATAGTTTGTTGACTGACGATGCCGATTAACTTTGAATAATGAAATCTTATCTATCAACTAAATGATGGAAAGCGTTGCATTGTCCCATCGTCCCATCGTCCCATTAAGCGTCAACCAAACATGATGTGGTAGACAGAAAATAGTGGAAGTGGTGTGTTAAAATTATATAATATTAATAATATTATATATTTATATATAGTAGTAAAACTACTATATCCTTTCTCCCTGCACATCCCCTCACCCGTTAATGGGACGATGGGACGATGGGACGCGGGACGTTTTTGGGGTTAAAGACCACATATGGGTTGGCTTTTGCCCTTTCGGGTGTCCTAAGGGGTACAGGATAAGTGAAAGATGAATAATGACGCTATTTAAGCTAAGCAATGGCGTGGTCAAAAGCCACAAATGGGGGGCTCATTTATGGCCTTTTACAAATGTAAAACATAAGAGGTGAACCAACGACCGCTGTCGCAAAACGGGGAAGCAAAGGCAAACAATTACATTCATTCTCTTAACAAATTTTTGCAAGCCAGCGGGGGTGAAAATTTGGTGGTTTCGATTTTTTTTTGTAAATTTGTAGGTAGAAAAGATGGGGTGGAAAAGAGGTTGTTTGGGGGTTACAGCTTTCGTTTGATCATGAAGAATCCAAGGCGGTGGGAGACGCCTTTGCGGTTGACGGAGCGCATGGAGTAGAGTCCGTCGGCGAGACGGCTGACATCGGCGGAGGTTCCCTTGTAGGGGCGTGTGGCGATGATTCTGCCTTTCATGTCTTCAATGGTTACGACATCGGCGTCGAGGGCGCTTTCTCTGGGGGGGAATGTCACGCGACGGCCGTTGCACTGGAGCATTTCCACATTTTTCGGAATGGTGAGGGCAGTCTTTTGCGTGTGGCTCTGCAGAGGCTGGCTCTCGTTTCCGTAGCGGTCCATAGCGGTTACTGCGAAGTAGCGGCCATCGGTGGGCTGGCTCAGGGAGAGTTGGGGCTCTGTGAGGCGTGTGGCCACCAGGTTGCGTGGGTCGCTGATGTCAACGGGTAGTGTGCGGCTGCTGTAGACATTGTACAACAGATAGGGGGCGTTGCTGGCATCGCGTGCGCCTGTCCACGAGAGACTCTTGAAGGAAACGCTGAGGCGCGTAGGGGGAGCAGGCGGCGTACTGTGCTGCCACGTCATTGGGGGGACGAGTGCGGGATGCTGGTCGAATCGGGATGCGAAGTCGTAGATGCCCTTGTCGTTGTCGGTGAAGAATTTACTACGGAAATAGGTGTGTCCCATGTTGTTCTGTCGCAGCACTTCCATTTCTCGCGTGATGGTTTCCAAGGTCCAGTTGCCTTCGCGGGGGTTGAGGAAGTAGATGCCGAGTCCGGGGGCTACGATGCGTCCGTGGCTGTGTTCGGCCCAGTCGAGGGCGAAGGGGAAGAATTGGTTGCCCTTGAAATACATCATGGGGAACAGCTCGTCCATCAGGCCCGCGCGCAGCCATCCCTGAGCGTCTTGGCAGACGGCGGTGTAGGCATTCCATCCGTTTGAGCGGTAGCGCGACAGGTCGTCGAACTTTCCAATGGGAGAACAACTCATCTTCACCCACGGTTTCAGGGTCTTCACGCGTTTGTTGATGGCGCTGACAATATTGGTGATGTATTGTCGCCCTTGCGTGCGCGAGACTTTTATTTTCCACGTTTCGGGATAGCGTATGTAGTCGAGGTGTATGCCGTCGATGTCGTAGTTTCGGGTGATTTCTTCGCAGATGTCGGCCAGATAGTTGGCTGTTTGCGGGTTTTCGGGGTTCATGAATCCGTCTTGCCCTATCTTGCGGATGAGGTTGGAGTGCTGTTTTCGGAGTTGCGTGCATCCTGCCGCGGTCCATTTTCCAATAGGGATGGTCACCACCCATGCGTGGATTTCCATTCCGCGCCGATGACACTCTTCGACGGCGAACTGAAGGGCATCGTATCCGGGGCTCACTCCGGGCTTTCCGCTCAAGCAGCCGTCCCACGGTTCGTATTTCGAGGGATAGATGGTTGTGGCGCGTATGCGCGATTGCAGGAGCACGGTGTTGATGCCGCCTTTTTTCAGCCTGTCGAGTATGTCGCACAGCTCTTGCTTCTGCCGCTCAACGGCTTGTGGTGAGTTTGCAAAGGAGTGGGGCCAGTCGATGCCGCCTATAGTGGTGAGCCATACGGCTCTTACTTCGTGCTTGGGAGATTGTGCCCAGAGGGGCAGACATATTGTTAAAATGAGGAATATTATGGATGTTTGCTTCATATTTCCAATAATTTTGGAACAAAGGTAGTGATATTTTTTCGTTTTTCAAATATTTTGTTTACTTTTGCAATAGTTTTTTGTAAAACGAAGAAAAATGATTTCATTTACTATCGCCCTCGTGGCTTTAGTCGCAGGTTATCTCATCTACGGCAAATTCATCGAAAAGGTATTTGGCCCCGACGACCGTCCCACACCGGCCGTTTGGAAAGCCGATGGGGTGGACTACATTGTTCTGCCCAGTTGGAAAATCTTCATGATTCAGTTTCTGAACATTGCAGGTACGGGTCCCATCTTCGGCGCCATCATGGGTGCGAAGTTTGGTCCGGTGGCCTATCTGTGGATTGTCTTCGGTTGCATCTTTGCCGGAGCCACTCACGATTATCTGAGCGGAATGCTCTCCATCCGCCATGGAGGTGCCAACCTGCCTGACCTCATCGGCCGCTATCTGGGAAACACGGCTAAGAACGTGATGCTGGTGTTCTCGGTGTTGTTGCTGATGATGGTGGGTGTGGTGTTCGTCTTCAGTCCTGCTAAGATTCTTGGCGGCATTTGGGAACCTGCTTTCTTCACAGAGCGTTTCGGGCAGTATTTCTTCTGGATTATGGTGGTGTTCATCTACTATATCATTGCCACCATGCTCCCCATCGATAAGATTATAGGAAAGATTTATCCGTTGTTTGCTTTCTCGCTGATTTTCATGGCTTTAGCTTTGATGGTTTGTCTCTTTATAAAGATGCCGAACCTGCCAGAACTTTGGGATGGATTAGGTAATCGCGGAGCCGATTCGCTCGACTTCCATGCTCCCATCTTCCCCATGCTTTTCATCACGATAGCATGCGGCGCCATTAGCGGTTTCCACGCTACGCAGAGCCCTTTGATGGCGCGTTGCGTGAAGAGCGAGAAGCAGGCACGTCCCATTTTTTATGGCGCAATGATTACTGAGGGTATTGTCGCGTTGATTTGGGCTACGGTGGCCATGTATTTCTTCTACGACCAGCCCACACCGGGCTATCAGGTGATGGCTGGCGGAACCGATGCCGTGAACGATGCTCCTTCGGTGGTCAACATGATTTGCAACGATTGGCTGGGCGTCTTCGGTGGCATTCTGGCTATGCTCGGTGTCGTAGCTGCTCCTATTACGAGCGGTGATACTGCTTTCCGCAGCGCCCGACTGATTATTGCCGACTTCCTGAAAATCGAGCAACAGTCGTTGCATCGCCGTCTGATGGTATGCATTCCGATGTTTGGAGCCGCTATTGCCTTGCTGGTTTGGCAGATGGCAGACGCGAAGGGATTCAACACGATATGGAGCTGGTTCGGATGGTCGAATCAGACGCTTAGCGTCTTCACCCTTTGGGCTCTCACCGTTTATTTAGCCCGCCAGCAGAAGAAATATGTTGTCACATTGGTGCCCGCGCTGTTTATGACGACGGTGTGCTCCACCTTCCTTCTGATTTCCAACCAGGCATTCGGACTTAGCTCCACCGTCTCCTATACGGGAAGCGTATGTGTGTTTGTGATTGCGTTGGTGTGGTTCTGCATGTGGCACCGCAAAGCGATGAATAATAACTAATTAAAATAAATAAGATTATGGGTAAGAAATTTGTTGCAGTAGTTGCATTGATGTTGATGACATTGTCGGCCAGTGCTCAGTATGTGAATTATCGCCAGACTCCTTTTGAGCAGGACAAGTTCTATATTGGGGCTTCCTTGTCGGGATTCGACCTGAACTACAACGGCGATGATGGTTTCAACATGGGTGTTCGCGCCCAACTGGGATATATGCTGGCTGATAACGTGCTGGCGCATACTGGAGTGGATTATAACCACAATGGTTCGCATGCCATTCCCGACAGACTTTCCGTTGGTGTAGGCGTGCGCTATTACATTGAACAAAATGGTCTCTTCCTCGGCGTGAACGGCAAGTATGTGCATGCCAAGTCCAACTACAACGACTTCATGCCTGGCGTGGAGGTTGGCTACTGCTATTTCCTGAGCCGCACGGCGACGATTGAGCCTGCCATCTATTACGACCAGTCGTTCAAGAACCATTCTGACTACTCAACCTTCGGGTTCCGTATCGGGTTCGGTCTCTATTTTTAATGGAGCAACAGTACCCCTCAGCATTATTGGAAAAGGCAGTTGCTGAATTCTCTAAACTGCCGGGAATAGGGCGCAGGACAGCCTTGCGCCTTGTTCTGTTTCTGCTCCGTCAGAGTGATGAGGAGGTTGACGGATTTGCGGGGGCTGTCTCCCAAATGAAGCACAGCATCAAGTATTGCCAGATTTGCCACAACATCAGCGATACGGATGTGTGCTCAATTTGTTCGGATGCGAGGCGCGATGTGTCGAAGGTGTGCGTTGTGGAGAACATTCAGGATGTGATGGCCATCGAGGGCACTCAGCAGTATCATGGCCTTTATCACGTGTTGGGTGGCATCATCTCACCTATGGACGGCATAGGACCGGCTGATATCGAAATCGACTCGTTGGTGAAGCGTGTAGAGCAGGGTGGGGTGGACGAAGTGATTCTTGCTCTCAGCTCAACGATGGAAGGCGACACCACGAATTTCTATATTTCACGCAAGCTTGAGCACACGAAGGTGGCTTTGAGTGTGATTGCGCGTGGAATCTCAGTTGGAAATGAATTGGAATATACGGACGAGGTGACACTTGGACGGTCTATTTTGAATAGGATTCCGTTTGGAAACAATCAATGAGAGATGGAAAAAGTGAGGAAAAGGCTCTTGGCTGAGTTTTTTGTACCAATTATTATTTGTCTGGTCATCGTTGTCTTAGGCGAATTCAATGTCTTCCCCACGGGTGTGCTGACGGGTAACACACAAGTGGAGTTCGTGCTTTTGGCAGCAATGGAAATCATCACCATTTGCATGATTCCGTTGGCATTGCGGCTTTTCCGCTTCGGGAAGATTCATAGCCAATTGGTGGAACAACGCGAACGCGGCTTGCAAAAATGGGGAACCATCAGGTTGGAGATGCTTACTGTGCCGATGGTGGTCAACACGTTGTTGTACTATCTGACGATGAATGCCGCCTTCGGCTATTTGGCCATCATCCTTTTCTTGTGTATGTTTTTTGTTGTGCCAACCAAAGAGCGTTGTAATGCCGAGATAGAGAAATGATGAAGCTGGCGGTTGTTATTGTCAACTATAATGTGAAGCACTATGTGGAGCAATGCCTGTTGTCGTTACGTCGGGCATTGGTGGACATTGATGCTGAGGTCTATGTGGTGGACAATCATTCGCGCGACGGCTCGGTGGATTTCCTTTCAAGCAAATTCGACGACATTAAAATCATCCGGTGCAACCATAATCAAGGCTTCGCACGCGCCAACAACATCGCCATCGGACAGAGCGAGAGCGAGTATGTGTTGTTGCTCAATCCTGATACCATCGTTGGCGAACACACCATCAGCGACACGCTGGCATTCATGGGCGCTCATCCTAAAGCAGGAGGATTGGGCGTCTGCATGCTAAAGGCTAACGGCGAGAAGGCTATGGAGTCGCGTCGCGGACTTCCCACTCCGATGGTGGCGTTCTATAAGATGTGCGGCCTTTGTGCCCGTTTTCCGAATAGCAAGCGTTTTGGGCGCTATTACATGAGTGGGCTTTCGTGGAAAGAAGCTGCTCAGATTGATGTGGTCAGCGGAGCCTTCTTCTTGGCACGCCGTTCGGCTTTGAACCAAATAGGTTTCCTCGATGAGGATTTCTTCATGTATGGCGAGGATATCGACCTTTCATACCGATTGCTGAAAGGCGGATTCGAGAATTGGTATTATCCTGCAAACATCCTGCATTACAAAGGTGAAAGCACGCAGAAGACGTCATTCCAATACGTGCACGTGTTCTACGACGCTATGCTCATCTTCTTCAAGAAGCATTATTCCCACTCTAGCTTGTTCCTCACCATTCCCATTAAGATTGCCATATACATCAAGGCATTCGCGGCATTGATGAATATGCAAGTGGAGAAGATGAAGAAAAGTTTGGGATTCCGTACCGGTCGCCCAGCCGACTCTCCTCTCTATGTGTTCTTGGGAAGCAAGGAGATGATTGCCGAGTGTGGGAAAATTGCTCGCGGAAACGGATTGCTGGCGAAATATGTTGAGCTGTCGGAAATGGAAAAGCCTGAAGGGCATTTGCCCATGTTGGACGAATTCAAGGCTTCGGACAAGCTGATATATGTCGTCTACGATGTGAATTCTTATACGTTTGAGGACATTTTCCAGCTCTTCTCAAGCCATCCTCTGCCCAATGTTTATTTGGGAACATATAACGAAATGACACATACGATAATCACCGATAACGAGATTTTGCAATGAGCCGGGATAAGATAACGCTCCGTGCAATGGAGCCCGAAGATTTGGAGCTGCTTTATCAGATTGAGAACAATCGCGAGTTGTGGGATGTGGGGCGTACAAATGTTCCTTATTCTCGTTATGCCCTTCGCAATTATATTGCCAACAGCACTTCCGATATCTACACCGACAAGCAGGTAAGGCTGATGGTCGACTCTTCGGAGCATGGCACTATTGGTATTGTGGATTTGGTGAATTTCGAACCGCAACACAATCGAGCAGAGATTGGCATCGTTATCCAGAAAGCGTTTCGTGGGCAGGGATATGCAACGGATGTGCTGAACCTCATCATCGAGTATTCACGCCATACCCTCCATTTGCACCAGCTCTATGCTTATGTGGCCAAAGACAACGAGGCGTCGACGAACTTGTTCCTTCGAATGGGCTTTTCGGCTTCGTTGGAATTGAAAGATTGGCTCTTTGATGGGAACTCTTATCATCATGCATTGATGATGCAAAAGATATTGAAATAAAAAAGACCGATAAAGCATGAACTTTATCGGTTTTCTTTTCATCCCTAAGCGGTGCGTACGAGACTCGAACTCGTGACCTCCTGCGTGACAGGCAGGCATTCTAACCTACTGAACTAACGCACCTTGGATGTCTCTCTTGGCGGAAGGTGAGGGATTCAAACCCCCGATACCCGAAAGGGGTATACCGGATTTCGAGTCCAGCGCGATCGATCACTCTGCCAACCTTCCCTTTAAGCGGATGCAAAAGTAATAAAAATTCTTGAGAAACAAAAATTGCTTGTACCTAAATCTGCACTCTTAACAAATTTTATACTTACTTGAAGCTCAATTGAGCCAATTTGTCGCGTAGTTGTTGTGCTTCTGATTGTCGGATGGATAGTTTCACGGAGCAATTATTGTCATAATTCATAGCTACGATGCGCGGTGACATTTCTTTGATGATTCTCATCACGTCGTTCATCATCACGTAAGGGAAGTCGTATTCCACGATTTCCTCCACTTGTTGCATTGTGATTTCACAATGAGCGATAGCGTCAGCTGCTGCTTCACGATAAGCCACAATGAGGCCGCTAGTGCCCAGGTTCACGCCTCCATAGTATCTCACGACAACAATCAGGATGTCGGAGAGTTCGTTCGAATTGATTTGTCCGAGTATGGGTTTTCCAGCAGTGCTTGATGGCTCGCCGTCGTCGTTGGCACGGAATTCTGAGCGTTCAGCCCCCAACATATAGGCATAGCACACGTGGCGCGCATCATAATATTTCTTGCGATATTGCGCCAACAAGGCCTTTATTTCGTCTGTGGTTGTTATATGATGGGCAAAAGCGAGGAATTTACTCCGTTTGTCGGTGTAATATCCCTCGCCAATTTTGTCGCTTATTGTTTTGTATTGGTCGGTCATCCGTTATGAGAGCTTGTGGATAACGAGACCTGAGCGCAGTTTCGGCTCAAACCATGTTGCCTTTGGCGGCATGATTTTCCCACTATCGGCAATATCCATGATTTGTTGCATCGAAACAGGATAGAGAGCCAATGCCGTACGCATTTCTCCATTGTCAACGCGGCGTTTCAATTCGCCTAATCCACGCAAGCCTCCTACAAAGTCGATACGATTGGAAGAGCGCAGGTCTTTGATGTCGAGAATCTCATCCAGGATGAGTCGTGAAGAGATGTCAACGTCGAGAACGCCGATGGGATCGTTGTTGTCGTAGGTTCCTTCTTTAGCCGTGAGGCTGTACCAATGTTGGTCGAGATAGAGCGAGAACTCGTGCAAGCGTGCGGGCTTGTAGATGTCAGTTCCTTTGTCTTCTACGATGAAGTTCACTTGCAGAGCAGCCAGGAATTCCTCCGACGACATTCCGTTGAGGTCTTTAATCACACGGTTGTAATCCAAGATGGTGAGTTGGCTTGCTTGGAAGCAGACGGCCATGAAATAGTTGTATTCCTCGTCTCCGTGATGATTGGGATTCAGCTTTTGCTTTTCAGCTCCCACCAAAGCAGCAGCTGCCGAGCGATGGTGTCCGTCAGCAATATAGAGACTGGGCATCTTGGCAAATTCCTCAGTAATGGTTTTCATGTCATCAGCATCGGAGATGATCCAGAACTGGTGGCGGAAACCGTCAATGGGTGCGATGAAATCGTATTCGGGTTCGGTTTTGGCGTATCGCATGATGAGCGAGTCGAGAACTGAGTTGTCGGGGTAGGCGAAGAATACGGGTTCGATGTTTGCATTGTTCACACGTACGTGCTTCATGCGGTCTTCTTCTTTATCACGGCGGGTCAGCTCATGCTTCTTGATGTTGCCCTTCATGTAGTCGTCAACGTAAGCTCCAACCACCAATCCGTATTGCGTCTTTCCGTTCATGGTTTGCGCGTAGATGTAGTAGTGGTCGTCCTTGTCCTGAAGCAACCAACCGTTGTCTTGGAACTTCTTGAAGTTCTCTGCGGCTTTCTCATACACGCGTGGGTCGTATTCGCTGGTGCCCACGGGGAAGTCTATTTCAGGTTTGATGATGTGGTAGAGGCTCTTTTCGTTATCGCCAGCTTCGGCGCGGGCCTCTTCAGAGTCAAGCACGTCGTAAGGGCGGCTCTCCACTTGCTCCACCAGTTCTTTTGGTGGGCGGATTCCTTTGAATGGTTTTACGATTGCCATAATTGTTTTATTTGATGTTAATATTTTTCTTGTTCTAGCACTTTTCTATTAGAGACGGCAAAGTTAAACAAAAAAAATGAAATAACCAAACTTTTGAAACAATGTGAGTCGTGATACAAATCTTTTCTTCGCAAACTCTCATTGATGGCCTTTGACCTTCTCATTTGTGGCCTTTGACCTTCTCATTTGTGGCTTTTGACCCTCTCATTTGTGGCTTTTGACCGCCTCATTTGTGGTCTTTGACAATTATTGGCCATTATTTCTTGTATTTCTGAGCCAACACAGAGAAAAGGATGGAAGCGGTGAGCAGAGAGAAGATGATGGCAAGGCTCCAACTTGTGGGCACTTCAATTTGCGGCATGTTGGGTTTCAATCCAACGAGTGCTCCTAGTTTGTTGATGTATTCATCGGTGGCGAGCAACATTTTGAGACCTACGAAGATGAGGATGATGCCAAGTCCGTATTTCAGGTATTTGAAGTATTTGGCAATAGCTGCAAGAGCGAAGTAGAGTGCGCGAAGTCCGAGAATGGCGAAGATGTTGCTGGTGAGCACGATGAAGGGGTCGCGCGAGACGCTGAATACGGCTGGAATGGAATCAACGGCGAACGCAACATCTGATGTCTCGATGACGGCAAGAGCCACAAGTAGGGGAGTTGCCACTCGTTTACCGTTCTCAATCACAAAGAATTTTCCGTCTTGCATCTTCGATGTGACAGGCAGAAAGCGCTTCAAGAGCCTCACCACGATGTTGTTGGCTGGGTCGCCAAGTTGTTCGTCATCGTGGCTGAACATCTTAGCGCCTGTGTAGAGTAGGAACAAACCGAAGATTCCCAGCACCCACTCGAACCGCTCCACCATAGCCGCTCCTGCAAAGATGAAGATACTACGTAAAACCAATGCGCCGAAAATACCCCAGAAAAGCACTTCGTGTTGGTATTTGCGTTCGATTCCGAAAAACGAGAACAGCATCAGGAATACGAACAAATTGTCCATCGATAGCGACTTCTCAATCAGGTATCCAGCAAGAAACTCGGTAGCCTTTTCATGACTGTTGACGGGATAAAACAGATAGATGCCCAAGCAGAAAACGAGTGAAACGCCTATCCAAACGGCAGTCATCTTCAACGCTTCAGACACGCTCACTTCATGCTGACCGTTTTTGCCGAACATTTTGAGGTCGACAATCAGCATCAGTATGACGAGAATATAGAAAACAATCCATCCCCAGAGAGGGATAATAGCCATGCTCATATGTTGTATTATATAATGTGTGAACATTTACCGACATCGCCCCGTTGACGAAGTTGATGCAGGCTTATTCGTTTGCAAAGTTACACAAAAAAATGGTTTTATCAGTCAAATGAAGGTTGCAAATGTGTGAAAACATGTTTTTGTCAAGGAAAATCAATGAAAAAGCGGGAAATATTTGGTCGGTTGGTAAAAAAATTGTACCTTTGCACCCGCTTATTTAATAATTAATTTTTTATTTATCCAAAAAGTAGTATGAATCAATACGAAACCGTTTTCATTTTGACTCCCGTTTTGTCTGATGAACAGATGAAGGAAACGGTCGCTAAATTCAAGAAGATTCTCACTGACAATGGTGCTGAAATTTTGAACGAAGAGACCTGGGGACTGAAGAAGATGGCTTACGCTATTCAGAAGAAATCCACGGGTTTCTATTGCCTGTTGGAATTCAAGGCTGAGCCATCTATCGTTAAAACTCTCGAAACAGGCTACCGCCGCGACGAGAAAGTTATCCGTTACATCACAGTTAAACTTGACAAGTATGCTGCCGCTTATGCTGAGAAGCGTCGTGCAAAGCTTGGTAAAAAAGAGGAGGCTTAAACTATGGCAGAACAGTCTGAAATCCGTTATCTCACTGCTCCTTCTATCGACACCAAGAAGAAGAAGTATTGCCGTTTCAAGAAGAGCGGCATCAAGTACATTGATTACAAGGATCCCGAGTTCTTGAAGAAGTTCTTGAACGAGCAGGGTAAGATTCTTCCCCGCCGTATCACTGGAACAAGTCTGAAGTACCAGCGTCGTGTGGCTCAAGCTGTGAAGCGCGCACGTCAGCTCGCTCTGCTTCCATACGTAACCGATTTGATGAAATAATTAAAGAGGAGGAAACAGAATGGAATTGATTTTGAAACAAGACGTTATCGGACTTGGATACAAGAACGATATAGTGAACGTGAAGAGCGGTTATGGCCGCAACTATCTGATTCCCCAAGGTAAGGCTGTCATCGCATCGCCTTCTGCCAAGAAGATTTTGGCAGAGAACCTGAAGCAGCAGGCTCACAAGCTGGCTGCTCAGAAGGCTGCTGCTGAAGACAAGGCTAAGGCTTTCGAGGGTGTTGCTCTCGAGATTGCCGCCAAGGTGAGTGCCACCGGTCAGCTCTATGGTTCGGTTGGTGCTGCTCAGGTTGCTGAGGCTCTCGCCCAGAAGGGTATTGAGGTTGATCGCAAGATTATCACTATGCGTGAGGCTAAGCAGATTGGCGACTATGAGGCAACTGTTCACTTCCACAAGGAGGTTGAGGTGATTGTACCTGTGAAGGTTGTCGCTGAGAATGCCAAGGAAGTTGCTCCCGCAGTTGTGGAAGAAGTTGTAGAGAAGGCTACCGAAGAAGTTGAGGATGTTATCGATGACGTTCTTGACGATGAGGAAGACGTTCCCGCAGCTGAATAAGAAGAGAATTTTTCGCGCTGTAAAGCAAATCTAAAACCTGTCCCGGCCATTCCTATAGTGGAGTTGGCCGGGATTTTGATGCTTAGAGAGAGACAAATGTGGGCATCATGGTAATGTAATCCCGATTATCGTATGATAATTGGGATTTTTTTTGTACTTTTGCACTCGCAATTATTATTAAAACAAAATAGAAAGAAAATGAAAGCATTTGTATTTCCCGGACAGGGAGCACAGTTCGTAGGAATGGGTAAGGATCTCTATGAGAGCAATCCTTTGGCAAAAGAACTATTTGACAAGGCCAATGATGTTCTTGGATTCAAGATTACAGATATCATGTTTGAAGGAACAGCCGAAGAGCTGAAGCAGACAAAAGTCACTCAGCCTGCCGTTTTCCTGCATAGTGTCATTAGTGCCCTTTGCATGGGCGACGACTTCAAGCCCGAAATGGTTGCCGGCCATTCTTTGGGTGAGTTTTCTGCATTGGTTGCCGCTGGTGCTTTGAACTTCGAAGACGGTCTGCGTCTGGTTCACGCTCGTGCGATGGCTATGCAAGAGGCTTGCGAGATGGCACAAGGTACGATGGCAGCCATTATTGGTTTGCCCGATGAGAAGGTTGAAGAGATTTGTGCTGAGGTCAGCTCGGAAGGCAATGTAGTGATTCCTGCCAACTACAACAATCCCGGACAGTTGGTTATCTCGGGAAATGTAGAGGCTGTGAATGCTGCTTGCGAGAAGATGAAAGAAGCTGGCGCCAAACGTGCTTTACTGCTTCCCGTGAGTGGAGCATTCCACTCGCCGCTGATGCAACCTGCAAAAGACAAGTTGCAGGCTGCTATTGAACAAACAGAAGTGAAGGCTCCCATTTGTCCTGTATATCAGAACGTGGATGCTCAGCCGCATACAGATCCTGCTGAGATCAAACAGAACTTGATTGCTCAGTTGACAAGTAGTGTCCGTTGGACAAAGAGTGTGCAGAACATGATTGCCGATGGCGCTGACGATTTCACGGAGTGCGGTCCTGGCAAAGCTCTTCAGGGTATGATTGCAAAAATCAACCGTGAAGTCTCGGCTCACGGAATTTCACTTTAATGCATGTGATGAAACCGATTGTCTATCAAGTGTTTCCCCGTCTATTCGGAAATCGGAACACCCCCTGCAAGCACAATGGAACATTGCTGGAAAACGGATGTGGGAAGTTCAACGATTTTGATGAAAAGACACTCCTGCAAATCAAACGTTTGGGTGCAACTCATGTTTGGTTTACGGGTGTAGTCAGACATACTTCTACAACCGACTATTCTTCATTCGGTATTCCTCGTCAGAATCCGCAAGTGGTGAAAGGAAAGGCTGGTTCGCCATACGCCATTACCGATTATTATGATGTGGACCCCGACTTGGCGACCGATGTGAAGAACAGGATGGGGGAGTGGGAGGCACTTATAGACCGAACCCATCAGGCGGGGTTGAAGGTGGTAATGGATTTTGTTCCTAACCATGTGGCCCGCCAATACAAAAGCATCTGCAAGCCTGAAGGTATTCACGATTTGGGAGAAGACGATGACAAGTCGATGCATTTCTCCCCTAAAAACAATTTCTACTATTGTTGGGGACAGCCTCTTGACTTGTCGGATTTGCCGAAACCAGAAGGAGAACTGGATCTTTTCGCCCCGCAACAGTATGAGGAATGCCCGGCTCGAGCAACGGGTAACGACCAATTCTCACCGCGTCCGAGTCGGAACGACTGGTATGAGACGGTCAAACTGAACTATGGGATAGATTATTGCGATGCTGGAGGGCGTAGCGAGCATTTCACACCCATTCCCAACACATGGAGCAAGATGACCGATATTCTGCTCTTCTGGGCTAAAAAAGGAATTGACGCTTTCCGTTGCGATATGGCTGAGATGGTTCCAGCGGCTTTTTGGTATTGGGCGACTGACAAAGTGAAGTATCGTTATCCCGATGTGAAGTTCATAGGCGAAGTCTATAATCCTGCCGAATATCGGAACTATATCGGTGCAGGATTCGACTGGCTTTATGATAAGGTGGGCATGTATGATTGTATTCGCGATGTCATTTGTGGTCGCCGACGTGCTGGAGAAATCTCCCTCCAATGGCAGACAACCGATGACATCCGGCAATACATGCTATATTTCTTGGAGAACCACGACGAACAGCGTATTGCCAGCGACTTTTTCTGTGGCAATGCACGTAAAGGAGTGCCAGGATTCTTAGTAAGTGTGCTGATGCAATCGAATCCTTTCATGCTTTATGCAGGCCAAGAGTTTGGCGAGAAAGGTATGGATCAAGAAGGCTTCAGCGGGCTTGACGGACGCACCACCATCTTCGATTATTGGACAGTCGACACTCTGCGCCGAGGTTATTTTGACCGTCGCAAACTGAAACGTGACGAAAAGCAACTTGAAGGTCTCTATCTCTATGTGCTCAACCTTGTGAATGCTGAAAAAGCACTTCGCGAGGGAGAGTTTTTCGACTTGATGTACATGAACCAGCATTTGGCCGAAAAACAATATGTTTTCTTGCGCAAAGCGGAAGATGAGTTAATGCTAGTTGCCGTCAATTTTGCCGATACTGATGCTGATTGTGACATCGTCGTTCCTCATCACGCCATCTCTTATTTGGGAATCGAGGAGAAAACCTATGAAACGGTTGACTTGCTCTCAAACGAGAAGGCCGTTCTGTCGCTGAAGGCTGATGCTGCCGTCAAGGTGAAAGTTCCAGCCAATGGCGGATGTGTGTTCAAGATGAAACTTTAGAAAATCCCGATAGCTATGTCCGAAGACTATGTCCTGAACGACCACAACAAAGAGGAGTTCCCTCCTGCACATACGGCTGAACATCTGCTCAACCAGTTGATGCAGCGCATGTTCGGTTGTGAGCGTAGCAATAATGCCCATGTGGAGAGGAAGAAGAGTAAGATTTCTTGGATTATCGACCACAAACCTGACCGCAAGGAGGAGCGTGCCATAGAGCGCGAGATGAACGAGTTGATAGACCTGGACTTACCTGTGACTTATGAATTTGTGACGCGTCACGAACTTGAAGCGCTGATTGCTGAGGCCGATGAGGATTCTCCCGACGCTCGTATCAGTCTTGAAAAGTTGCCCGATGACGCCAGCGACACCATTCGTCTTGTACGCATTGGTGATTACGACGTCTGTCCTTGCATAGGCAAGCATGTGCGTTCTACCTCTCAGATTGGGCGGTTCGAGATGTTGGGCACCAATTGGGATAACGACAAAATGTCGTTCCGCATCCGCTATAAAGTGGTGTAGAAGCGTTTCTCAGCAGATTTGAAAAAAACAAAAATGGTGTTTCCGCAAGTGTGGGAACACCATTTTTTTTTCGTACATGTGGCAAGTGAGCCCCTTACATGTGGCAAGTGAGCCCCTTACATGTGGCAAGTGAGCCCCTTACATGTGGCAAGTAAGGCGCTTACATGTGGTATGTGAGGCTCCTACATGTGGCATGTGACACGCTTACATGTGGCATGTAGTGTGATTTTCTCATATCAAAAAGAAAGAGAGCCCCACAACATTTAAGCTGAGGGGCTCTCCTTTATTCATTTCGTCTCGATTTCCTCTTTCATGTCGATGAATTCTCTCTGCGCATCGTAGAATTCGTATTGCAGGAAAGCCATCTTTTGCGAGGAGACGACATGCACGCCAAGCCCGTATTTCATCTGCCATTTGCGTTTCAGGCTCATGAAGCCTTGGTTGATATAGGCAGCCACGTATGGGTGTACGTGCAGATAGAATTTCTTGACGCCAATCTTGTTGACGAGGTTGTCAATCTTGCTCTCGAGTTGGTCGGTGAAAAGGATGCTCGATTTGATAGTTCCTTTTCCGAAACAAGTGGGACAGGTTTCTTCCACGCTGACGTCCATTGCCGGACGCACACGTTGGCGTGTGATTTGCATCAATCCGAATTTCGAAAGCGGCAGAATGTTGTGTCGGGCGCGGTCTTGTTGCATGTTCTTGCACATGCGCTCATAGAGCATCTGGCGGTCTTCTGCAAGGTTCATGTCAATAAAGTCGATGACAATGATACCTCCCATGTCGCGTAGTCGTAGTTGTCGTGCAATTTCGTCGGCGGCTCCCAGATTGGTCTCTAATGCATTTTGCTCTTGTCCGCCTTCTTTCTTGATACGCGTGCCGCTGTTGACGTCGATGACGTGCATGGCCTCGGTGTGCTCGATGATGAGGTAGGCGCCGTGTTTGTAGTTCACGGTCTTGCCAAATCCCGACTTGATTTGCTTTGTGATGTTGAAGTTGTCGAAGATGGGCACCTTTCCGGTGTAGAGTTTCACTATGCCCGCCTTTTCAGGGGCTATTAGAGAGACATAGTTCTTTACTTCGTTGAAGACATCTTCATTGTTCACATGGATGCTTGCGTAGGTGGGGTTGAAAAGGTCGCGCAATAATGCTACGGCTCTTCCCGTTTCCTCGAAGACCATTTGCGGTCGTTGTTGTGTCTTTTGTACTTTAACCAAAGCGTCCTCCCACCGCTTGTTCAGTACTTTCAGTTCAGCATCCAGTTCGGCAACTCTTTTCCCTTCGGCCACTGTGCGCACGATGACGCCACAATTCTTAGGCTTGATGCTGTGGATGAGTTGTTTTAGTCGGGCGCGTTCTTCGCCGCTTTTGATTTTTGAAGATACAGAAACTTTATCGTTGAATGGGATGAGAACCAGATAGCGTCCGGCGAAAGACAATTCGGCTGTCAGTCGTGGACCTTTGGTTGAAATGGGTTCTTTCACAATCTGCACCAAAACTTCCTGACCTACTTTGAGCGTTGTTTGCACGCTTCCTTCTTTCTTCAGGTCGGGCAGTCGGGTGGCTTTGCTGAATGGATAAAGTTTCTTCCTGTCGCTTTGTACCTGTTTCAGGTATTTCTCGTAAGAGCTGAATTGGTTTCCCAGGTCAAGGTAGTGCAGAAAGGCGTCGCGTTCATAACCCACATCTACGAAGCAGGCGTTGAGGCCTGGCATCAGTTTTTTTACCTTTGCAATGTAGATGTTCCCAACGGAGAACGAAGCCGAGCGTGGTTCGGTCTGATACTCTACGAGTTTCTGATCTTCCAGCAAGGCAATCGAAATCTCTTTTTGTTGGACGTCAATTACAACTTCGCTGGTCATTTCTGTCTTGTTCCTTGATTTTTTAAAGGGTGGTGGGTGTTGGAAGCCCCAACACCTAACACCTTTAGAACAGGCATCGGAGCTTACTTGCTCTTATGTCTGTTCTTTCTCAGTCTCTTTTTACGCTTGTGCGTAGCCATCTTGTGGCCCTTTTTCTTTTTACCGTTTGGCATATTGTTTAATAGTTTTAAAACCTCATCCGATCCCTTTCTGTTTGGGTTTCGGCTTTTGGTTGGTTAATATGAAATGTTATGAATTTTCTCTCTTATTCGCCTTTCATCTTCTCCACGAAACTCTTGGCAGGCTTGAAGCTTGGCAGATCGTGAGCGTCGATGGTGATGGTGGTGTTCTTTTGAATGTTGCGGGCAGTCTTAGCAGCACGGTGCTTGATGACGAAACTTCCAAATCCGCGCAGATAGACATTTTCCTTTCTATTGAGCATGCTGTTCTTGATGCTCTCCATAAAACTTTCTACAACCACAGCAACGTCTTTTTTCTGTACGCCTGTGCTCTCGGCTATCTCATTGATAATTTGCGCCTTTGTCATTTTTTGTGTTATATTTCTATTAATAATAATATGTAAAAACTCTCGTTCCCTCAATTTGGGAATGCAAAGATACAAGTTTTTCGCGTGATACGAAAATTTATTTTGTTTTTTTTGCGAAAAGTGTGCTTATTTTCTTATCGAAGTGTCTAATTTTCAAGCATTTCCTCATTTTATACCCCTCTCGTTGAGTGCTTTCGAATAGCGTTCAGCATTCTGCAGGTGCTCTTGATATGTGCGAGCGAAATTGTGAGTGCCGCTGAAATCTTCTTTGGCGCACATGTAGAGATAGTCGTGTTCAACATGATTCAGCACGGCATCAATACCGGCTACCGTGGGAATGCGAATAGGACCTGGAGGAAGTCCGGGATATTTGTAGGTGTTGTAAGGGCTATCGGTATTTAGCAAACTATTGTAGATACGTCGGAGCTCGAAACGTTTCAGCGCAAATTTAATGGTGGGGTCGGCTTGCAAGGGCATGTTCTGTTTCAGACGATTTAGGTACATTCCGGCTATCATAGGTTTCTCCTCATTGTTGGCCGTCTCTTCGTCGATGATGCTTGCCAGCGTTGTCACTTGAACAGGTGAGAGCCCCATCTGCTTGGCTTTTCCTTGTCGGTTGATGTTCCAGAAGTTGTTGCATTCGCGTTTCATGCGGTCGAGGAAATTCTCCATGCTCACGTTCCAATAGATATCGTATGTGTTGGGGATGAACATGCAGACGATGGTGGCCGTGTCGTATCCGTATTTCTGGCAGACTGAGGGATCGGTGAGCGTGTTGTAGAGGTCGATGCTATCAAGCATCAGCCTTTTGCCGAGTTCTACCGACAAGCGGTCGATAGTTCTAACGGATGGAATTGTAAGACTAACAGGTGTCTGCAATCCGTTTTTCATGTGGCGGAAAATCTTGAGTGCACCGTCGCCTGGATTAACAGCATAGCGCCCCGTGCGAATGTTTTCGGCGTAGTTGCTATGGCGGGCCAAAGTTGAATAGGCGAAAAGCGGTTGCTTGTTGGCAATGACCGAAAGTTTGGTTGTAACGGAATCGATGTCATCGTCATCATCAACACAAATGTATGTGGTTTCTTTTTTATTTGAGAGCGATGAAAACAAATAATAGTATACCGCACCGCAAATCACCAGCAAACAAAGGACTGCAGGGACAAGATACTGTTTTTGGTTTTTCTTCTTCATAATGTTTGGTTTGAAAAAACAATGCAAAGTTAATAAAAAGTTGAGAGTTACAAGCAAATTCTTCTGTTTTTCGTTTTTTATTTCTATCTTTGCGATATGGAATCGAAATTGAGCAAACAATTTGAGACATTTGTGTTCGACCTTGACGGCACTCTTCTCGACACGCTAACCGATTTGGCGAATAGCTGCAATCGGGCGTTGCGCGAGTTTGGAATGCCCGAGCGGACGGTTGAAGAAGTGCGACAATTTCTTGGCAATGGGGTGAGGCGTTTGATGGGAAATGCCGTTCCTCAAGGAGTGGCTAATCCCGTCTTTGAAGATGTCTTGAAGGCTTTTCGTGATGATTACTTCGCTCATCAGTTTGACACCACCCGCCCTTATCCTGGTATTGTAGAGCTTCTTGGTGAATTGCGCCAACGTGAGATTCGTGTGGCGGTGGTAAGCAATAAGTTTAATGCTGCTACTAGTGCTTTATGTCGTCAATTCTTCGCCGGATTGGTTGATGTAGCCATCGGCGAACGGGAGGGAATCCGAAAGAAGCCCGCACCCGATACGGTATACGAGGCTTTGCGGCAATTAGGAGCAAAACGCGAGACTGCTGTTTATGTTGGCGACAGCGATGTGGATATTCAGACGGCAAAAAATGCCGGAATTCCGTGCATCAACGTCTTGTGGGGATTCCGCAATCGCGACTTCCTGATAGCCCATGGGGCTACAACGTTGGTTGAAACCCCTATGGAATTGCTCAATTTTGCCTAATTAGTCGGCCTCTTTAAGATAATGTGTGGAGGTCGAAATAGTTCTGAATATCTTCTTTATAGGTGTCAGAGATGGGAATCAGTTCTTTTCCAAACGCAATGTGGAACTTGTCTATCAGTTTCACTTTGGTCATGTGAACGATGTATGAGCGGTGTGTGCGGAGAAATTCGGGTTGAGGGAGATTTTCCTCAAACTTCTTCATGTTCATCAGGCTCATCACCGGTTTCTCCCCGTTGTCGGTAAAGATTTTCACATAGTCCTTCACTCCTTCAATATAGATGATGTCATCATACTTGATTTGCACCATCTTGTAGTCGCTTTTCACATAAATGAAGCGGTCTTTGTTGAAGAGTTTCATACTAGGATTCACCTTCGTGAACCATTCCAACGCCTTGTCGGCAGCTTTCACAAATTCTTCATAGCTGATGGGTTTGAGCAAGTAGTCGAGCGTGTTCACCTTATAGCTGTCGATGGCATATTGGCTGAAGGCGGTCGTGAAAACCACTTTTGTGTCCTTTGGAAGGATTTTCGCCAATTCAATACCTCCCAAATCGGGCATCTGAATGTCGAGGAAAACAAGGTGTACATTGTTCTCGCGGATTCCTTTCATTGCCTCTACGGCGTTGTTGTAGGCTCCAATCAGGTTCAAGAATGGAGTCTTGCGAGCATAGCTGGCCAGCAAATCGGCAGCCAACGGCTCGTCGTCAATAATTACGCAGTTTAGTGTCATAGATAGTTATTTTTGATGTGTAAATCTCATTTGTAGACAATCTCTTTTCCCATTTGTATTTTTGGGGATAGATGATGTCGAGTTTCTGTTGGAGCATTGCCAACCCGATTCCGTGGCCGCTTTTGTCCTTCGTGTCTTTGGGATGATAGCTGTTTTCCACTTCAAACTCTATTTTCTCTTTATCGGCATGAAGGTTGATGCTTATGAAGCATTCTTCGTTGGCGCTCACTCCATGCTTGAACGCGTTTTCCACCAATGTAATGAAAATCATGGGCGACACGTAGATTTCGCCCGACTCTTCAATATTTGTATTCTCCATCACCTTGACGTTGCTTGAAAGCCTTAGCTTCATCAGGTTGATGTAATTGTGAATGAAGTCGGCTTCTTTCTTGATTTCCACAAACTCCTCTTGGTTGTTGTACAACTGATGTTGAAGCAGCTCGCTGAATTGCTTGATGGCGGTTTGTGCCTTCTTTTGGTCGAACGAAGTGAGAGCGTAAATGTTGTTGAGGGTGTTCAGCAGAAAGTGGGGATGTAGTTGGTATTTAAGACTTTTCAACTCAGCTTCGCGTCTCAGTACCTCTACCTCTTTTCTCCGATTTTCGTTCAATACCCAATTTCTCGACATGATGATGGCGCAACCCAACGTTGTAGACAATGTCAGGTTATAGATGTCTCTGACGAAAAACATGATTTGTTGGTTTGTGGTCATCAAGAGGTGAGGATGGAGTATGTCTTTGTATTGCATCCTCCAAAGATGTTGGAATGTCGCCATCAGGAGTATGAGACAAATGTTGATGATTCTTGTCCTCGAGTATTTGTTTCTGAGGTAATTATATGGAGCATTCCAAAAATAGTTGAGATAGAAGGCAATTGCCCATGAAAGCGGCCACACGCAAGTGATGAGATATCTCTTTAAAGACATATGTTCCCCATTGCCCACTAAGGTGATGGGCAAGAGGAACAATGCTGTCCAGATGGTTACGTGGAGTATGACACCTGTTGCCTTGAATTGCTGTGTCTTCCCGTTTGTCATTTTATGGTGGGAATGCTATTTGAGCTTGCCGTTCTTGTAGAAGTCTAGCATGTGGATGTTCAGGATGGTGAGGTATTTGCTCTGGAGCTCGTTTTGCTGCGCTTGGAGCAGTGCATCACGACCTTTCATCAGTTCAACGATGTTAATGAGTTTTTGTTCGAATTTGGCGTTTAACAATTCAAAGCTCGTCTGTGCGCTCTCTGTAGCCACTTTAGCCGCCTTGAACTTGTTTTGGTTGGTGATGGCTTGTAGCCAATAGTTCTCGAGAGTGGAGTAGAGGGTGGTTTGCTTGTCTTGCAACTCCAATTCGTAGTTTTGCTTTTGTATGATGGCCTTGTTCACGGCCGTCTTTGTCTGACGGTTGTCAAACAAGGGAATGCTGACGTTGAAACCCGCTCCGAGGTTGAAATTGTTCTTCAACTGAGGCCCCCATGAGTTGTTGTTCATAGAGGTGGTGTTGGTGATGGCACTTGCATTAAAGCCCACCGTTGGCAACTTTTGAGCCTTAGCGATTTGCATGTTCAGCTTGCTGGTTTCGATTCCCAGAAGGGCATTCTTAATCTCGGGGCGCGTGGCCAATGCCGACGAATAAACCGATTGCAAGGTGGGGACTTCTTGAAGTGCCATCTCGTCGGTAGTAGTAGGGATGACGATGTCAAACTCCTCATCGTCAACGATTTGTAGCAATTGCTTCAACTGACGCTTATAATTGCGCAAGTTGCTTTCGGCTTCCACGATGTTGTACTCGTCTTGTGCCCGTTGGGAGGTGAGTTGGGCCAAGTCGGCCTTGCTCATCTTTCCCACATTCACGAATTCTATTCCCCGTTCTTCGTTAGCCTTACTCGTTTCAAGGCTTCCCTTGGTCACCTTGATGGCTTCCGCGGAATAAAGAATTTGCACATAGAGCTGGGCGATTTGCTCTTGTATGTTGTTTGCCGTAGTTGCCGAGTCGAGTTCGGCTTGTCGCTCGGCCATTTGGTTCAGTTTCACGGTATTGCGGTTGCGGTTGCCGTTCCATACCGTCCAATTGCTATTGATGCCATAAGAGCCGTTATAGTAGACCTTATCCACACTCGCTTGCACGTATCCGTTGGCAACAGTTGCCGACCCAGTTTCCGGCCAAGGACGATAGGTGGCGTTGTGCGAGGTGGAAGCCGACAACGAAGGCAACAAGGCAGCTTTGCTTTGGAGCACATCCTCTTGAGCGCTGAGTTTGTTCAGCTTAGTCTTACGGAGTGTGATGTTGTTTGTCAAAGCGTAGTCAATGCATTCGGCCAGAGTCCATTTTCGAGCTTCTGCATTGCCGGGAATAGTGAGTAGGGCAAGTCCAACGATACACGAGATGAATAATTTTCTCATTTCAATTGCGAATAATATGATAATGTTCCGTTATTATAATTGTCACTCTATAGACGCAAGTTTAGTCAAAATAGTTTACATGACGGTTGGAATTTAACAAATGTTAGTGAGAACTGCACGTCTAATTGAGAACGGCAAAGGTCACAATCACAACGATTGCAACCTTGCGATGTATTTGCCCAAAATGTCGAACTCCAGGTTCACCACGCTTCCCACATGCATGTCGCAGAAGTTCGTGTTCTCGCGTGTGTAGGGGATGATGGCCACCTTGAACGTGTTGCTGGTGGGTTCGCATACGGTGAGCGACACTCCGTTGACCGTCACGCTACCTTTGTCCACCGTGAAATATCCGCGGCGTGCCATCTCACGGTTCTCCTCGTATTCGAAAGTGAAATAAGTGGAACCATCGGCGTCTTGCATATCGATGCAACGAGCCGTCTCGTCAACATGACCTTGCACGATGTGGCCGTCAAGTCGCCCATTCATCATCATCGAGCGCTCCACATTCACGTGGTCGCCCTCCTTCAAGAGGCCCAAGTTCGAACGCTCAAGCGTCTCGCGCATGGCCGTCACGGTGTAGGTGCCGTCAACGATGCTCACAACCGTCAGGCACACGCCGTTATGCGCGATGCTTTGATCTATCTTCAACTCATCGACAAACGAACAACGCAGGGTGAAGTCGATGTTTCCTTCGTATTTCCTGATGGCGGTGACCACAGCCATTTCCTCAACAATTCCTGAGAACATAAATCTATTTTTCTTCTTAGTTTAATACTTAATAAAAAAGTGGGGTGGAGGGCTGCTTGTGTATCCTCCACCTCACATTAAAAATAGGGGGGCTGCCGATGATGTGATGAAACTCCGAGCAAAAATGATTTGAGAACTCTCCGTCGTTGTAATCCACCGGCTTTTCAGCTTGGCCGCTCACGCGGTTTATGTGGCCCGCCATTGGCTGGAGAAGTCGTCTCGGTTTTCAGTATTATTTGATGAGTATCCCGATCAAATCGACCAACCCCCAATTTCTTTCTCCTTTACAATTGCAAAGATAATAAAATAAATTTGAATCGCAATGCTTTTCTGCATTTTTTTTCCAAAAGATTTTGTATTTTTGTGGCCGAGATATTATTTTTCATCGATTGAATATTAAATTATGCGATTATGAGAAAACAATTATTAACCGTGGTGGCTCTCGTGCTGATGGGAATGACGACTTTATTCACATCATGCTCCACGAAGATGCATGCGGTGAACCAACTGGAGCGCTTCTCTTATGAGTTGCGCGACCATAGCGCCAACTATTCCGTACGTGAGTGGGAGGAGGCTGCCGAACGCTTTGTTGAGATTCGCAAGGAAATCAGCAAGCACGAACTCGACTACACGCCCGAGCAGAAAGCCCGCATAGGCGAACTCGAAGGCAAGTGCGCTGGCTACATGGCCAAAGGCATGAAGCAAGGCTTCTTCGACAAGGTGACGGGTGTAGCCCGCGAAATCAAGGGTATTCTAAAAGGTCTTCTCAATGCCATCACCGAGTGATTTCGAAACTTGGTGGCAAGCCAACCGAAAACGGCTCTTAGATGCCGACGAGGAATACCAGAAGACGCTCGAGAGCTACAAACTCAAGTCGGGTGCCGACTGGTTGTTGTTCGCCATTCCCGTGGTGGTTGCCATCGTGGTGCTCGATTGGTCGCCTTTCAAGGGCGAGTTTCTCAATTGGGCGCTTGGAGCCTTGGCCGCCATTGCCGCGTTTGTGGGGTGCGTGGCTTTCAAAGCCCATACGTCGGGCTACCGTTCGCTTGGCGACATAGAGGCCGACGTGAAGCGTAAGGCGCAAGAGGAGTATGAGAAGCGATAGTGAAGAGGAGGGATATTAAAAACAAATTCGGTGAGCCTTGAAGACTCACCGAATTCTTTTTGTTTTCGCGGTGCGTACGAGACTCGAACTCGTGACCTCCTGCGTGACAGGCAGGCATTCTAACCTACTGAACTAACGCACCTCGTGTAGTCGGTAAGGGAATCGAACCCTTATGCCAAGATTGAGAATCTTGTATCCTAACCGTTAGATGAACCGACCAGTTAGTTTTGCACTTTGAGAAAACTTTGCGGCGTTCCTTGCGGAAGCTGGGGGATTCGAACCCCCGGTACGGTAACCCGCACGGCAGTTTAGCAAACTGCTGGTTTCAGCCACTCACCCAAACTTCCTTACCGGTTGATGCAAAGGTACAATAATTTTTTGTTACCACCAAATGTTTTCCGCGTTTTTTTTCGAATTTGTTGTAATTTCTTTTCTATTTCCGCTTGTCGCACGTTTTCTTTTTCATCTGGTCGCGCAAAGCGCACCCCTCGCAACCATAGCAAGGGTCGTTTGCCCGTTTGACGGCTCGATAGATGCGGTAGGCGGCATAGCCCACGCAAAGGAGCAATATGATGGCGATTGCGATTTCTTGCATAAATAAAAAGTGGGGGCTCATTCACTTGAAATGCCCCCACATTATTATATTATAGAGCGTGGCTCACTTTTTAATATGTGAAGAGCGGATAGTTCTTCATTGTCTCGTTCACGCGCTGACGCACGCTGGTAATCACCTGCTCGTTCTCGGGATCATTGAGCACTTCTTCAATCCATGCGGCAATCTGAACCATCAGGTCTTCTTTTGCGCCGCGAGTGGTGATGGCGGGAGTGCCGAGGCGGATGCCGCTGGTCTGGAAAGCTGACCGGCTATCGAAAGGCACCATGTTCTTGTTCACCGTGATGTCAGCGGCTACAAGTGCATTCTCGGCCACTTTACCTGTCAAGTCGGGATATTTCGAGCGCAGGTCAACAAGCATCGAGTGGTTGTCGGTACCGCCGCTTACAATGCCGAAGCCGCGCTTGATGAGCTCGTCGGCCAGCACCTTGGCATTCTTCTGCACCTGCTTGGCCCACTCCTTGAATTCGGGTTGCAGAGCCTCGCCGAAAGCAACGGCCTTGGCGGCAATCACATGCTCCAGCGGACCGCCTTGCTGACCAGGGAACACGGCCGAGTTCAGCAGCTGGCTCATCATCTTCACCTGACCCTTCGGAGTGGTGTAGCCCCAAGGATTCTCGAAGTCCTTGCCCATCAGGATGATACCTCCGCGAGGTCCGCGAAGCGTCTTGTGTGTGGTCGACGTCACGATATGAGCCCACTTCACGGGATTCTCCAGCAATCCGGCGGCAATAAGACCAGCTGGGTGAGCCATATCAATCATCAGCAATGCGCCCACCTTGTCGGCAATCTCACGCATGCGCTTGTAATCCCATTCGCGGCTATAGGCCGAGCCTCCGCCGATGATGAGTTTCGGCTTGTGCTCAAGGGCAAGCTGCTCCATCTCGTCGTAGTCCACGCGTCCCGTCTCTTGGTTTAGGTTATATCCCACGGGCTTATAGAGAATGCCGCTCGTGTTGACCAGCGAGCCATGCGAGAGGTGTCCGCCATGAGCCAGGTTCAAGCCCATGAAAGTGTCGCCAGGCTTAAGCACGGCCAGCAGCACGGCGGCGTTGGCTTGTGCGCCTGAGTGGGGTTGCACGTTGGCATATTCTGCATCGAAGAGTTTGCAAACGCGGTCGATGGCCAGTTGCTCCACCTCGTCTACCACTTGGCAGCCGCCATAGTAGCGCTTGCCAGGATATCCTTCGGCGTATTTGTTAGTCAGATAGCTGCCCATAGCTTCCATCACCTGGTCGCTCACAAAGTTCTCACTGGCAATCAGCTCGATGCCTTTCAGCTGGCGCTGATGCTCTTTCTCGATCAACTCGAAAACGGTGTTGTCTCTTTTCATTTTCTTTGTCTCTTAATTGTGGTTGGTTATAAGATGGTGCAAAGGTACTACTTTTTCTTGTAATGGGCAAACTTTTCCAGCGATTATTCTTGGGGTCGAAATAGTTTGTAGTTCATTGTTTTTCAGTCGCCCGCTTTGAAAGCGTCTTCGCTGATGGCATAACTCCTTTCTATGTTCATTATTCATTTTTCTTTTAGAGCATCGCTGCCCCCAATTTCATTCCGAGATTAAACTAAATCGGCAAAACGGAGTCAATATTATAAACCATTATTATCAACAACATTTATCTTTTACGTAAAATGAAAAAACTTTTTGTAGCAGCATTGCTCACCCTCTCTTTGACGGAAGCCAATGCACAAGAGCCGAATATTCCAAGGGGAATGTTTGGCGGTCCACAGAACATCGATGTGAAATTCGACGCGTACAAACCAGCCCCACAGGGCTTCGACCAAGAGCGTGAAGGAATCGCACGCGGTACGGTGAAGCTCATCGAGTACCAGTCGGAGTCGGTAGGCACCACCCGTAAGGCCAACGTCTATTTGCCACCAAAATACGATGCTAAGAAAAAGTATAGCGTGCTCTATCTGCTCCACGGCATCGGAGGCGACGAAAACGAGTGGTACAAGGATGGTGGCAAGCCCGACATCATCATGGACAACCTATATGCCGACGGTAAAGTGGCCGACATGATTGTCGTCATGCCCAATGGACGCGCCCAGAAAGACGACTCGCGTGCCGGCGGAATGGGCTCGTTCCGCGCATTCGGCGATTTCGACAAAGACCTCATCGGAAGCCTCATCCCCTACATCGAGAAAAACTTCAGCGTCTACACCGACCGCGGCCATCGTGCCATCGCAGGCCTCTCGATGGGAGGCGGCCAGTCGCTCAATTTCGGCCTTGGTCACATGGACGTCTTTGCCTATGTGGGCGGTTTCTCCTCAGCTCCCAACACCATGAGGGCCGCCCAACTCATTCCCGATGTTGATAAGGTGAAGAAAGAGAACAAACTTCTTTGGATGGTATGTGGCGGAGCCGACGGACTGATGAACAACAGCGCCCAGCTCAAAGACTTCTGCGACAAGAACGGCATCCCTTGCACGCTCATCAACTATCCTGACGAAGGTCACAACTTCGTCGTCTGGAAATACGGCCTCTACAACTTCGCCCAGCTGATATTCAAGTAATCCCCTTCCTCCGAAGATTATCCCTCTGTCTGTCCATGAGATGACATAGACGGAACACTATAAAAGGCCATCGAGCTCGTGCGAAGCTCGGTGGCCGTTGTTTTAGTAGTCAGGAGAATCCAAATTAGGTGAATGTCACATGCCACTTTTGAGCCCGTCAGGTGTGGCATGTAAGCCCCTCAGGTGTATCACCTAAGCGTCTCAGATGCCATGTATGACAGGGTCAGAGGATAGGAGTAGAGCCTCCTTTTTCGTATTTCCTATACCAAAATGGCCAATCAAAAGTCTCATTTGGAGAAAAAAGTTCGTAGTTTTTGTCCAAAAAACATGAATTTTACGACGGTGAGACGAGCCGTAAGTGCAGTTGTTTTTATCGGAAAATGCGTCTCAAGCATGATTTTTGAGGCCTTTTAGAGGAAAAAATGACAGGATTTTGTGCCTATTGAAGGCAATGCAACGCATGATAGACTCTGCTAATAATGTTGTAACTTGTTGGTTTATAATGATTTAAGTTGTTGGTTGGCTGGTGCGAGCGTCTCAGTCTCAGCGTCTCAATTGTTTTTAAAGGTACCCTCCAACTCATCTCCTTTATTATATATATTATTGATTATCAATAAGTTATATATGCAAAAAGAGGGAATGTTGAGTGGGAAAGTGACTTGTTTTTTAACTGAGACGCTGAGACTGAGACGGTAGTGATAACTTACTTTCTCTACAAGGCATTTTGCGGTGGGATTGCTTTATTCTATATTTTGAGGAAGTTGTTTCTGCAGATCCCTATAGTTGATAACTTTGATGTTGCTTGCCGTGTTCTCAAAATCACCCGTATAAACAATGTAGTTTTTCCTAATAGGAGTCTTAATCCAAAATGAAAGCCACCGAACTACGAAGGGAGTTCGATGGCTTTTTTCTTAATCTCGAATGGAGGCTGAAGGCAGCTATATCTCGAAGTCGAGGCAGGCGCGCTGGACGGTGTAGGGGCGAACCTTACCATTGGCGACCGCCAAATGTTCGGGGTGCAGGGCGTAGCCTTTGAGGGCTTCTACGGATTCGAGGGTGCTGTCGAGCATCACGTCGGCATTGGAAGAGGCGAGGCGTCCGTCGATGTGAACCTTCACGTCGATGAGTCCTGGCACTTTACCTACGAGGCTTTCAAGGCCTGCCTTGATGCCGGCTTTTACTTCGGCTTTCTCTTCGTCGGAGAGTGCCGGGTTGAGTGTCCAAAGGATGATGTGTTTTACCATAATGGGTGTCGGGTTTTTGGTGATAGGTGATGGGTGTTAGACGAGTTTTACGTTGCTGATGAATTGTTCTTTGTCGCAATAGTGGCATTTGCAGATGCCTTTTTCTTTGTCTACGACGTGGAAGACGGTCTGCATGGGCTCGTTGTTGGTGATGCAGACGGGGTTGTTGCATTTCACGATGCCGCGCAGCTCATCGGGTGTTTCAACGGTCTTTTTCTCCACCACTTCGTAGTCGTGTATGATGTTGAGAATCACGTTGGGCGCGACGACGGAGAGTCGTGAGATTTCGTCGTTGGTGAAGAATTTGTCGGAGACCTTGATGATGCCTTTCTTTCCCACTTTGTTGGATGCGAAGTTGATGCCGATGGTCACTTGGCTCTTGGTTTCGAAGAGGCCAAGCAGCATGGCTACTTGATAGGTTTTCTCGGCGGGTATGTGGTCGATGACGGTGCCGTTTTCGATGGCGGCAACGAGGCGTTCTTTTTTGTTGTATATCATAATCTAAGAATTGACAATTAACAATTAACAATTAAAAATTAAAAATAAATTTTACCTTTCTCCTCTAAATAATTGTCTTATCCTTCTTGATGTCGTCGAGGGTGATGCCCAGCACATAGCAGAAGAGGGCCTCGCGGGCGTAGAGTCCGTTTTGGGCTTGCTGGATGTAGTAGGCGTGTGGGTTGTCGTCTACGTCGTAGGCAATCTCGTTGACACGTGGCAGGGGGTGCAGGATGCGCATGTTCTCCTTCACGCCGCCCAGCATTTCGTTGCGCAGGATATAGACATTCTTGACGCGTTCGTATTCCATGAGGTCGGAGAAACGTTCTTTTTGCACGCGCGTCATATAGATGATGTCGGCGTCGGCGATGACTTTCTCGTTGAAGGCAGTGTGCTCTTGGAACTTGATGCCGTGGTCCTTGCAATAGAGCTTGTATTCCATGGGCATGGAGAGCTCTTTGGGCGCAACGAAGTGGAAGGTGGGGTTGAAGTGGCGCATGGCGGTGATGAGCGAGTGGACGGTGCGCCCGTATTTGAGGTCGCCCACGAGGTAGATGTTGAGGTTCTCGAGTGTGCCTTGCGTCTTGTAGATGGAGAAGAGGTCGAGCAGGCATTGTGATGGGTGCTCGTGAGCCCCGTCGCCGGCATTGATGATGGGGATGGGTGCCACCTCGCTGGCGTATTGCGCTGCTCCCTCGATGTAGTGGCGCATGGCGATGACGTCGGCATAGTTGCTCACCATGAGGATGGTGTCTTTCAGCGTTTCGCCCTTTGTGCCGCTGGTGATTTTCGGATCGGCAAAACCAATCACGCGTGCGCCCAGACGGTTGGCGGCTGTTTCGAAACTAAGGCGTGTGCGGGTGGAAGGTTCGAAGAAAAGCGTGGCGACGACTTTTCCTTTCAGAATCTCCCTGTTGGGATGTTTTTCGAACTCTTGCGCCATCTGTATGAGGTACATGATTTTTTCCTTAGACAAGTTGGCGATGGTGACAAAATTGTGCATTTCCATTCGTTTTTGGCATTGTTTTTCTGTTTTCGAGTGCGAAGATAATCATATTTTTTCATTTATTGATGATATTTCGAGAGAAATTTGTATTTTTGCAGATATTTAAAGATTGACATCAATGAGAAAGACGTTTATACATTTTCTTTGGTGGTCGCTGGCCATCGTTGTCGGCGCGTTGGTGGCGGGCTTTTTCGCCATCTGGTTTGGGCTTATCGGCTACATGCCCGACCTGAAGGACTTGCAGAATCCCATCAGCCGTTTTGCCACGCAAGTGTTTTCTGCTGACGGACAGGTGATAGGCACGTGGAACTTCAATCGTGAGAACCGCATCATGGTGTCTTACGACAAACTTCCGCCCCACTTGGTGAAGGCGCTGGTGGCTACCGAGGACGAGCGTTTCTACGAGCACTCTGGCATCGACTTCATCGCCCTGGGACGTGCCATCGTGAAGCGTGGAATTATGCGTCAGGAGAGTGCTGGCGGTGGCTCGACCATCACGCAACAGTTGGCCAAGCAGCTCTATTCGGAGACGGCTCATAGCAAGCTCGAACGTTTGCTTCAGAAGCCGATTGAGTGGGTGATTGCCATCAAGTTGGAGCGCTACTTCACGAAGGAGGAAATCATCGCGATGTATCTGAACTACTTCGACTTCCTTCATAATGCGGTGGGAATAAAGACCGCTGCCAATACCTATTTTAATAAGGAGCCGAAAGACTTGGACGTGAACGAAGCTGCCACCCTCGTGGGGCTTTGTAAGAATCCCTCGCTCTACAACCCCGTTCGCTATCCTGAGCGTAGCAAGGAACGCCGGAATGTGGTGCTCTCACAGATGAACAAGCAGGGCTTCCTCTCGAAAGCAGAGATGAACGAGTGGGCCGACAAACCGCTGGAGTTGCACTTCCATCGTGCCGACCACAAAGAGGGCGTGGCACCTTATTTCCGTGAGTTCCTCCGCCAGTATATGATGGCTAAGAAGCCCGAGAAGAGCGACTATCCGTCGTGGAATCAGGGCCAGTTTGTATATGACTCCATCTCGTGGGTGAGCGACCCGCTATATGGTTGGTGTAACAAGAACTTCAAGAAGGACGGCAAGCCTTATAACGTGTATACCGACGGATTGAAGGTGCACACCACGATTGACACGCGCATGCAGAAGTATGCCGAGGAGGCCGTCTATCAGCATGTGGCACGCTATCTGCAACCAGCATTTACGCAAGAAAAGCGCAACCGTCCGAATGCGCCATTCACCAATGCTTTGACCAAGGAACAAGTGCGCCAAATCATGAACCGCTCGATGCTTCAGAGCGAGCGCTACAGGAGCATGAAGGCAGCAGGTGCTACGGACGAGGAGATACGCGAGTCGTTCCAGAAGAAGACCGAGATGACCGTGTTCACCTATCACGGCGATATTGATACTGTGATGACGCCGATGGATTCCATTCGCTACTACAAGTCGTTCCTGCGCTCGGGTTTCATGAGCATGGATCCCAAGACGGGTCAGGTGAAAGCTTATGTGGGCGGATTGAACTACAACCACTTCATGTACGACATGGTTTCGACAGGTCGCCGTCAGGTGGGCTCCACCATCAAACCCTATCTCTATGCCTTGGCCATGCAGAACGGCTTCTCTCCGTGCGATCTTGCGCCTAATGTGCAACGTACCTACATGGTGGCGGGCAAGCCTTGGACTCCGCGTAATGGCTCGCGTAGCCGCTATGGGGCAATGGTCACCCTCGAGTGGGGACTGGCTCAGTCGAACAACTGGATTTCGGCCTATCTGATGAGCAAACTCAACCCGCAACAATTTGTGGGCATCTTGCATGACTTCGGCATCAACAATCCAAACATCCATCCCTCTATGTCGCTTTGTCTCGGACCTTGTGAGGTGTCGGTATCTGAGATGGTGAGTGCTTATACCACGTTTGCCAATCATGGCATTCGCGTGGCTCCCATGTTTGTATCACATATCGAGGATAGCGAGGGAAATGTCTTGGTGCGTTTCCAACCGCGCATGAACGAGGTGATCAACGCCGAGAGTGCCGACAAGATGCTGGTGCTCCTTCAGGCCGTTGTGAACAAGGGAACGGGTAGCCGATTACGCCGGCGCTATAATGTGGAAGGCGAGATTGGCGGTAAGACAGGAACCACCAACCGCAATAGCGATGCTTGGTTCATGGGCTTCACGCCCCAGCTTGTAACAGGTTGTTGGGTAGGCGGAGAAGACCGCGACATTCACTTCGACTCGATGACGTGGGGTCAGGGTGCCACGATGGCATTGCCCATCTTCGCGTCGTTTATAAAGAAAGTGTATGCCGACCATTCGTTGGGATATTCGCCTGATGCGACCTTCGGATTGCCCAAGGAGTATAATCCTTGTAAAACGGGAAGCTCCGATTTCGATGAATTCGGAATTGAGGAAGTCTTTGAGTAGGAGTTTTTTTCTCTTTGAAGCGAATCTAAGTTGTTCTTAGAAGGGCCCCTCTCTTATTCGAAGAAACGGATGTAGCCTCGGTCATCGAACGAACGGTTGCCTTTCAAGAGGCCTTTGGTGGCTTTGAACTGCCCGATGTTAAGAGGGTCGTCGGCCAAATGTTTTGCAAGAAGTGATTCGCTTTCCTGAAGCGTTTCAGCCAAATAGGGATACCCGTCGGTTGCCAACACGATGGGTGTCTTTTTTTCTTGTGGGATGGGAATGATTCTCACATGCTTCATGGGAATGGGGAAACCGTCAATCACCGAATAGTCGATGTTCTGGCGTTGGCAACTCTTGATTAAGTCGGAAAGAATGTGTTTGCGTCCCGTGTCTTCGTTCATGAATTGGGAAATGGTGCTACCGTTAGCCAATGCCTTTTGAATGAAAATCGAACGCTTCTCTGCCAGCCATTGCTCGCTGGGCTTTGGGTTGTCGTAGAAGGTGTTTCCGATGAAGCATTGGCAATCGCCAATCATCCATATTTCGTGTTTCTCACGGCTAAAAATGGCCGTACTTGCCGCCATCCTCCACGTAGGCGATTGATGCAAAAACTGTAGGTCGGCGTTGGCATTCTCGTATTCGTTTCTGATGGCAAGCGTGGCTCTCGCGCAAAACTCCTCACAGGTGGTGTCGGCAGGCATGTGCTTGATGGTTTTGCTGACGACAAGCATGGCAAATCGGCCGTTTCTCATCTTCGTTGAGAGCTGAACAGGACTTTTGCTGGTGCTTCCGTCGATGACCGCAATGAAGTCGTCAGTCGTCACTATGCCGTCTTCGCACGTTTCCTGGCTTTGTTTGCCTATGATGCTTTGCTCTATTATTGTCATCAAAATTCGGATTGAAGGATTTTTTCTTCTTCGAAGTTGGTGGGTTCGTTCGCGAAGGTTTGTTCCTTGCTGGTGTGTTTGCCGAAGAAGGCTTTCTTGCTGGCGTGTATCCCGATGAAGGGTAGTGGGAGTCACCATAAAGCTTCGGAATCAAATCGGCACGTCCTATGCGTCTTAATTCACGCTCTATGGCAGGACGTTCTTCGGGCTTGTACCAGAAGAAGAACATGCGTTGTGCCAGCTTGTCGCGTTGGCTTTTGGCGCTCTCTATGGGCTCGAGCGTATAGGGGTCGTAACCTGTGTACCACGTTTCGGTGGAGACGGTCATGGGAGTGGGTGTGAAGTCTTGAACCTGTTCCAAGTGGAAGTCCAAACTCTTGGTTATCACGGCAAGTTCAGCCATATCTTCCTCTCTGCACCCCGGGTGGGAAGAGATGAAATAGGGTATGATTTGCTGGTTGAGATGTTCTTCGCGGTTGATGCGGTCGAAGATGCGTTTGAACTCGTAGAACTGGCTGAACGAAGGCTTGCGCATGAGTTTCAACACCCGTTCGCTGGTGTGCTCGGGGGCAACTTTCAGACGTCCACTCACATGCTTGCAAATCAACTCGCGTGTGTATTCAGCCGCTGCTTGGTTGCTCTTTTCGTCTTTGCTTTTGTGAAGAAGCAAATCATAGCGCACACCACTTCCAATGAAACTCTTCTTGATGCCCGGCAATGCATCAACGGCTCGATAAACCTCAAGCAGACGTGAGTGGTCGGTGTTGAGGTTGGGGCATATTTGTGGATTGATACATGAGGGACGTTTGCATTTCTCGCAAATGTTGAGATTTCTTCCGCCCATCCCATACATGTTGGCAGATGGGCCTCCCAAGTCGGAGAGATAGCCTTTGAAGTCGGGCATCTGGATGATTTGCCTCACTTCCTTCAAGATGTTTTCCTTCGAACGGCAAGTGATGAATTTTCCTTGATGGGCTGAAATGGTGCAGAAGGCACATCCTCCGAAACACCCGCGATGGATGTTGACCGAAAACTTAATCATCTCGTAGGCTGGAATGCGCTTGTTCTTGTATTTCGGATGGGGAAGTCGGGTGTAGGGTAGGTCGAACGAAGCATCCAACTCTTCAGTAGTCATCGGAGGGTAGGGGGGATTGACCACCGCATAGACCCCATCCACTTTCTGAAGCAACCGTTGGGCGTGCCTCTTGTTGGATTCCTCCTCAATATGCCTGAAGTTCTCGGCTTGTGCCTTCTTGTTTCTAAGGCATTCTTCGTGGCTATGAAGGATGATGTCGTCGCTTTGAAAACCGTTTGGAATCTCTTCTTCCTTTGCTAAATAAACGGTTTGAGGAATGTCTTTTATATTCTTGATATTCAATCCGTTATCAAGCTCTTCGCAAATGCGTCGCATGGGCTTTTCCCCCATACCATAAACAATGATGTCAGCACCCGAGTCGCAAAGGATGCATTTCCTGAGGCAATCTTGCCAATAATCGTAGTGAGTGAGACGTCGAAGACTTGCCTCAATTCCTCCCAACACGACAGGCACATCAGGGAAGAGTTGCTTCAGGATTTTGGTATAAACGATGGTGGGGTATTCAGGTCGGCAATCATGTCTGCCATCAGGGCTGAATGCATCTTCGCTACGGAGCCTTCTGTTGGCTGTGTATTTGTTCACCATCGAGTCCATTCCACCAGGAGCAATTCCAAAGAACAAGCGAGGACGCCCCAACTTCTTGAAATCACGGAAATCTCCATGCCAGTCGGGTTGTGGAACAATAGCCACACGATAACCTGCAGCCTCTATGGTGCGGCCAATGACGGCTGCTCCAAACGAGGGATGGTCCACATAGGCGTCTCCAGAGAACAAGATGACGTCAAGTTCATCCCATCCTCTGAGTTCGCATTCTTTCTTTGTTGTAGGCAGAAAATCGCTCAGCTGGTAGGTCATTGTTCAGTCAGCTCTTCCGGCTCAGTCAGCTCGTTCTGTGCATTCTGCTCTCTGTCTTTATCTTTCCATTGGATGTAGCAGAGCACCAGATTATGCAAGCCGAATGCTTTCATGTTATTATTGTAGATCACATCAAGGCAGAGGTCAAGAAGTGGCTTGTCAATCTCATCCTTTGACTCAAGGATAGAACGGATGTTCAATCTGAGTTTCTCAAGTACATCCTCGTCGATGATGCCATTGCTGTCAATCAAATCGCGCAACAACTGGTATTTTTCGATGGTTTGCAGATGTTCTTCGTTCACCTTAATAGTACGGGTTCCCGATTGGTTTGCTGGTATTACATACATAGTTTTATGAAGTTTTGTTTATTTCAAAATCAAATGAATCCTTTATTTCAAAAGGAAGTTCAACACGCCTCTCATGATGCTCTCCTGCGTCTTGGTGCTTCTGATGCATTCAAACGGGAATCCCATCACAAAGCACTTATAGTCTTGCCCGTTGTAGGCAATTCCCGCACTTGAGCCATTCGAGTATTGCATAGCACAATAGGCAGGAGCCACAGGGTGGATAACGTCTGTTGAAGGGGCTGAATAGTGCTTGTCGTTCAAGGCTCGATAGATGTCAAAGTTCATCCCCAATCCGTTGATGGGTGTTGAGGTATACTCCCTGACGATACCACCAAAGTCCAGTTTGAGCAAATTGTTCAGGAAAGCCCTTTCACTCTGCATCTGCATGTCGGTTCCAATATAGGCGCCACTCACAAAGAGAGCCCCATGGCGTTCAGCAACCTTCCTGAGCATGTTCTGCATCTTGGGCGTGAATGTCTTGTATTGCACAAGTCCGCCCTTGTCGTTCTTCTCCAATCCAAGCAGCAGGTCGATGCAGTCATATTTCTTCAGATGGATGTCTTCATCCTCGAAAGCCTCCCTTGAGCAGCTCACCACATTGTATTTTCGGGCACTGGCTATGGCTTCCACATGGGTCTTCACATAGTCGAAAGTGTTGCCGGCAATGAAGCTTCCAGCCAACTCATTTCCGCTATATCCCAATCCGCCTGGTCCTTCAATACCCATTCTTCTCTTGTCGAAACATTGCTGAGTGCCATTCCAACCAGCCGTAAGTCCATAGGAGACACCAGGGTCGGAATAGAGGTCAACACCCTGCAGGGAGTCGTTGTCGATGAAAGCAGGGGCAGCCAGTCGCTGGAATCCATTCACCACAAGCACCGTATGAGTTGCTTCAGGCTGGCTCACAGCCGAGAGCACCTCTGTGGGAAAGCTCTCTCCACCATCGTTGGCAGCAGTCACCTTGAAGTGATAGAGCACACCCTCTTTCAATTCAAAGCTGACATTATCCGACTTCACATGACGGCCATTGTCGAATCCTTTCTTTCCGGCTGCTGAATAGACAATATAGGATGAAGGCTTGGCAGAGGGCTCAAGAGGGTCATGGACTTCGTCCCAACTCAGTTTCACCTTGTTTTTGCCAGTGAACTCAATGCGGAAATGATTGGGAGTCAGAGGCTGAACAACATAAGACTTCCCATGCTGGCGGGCCACATAGCGCAAGATGGTTTTATAGATGGAGCGAGCCAGAGTGAACTTGAAGTTGGGGTCATGTCCCAGCCGCATATCAGGGAAACTCTGATGGGAGAGGGTTTCGAAGATGGCAGATGGCACTTCAGGCACACGAGTCTCCGAGTAGTTGCGGTCATAGAGATGCCGGCGTTGCCAAGGGGTGTATTTATAGGTGATGTCTCGCTCAGCATTAGCCAAGAGCGACTCAGCAAAAGTCTTGGATGTCTGTCGGGAGATGCCTGCATTCAGCTTGCCTTCGTGGAAGTCAGTGGTGCAGATGGCCAACGGACCATATACAGACTTGCCGTCTTCATTGTATCCGGCATCGCTATGAATGGCCAGAGAGAGTTCTATGGGCACCCTTCTTCCCGAGAGTGTGGGCACATAGACTGAGCCACCAGCCAGCCAGTTGGTCATCATGGAGCGCACATTGATGTCATCGTTATAGTCGTTGGCTCCTGCTTTGGAACTATAGACATCGTAGGGAGCACCAGCCCATTGGGCATAATAGCGAGCCCCTTCAAGTGCACGGGGATAGTTTGAGGTTGTCCCACCACGCTGGATGTTTCCCATTCCACCACCAAACCTCACGGCATCAGTGGTCACATATCCATCCTGTTCACTCAGGTTGGAGACCACCACTCGGTTGTTCTTGTCGCAACCTTTGTCAAAGTCGAAAGTTCCCAGATAGACCCATGTTCCACCACCCATCTGCTGGTTCACGTGGAAGATGGTCTGGCGGCCTTGGTGAATCACAATATACTCAGCATCCGACACACTTCCCACCACCGACTGATAGCTCACATAGACAGCATATCGGCCAGCCTCGCTGAAGGTGGGCTGATAGAAAGCCAGACTGGTCTTCTTGCTCTTCTTGGTGGCTTTGGCAATTCTCACGGTTCCAGCCTCAAAGGGGTTCTCTCCATCATAGTAGTTTCCCCGATGCAGGGCAAAACCTTTCCCTTGGGAGGTCTCCCATCTGTGGGAGCCGTGGGTTTCGGCATAGCTGAAAGAAGTCTGGTTGTCGTTGTCCACAATGATTTCATTCTTCTGCCAGTCGCGCTCACGTGGAGTGAACACCACAGCCCCGGCATTCTCGAGCATGGGAATGAGGTAGGGGACAACTATGGTTTGTGTGAAAAGGTCTTCAGTGGTTCCAAAGAGGTAGGGGCGTTGCCATTGCCATGAGCCTTTTTTCTGGTCGTAATACCTTCCATGACTTGCCCAAAGAGAGATGTGCCGGTTCCAGAGACCATGCTTGATTTCATTGGGGCGCGACATCTTCCTCACCCAAGGGTCACCTTGGTATTCAATCTTCCCCCAAGTCTCCTGAGCCGACAGGTTGAGGCAACATCCCATCAGCAATCCTGTTAGTGTGAAAACAATCTTTCTCGTCATAGTCATTAGTCGTGTTTTTTATACTTCCCCGATGGTGAAGAGTTCTGGGCGTTTCCCCTTGAAGTCCTTGAAGTAGAGTTTTATTTCCCTCATCTCGTTGTCGATGTCTCCTGTGGGCAGGATGGTCTTGGTGCATTGGATGAGCCGTCTTTCATAGTCAAGTCCATAGAGCAGGATGGGGATTTGAGCCTTTGCGGCTATGAAATAGAAACCCTTCTTCCATTCTGCATTCAGGGAGCGGGTGCCCTCGGGGGTGATGCACAGGTGGAAACGCTTGGCTTCTTTGGCTGTCTCTGCCAGGTTGTCGGTCATGCTGGTATGCTTGCTTCTCCACACAGGAATGCCGCCAATCGACCTGAACAGCGGTCCCAAAGGCCAAAAGAACCATTCCTTCTTCATCAGGAAGTTGCTCTTGATGCCTTCGGCACGAACATATAGCTGCCCGATGAGAAAGTCCCAGTTGCTGGTGTGAGGTGCCAGGCAGATGATGTATTTGTCGGGATGGGGTTCACTCACGTCCTTGGTCCATCCCATGCGTTTGTACAACATCCAGGCACAGATACGTCTGAACATCTTCATCACCCCACGTTGCTGATTTGGTCAATGATTTCGGAAACCTGCTCATTGAAGTCGTGTATGAGCACCTGGAAATACTTCTTCTTGGGCATTCCAGGCTCGGGGTGGGAGATGCGCTTCACAAAGTCGTTGTTGATGCGCAAGATGGATGTCAGCAGGGCTTCTGTGTTCTGCTTGTCTTGTTTTCCACCATAGAGTGATGCTGCGATGCACTCAGCGAAAAGTTCACTGCAAATGTAGTTGATGGTGCGTTTTAAATCTTTCCTGTTTGTCATAATAAATGCATTTTTACACCCCAAAGTTAAGAAAAGAATCTGGAAATGCAATCGATTTGGCAATAAAAAGTTTTAAAAAAGATAATTATTTCTGATTTCTTTCCATAATGTCGTGGAAATTGAGTATTTTTGCATCACTTTTAGCGTTTTTCGAAGAAAAATTGGATAATTGTTATACACTTTAAAATATTTAATTTACGTAAAATGAAAAAAAGTCTTTTGCAGAAAGAGCGTTCTGCTTACCAGCCGAAGTTGCCGAAAGGCCTTCAGGGAGCAGTGAAAGTGAAAGAAGGAGAGCCAACACAAAGCGTGGGCAACCAAGAGGAAATCAAGAAACTCTTCCCCCACACCTATGGAATGCCGCTGGTGGAGTTTGTCCCTGGTGAGTCTGAGAACAATGCCAAGATGAACGTGGGTGTCATCCTCAGTGGTGGACAGGCACCTGGCGGACACAATGTCATTTGTGGTATCTTTGACGGCATCAAGCGCCTCAACCCCGAGAACCGCCTCTATGGCTTCATTCTGGGCCCTGGTGGACTGGTGGACCACAACTACATGGAGCTCACCTCCGACATCATTGATGAGTATCGCAACACTGGTGGTTTCGACATGATTGGCTCTGGCCGCACAAAGCTGGAGAAGGAAGACCAGTTTGAGAAAGGTATTGAGATTCTTCGTGAGCTCGACATCAAGGCTCTGGTCATCATTGGTGGTGACGACTCCAACACCAACGCCTGTGTCCTGGCCGAGTATTATGCTGCCAAGAACTATGGTGTGCAGGTCATTGGCTGCCCCAAGACCATTGACGGAGACTTGAAGAACGACCAGATTGAGACCTCATTTGGTTTCGACACAGCCACAAAGGTATATGGTGAGCTGATTGGTAACATTGAACGCGACTGCAACTCTGCACGCAAATACTGGCACTTCATCAAGCTGATGGGTCGCTCTGCTTCCCACATCGCCCTGGAGTGTGCCCTCACTTGCCAGCCCAACATCTGCATCGTCAGTGAGGAAGTTGAGGCAAAAGACCAGACCTTGAACGACATTGTTGAATACATTGCCAGTGTGGTGGCCAAGCGTGCTGAGGATGGCAACAACTTCGGTGTGGTGCTCATTCCTGAGGGACTCATCGAGTTTGTGCCTGCCATTGGCCGTCTGATTGATGAGCTCAACGACCTGCTGGCTGCTCATGGCAACGAATACAAAGACCTTGACAAGAAGGCCCAGCGCGAGTATATCCTGGCACACCTGAGCAAGGAGAATGCCGATACATTTGCCACTCTGCCTGAGGGTGTTGCACGTCAGCTCTCACTCGACCGCGACCCACATGGAAATGTCCAGGTGAGCCTCATTGAGACCGAAAAACTGCTCTCTGAGATGGTGGAAGCCAAGCTGGCTGAATGGAAGAATGAGGGCAAGTATGTGGGCAAGTTCGCCACACAGCACCACTTCTTTGGCTATGAAGGCCGCTGTGCAGCTCCCTCCAACTTCGATGCCGACTACTGCTATGCTCTGGGTGTGAGTGCATCCCAGCTCATTGCCAACGGCAAGACTGGCTACATGGCCATCGTGAAGCACACAACTGATGGCACCGACAACTGGGTGGCTGGTGGTGTGCCCATCACCATGATGATGAACATGGAGCGTCGTAATGGAGAGATGAAGCCTGTTATCCGCAAAGCCCTTGTAGAGCTCGATGGTGCACCCTTCAAGAAGTATGTGGAGCATCGTGATGAGTGGGCTCGTGAGACCTGCTTTGTCTATCCTGGCCCCATCCAGTATTGGGGACCTGCCTCTGTGGCTGACCGTGCCACACGCACCCTGATGCTCGAGCAGGGCAAGCAATAAAGCCCCCTCCCTATGGCAATTTGCAATCTTCACGGCTCAAGACATCATCCTGAACCCTGTGATGGTTGCAGATTGCCTTTTCTTCTTCAAAACCAAGCTAAACACTGACCTCGCAACCCCACACATCATCCCCTGATGGCAAAAAAGAAATCATCATCCAAACGCCACTCCAAGTCAGCCTTGGGGCGATTCTTCCGTAGCCATCCACGCAGTGCATGGTGGATAGGTGGACTGCTCATTGCAGCCGTCTATGTGTGGTTGTTCTACTATTTCTTTGTCAGCCCCACAGGCTTCCGCTGGAGAGCCCTCTATGGCGATCCCAGCTATCCCAGCGGCTATGAAATCCATGGCATAGACATCTCCCACTATCAAGGCAAAATCGACTGGGAGAAGCTGCGCAATGGCATGATAGACGGGTGTCCTCTGCGCTTTGTTTTTGTCAAGTCTACAGAAGGCTCCACAACCCTCGACGAAAACTTTAAGGAAAACTTCCATCAGGCTCGTGAATACGGACTTGTGCGTGGTGCCTACCACTTCTGGAGCAACAAGTCTACAGCCCGTGAGCAAGCCTATTATTTCCTTCAGAAAGTGCGTCTTGAGCCTGGAGACCTTCCCCCAGTGCTCGATATCGAGCACAAGCCACAAGAGCGCTCTGTGGAAGACTTCCAGCGCGATGTCTTGACCTGGCTCCACATTGTTGAAGACCGCTACCATGTGAAGCCCATCCTTTACACCTATTACAAGTTCAAGGAGCAATACCTCTCAGCCCCTGTCTTCGACGACTATCCCTATTGGATTGCCCACTATTATGTCGACAGCCTTGCCTACAAGGGAGACTGGAAATTCTGGCAACACACCGATGCAGGCCGTCTGCCTGGCATCAAGGGCTATGTGGATTTCGACATCTACTCCGGCTCCTTCTATGACCTCAAGGCAATGACGATTAAGGAAGAGTAGGTTTTTTATAAAAAAGTTCTGAGTTAGGAGTTAGGAGTTAGGAGTTATGAGTTTATAGTTCATAATTCATAGTTCATAATTCACTGAAGTTTCGCAAGCTCCACTTCAAGGGTATAAAGGGCTTAAAGTGGAGTGAAGGGGTATAAAAGGGACGTTTGCTTTACCTTAGCAGTAGGCTTCGAAAGGCAGGACTAATGTCCCTTTACGCCCTTT
>CACXPX010000027.1 GCA_902769705.1 uncultured Prevotellaceae bacterium
TGGAATTGATGAATGTAGGCATCTTCCAACCCTGTCTCTTCTTTCAATTCACGCTTCGCACCTTGCAGAGCCGTCTCATCCATTCTCATGAATCCACCAGGCAAAGCCCATTTTCCTTTGAATGGTTCAATACCCCGTTCTATAAGCAAGACATTGAGTTTGGTTCCGTCAAACCCGAATATCACGCAATCCGTGGTGACACACGGATGCGGATACTTGTAATGATACTTTAGTTCTACCATATTATGTTTATCTTTATTTCTGATCACAAACCTCGTTGAACCGGTCAATCACATCAACTAATGGCGGTTCAAGCCTGTCAAGACAATCTCCGAGGATATTTTCGGGAACCTCACAGACGGCAGCCGCAATACCGCCAGCAATGGCACCTTGCGTATCTGCATCGCCACCGAGGCTTACCGCTTCTCTTATTATAGTTTCATATGTGAACTCTGTAGGAGTATTAATATATCTAAGCACACAATATATCGCCTCAGGAACCGAACCCTGACACGTCACATCAAAGTTATAGTCGCGCCGTATGGTCTCCCAGTTATTTCTCATCTTCTCTATGTCATAGAAGCAATACTTTTTCAGATAGTCCTTGATCTTATGCTGTTCATTGTTCCTGAGTAGGAATATGCATGCAGCAACTGCCTGTGCGCCGATAATTCCCTCAGACAGCTCCGATAATTCCTTTGTTTTGCATTCAGTTCGTCTAATAGTTTATTACAGGTTTTCTATTTTCAGTATAATGGCGATGGTTGCCATTTGCAAGAGTTTCGTATTGTTTTAACAATAAATTAACACTTCCTATGCAGCAACGGGCAGATCTTTAAAATCCGCCCCGTCCTGCATTTCCTTTATTCTCATCAAAACTCTCTTCTTTTTACTTTTCACACTATTTCCATTCTTATAACCAACCCTTCTCGCGATTTCCTCCATTCTACATCCATCAACATAATAACTCTCCAAAATCATCCTATCCACTTCCTTCAACATATTCCAAACTCTTTCCAACTTCTCATATCTCTCATCTTCATTCATCTCCTCATCCATCACGTCAAAAAACTCCCCTATTCCACATTCATCATCATCACTCATTCCAAACCCTCTTTCCATTATCCTATCCAAACTCTCAATATCCTCATTCACCTTCCTCAAATAATGCATCCCTATATTCCTACAAATCTTCATCAAATAACCCACCAAACTCTCTTCCATCAATTTAAAATCCTTATCCATCATCTTTTCCCACAACACCAAACATCCATCATCATAAATCTCCTCCAAATCCTCATACCTCAAACCTTTAAATTTTCCCATCAACCACATCATCACATTCTCCCTCTCATTTTCCACCACCTTATCAAACATAAGGCTACTCACACCCAGAAGCCTTCTCCTTTCCTCCTTCAGAGTCAACTTCTCAACTTCTTCTTCATAACCACTCACCTTAATTTTTACTACCATACCCTTCATTTTTTAATTATTGCGTAAATTTTACGCTGCAAAGATAATGCCAATAATTGAAACTTCCAAATTTTTCTGCGTATTTTTTACGCAATAGATTACTTTTTCTGCTATTTTGGTAATATATATGTCAAATTGTGGGTTTAAATGATAAAAATAGGAGACAAATTGGCACGAACTTATTCAGCAAACTAAAATAAATAGCGATAGCTTATTAACTCCTCTATTTCTACTCCAGAAGTTTCTACCTTTTTTCATCTCTGTTTAATGTTTTTTAATACCAAATTCGTAGGAAACAAACGATAATGTTCTTATATTTGTGAATTGATAGTTAGCTGAGTCCCACATTATTTGCTATTGCAAAAAAAGACCATGATACAAACTTATCCCGTCATATTACACCCAACTCCAGGAACTGCTGTTGTTCAACCCCAAAAGGTGCTGGAGGGGAAGAACAAGAAGAAAGGCCCTTCGGAACTGGTCTCTATGGCTCGTGTCTTCAGATGTGGCATCAAGAACATCGGCGAGGATGTATGCATCAGCCTGAATGGTCATCGTTACGAACCCGATTTGGTCTATTGGAATGGAAACATTTGTATTGACATTGAAATCGATGAACCCTATTCTGGATCAGGTCACCCCACCCATTATCTGAAGGCTGACGGCTCGAATATAGACGCCGAGCGCAACCAGCGTTTCCTTGATGCAGGATGGTATGTCGTTCGCTTTTCCGAACAACAAATGTTCTGCCACACAAAGGCATGTATGAAGGAATTGTTCAAGTTGTTATTAGAGGCTGGCGCAGTGAATGAAATACCCAAGAAACTAACCGATGCCCCCAACCTCGAACCCGTTTCTCGTTGGAACGAAGGTGACTCTCGCGAGATGAAACGCAAAAACTTCCGGCCATCATACCTCGGTTTCGACCCCGTGAGAACCACTTTCGGAGGAACCCTTCTATGCATCTCATTGCTAGTGCCCATCGCGTGGCAATCCATTTGGGATAGCCGCGTGAGGAAAGAGATGTTCTCGCAATTAGGCAATTACGTTCGGTTTCTCATACGATAGTATAACAATTGATCTGGAAAAGAGACTTTGAGTTATCATATAATCATTTAGCAAAAACAATAGAATGGCATGTTTATCGTGATTTTGTTAATATTAATCATTATCGTCCTATTTTTCGGATTCGCATTTTATGCCATCGGCTATGGGATGGACAACAAATTTTCGAAGTGTGATGAAGAAATGTTTCGGAATAGTAGCGAACTTCCTCCTGTGGATTGCCCGCAAGACGAATCTGACTTACAATGAAGTTAACACCATGTATATTATGAACTGATTCCGCTAAGCTTTAAATTGTAGCAATGATTCCCGCGATGGGTACAATTTATTATCTGTAGATTGTTTTTTGAAAACAAAAATTCAATTTACATACACTATTATTGCGCTATCTACTTGTTAATTAATATTTTAGCTCGTTTATAACATACACTAAACCTACACTTATCATACACTAAACATACATTTTACCTACACTAAACATACACAAGGTGTTTTCTGTGTTCTATATTCTTGCTTCCTGTTCGATAGATGCATGTTCTAAGGTCGTCAGAGATATGCTTTGAGGGTGTCAAATGTATGCTTTGAGCTTGTTAGATGTATGCTCTGAGCGTATTAGAAGCATGCTCTGAGCGTGTAAGATGAAGGAAGGTGTTTGGTGTATGTTTAGTGTATGTTTAGTGTATGTTTAGTGTATGTACAAATTATTGGGAACACCTTTGTTTTATGGGAATCCCAAGAATTTAGTGTATGTTTATCTTTTTATGTTGTAATTAAATTTTTACTTAAAGCAATCAATCTGCTTTACATTGGACAGATTACTTATTGCTTTCTAAGTTGCTCGTTTATATAATCAAGTTCGCCTTTAGAGGAAGCGCTCTTCTTTGGAACGAAACGCTTCCTCCTAAGGAGCCAGTCCTGAAACCGGACCACATCATTACAAAACTTGAAAAGCCACATGATGACGATTTAATCTGAAGGGAATTAGCTTATCGAAATATTTTCCACAAATACCTTTTTATTCTCTTGACAATACCACCTTTCTTTTTGCGTGAACCGGATTTCCTTTTGTGGCGGGATCGCGATTTTGAGGAAGGGGCTGGCTCTACAACTGGTTCTAGCTCTTTTTCAGTGACTGGAGTAGCTCCTAATGGAACTTCCTCACCAGAGTCCGTTTCAGGAAGAAAGGATTTAGCATCAGATTGCCAAACACCCTTACGCTTTGATGCTTTTTTGATAAGTTGCATGCCTTCGTCCTCCCGACCTTGATAATAGAGTAGTCTTCCGCGTACAAAAGTTGATAGCAGGTCGATGTCAATATATTCGTTTATTTCAGAGATGAAATCATCATTCTTATTTTCAATCGCCTTCAATACTAATACACCAACTGGATCATACTTCCGATTATCTGCAGTAAGAAGGACGGAACAAACCTCTAATGCCCGGTCATAATCACCTGTGAGGTAGAAGTATCTTGCTTGAATTGGGGCAAAGGGGTGAATGTCCATGGGGAAAGATGCATATTCGTGACCGTCTGGCAATTCGTATTCAATGACATAATTGTATATTTTGTCATTGGATTTCACCAACTCTAATAGTTCTGCATTCTTTTCCGCGTTATCAAAGAGATCTTCAAACAGATCTGCTTGCTCTTCAAGGTTGCTATCACATTCTTCTATATAAAAGGCAACAGATTTTAGAAAATACTCAATAGTTTTTGTATTGTCATCACATTGGCTATAGAAGTAATACAACTCTAAATCCCTTACATCAGCATCAACATTCTCCATGAGCAATGCTTCTGCTTCATATTTTCGCCCGGCATCATACAATGCTTTGGCTTCTTTTGATACTTGTTCATCCATATTGTCTCTCTATAATTAGTTGATTATGATGCTATGCAGGTGTAATTGTAAATCTTACGTTACCAAGTCCCTGGCTTTCTTCTGCAATCTTTTGGTATTTCTTAGCTTCTTGTGGGTTGTAATAATCCCCATTCTCATTACCATAAATATGTGCAAGGATCTGAGCTATTTTAGTAGTGAACCTGTCTTTTAATTCCAAACCATCCTTAAGCATGGCTATAGCTTTATTCATGTCTTTGAATTCGTCTCCCACTTGCCCTAAATAAATAGTTCCGAGATGCAACATGGCGCATTGCACCCACTGGGTATTCCAGTTGAAACCTGGTTGAGCATGATTCTTCTCCAAGATGTTATTCAACCACTTGATTGCCTCAGGAACATTGTTCTCACAGCCAGAGCCATCAAGGTAACATTCAGCGACACAGATCCTACCATAGTCATTTCCTCCTTTTGCTGAATTTAGGTAGTATTGGTAAGCTTGTACATATTCTTTTCTATCTGTACAGAGTTTACCTAATTCGCTCAATGCGGCTGCATTCCCATGACTTGCGGCAAAAGTCCATAAGTCTTCCGCGACTTCCATATTTGCTTTAACGCCATATCCATAATAGTAATCTCTGCCTAACTCATGCATGCCATTCATGTCGCCAAAAGCTGCGGACGCAACCATTAACTCATATGATTGGTCATACTTCTGATTGTGCCATAAAAACACCCCAAGCTGATAGAAAGCATTCCCATCTCCGGATTGGGCTTTTTCACAGATATGGCGTATTTCTTTGCTATAATTAGCAAGGCCATTGAGGAAACTATTCACTTCACCGTCGCTTTTCAGGTCTTTTTCGAATGCAATTCGGAAGATTTTCATGGCTTTCTCAACACTCTTCTCACATCCGAAACCATTCAGGTACATGTCACCTAAGTGAAAACACGCGGGGGGGTAACCATTATCGTATCCTATATGGAAGATTTTCATGGCTTTCTCAACACTCTTCTCACATCCGAAACCATTCAGGTACATGTCACCTAAGTGTAAACACGCGGGAGTGTAACCATTATCCAAAGCCTTTTGAGTAAGAGATAAGATCTCTTCTGCTTTCGAGCCGTCCTCATCATTTTGTTCTAAAAGCAGTGCTTGTTCGAAATAGGCTAGTCCAAAACCATTTTTTGCTGACTCTTTTAGCCATTTGTCTGCTTCAGTGAGATTCAGTTCTGTCCCTTGAGCATTATAATAATATCTTGAAACAATATATTGAGCTTCAGCGTCACCCTGTTGGGCAAGAAGGAGCTGCTTTTCAAACTCCTTTTTTTCTTTTGATTTAAATAATCCAAACATAGTTGTTGTTAGTTATTAAGTTAATAATGACGAGATCTTTACGTTAGTTTGTATTCGAAAAGAAGAATGCATGTAGGCTGGTAGTCTTTTTCTATCTCCTGACATTCGTCCTCATGGCCAACGCCGTGGCTTCGCCGACAAGGAACAGTTCTGCGATGTTGTAATGGCGCATGCCTTTCTGCTTTTTTGTACCTCCGGCAATCTCGGCGGTACGGAGCATCTGGTAGCGGAACTCCCAGTCTTCAAAATAGGTAGCTGCACCGATGGCAAAGGCCGTACCTCCTGCGCTCAGTCCTTTGATGATAAGACCGGCATCGCCAGGAGCGGGTTTGAATTCCGGAGATTTTTTCAAATCTTCCTGTACGCCACAGACCTTTTTCCCCATGAACGTGACTTCCTTTCGCATCACTTTGCACATCTTGTCGTATTGCTCGCGAGCCAGCTGCTCGTCTACCATCGTCAGGTAGGAGCAGATAAGTGCTGTGTGGGAACCTCTGATTATCATTCCCTTCTGATACCTGCTTTCTCCAGGCAATGTGCCTGCCAGCAGACCGGTGTTTCTGTGCGTCCACTTAGTACGTGCATTCTGCACCCATGCCGCAATCGTATCGGCATACTTGTCACCAAAGAAAAGGGAATAGTTCTTGAGCGCCACAAGTGTCACCAGCATGTCAGGCAACCAAATCTGCTTACGGGGGAAACTGAGCAGGTTCAGGTCGTACTTGCTTTCGTGCATCCTTCTGACCAAAGTTTCACACAACGTGTGATAGAGGTTGTCGTAGCGGTCGTCACCTCCTGCAAGCTTGTAATTGCTGATCATCCAAGCCAGGATGCTTAGGTAGGTCATATGGCTCTTCGGACCATTCAGCGTCTCCATGGCATCTTCTTTCCATTGCATGGTGTCGTATTCGCGAATGATGGGGGTGTTCACGAGCTCAATCATTTTTGCGATGAGTCCCGGACACTCGTCTTTTTTTTCAGGATATAGATAGCTGATGTTTGCCAGTGCATGTGAAAGCATCGAACAGCAATAAATGGCCCACTCGCCCTGATATTCACGGCCGATCATCGAGGGGGCTTTGTTCACCAATGTCTCAGGGTCATTGACTACGATGGTTTTGACCAACCAGTTGGCCCGTTCCAGGATGTCCTGCTTTTCGGCCTCCCAGTCTATATGGTCGGGGGTTGCCGTTACATTACTTTCATCGCCTTTTACTAAACTTCCCATCACCGATGGTAAAAGGGAAGCGGCGGAAAACATGTCCTTTAAGGAATGCTTGTTGAGCAGTTGAGATAATCTAGGCTTCATGTTAATAGAATGTTAGGTTTACGATGCAAATATATGAATTTATTTTTAGAAAAATAAAAAAAAGCGACACTTTTTGGGGGTAATATCCCATTCCTTGCATTTTTAATGCTAAGGAGTATTTCCCATTCTGTCAAGAACGTATTAAGAATTGTCAAGAAAATTCTGATTTTTGGCCCCTAAAAACGGGCATCTTTTTGAATTGGAAAGGATTTTGGTGCGAAAATGGCCATTTTTTGTCGTTTTCGGAAGCTGTTGAAAACCAATGACTTCCGATTTCTTTACATCTTTTCAGCACCTGAAAGCTATGCTTTGGGGTCGTCAGAGCTATGCTTTAAGGCTCTCACTTGTGGCAAATGAGCGTGTCAAATGCCACAAGTGAGCGGCTCATATGCCACATATGACGGTCTCAGAAGCCACAAATGACAAATCCGGTGACAAAAAGTGAAGGTGGAAGAGGGCGAAAGTAAAGATTCTTTACACATTTCTTTTCTAGATTGAACGGAAAAGTTGACAAGAATTTGTCGTGTTTTTTCAAAAGAATAAAAGGCTACGGCGTGGTCTTTCTTTTCTGAAAGCTTCGCTTTAGACTCAGTCGTTTAAGGTTTTTTAATATATGATGTCGCGGCAGAAACCTATATTTTTCCTATTTTTGTAGATTGAAACTCAACCGTTTTTCACTTTATCAGATAAAAACCAAAAATATTACAGATATGAACAAACAAATTAGGACTTTATTAACCCTTTTGTTGCTCTCCGTATTCGGGGCAACGACTATGTGGGCGCAGAGTAATCTGTCAGAGATTTATGTTTCCAATTTGGAGTTTATCACCGGCTTCAATAATAATGCCGGCACGCTAACTACTGTCAAAGAGGGCAGCAGCACGGCCGACCCGTATGCCATTTCTGCCAGATTAACCACGGGGAGTCACGCATCTTCCACCATTTCTTTCATGCTTCCCATTGGCACCAAATACCTGCATTTCCACGGTTTAGGCAAAACAACTGGTGTTGAAGTTAATGTGGCTGTTAATGGCACAACAATCACTCCAACATCCGTTTCACTTCCTTACGACTCAGAACGCTTTACCATCGATGCGAATGGCATTGTCACATTCAAAAAGAAACCTACGGCTGACTTTTATAAAGTGATTACGTTCAACGAACCGCTGGCTGCACCCGCAAGAGTTACTTTTAGTGCTACAGATGGCACCAAAAGCTTCGTGCTTTTCGGCGTGAACTTTGAAACGGCCGACCGCAAGGGTTCGTCATCTAATCCTTTCACCGCATCAGAGGCGCTATCGATGATGAATAGTAAAGTGCTGATTTCCTCCTTCCAATATTTCACGGGCAAGGTTTCTACAACAAAAACCATCTCGGACGATGGCAAAGCAACGTTCTTAATTTCCGACGATCCTACAACGAACAACAATGTGAGGGTGAGTTCGTGCAGCTACTTGAATGGAGCGGCATTCAGCCCCACAGACGCCACTCAGAACTTTCAACTCAATCCGCTCGACCAGGTAGTCATTCAAGCCAAATTGTATGTTCGGTCTAATCCCGTGTCACTGACATCTGGCAAGCTCAATACCATCACCCCGCCCACCTACAAAGTGCAGGGAACAGCTACCAATGGTGCTTGGATGGAGATGCAGAGAAGCACCGATGTGCCTTATGAGCACACGCTCGAAATAGGCCAAATGACGCCAAACGATGACTTCTTCCACATCGAGGAATATTACGGTGACACGTTCAGCCGCTCTTATTGGGGGCCTGGAAACAATGATGAAAAGACTGCCATCTCTTGGGAAACGAAAGACAACTTCACTTTGACGCCCGGTAATGGAAGTCATCTTACCGTTGACACCGAGGGCAACAACTACACGCTGAAAGTGAATCAGGTGGTCGGTGGCCCGACATTAAGCGTTGAAGGATTCGCCACCCCGAAGTTCTATCTGAACAGGAATGGTGCAGAGCCCGTTGAACTGGTGGCCGACAGCGGCATGTTCAGAGCCTTTGATGTGGCAATGGAGAAAAACCAAGAGTTCTGGATTTCTAAAGGGCTCGGCGCCGAGTCCTCTGTCTATGCCGCTCCATCAGACTCTCCATCCCAATACATCAACCGCAACAACAGCAACCCAACTGCTGCTGTGCTGGGGGGAATCAACTACAAAATGAGCACAACGGGCAATTTCAATTTCAAGTTTGTCATGAACACCAGCACCGGAGACGCCACGCTCACCGTTACTGGTTGGCCCGACCTCATTTATAGCCTTTATGGAAATAAAACTGATAATACTCGATTCACAAAGAACGCCGATGGCAGCTACACCAATACGTTGGAAGTAACCTCTGAGATGTTTGTCAACAATAAAGTAGATTTTTCTATTGCATGCGAGAACCTGGAAGAAAATTGGGTGTACTACGGCATACCATCGAGCATCGGCCAATTGAACAGTGAGAACAGCCAGAATGTTCCGTTGGGCACAGGAGATGACTACTTGAACATTTCCGTGAACCGTGTAGGCACCTACACGCTGACCATCAACCCCGACTTTACGCTCACCATCGAGTGGCCCGACCTCATTTACAGCCTCACCCAGTTGGACAATTCTGAATTCACTAAGAACGATGATGGCAGTTACACCAAGACGTTGGAAGTGACCACAGAGATGTTTGTCAACAATAAATTTGACTTTTCTATTATATGCAAGAACCTGGAAGACCATTGGGTGTACTACGGCATACCATCAACTATCGGCCAATTGAACAGGGAGAACAGCCAGAATATTCCGTTGGGTACAGGAGAAGGCTACTTGAACATTTCCTTAGGCCACGCTGGCACCTACACCCTGACTATCAATCCCGACTTCACGCTCACCATCGAGTGGCCGACACCCGACTATCAGTTGTGTCACCATAAATCAAACGATGCTCAAATCTATCAAATTCCGTTCGTATACGATGAGGGAACAAAGTCATGGACGCTCGCCGAGCCTGTGTTCTTTGAATCGGGCGAACAACTTTGGGTGACCGACACACAAACCGGACAAGGTTGGGGACTTAATGAGGAGAATCCCACCATCAACATGGGCAATTCCAGCAACCTGTATCTTTATCCTAATGGCTCCATCCCCTCTATCGCTGGCTTATGCCCATTCCCCCTGAACATCATGTTCACCGAAGACCCCACCAGCAGCTGCCTGATAGCGAACATCACGGGGTGGCCCGAGCCGGGATACTATCTGTATTACTTCACAGGTTGGAATGAAGCAGGACTCGCCAATAAGTTCCAAGACAACGGCGACGGCACCTTCACGCTGACGAGGAAAGATATAAAGAACGAATACACCGACGATTCATACCGATTCGTTATCATGCACATTAATTACGATGGAATGCAAACCATCTACAGCCATAGTGACGAAGAGGCGACGCTCGTTCCCCAGACAGGCGGCTACAGAAGCTATCCGCTCACTCAGTATGTGGGAACTGATAAGATGTTCGAACTGTCTCCTGGCGTCTACACGTTTGAAATCAATAATGGTGTTGATCGTCCATACCTCACCGTAAAAGCAAAGGAGAAGATGTACAGCGTCATTACGAACGGAGACGTCGAAGGTTCTGACATGAGCTGCTTCTTCAAGAAAGAAGGCGGTGGCCAGATAGTTCCCGCCACCTATACCGCTGGAGCCGGCAAGAACGGATCGCGCGGCATCGTGGTGCAGTCGAGAGACCGTTCAAGTTCTGAGTTCAATTGGGACACAGAGTTCTTCATCCGTGCCAACCAGACGCTGCCTGCAGGCACAAGGTATCACCTTGCGTTCGACTATAAAGCCAGTCGCGATGGTGCAGGAAGTGAAGCACAGAGCCACGCCGAACCCGGAGAATACATCTGGTATCACTTCCCCGTCACGCCGAACTTCATGTCCGAATGGCAACACTTTGAATTAGAAGGAGAAATCTCTCAAGAAGAGAGCCCGACCGACAATATGCGTACTATCGACATCTTGTTGGGTCTTTACCCAGAGGCTACCACCTACTACTTCGACAATATCGTGTTCGAGATCGACAGGTTGAATCTCGAAGAACCGATGGTTGACATTGTCAAGAACGGCGATGTGGAAGGAGAAGACATGAGTTGCTTCTTCAAGAGTGAGGGCCGCATGGTGGATGGTGAATTTACATTCCCCATCGAACCTGCCACTTACACAGAAGGTGCAGGTATGAACGACAGCCGCGGCATTATTGTCACTACATCCGAGGATGCACCTGCTGAGTGTGGCGCTTTATTTTACATCCGCTTACCGCAGACGCTGTCCGAAGGCACAAAGTATCGCATCTCGTTCGACATCATGTCAGACAATGTAGCTCTCACCTACACAAATGCTCATGGCGAACCCGGAGAATATGTCTATTACAATGCTCTCGACTTTCTGCATTCCTATCCCTACTGGACACATTTCGAAAGGAAAGGAATCATCTCGGCCGAACAAGCACAACAAGACGGAATTCTCATGCGCACCTTCGCCTTCCTCTTGGATCAAAACCACCAGAACGAAGTCAACCACTTCTATTTCGACAACATCAAGGTTGAAATCGATGAAGCACATGTTGCTAAGGAAGTGATTATGGGCGACGTCAACGGCGACGGCAATGTCAGCATTCAAGATGTTGTGTTGCTCGTCGACTACACGTTGAATAAGCCCGTTTCCGGATTCGTGTTAGAAGCAGCCGATGTGACTGGTGACAACCAAATCAATGTCTCCGATGTGGTGGGCATTGTCAACATCGTGCTGAAAAAGAATTAACAACGATGGCCCCCTCTAAACAAGCAGATGCCTTGCGTCTGCTTCCTACAAAGTCCTTTTGACCGAAAGGTTAACGAAACCATAGCCTTCCTCCCCACCTTGGCGGAGGAAGGTTTTTTTACACTTTAATGTTTTTTATATCATATATCGTGTCACAAATGGTTAAAAATGCGTAACTTTGCACGTTCAAAATCTTTCATGTACTTTTTAGCTTAAAAAGCATATTTTCAATATAGTTATGAACAAAACATTAAAAACTATTTTAGCAATGTTGTTGCTCTGCCTGTTCGGAGCAACTGAGGTGTTGGCACAAGAAAGTCGCCAATCCGATTACAGCAACAATCTGCAGTTCCTCAACACAAATGGATATGTAGGAACCGGAAACCAGACATACTATGTCGGGAGCACGATGTATAAAAACGGCATCAAGTCTTTTAGAGGAACCGGCTACCGCTTCCCGACTGTGGCGTTCAAAGTGCCCGTAGGAACCAAGTATCTGCACTTCCACATCTTTGGCGATGTGGCTAACGCCAACTTCACGATGAAGGTTGGCGATGCCGCAATATTGGAGAACAAGGCATTGCCCTATGACGCTACGATAGCTGGCACGTCTCCCCTCACGTTTGGCAAGGGTTCGGGAAGCCTGACTTATCAGCGCATTGAGTTACGCGAACCACTCGAAGCAAACTCCATTGTCGAAATTACCTCGTCAGCTACCGACGCTTCATTCTTGGTCTTCGGTGTATATTACGAGGACAACCTCAGGCCACACAAGGGTACCACCGCAGGCAATCCCTTTACCGCAAGCGAAGCTAAGGCTTTGGCTGATGATTATATCAAACTAACCGACCAAGTCTATGTGCGAGGCTTCGTGTCGAAGCAAGGCACTGACGATGCGCCAAGTACATTCAGTATCTCCGACGACGGCAGCCACACGAATGAGATCCAGATGGTTCAAGCTAACGGCATCAGCGACAAGAACAAGGTGCTGCCGCGTGACATGGTGACTGTCTATGCGGAAATAGCCACACCAACGGGCAGAAACCTTATCAACGGCAAAGTATGGTCGCAGACACACCCGATGTACGAGGTGGTACGGACAAGCGGTACGAGCGTTACTACGATGCCAATGCAAGACAATTTTGGAGATACTAACTCCGACAAATGGCCGCTCCACACCTTCCGCGTAGGCAACATTACCGCAAGCGACCACTTCTATATTCGTGAGAAATACAATAGCAGCGACGAAGGCATCAATTTCTATGGCCCCACCAGCGAAGGCTACTATGCCATCAGCGAAGAGAACATGACCGACATTCCCTTGACCGCTGGGGAGGGAAGCGAAATGTGCGTGACCAAAGAAGGACAATACACATTGACCGTGAAACAAGTGACTAACGGCCCAACCCTCACGCTCGACGGACCTAGAGAGCCGATGTACAGCATCATCACCAATGGTGACCTCGAGGGCGAAGACGCTAGCAGTTTCTTCAAGAGAGAGGCTGGCGGCGACATTGTTCCCGCAACCTTCACTGAGGGAGCTGGCGTGAACGGCACACGAGGCATCGTGATACGTTCGAGAGATAACAATGCCAACCATTATATGCGCTGGGACACTGAGCTTTTCATCCGCGCCAACCAGACGCTGCCTGCAGGCACAAAGTATTACCTTGCATTCGACTATAAGGCTGACCGAGAGGCTCCAAGCGAGTCACGCTGCTACGATGAGAACTTCCGCGAAATCTACGAACATGGAATCGGCACTATGGGCTTCACTACCAAGTGGCAGCACTTTGAAAGCGAAGGAGAAATCACTGCCGACCACAGTCCGAACGACGCAATGCGCACCGTTGGATTCTTCCTGGCCGTGCTCTCTGATGCAGCCACCTATTATTTCGACAACATCGTCTTCGAAATTGACAAACCGAAGGGGCTTTTGGGCGATGTCAACGGTGACGGCGTGATTAACGTAACCGATGTCACTGAACTAGTCGCCTATATCTTGGGCAACCCCAGCAGCAGCTTCATCCTTGACAATGCTGATGTGTCAGGCGAAGGAAATGTCGATGTGACCGACGTAACGGCCTTGGTCAACATCATCCTGAAAGGAAACACTTCAGAATAAGACTGAAAACCAATAGCATTTAAGGGGCAAAAGCCTGCATCTATCCGGCACCACTCATTGTCTCCAATAGAGAAATGAGCATCAGATTCTTGCAGACTTTTGCCCTTCTTCTTGCCAATAAAAAAAGAAGTTACTGCATTTCGGCATTAAAAATAAATGAAATTATTTTATTCTGCTCTCGATTTTACGTAACTTTGTCAACAAATAACGAAGTTACTATATCTCAGCATAAAAAATAAATGGATTTATTTTATTCTGCTCTCGATTTTGCGTAACTTTGCGGACAATATGACAGACTTGAAAGAATCATACGCGAAATTCAAGGAGTGGCAACGCAGACCTTACCAGGTGAAGCCGCTGGTTGACGAGGAACACGACTGCGCCACCTGTGGCACTCACTTCCGCGGCAACTACTGCCCCCGTTGCGGCCAGTCGGCAGTAGTGGGGCGCTATTCGTTCAAAAAGGCATTTCTGCTGTTCCTTGATGTGTGGGGCTTGGGCAACCGCAGTATGTTTCGCACGGTGCGCGACCTGCTGCTGCGGCCTGGCTACATGATACGCGACTATCTGCGAGGCATGCAGATGGCCTATTTCCCGCCGTTCAAAATGTTTTTCCTGGTGATAGCGCTGTCGGTGTTGGTCGACACGGGCTTCAACTTGAAAGGCGAGAACCGGCTGAAAAAGGCCACCGACATGATTGCAATGGAGTTCGATGATGACCATTCAGAAGACATGGCCGCCGCCATCACCGACTCTGTGAAGCAAGCAACCAAGTCTATCCTTTCTGCCCGGCATGCGACGACTGAAGGTCTGAACACCCTACCTGTCGACTCTGCGAAACTAGCAGCACAAACAGACAGCACCGAAGATGCTGGCGAAGACATCAACGAGGACGCAGGGGAAGTAGATAGCGAAAAGGCATTGTCAGACAATCCTTTTTCCGAGTCAAGAAAGAACGAAACCATCAGAGCCATCGTCAACTGGATTATGTCCCACCAGACGCTTGTCATGTTTATTTGGCTATTGGTGCTCTCGGTTCCGCTTTATTGGTTCTTCCGTCATAGCCCTGCCTTCCCTGACATCCGTTTTTCTGAGTTCTTTGTGGCAATGGTCTACACCACAAACATGATGAACATCGTCTCTGTCATCGGCGGAATACTGTGTCTGAACGTCTACGGATGGGAGCCGGTATGCTATGCGCTGAGCATCATCCCGCTAATGCAACTGTCGGGTTACAGCTTCTGGCGCACGCTTTGGAAGGTTGTATGCGCCTTCACGATCCTCATGCTCGCCATCATCATCATTGCTTTCATCGTGGGCGTCATCGCGATGTTGGTGTCCATCATGTTCTTTGGGGCGGCAAAGTGAATACATTAATCATTGGCAGACTGACTTCTACAACAAAAAAATGCAGTCATTATTGACTGCATTTTATAAGACTAAGGGGCCAACGTCTTGAATGTTGGCCTCTTTTTAATTGTTATATTCCTGCCAACTCTTTATTTGAATGTCGTCGACCGACATAGTGCAGAAGGCCTCGATAAAGGCTTTTGCAAGTCTCACGTTGGTCATCAGCGGTGTGTTGTGGTCGATGGCTGCACGGCGGATGCGATATCCGTTGGTAAGCTCGCGCTTCGTATGATTCTTTGGCACGTTAATGATGAGGGCGAAACGGTGGGCAGCAATCATGTCGATGACGTTGCCAGAGGGCGTCTCCTCATCGGGCCAAGCCACAATTTGGGCGTTGACACCATTGTCCTGGAAGAAGCGGGCTGTACCAGCGGTAGCGAAAATCTGGTATCCACGCTCCTGCAGACGCTGTGCGGGCTCCAGCAGGTCGACCTTTCCTTTCGCTCCACCACTGGAGATGAGGATGGCGGGCTGTTGTCCGTCTTTCACTTGCGGCACCTTGTAGCCAGTGGCGATAAGTGCATTGAGCAGTGCTTCCTCCATCGAATCACCAAGACATCCCACCTCACCCGTTGACGACATGTCAACACCAAGCACGGGGTCGGCATTCTGCAAACGTGCGAAGGAGAATTGCGAAGCCTTGACACCGATGCGGTCGATGTCGAACTCGCTAGAGTCGGGCTTTGAGTAGGGAACATCGAGCATAATCTTCGTGGCGGTCTCAATGAAGTTGCGCTTCAGAATCTTCGACACAAAGGGGAACGAACGCGATGCACGCAAGTTGCACTCAATGACCTTCACCTCGCGGTTCTTAGCCAAATATTGGATGTTGAAAGGTCCGCTAATATTGAGTTCGCGGGCAATCTTTCTCGAAATCTTCTTAATCTGACGGATGGTTGAGAAGTAGATGTGCTGTGCAGGGAACACCATCGTGGCATCGCCTGAGTGTACGCCGGCATACTCCACGTGTTCAGAGATAGCGTATTCCACAATCTCGCCCTTGTCGGCCACAGCATCAAACTCAATTTCTTTGGTGTCCTGCATGAATTGGCTGACCACCACGGGGAACTCTTTCGACACCTCAGTAGCCATATCGAGGAAGCGGTGCAGTTCCTCGTCATCGTAGCAGACGTTCATAGCAGCGCCTGAAAGCACGTAGCTAGGACGAACGAGCACTGGATAACCAACCTCGGAAACAAACTCCTTAATATCGTCGAACGATGTCAGTGCACGCCAGCGAGGCTGGTCAACGCCCAGCTTGTCAAGCATGGCCGAGAACTTGTCGCGGTTTTCGGCGCGGTCGATGTCGACAGGGCTTGTACCGAGTACGGGCACGCTCTGCCGATGGAGCTTCATAGCGAGGTTGTTGGGTATCTGTCCGCCCACAGAAACGATGACGCCACGCGGCTCTTCGAGGTCAATGACGTCGAGAACACGCTCCAACGAAAGTTCGTCGAAGTAGAGTCGGTCGCACATGTCGTAGTCGGTGGAGACGGTCTCGGGGTTATAGTTGATCATGATGGACTTATAGCCCAACTTGCGTGCCGTGTTGATGGCATTCACAGAGCACCAGTCGAACTCCACGCTGGAGCCGATGCGATAGGCGCCAGAGCCGAGCACAACGACAGACTTGTCGTTCTTATAATAAGGAATGTCGTATGCGGGTTTGTAGGGTGCTGCTGTTGCGACCTTGCCCACGGTGAAAGCGTCTTGGAAAGCAGGCGCTGGGTTGTAAGTGAAATACAAATAGTTGGTGAGTTCGGGATGTTCCGATGCCACGGTGTCGATGCGACGAACTGAAGGAACGATGCCGCGCTGTTTGCGGTGCTGACGAACGGCGAGGTTCTCACGTTCCATGTTTCCACTTTGGGGTTTCAGTACGAAACGGGCAATCTGGAAGTCGCTAAATCCAGCCTGTTTCACCTCAAGCAGGAACTCATCGGGCAGTTCATCAAGTGAACTGTATTGCTGCAGCTGATGTTTTAGGTCAACAATGTGCTTCAGTCGTGTCAGGAACCAAGGATCTATCTTCGTGAGTTCCTCGATGCGTTCGATGGTGTATCCGTCTTCCAAAGCTTGTGCAATAGCAAAGATGCGCAAGTCAGTGGGGTTGGCAAGTGCATCATCGAGGTCTTGGAAGCGTGTATGGTCGTTGCCCACGAATCCGTGCATGCCCTGCCCTATCATACGCAGACCTTTCTGAATCATCTCTTCAAAGGTGCGGCCGATGCTCATGATTTCGCCCACCGACTTCATTGACGAGCCAATCTGGCGCGAGACACCAGCAAACTTCGTGAGGTCCCAACGTGGGATTTTGCAAATCATGTAGTCGAGCTGCGGAGCAACGTATGCCGAATTAGTAGTTCCCATCTCGCCAATCTGGTCGAGTGTATAGCCAAGAGCTATCTTTGCTGCAACGAAGGCGAGCGGATAACCTGTGGCCTTTGAGGCAAGTGCGCTGGAGCGCGACAGACGTGCGTTGATTTCGATGATTCGGTAGTCGTTGGTCACGGCGTTGAAGGCGAACTGAATGTTGCACTCACCGACGATGCCCAAGTGGCGCACGCAGCGGATGGTGATGTCTTGCAGCATCTTCACTTGCTCATCGGTGAGCGAACAAGTGGGCGCCACAACGATAGACTCACCCGTGTGGATGCCCAACGGGTCGAAGTTCTCCATCGAGGCTACTGTGAAACAGTGGTCGTTGGCGTCGCGGATGCACTCGAACTCAATCTCCTTCCAGCCCTTCAGCGACTCTTCGACAAGTATCTGCGGAGCAAAAGTAAAGGCACTCTCGGCCAACTCGCGGAAAGCTACTTCATCGGGACAGATACCACTGCCCAAGCCACCCAGCGCATAAGCCGAGCGAATCATGATTGGATAGCCGATAGCGCGTGCAGCTGCCAACGCATCATCCATATTCTCAACAGCATGGCTCACGGGAACTTTCAAGTCCACCTCGGAAAGCTTCTTCACAAAGAGGTCGCGATCTTCGGTGTTCATGATAGCTTCTACGCTGGTACCCAATACCTCGACACCGTACTCCTGGAACACACCCTGACGCCACAGCTCTGTACCACAATTCAATGCCGTCTGGCCACCGAACGCCAACAAGATGCCGTCGGGGCGCTCCTTACGGATGATTTCGGTCACGAAATGGGTGTTCACCGGCAAGAAATAAACCTTGTCAGCAATTCCTTCCGAAGTTTGGATGGTCGCAATGTTAGGGTTCACGAGCACGCTCTGGATGCCCTCTTCGCGCAAAGCCTTCAGCGCCTGCGAGCCACTGTAGTCGAACTCGCCGGCCTGGCCGATCTTCAGGGCTCCTGAGCCCAACACCAATACTTTTGAGAGTTTTTTCTTCATCGTTTGTCTGTTTTATATAATTACAATGTGTTGACGATGGATGGGATTCGGACGCACAATTGGAGCATCCGTTCCATTTTGCCGTGCAAAGTTACGACAAAAAAACGAAACGCGAAAAAACGATGATAAAAATGTTATCTTCGAATGTATATTTCTACAAAAATGGGAATAAAAAATGTATAAAGAAACAAAAAGGCACTTCATATCGCATTTTCCTCTGCATTTTTATGAGAAAATCGCTTTTGGCTCATCCGACACAAAGAAGCAAGACTGCGCCTTAGTGCAGCAATTTGTCAGACAATCAGCTTTTCAGTTGACAAAATGCAAGCGAAAAGGCAATTCGGAAAACAATCGCTTTCCAGCGCATTCTGTTGCCACAACTCTTACTTCAAAAGTATCTGCCGGAACTTTCACTTTCACATCCAACTCTCGAAAAAACAGTACGGACGCAGCTATTCACATAGCCAGCGTCCGCACATTCAAACATAATATGTATAATGAAAAGGGTTTCTCTTCATAGCCCCCGTAGGGGCAGAGGGTCAACGCTCCCAGACATCCTTCATCTGACGGCCAGACCAGATGTCCTCCTCAGTGTCGAAGGCATCGAAAGCAGTCTCCTTGGCATCCATTGTTATTCCAACTTGGGAATCCCGTCCCATAGGCAGTTCATCTTCCATTACTGAACCGAACAAACGGACATTTACAATCTCAACGACAGGTACAATATATTCTTTTTTCATCTTTCTATTTCTTTATAGCATTCAACTTTAAACTTCAGATTACTTTAATATAACCTTCTTGCCATTGACAATGTAGATGCCACTCTTGGAGGGCCTGCCATTCAGTCTCTGACCATTCATGTTGTAATAAGAGGCGTTGCCTTCCACTGATTCAATCCCGTTGGGCCATTTTTCGCTAGGCAATTCAATAGTTGTGGGAACCTCCCAGTCTCTGACAAACACAAAGCTGTATTTCGCGTTTGTTGTTCCTGAAACCGTTAAGGGCAGATATCCCTGGTTGCCACTGCTCGAAACACCAGCCTTTTGAACACGGAAGAAACCGACATAATTCAAACTTTGTTCACTACCAGCGAGGTTTTCGCCATTTGTCCCGGCAATTGCAGTCTCTGTGGTTAGCACATAGTTGTAAACATTTTCACCACCTTTTTGCGCAACGGTTCCTTCTATGAGTTGTGACTTCATCAGACTGCTTGTCATACCTTGCAGTGATTTTTGGTTAGTCAGTCCGTCCTCACGATCAGCTACGTAGTCGTGCATGTCAGGAACGAACAGGTGGAAACCGTCATTCAGTATCTTCACGCGTCCAGGTTCTTTGTTATTCGGGTCGGTGTCGAGGTTCATGTTGCGGATGATGTATGCGTTCGCATCGCCATTTTCAGAAATCGGCATCACTTTCTTAGCCGCTTCAACCTCAGCCAATGTCACAGTTTTGCTCGCATGGTCGGCGCCAGTCACGATGTAGGTCTTGAAATCGCGCCCAGTGAGATAGGATGTCAGTTCGGGATCGATTACATGATTGCGGCTCTCAGTGGCCCAACCTAGTTTGTTCACCTTCTTCGGATCGGTTGACACAGCCATCTTATGGATACGGTATCCATTCAGAGCGAGGGTAAGGTTAGCCTTGCTGCTATTTGTGTTCAATAAGGCAACGATATAATCATTAGTAGTGCCATCAACTTTATAGAATTTCGCAGTCTCACTGTTACTAATATCTGACAATTCCCCTTGTCCAAACGCATACTTCACTGTGGTAGTGGCTATCTTTTGCATGCGAAGATACACTGCTGCATTTCCAGGTACATTCGGAATCACAATCTTTTTGAACAATGATTCGGATCCGGTAAATTCCAAACCTCCAACGTTATTGGCATCACCTTGTATAATATTCCATTGTCCGTACTTTTGGTAATTATCGTAACTTTTACCTGTATCTGGGTCAGAATACTCAGTGTAGAACCACAGACCTTGCATTTCAGGAACAATTGTCTTGTTGGCCCAAACCTGGTTACCACCGATTTCCTTGGCTGACTCAAAGATATTGTCTTGTACCATCAGATTATTTAATGATTGCGATGTCTGACTGTTCAGACGCAGGAAATAGTTACCCGATGTTCCGTATACTTCCCAGAGGGAGAGGTCTCTTGCTGTTTTCTGGTAGGATTCTGCATCAAGTGAATTCCAAATATCATCAGTTAACCCAGAACCTGTTGGCGCTGTAGTGCCTTCACCTAGTTGTTCTTCAGGATCAAACAGATTGGTGACATTATCCTCGATGCCAGTCACATCCGTGAAGTCCCATGTGTATGGATACTTCTGGGTCTCCTGAAGGGCAATGGTCACATTATGGTCGGCATAGTCGGCCACATAGTTCATGTTCTTCTCCATGTCCTTGCCACGCATACGGAAAGTACCGATTTCGTCTGTGGCGTGCTCATAAGTGAAGGTGTTGGCTGCTGCATCGGTAATGATGGATTCCGTGATATTACCCGTATGAGCAATAATCTCGTTCTCCTGACTATTCTTGCCAGTACCATCTGCCAGCTTCTGCTCCTTGCCGAAGTATTGCAGTGTCCAATCGTAGGTGTCACCCTGAACTGTTGTTGCATTAGGATTGCCGTCATTGGGGTCGGGGGCCGTGTTACTGAGCAGGAACTTGTTGTTAGCTTCATCTGTTCCAACAATCTCATTGGTGATGATACGGTCGCCACGATAGATCTGAATGCTATAAATTTTGCACATACTTCCGCCGGTCATCTTGAAGACCATATCAGCAGGACCGTCATTGTGTCCTTGGGCAAAGAAGTGGTAGCAGCCACGGTAGTTCTTATCACCATTCTCACCATCCCAATGAGAACCACCTACAATGTAGTCATCAGCAGGATCAATCGCATTGTGTACAGCATCGTATGCACCCCTAATACTGAATTTTGCTTCATCTGCGTAACGACCAGTACCGGTTCCCATATAGATGATTACGCGGTCGTTCTTTTCCAACCAAGGAATACGGAACTCACCTCCTTCGAGAATACCCACATAGCGGTTGGGGTCCTTAGCAGAACTATGAATGTCAGTTCCTGTGAACTCATTGAAAATCACGCTCTGGTTGGCACTCGTACGAATCACGGTACCCTCGGTGTCCCAAATCATATCGGCGTTGTCGCCTTCCATATCGTACTTGTTTGAGAATATGGGGTCGTACAATTTGTCACCATATACCAAGTTGTAGTTGAATATCCAGTCAGAGCGGATATTACCATGATGGTCAGGATAATCGATTTCCTCTTCAAGAAGAGATCCTGTATTTATTTTATTATTATCCTTAAACCAATCCAACACATCATCTGTACTGCTATAGTTAGCAATAGATGCTTCATTAGCATAATAATCCTTGAAATATGTGCCATATGGTGTTGGCGTTGCATATCCACCGTATTCAGCGTTAGAGGTAAATGTTGTGTTGTAGTCAGGTGCTACTGATTTTACATATATATAATTGTCATTTGCATCTTTTTGAAGACCTTCCTCCCACTTCATACCATACAAAGAGTTTGTGGTCAAATCCCAGGTGTGGCCTCTACCTTCATCTCCGGTCTTTCCATTTTCTCCGTTATATTTCGGATCAGTACTATACGCAATGGTAAGTGCATACAAAGGAGATGTTTTGAGCTCTGGATTACCAATCTTAATAAGGATAGTACCACCGGGATTCTTATTTGATGCAAATTGAATGCCATCAATCATCAGTTTACCTTCCCTGGCTTCAGAATTCGCACGTTTAATATATGGGCGGCATGCTGTGATATTACCCGACATCTTCTTGACAGTAATCGTGGCTCCAACATAACCTATCACAGTAGCCAGTTCTTCTTCTAACACTGATGGATCATCTGGATTTGGTATTTTGTTATTTTCATTTACTGCCATAGTATTGTTGGGCACCCACTTAGCAAGCGGATATATCTTGTTTTCAGGATTGAACTTTACCCAAAGGAGCTCGGCAATACCGCAGGCAGGCCTTTGGGTAAGATCTGCATTAGTACCACCTATATTATTACCATCATTTGTATTCTGGTCCCATGTGCCATAAAGGTAATAGGTCTTGCCTGCTTGCACGTCAAGGGTCAATGTGACGTATTCATTATTCTTATAGAAAGCTCCGCTACTTAAGCTATTGCTGTTGTCAATCTTAAAAGAAGCAGAACTATAGTTATTACCATCTTGTACCATCATATAATACGGACAAGATCTGTCAATTGGCCATTCGTTCGATCTGTCAAACTCTGTTGTCCAACCACCGCCGGTGTCAGTGTTATAATAGATATCATCAGCTTTGAGATCCCAGCGATAGTAATTCAAGCTGGTTGCCTTGAATCTGATCGTCATCTGTCCATTTGCCTCGGGAATGAATCTATAATAGGTACCCGTAGTAGGAGCTTCGTTTGCTAAATTGAAATTATTCTGTATCTGACCGTTTGTGTCCCTATAGATACCAGGAATCTTGTAGCCATCCACAGCCTTGACATAAGATACAGGACCTTCCTTCGAGAAGACAACATTGGCATGTTGGTCGGCATCATCATTACCGACATGTACCTCCAAACCACCAGGAACGATGTGCTCCTTGGCCTGCAACTCGCCCGTAATATTATAGTATGCCGTGTAGGTAAAAGTCTCATTGTCATAATCATCTACCATCATAGCTTGGTGGTCGCTGAATATCTTGACCTTTACGATACGTGTGTGATTACCATTACTTAATGCGAGATCCAAATGGCCATTTTCCATCATAACGTATGGGTAGCTCGTATAAAGCCATATATGCGGATAATTTTCTTCATTGCCAAAGGCTCCCTCTTTTCGACAATAGGAATAGTCAACGGAGTTTCCGTTGGAAATTACATAATCGCCCTCATTTGCATCCAACATACCGTCATTCCATGTGTCTTTGAATGCGGCATTGCCCGTATAGCCACCATCCTTCCCGTTACTGGAGAATACGGGAGCATCACCTGTGTAATAGATTAACACGCGGTCTCCTTCTCTCAAGTTACAGATACTGAGGTTGGACCAATTGCTCGATGCTTGTATTCCATGTGCAAAGGTCCATGTGTTAGTTTGATCGATAGCTATTCTCTCATTCAAAGAAAGGTCATTATTTGTAAACTTCAGGTAATAGGCATCCTTATTGTTTAGCTTAAAATCAGCACTTTCGTTAGCGGTATAAGCACCATTGTTGCTAGTTGTAGCGTACATATCATAAATCTCAAGACTGGCGTCGTAATCATAACGAGGAGTCGTTTGTACAGCGTCAATCTCTATCTTGATGATACCAGCATATCGGCTAGCAAGTCTAATCACGAGAGTTCCATCATCGTGATTATTCACTATCTTGAGTTCATTAACTGTTGGGCTTGGGTTATTAACATCATAACCAAAAGTCTCTTGGAGTTGAACTCCCTCACGATTGTTAACTGCTCGTTCTTGATAACCATTATTTCCTTGTTGGGAATAATTAGGATCTGGATCGTTGAAATTCCAAACCAATGGATCATTAGCGTCATGTGTAGCCGTGTTATCTGTCAGGATACGGCACTCACCAGCACACCAAATTCTAACGATATCACCAACATTCAGATTGTTGATGATCACATTTCTTGTATCTCCCGATTCTCTTTGTAAATAAGCGCAATCATTATTAGTAGAACTCTTCCAAATGTTCCAACCATTCGTATTGCTTACAGAAATACGTTTAGTAGATAAAAAGGAATAACTTGTTCCATTCTGAGAAACAAGATAATTTCCATCAAACGAATTATTGCCCAAACCACCGGTTGGGTTTAATTGAGTAAAATCAATAACCTCGTGAGTAAAACTTGTGTTCGAGGCAGATTTCTTCTGTGCCAGAGCATTACTCCCCAGCAAGCACATTAATAGCATTAAAAGATAATACCTTTTCATTTTAGTACGATTTTTAGTTTGAACAAATTGAATTACTAATTCTAACATTTTGGTTGGTTTTAAATAAAAAATGTAATGAAATGAGTGCATATAGATGCAAATCGAAATTTGCCGGCTGCAAAGATACACATTTTTTTATAGACAAATCAATTCTGCGTAACATTTTTTTTAAAATCAGGCTCTAACTGTGTGTTTGTTACACCTAAAAAAGTTTTTGAAAGAATTGTTTCCCTTCAACAACCTGTTTTGTATCAGTTTAGGAATCAATGGTTTAGGAAACGGTAGCAGTAAAACGGCATAGAAGCTGTTGCGTAGCGGGAAAGAAATATCATGAAACGACCTTGCAGAAACAGCGATAAATAAAGGGAATTCAAGGGGAACAGACTTATCATTATCTCATTTATAATTAGGAAAAAACACTACAAATTTTTGTCGACTTTTCCGCGCAATCTAGAAAAGAAATATGTAAAGAATCTTTACTTCCACCCTTTTCCATCTTCACTTTTAGTTGACGAATTTGTCATTTGTGGCTTTTGAGGGTGTCATTTGTGGCCTTTGACCTCCTCATTTGTGGCTTTTGACACGCTCATTTGCCACAAGTGAGAGCCTCAAAGCATAGCTCTGACAACCCAAAAGCATATCTTTCGGGCGTTGAAAAGATGTAAAGAAATCGGAACTGCTTGATAGTCAGTGACTTCCGAAAATGTCAAAAAAGGCCATTTTCGCACCAAAATCCTTTCCAGTTCAGAAAACAGGCCGCTATTTGAGCCTGAAATTCAGAATTTTCTTGACAAAAGTGGTATTTCATATCAAGAATTAGAGAAGTAGAGATTATTTTATTGCCGCAAATGAATTGGAATTATAAAAATGATAGGAATAATATCGCTGCTAGCCCGAAACGCCCCAACGGGGCAGCAGCAACTAGCCCAAGGCAACGCCTTGGGGGGAGGAGATTTGACAACAAACTAACGCCCTACAGGGGCAAAAGCATAAAAAGGTGAGGGCTTTTGCACTAACAGCGCGTTCTTCTTACACACCATGCCCACCCCAGGGTGTTGCCCTGGGCTATGAGCAGGTTGGCCTTGCAGGCCGTTCTTTGTTCGAAAGGGTCAACTTGTATATTATTCTCAAAATTATAATTCTCAAATTGCTTCCCCCTATTCCCTACGTTCCATCGCCAACCCATAACCTTTGACTTTCCCTTCGGCCAGCGATTTTCAATTCGGCCAGCAATCCATGATTCTCTAATTCTTGATAAAACTTTAGACCTTAATTAATTATGCGCGCGAGGGGGAGAATGTATCCAGCGTGGTTTTGACTTTTCCGCAGTTCGTCCGTCTAATGAGTATAAACACTAACAACAAAATGAAAAAGATTATATTTGGGATACTGTGCCTCCTGTCAGGCAGCGTTTGCCATGCAGAGGACATCACCATCCGCTACAAAGGCGCTTCAGCGAAAGTGGTGAACAAGACGAAAGACAGTGTGAACGTGACCGTGAACGGCGCATGTGTGAACATCGAAAGCTTGTACAAAAGCCACAAACTGACGCTCCGCCTTTCGGGCAAAAGCGACAACGGACAGCTCGAATTGAAGACTGCCGGCAAGGCGAAAGTGAACCTTGACGGCTTGACACTTACCAGTCAGGAAGGTGCTCCGCTCTGCCTGAAGAATAAGAAAAAGGTGGAGATTGAAGCCCTCAAAGGAACCGAAAACACTCTCACCATCACCGCTTGCGTAGACACCGCCAAGCATAAGGCGGCCACCATCTGGGCGAAAGACAAATTGCTGTTCTCGGGTCAGGGAACGCTGAACATCGTGGCAACGGGCGATGGTTGTCGAGGCATCAAATCGAAAAAAGACATTACCATCGAAGACCTCACGCTCAACGTGACGACTACGGGCGACAATCTCGGCGAAAAGCCATTCAGCTTTGGCGATTTTGGTGGTTTTGGAGGTGAAACGCCCGACTTCGGCGGCGGATTCCCTGGATTCGGGAATGACAGCACAGCGTTTGCTGGTGGATTTCCTCCATTCGGAGGCATGGGTGGATTCGGAGGTTTTCCACGTTTTGATAATGATAGCACGGCATTAGCGGGAGGGTTCCCACCCTTCGGTGGTTTCCCACGTTTCGATAATGACAGTACGGCTGTAGGCGGTGGATTCCCACCCTTTGGAGGCATGGGAGGATTCGGAGGATTTCCTCGCTTCGATAACGATAGCACAGCATTTGCTGGAGGATTCCCTCCATTCGGAGGCATGGGTGGTTTCGGAGGATTCCCCGGATTTGATAACGATAGCATCGATGGAGGCGGTTTCGGCGACTTTGGTGGCGGTTTTGCAGGCAAACACAAGTATGTGGCTTCCACCAAAGGAATCGCATCGAAAGGAAAAATCACCATCAATAGCGGCAATGTGACCGTAAAGACTTCCACCGCTGGAGCCGAGGGCATCGAGGGCAAAGAAGGTATTGCCTTCAACGGCGGAAATGTGAACGTGTCAAGCACAGATGACGCCATCAATGCCAACGCCACTATCGAGTTCAACGGCGCTAACGTCATTGCCCGAAGCACTTCGAACGATGCGGTAGACTCCAATCCGAAAGGCGGATTCTTCATGGCTTTCGGCGGCAACAACAATCAGGATACTGAACCCGCTATCGTCATCAACGGCGGCACCGTCTATGCTTGGAGCCAAGTGGGGTCGCCCGAGGAAGGACTCGATTGTGACTTTGCCCCGCTCGTGGTGAAAGGTGGCACCATCTTCTCCGTAGGTGGTGGTATGGGCGAGATGCCCTCCGTGCCCTCTAATGAGAATGCCCAGCAGCCCACAGCCCTGCTCATCGGATTCGAAATCGAGAAAGACGAGCCCGTCAGCGTGTACGATGACGCTGGAAATCTGCTCTTCAACGTCACTATCCCCTTCTCCCTGCGCCGTAGCGCCAGCCTGGTGGGCAACCCCGCGTTCAAGGTGGGCGGCACCTACACCGTGAAGACAAAGGGGAAAGAGAAAACCTTCACGCTCAGCGAGCCTTTCACGGCTGTGAGGTAAGGATTGACATTAAGAAAGTCCAGGTTTCATATCAGCTGAATTATCCTTTTATCAACTATAATTGATCAACTTTCGCAAGTTGAAGCTTAAAGGGTATAAAGGGAAAGGCTACGGGTAGGCGACGGAACGTCGGGAATGGTGAGAGGGCGTAAAGGGACATTAGTCCTGCCCTTCGAAGTTTACTGCTAAAGGCAAAGCATACGTCCCTTTATACCCCTTCACTCCTCTTTAAACTCTTTAAAGCCCTTGAAGTGGAGTTTGCGAAACTTCAGTAAATATTTTGGGCTGTGCTCCTCCGATTTGGAGCATGGCCCTTGTGTTTGTACAATAAAAATGCAATTGGTACAAGTCATCTTGCAGAAAAAAAGAACAGAATTTGTTTGCACTTTTCAGGGATATTCATTACTTTTGCAGAAGAAACCTGAAACACATCACCTGAAAACAATATGCACATCGCCATCGCCGGAAACATAGGAAGCGGAAAGACAACGCTCACCAACATGCTGGCCCGCCACTACGGATGGCAGGTCAACACGGAGTCGGTGGCCCAGAACCCCTATCTCGACGACTACTATCACGACATCCCGCGATGGTCGTTCGCTCTTGAGGTGTATTTCCTGAAAGAGCGCTTCCGCGACCTCATACGCATCAGCCATTCCACTGGCACCATCATCCAAGACCGCTCCATCTTCGAGGGCGTCTACGTGTTCACCGCCAATAACCACGCGATGGGCAACCTTTCTGACCGCGATTTCGAGACCTACATGGACTTGTTCCATCAGATGCTCAAGCTGGCTCGATTGCCCGAACTGATGATTTATCTGCGCGCATCGGTGCCCCATCTTGTGCAGAATATCCAGCGCCGCGGACGCGACTACGAGCAGCAGATGCCTCTAGATTATCTCGAGAACCTCAACCGCCGATACGACGAGTTCATCTTCGAGAAATACAAGGGTCGCCTCCTTGTGGTCGATGTCGACGAAATGGACTTCGAACACCGCCCGCGCGACTTCGCTCAAATCGTTGACCGAGTGGATGCGGAACTGTTCGGACTGTTTCCAATTGACAATTAACAATTGACAATTGACAGTAGGACTTGGAGAACGGAAGATGGAGGCTGAATCATATCAAACCATTCCCTTCTATGGGAGAATATGTTAATTGTAAATTGTCAAGATGCGTGAGAATGTTGTGCAGCAGAAGAGCAAGGAATTAGCACTCAGGATGATTCAATTAGGCAGATATCTGACGGGAAAGGCCAATCACGATACTGCTTTATATATATTGGTCAAGCAAGTGCTGAGGAGCGGTACTAGCATCGGAGCAAATGTCCGCGAAAGTCTGTCGGCGCAGAGCACTGCCGATTTCATCAGCAAACTGAATATCGCATTGAAAGAAGGAGACGAGACAAAATACTGGCTGGAACTGTTACATGAATCGGGGTACCTTTCTGATAAGGAATTCCAAAGCATCTACAACGACACCATTGAGGTGAATTCGCTTCTCACCAGCATCATATTAGCCAAAAAGAAGAATATAGCAGAAGAGGGCAAACAGTAAATCCCATAAGGGATAACTAGTCAACAACCAACCTTCCAACATGGGGGGAAATAAATAATAAAAAAGCAAATAATCCACGATGTGGAGTTTGTTAATTGTAAATTGTTAATTGTAAATTGTCAAGATGCACATCGCCATTGCAGGAAACATCGGAAGCGGCAAGACCACGCTCACGCGGATGCTTGCCAAGCGATACGGCTGGACCCCACGGTTCGAGCCCGTAGACAACAACCCCTATCTCGCCGACTTCTACCAAGACATGAAGCGCTGGTCGTTCAACCTACAGGTCTACTTCCTCAGCAAACGCTTCAAGGAGGTGGTGGAAATCGCACAGTCAAAAGAATACATCATCCAAGACCGCACCATCTTCGAAGACGCACGCATCTTCGCGCCTAACCTGCACGACCAAGGGCTCATGAGCGACCGCGACTTTGAGAACTACAGCGACCTCTTCGACCTGATGATGTCGCTCGTGAAGTTGCCCGACCTGATGATTTACATCCGCTCCTCCATCCCCACACTCGTGGCGCAGATTCAGAAGCGCGGACGCGAATACGAACGCAGTATCCGCATCGACTATCTGCAAGGACTCGAAGAGCGCTACGAGCATTGGATTAACTCCTACAAGGGGCCGCTTATCATCGTTGACGGCGACCACTTGCGCTTCGAGGCTAACCCACAAGACTTCCAGCAGATCACCGACCAGATTGACGCCAAACTCTTCGGACTGTTCCCGATGGAGTAAGGAACGCTTCACCAAGAAGACAATATTACTTTACATATATGAAATCAAGAAATATCTTTATTGCCCTACTGCTCGCAGCAACAACCGGCATCCACGCCGCAGGCTACCAGCAGCAGGGCCAGTTTGTTTCCATCCAGTTGCAAAGCCGTCAACTCGCCGACGGCAAACAGTCACCACGCCAAGTGAGGCTGCAAGTAGTGGGCGACAAGATTATTCGCGTGCAGGCAACGCCCGATGACGCCTTCCGCCAGAAGCAGAGCCTGATAATTGTGCCACAGACACAACGTCCACGCTACACCGTCAGCGAGGAAGGGCAGACCATTGTGGTGAAGACCGCTGCTGTGGAAGCCCGGGTTGACAAGCAGACCGGACACATCGAGTTCCGCGATATGCAGGGACGCACGCTGCTCAACGAAATAGCCGAGGGCGGCAAAACATTCAAAGCATTCACCGTGCCCGAACGCGAACTCGGCACCAAGGCCGCCAACGTCCCTATGGACAAGCGGCGCGGATGGACGTGGCACACACAGTTTCTCTCGCCTGATGACGAAGCCTTCTACGGACTTGGACAGCATCAGGCTGAAGAACTCAATATGAAAGGATTGAACGAGGAACTATTCCAATATAACACAAAGGTGAGCGTGCCAATGGTTGTCTCCAACAAAGGATATGGCATCCTTTGGGACTCCTACTCCTTCTGCCGCTTTGGCAATCCCGACGACTATCAGCAACTCAGCACCGCTTTCACACTCTACGACAAGCAGGGGAGACGCGGATGTCTGACCGGTACCTATCGCGATGCACGCGGCAAGACCGTCACCCGCCAGGAAGACTCCATCTACTTCGAGCACCAAGTGCCAGCAGCCAACCCACTCCACGACACCGACCTCGGCATCGACGCCCTACCAAAGGGCTTCAACCTCGACGGTGCACACGTCACCTACGAGGGATTCATCGAGGCACCCGAGAACTGCAACTATCACTTCCTGCTCTACTATGCCGGCTATATGCGCGTATATCTCGATGGCCACGAGGTTGTGAAAGAGCGCTGGCGCACAGCTTGGAACCCTAACTCGTGGAAGTTCACATTCCCGCTGCTAAAAGGTCGCCGCACTCCTATACGCATCGAGTGGGATCCCGACGGCGGAGTGTCCTATTGCGGACTGCGCGTTGCCACACCCCGCACCGAAGAAGAGCAGAACCGCCTCTCCATCTGGAGCGAGATGGCGCCCGACATGGACTATTACTTCATTGCCGGACCTTCCATCGACCAAGTCATCTCCGGCTATCGCACGCTCACTGGCCGCGCACCCGTCTACCCCAAGTGGGTACTAGGCTTCTGGCAGAGTCGCGAGCGCTACAAGACCAGTGGCGAGATTGAAGGCACGTTGAAGGAGTTCCGCGACCGAAAGATTCCTGTTGACAACATTGTGCAGGACTGGAACTATTGGAAACTCGAGAACTGGGGCGACCACACCTTCGAGGCCGCACGTTTCCCCAACCCGCAGGCTATGCTCGACAGCGTGCACCAGATGGGCGGACGTTTTATGATTTCCGTTTGGCCAAAGTTCTATGACACCGTAGACAACTACAAGGAACTCAATGCGAAAGGCTGGATATACCAACAGGCCATCACCGACGACATCCACGACTGGCTGGGCTTCCGCGGTTCATTCTACGATGCCTATGACGCCAACGCACGCAGTGTGTTCTGGCGACAAATGAATGAAAACCTCTACACCAAATACCGCTACGGCATCGATGCCTGGTGGATGGACGCTTCTGAGCCTAACGTGCGCGACTGCACACCGATGTGGTATCGCAAAGCACTCTGCGGACCTACTGCCCTCGGCACCTCCACCGAATACTTCAACGCCTATAGCATCGTTAACGCTGACGCCATCTACAACGGCCAGCGCTCCGTGTTCAAAGGCATGAACCTGAAGAAGAAGGGACCTGCTGGCGAGCCACGCGTCTTCTTGCTCACACGTAGCGGATTCGCAGGCGAACAACGTTATTCCACCGCCACGTGGAGTGGCGACATCGGCACTCGTTGGGAGGACATGCGCTCGCAAATCACAGCCGGACTCAACTACTCCATTGCCGGTCTGCCCTTCTGGGGCATGGACCAGGGTGGATTCTCCGTTGAGAGCCGATATGTGAAAGCACAGCAACTATTCGACCAAACAGGAAAGGAGAACGCAGACCTCACCGAGTGGCGCGAACTGCAGGCACGATGGAACCAGTTCGGATGCTTCATTCCCCTTTACCGCGCCCACGGCCAATGGCCCTTGCGCGAGGTGTGGAACATTGCACCCGAGGGACATCCCACGTATGAAACCATCGTCTGGTACGACCGTCTACGCTACCGCATGATGCCCTACCTCTATTCGATGGCCGGATGGGTGCACAGCGACGACTACACGATGATGCGTCCGCTTGTGATGGACTTCCAGAATGACCCCGCCGTGCTCAACATCAAGGACCAGTGGATGTTCGGACCGTCGCTCATGGCATGTCCTGTGGGTTACTACCAAGCTCGTCAGCGCGAAGTTTATCTGCCCGAAGGCCGCACATGGTTCGACCTCTACACCGGCAAGGCCCAACAGGGTGGACAAACGATTGTGGCCCCTGCCCCACTCGAGCGCATCCCCGTCTTCGTGCCCAGCGGGTCTATTATCCCATTCGGACCTGAGATACAGTGGAGCGACGAGAAGCCTGCCGAACTCATCAACCTTTATGTCTATGCCGGACGCGACGCGCACTTCTCGCTCTACGAAGACGAAGGCACCAACTACAACTATGAACGTGGACTCACCGCCACCATCGACATCACATGGGACGACCAAGCCCGCCGCCTCACCATTGGTCAGCGTCATGGCTCGTTCCCCGGCATGCTGCAGAAGCGCCGCTTCAACGTGGTGCTCATCACGCCCGATGCGCCCCGCGCCCTCGACCTCGAGAACCCACAAGGCCATATGGTGCAGTATAGCGGCAAGGCGGTAACGGTAGAATTGTAACCTTCCGCGCCCCACAAAAGGTATATAAAATAAATGGGCTATGCTTCCAAACGGAGGAGCATAGCCCTTTTTTGTCAATTGTCAATTGTAAATTGTCGATTGCTCAGAATTCCACCCGATAGGCAATGTTGGGAAACGTGAGTGACGTGTATCTGTCAACAAGCTCATGGGTGCGCAGGTCGAAAGTCTGTCCTTGGAACGTGCGCATCTGCAAGTACTCGAGAATGAAGTGGTGCGACGTATGACGCTTGTTAATGGTATATTTCACCGAGAAAGCATAACCCAAGTTCAAACCCTTTTGTGCGTTGTAAGGATCAGGACCATCATCATAGGGCACCGACTTGTCGGGCAATTGCATAATCTCCTCGTAAGTCATGTCATCGGTCATCGGCGTATAGCGGTCGCCACCCATCAGCGTGAGTCGACCGTTGAAACCAAAGACGTTCTTGTGGGCACGGCCCAACATCCACTCCTTGCCGCCCACAGCGTTGGCGATGTACAGGCGGTCGTGGCGCGAGTGATGCCAACGGCCTTGTGCATCGCGATATTCCGACTTGAACAGCGTGCCCGTGAGCATACCATAAAATCCATCTTTGAGATAGCGTTCCAATGTGAGGTCGATACCATAGTTGCGTCCAGTGCCCTCGTTCACCAGCATGCGGTCTTGAAAGAACGAGGTATGGTTGATGATGCTGTAGGCGCTTCCCTGCTCCACCGGCACATCGAAGAGCCACTGCCAATAGGGCTCAATCTTCAGCATGGCGTTGTCGCCCAAGCGTTGGGCAAAAGAGGCAGAAATATGATGGGAGCGGGTGAGTCCAAGGTCCTTGTTCGGATTGCCGTCAGCCATCATAACGAAATAGGTGTCTGTCGACTCCTTTCGGCTGTTCAAGGCATATGCCAACGAGATGGTGCTCGATGCCGAAGTCTTGTACTGCACGCTGATGCGAGGTTCAAAGAGCCACTGGTCATTCAGGTTGAACCACATCACATTCACACCCGCAACAGTAGAAAGCCGGCTGCTCAGTGCCAGTTTGTGGCTACTGTAGAATCGTGTGAGACCTGTGGTGCCATCCGACTCATAGACACGATACAGCGGACCGCCAATCTCATGGACGTTGTCGAGCCACGTGTGGAAGTCTAAGTGCTGGTGCTCGAATCCGTTCTGCATGGTGTAACGCGACGAGAACTTGTGCTGGTGGCGCAGACTGACGATGGCATTCCATTGGGCATTGCGTCCTGCCATGTGGGGAATTGGCGTAAGTGTAACCTTTCCCAAACTTTGTTGGTTTACCATTTGCTCATCATAGTCGTGAATACCTAGCTTTCGATAGGTGCCCGTGAGAGCCACACTCGTGCTCAGCGTCCCGCCCGAACGGAAACGGTAGACATGATTGAGCCCCAAGGCACCATTGCGTTGACGCGACCAAGAATCATTCATATCCCACAACGTCTCCCACTCTGCCGGGTCGGGCGAATCGGCCTCGTAGTTGTCAATAAGCCCTGTGAACCATACGGCAAAGGTGCCGGCACTCTTAGTCGGCATATTCACTTTGAGACTTAGGTCTTGGTAGTCGAGCGTTTCGTTCTCCATGTTGATGGCGTGCAGCTTCTTGGCAATCTCGAGGAAGCTATACCTATAATTAATAAGGTATGATGCCTTTGAGTTCTTGCCAAGCGGACCCTCGGAGGCAAAGTCCACTCCCAGCGTGCCCACCTGTACGGCATGTTCGTGTTTCTGGTTGTTGCCCGCACGCATCTTCATGTCGAAGGCTCCCGATAGTGCATTGCCGAATTCGGCCGGCATGGCACCTGTGAGGAAATCGCTGTTAGCCAACACCGTGCCGTTCAACGAGGTGAAGATTCCACCGCCCGCGCCCGTGATATCAGCGAAGTGGTTAGGATTGTTTACTTCGATGCCCTCAACTCGCCATTGCAACATCTCGGGCGAATTGCCATGAATGGAGATGCCGTTGGTAACACCGCCAGACGCCACACCTGCAAACATCGAGGCCGTGCGCGCAGGGTCGGCCATACCTCCGGCATAACGCGTGGCTTCCTCCACGCTGAACATACGGGCACCCACCTGCGCCATCTCGTTCAGTGGCAACTGTTTGTTCACGCGCGGCTTCACAACCACCTCGCCAAACGTGGAGACGCTCTCGCGCATCCGCAGGTTCAACACCAATTCTTTACCCGATGAGAGCAACTGCTCCTTGAGCACCACGGGTTCGTAACCCACGTAGCTGGCACGGACGGAATGGCGCCCCACGGGCACTCCCGTGATCACAAAATTACCATCGACGTCGCTCACGGCAACACCCGTAAACTGCGACTTAGATACCGCTGTAGCACCCGATGATTCGTCTTCCACCTGAACCGTTACGCCAATCATCGGTTCGCCTGATGCCACGTCGCACACTTGTCCGCGAATGGTCTGCGTCTGTGCATGAATTTCCAGGCCCCACACCGCAAGTGCCAGCAGGACCGTCATCCTCAGAATAGATCTTTTCATTTTCTTTTTACTCAATGGTTCTGTAATTCCTTGATTTTCAATTGTCGCCGGCTTTTGCCCTTGTCCCTCGCACACTTGGAGGAACAACCCGCCACCGAGCCGTCCATTGCTGCAACCCTACAACGCAAACCCTTTTGCGCGCGGTTGCCATCATTGTCCGTCGGTCGGTGGAGTGTCGCCGCTATCGCTCTGCCCTGCAGACGGCGCTTGGTCGGTGGAACGCTTGCGAGGCAGCCGCTTGGCCTTGCGCAATGCCTCAGTAATGATCCACTGCAGCTGGCCGTTGGTGCTGCGGAATTCATCGGCAGCCCAAGCCTCTATCGCGTCCATCGTGTCGCTGTCGACACGCAGGATAAAACTCTTTGTCTTCTTTCCAGCCATGTTGTTTTGTTTTGCGATGAATCTTGTTTACGGCAATAATAAGCGGTTTCTTGGTAAAAGCCTTCTCTTTTGAATGAAGTTGTTAATAATAATGTTGATAATAGTTAGTGGTTCTCCCCCTACCCGACTGTGTAACTTTTCAAGAAAACACTTGGGAAGGGCAAGGGCCTGGGGGGGGAGGCTTAATGGTTCAGCGTACCCGTGTTCACCACCGGCTGGGCGGCATCGTCGCCACAGAGCACCACGAGCAGGTTGCTCACCATAGCTGCCTTCTTGTCGTCGTCCAAATCTACAATGTTCTCTGAAGAAAGCTTGTCGAGTGCCATCTTCACCATCGAGACGGCTCCCTCAACAATCTTCTCGCGGGCGGTGATGATGGCCGAAGCCTGCTGGCGGCGCAACATCACAGCGGCAATCTCGGGAGCGTAGGCCAAATAGTTGATGCGGGCTTCAACCACCTCGATGCCTGCCAACGCAAGCCGCTCGTCGAGTTTCTCCTCCAGTTGCTGGTTGATTTCTGCAGCACTCGAGCGCAGCGTGGGCTCGCCTGCCTTCGTGTCTTCGTCATCGTAGGCATACTGTCCGGCCACCTGACGCAGGGCGGCGTCGCTCTGCACACGCACGAAGTTCTCCAATGCGTTCATCAGACCCTTCGTATCGCTTCCCACAGTGTTGGGATTCGAGGCCATCGTCTGCGAGTCCACCTCGAAGAGAGCCTTATAAGTATCCTTCAGTTTCCACACGAGCACCAAGCCAATCATCACGGGGTTGCCCGTTTTGTCGTTCACCTTGATGGGCTGAGCGTCGAGGTTTCGGGCGCGCAAGCTCACCTTCTTCGTGCCATAGAACGGATTTATCCAATAGAATCCCGTGCGCGAGAATGTTCCGCTATACTTGCCGAACCACGTTGTGGCGCGAGCCTCATTGGGCTCCAATTGCATCATGCCACACCACATGATGATGTCGACGATGAGCAGCAAACCACTACCGCCAAGCAGCAATCCGCCGCAAAGGGTGTTGCCATCGTCGATCAAAATGATGCTGAACACGAGGCCCACAACAAATAAAACAAACAGGGCGAAATTGACGAACAGCATGAGGAAACCATTCTGCACCGAACCCTTGAACTCAAACTCTTTGCTCTCAGTAACGACATTGTCGTTGATTGTCTTTGTTTCCATAATTTTATTTGAATGTATTAAATAGTTGATATCAAATTGATATCGCAAAGATATATATTATCATTCATTTGGCAATGGATTCGACCGATTATTTAACAAAATTTAGCCATTAGAAATCCTTTTAGGTTTTCCTCACCACCGAATCACTCACGCCACAACGAATTCCGTACGACCTTTTTCAAAGATGTTGCTCTGCTGGAACAAAAGCTCCATCATTCAGCAACCATCGACTATATTTGTCAAGAAAATTCTGAATTTGGAGCTCAAATAACAGCCTGTTTTCTGAATTGGGAAAGATTTTGGTGCGAAAATGGCCATTTTTTGACATTTTCGGAAGTTGTTGATTATCAAGGAGTTCCGTTTTCTTTACATCTTTTCGCTGCCTGAAAGCTATGCTTTTGGATTGTCAGAGCTATGCTTTGAGGCTCTCACTTGTGGCAAATGAGCGTGTCAAATGCCACAAGTGACAAGGTCAAAGATCACATATGACACCCTCAAAAGCCACAAATGACAAATTCATCAGCTAAAAGTGAAGGAGGAAATGGGCGGAAGTAAAGATTCTTTACATATTTCTTTTCTAGATTGGTCGGAAAAGTCGACAAGAATTTGTCGCGTTTTTTCAGAAAAATAAAAATAAGAGAACCATCGCTTCCACCGCAAAAATACAAGACTTGCTGCGAAACGATGGTTCCTGTAAATGGAATTTTGTTCCCCTTCAATTAGAGGATACTGGGCGGAGACAAATGCTTCGCCCCAATTTCTTGCATTACGAGAAACCGATTAGAACGGAACCTTGTAGCCTAAGGTCAGCATGATGACGGCATTCTTAGCATCGCCCACTTCGAACACTTTCGAGATTCCCAAGTTGTAACGGGCGTCGATGACAAAGTCGGAGAACTCATACGACAGGCCGAGGGGGATGGCCAAATCGAACGTCTTCATGCCGTCGGTGCCGCTGTGGTCGAACTCCTGCCAGCTGCCTGCCACATTAGTTTTGCCTTTATCCTTTGCCGAGATGAGGAATCCGGGTTGTATACCAGCCTTGATGGCAAAGCCAGGAGCAACGTAGAAGTTGGCGAGGAGGGGCACGTTGATGTAAGTGGCTGTTGTACTATAGTCTTTCGTGACGCTAGTGTTCTCGTAGCCTGAGCCCTGCATGGAAACCAGCAGACCACCCGTCAGGGCCAGTTGGTTGGTTGCAAAATAGCCAAGCTCACCACCAGCAACAAGACCGACCTTCATCTTCGTTTCGTCCACTGATGTGTACTTCGACAGCGTAGCACCCACCATAGGCTTAAAGAACATGTTACCTGCGCTCTGCGCGTTGACACTCACTGCAGCCACGAGGGCCACTACCAAAGCAAAAATCTTTTTCATGTCTTTGTTGGAATTTTAGTTAATATAAAAATAGCTTAGTATATATGTCGCAAAGATATAAAAAAATATGGAAACGCCATCAGTTTTCATACGAAAAATGTAAAGAATAACAAAAAAGGAGGGAGGCCTCGCGCTCGAAGACTCCCCTACCCTTTTGAATAATAACTAAAAATACAATCACTTTTATTCCATGAAAACCTAACAACTAAATCTTTATTACTTCGTATGGAAATCTGTATATATCGAGTTTAAATCGTGTTGATGTCAAGTATGTATTGAGTATATGTCGAGTGATGAAAGCCTTGCGATTGTGCGATGGCCGCCCTCGAGAGGGGGCGCCGTTACCGGCGCGCACCTCCGAAGTGTCCGCCGCTGGTCACGGTCTTGGTGGTCGTCGTCTTCGTGGTCGTCACCGAGTTGTTACGCTTGGCGCCGCCATTGCCGAACGAGCGGGTTCCGCCACCGTGGCCGCTGTTGCGGGTTGTGGTCACCGTAGTAGTCACTGACTTGTGAGAGGCTGTCGGCGGACGGTTCGCGTGCACCTCGTGACCGCGAGGGCCGCCGGCGTGGATCTTCTCGTTGTGGTGCGGGCGAGGAGCAGGCTCGACGCGGACTCCGTTGCGCCACGAACGGCTGTAGTCATGAACACGGCCGCCACGATAGGAAGTGTAGACAACCGGGGCCGAGCGGTACATCACAGTGCGGTGGGGGTAGCGCGTGTAGACGCTGAACGTCCAGCCGTTGTGCGCAACACTCCAGCCAACAGGGCGGTAGAAGTAGTCAAGGGCCTTGAAGCGCTCCCACTGCCAGGCAGTCAGGACAAACATCAGGTCCGCGTTCCGGCGGCTCCAGGAAGAGCCGAACAGGTCGGCGCGGTGGCCAAGGGTCATCATATAGTCCAGATTAATCTCGTAGACTGCCTCATACTGAGGGGCGCTCAGGTCAAGCTCGTAAGCCATCTTGTCGCTCAGGAACAGGGCCTCCATGCGGGCCTCGGTATAGGTC
>CACXPX010000028.1 GCA_902769705.1 uncultured Prevotellaceae bacterium
GCTGTCAGCCCCCTGCCGCCCGGCACCCCCTGAGTGTTTTTCATAGGTTAGGCTGCGCCCGGGGCAGTCAACCTTTTCAGTACAAAGTAAACAAAAACAAATGCTGTGGTGTGGTTGTCCAGTCTAGGCAATAGAGTTCACCAAAATAGAAAAAGAAAAGGGAATCCTCCGAGGTGTTCATATCCTTCGGCAAGATTCCCTTCTTTCGGTTGATTCTACGCCCTCTCTTTTCACGTTTTGTTAATTACTAAATAGAAGCTTAAGAACTGACTGTGACTAATCACCAGGAATCGGAAGTATTGACCCGAATTGATCCCAGCCTTTTGCCATTCTATAAGCCTCCACGCTTTTTTCCGGTACATAAAGAGTTACATTTTCAACTGGAGTTATCCCAAAATATGTCTCTTCTATTTTAGGAGGCAATTCAGCATAACATGTCATTTCTTTTAAATTCTCCATGCCATTAAGATTATAAATGGTTTTAAGTGAACTCCCCAGTATTATTTCTTCTAAATCTTCACTTTGAAGGGCTTCTCTGTATATCACTTCTACAGAATTGGGTATAACAATCTTTTTCAGTCCTAAACATTTGTAAAATGCTCTATAACCAATGTATGTTATATTATTAGGAATATCTAGTGAAGATAGATACAACTCTGCGAAAGCTTCGGAGCCGATGGCACTAATTGTTTTTGGAATTACAGTGTTTTTACATCCAGAAATGAGTTGTTCACCTTTAATGATAGCATTACAATTATCCCTGCTATCATAATCGTTATTGTTTTCATCCACTGTAATATATTCAAGATTAACACATCCTATAAATGGATTATTATCAAACTTACTTACATTTTTCGGGATGTGAATCTTTTTTATTTTTTGACATCCTCTAAAAGCAGATGACTCTATGTACTTTAATGACAGGGGAAAGGAAAATTCTGCATTTTTACAGCCAGAAAAAGCTTCCATCCCGATTATTTCAACACCCTCGGGTATTATGATTTTTTCCAAGGAACTACAATTCTCGAAAGCACAATAATCGATATCTCTAACAGAATTGGGAATAGAAACGTTTTTTAGATTTGAGCAATTTAAAAAAGTTGAATGTTCTATCCTAGTGATTTTTTCTGGAATTATAACAGATGTCAATCCAGAACCATCAAAAGCTTGTGCACTAATATGTGATACAGAATTTGGTATGATTATTTTTTCGAGCGATTTACAACCACCAAAAGCATACCACCCTATTGAATCAAGTGTGTTAGGCAAATTAATATCCCTAAGATTTGGGCAATCTCCGAATGCAATTTTCCCGATAGTTCTAACGTTATTTCCAAGTTCCACAGTCTGCAAGTTGGTGCATACAAAGAAAGTTTCAGCTTGTATAGTTTTTAATGAATTCCCAAGTTTAATGGATTTTAGATTCGTACAAGTGTAAAATGCTAATCTTCCTATATATTCAATAGAGTCTGAGATTTTTATCTTTTCCAAAGCCCTGCAACAGAAAAAAGCATCAGAACCGATACTTTTAATAGTATTTGGCATTTTTACTGTAATTATTGTTCTATTACCATCATAAAAACTAAAAGCCTCATCCGCAATAGCAGTAACAATATAGCTTTTTCCTCTTATTGAAACTTTACTTGGAATAACGACATCCTTTGCTCTATAATATCCTCTGAGCAACGTTGCTGTTCTATTGTCTTCATTCAATGAAAACTTCATTCCTTCTGCCATATTATTATCGTCAAGTTCATACTCTAAGTCATAATCGTCAACACTCTCTTCTTTAACAGTAACCGCAATATTCGCTCTCTCCTGCGTCTGGTTGTCTTTGACGGTGATGGTGGCTGAACCTAGAGTCACTCCCTTGATAATCAACTTCGACCCTTCAACTGTGACCGTGGCAACATTCGTGGCATTGCTCACGGCAGCATAGCTGCCAGAGCCGGAGGTGATGTTCACCGTACCCTGCTGTCCAGCGGTGAGGCTGAGGGTGGTGGCAGAGAGCTTGAGTGGAATATTGCTCGAATTGACACCCTTTCCCTTCAGAGACACCTTGCTGACTACCCGAGTACTACCTTTCTCGTAGCTCAGTGTGAGGACTGACGTATATTCTTTTTCTTCCGCGGGTGAGAAATAGACGAGAACGCTTTGCTGCTTCTTGGGGCTCACCGTGAACGTACCCAAGCAGGCATTATCAACCTGGAAGGGGGCAGTGGTCTGCGTCACGGTAACGCTGACAGGGGCACTGCCGTTGTTGGTTACCGTTACAGACTGGCCCACCTTCTGACCGACAATAACCTCATAGTCAAGTTGCTGCGGCTCGATCACCAGTCCGTCGCTGCCCGCACTAACGGGACGAACGGAGTAGCCATATGCCAAGGCGTCTGTGGAGTGCCAGATTGCATCGTTGTTTTTGATTACAACAGCCTTCCTCTGCAGATTGTTGTCACTGTCCACTGCATCGCTCGACAGGAAGCAACCCTCAGATTTGTTGTTGACCTTGACACCTGACTTGAAACCGGAGAAAGGCAAGTAGAGGTTGTTGCCGTTCTTCCCCTTTAAGAACACACCAAGTACATTATTCCCCCATGGAGAGTATTTGTAGTCCATGCTACAATTGTCATGAAGTTCATTAAACTGCGACATTGTGGGAGTGCAGTATTCCTGCCCGAGGTTGGCCGTGGCTGCGTCGTGTTCGCTGCTCTGGTAGTTGGCCATTGCGGAACTTGGTGCCCTGTAGGTGAGATCGGTATAGGCATGCACCATGAAGGGCTTTCCCCACTGGTAGTAGCCTCCTGCGTCCTTCGGGTCGTCGGCATAGACATTCTGGCACAACCACTTGGTGCCACTTGGCAGGCCAAGGTCGATAAGGTGGGGATGACGACTATCTGGGCAGGTCACACAAGTCTGGCTGGGCTCGGGTATTTCCAACGCCGGTAGCTCCCAAATACGAGTTACAGGGATAATGGTATATCTATGGTTCGCAAAGTCCAAGTTGTCGAATGTCTCGGAAATCACGTAAGGGTTATCTTTATCAGCGAAGTCGAATGTGAAATTTTGCCACTTTGTGACCTCTTTGCCCGACTCGTCCTTGACCCGCAGTCCGATATGATTCGGTACCGTGGAGCGTGTCACGGATGTATAGCATTTAAGGCTGTTACCTTGGACAGAATATGTTGGAGCCTCGAAAGCAGGCAATAAATAACAATCCTGTTCAAAGAAAAGTTTTGGTGGGGACAGTTCAAGTTGGGTCCACTTATAACTGAACACCTTGGGCATTTTTGCCGTGAAGTCAAGATTGAATGCGCTCTTAATACCACGTTTAATTTTACTGTCTTTCAATCCAGAATACCACGACATATCTTTATTAAGATCCATAAAGTCAAGATTCAGCTTACCTTCGATATACGGACCTATCCTAGCACTCAACTCCTCTTTCATTCCACACTTGTCGGTTCCTACTCCGACATTTATGGCTGCCATAAGCCCAGCCCACACACTGCCAGTAAGCGATCCATCAAGCTCTATTTCACAAGATGAGGTTTCCGGCTCTGGCCCATTTCCTTTCCACCATTCACCAAGTCGTCCGATGTTGTTCTTGTCCAACCGGTAGATGTGTGTCTTATCCTCGGAGGCTTGGATATGCAAGCCCAAGACTACCTCTGCCTCAATTTTAGGGTCAATGAACAAGCCCATCTTGAATCCCGCAGTGAGAACGGGGCATTGCGGAATCGGAACACTTTCATTGATAAAGTAAAGATGGAAACCTTTCTCATCCCGATTCTCATCAAGTTTGTGCATCCTAAACGGCTTGCCGATATCTTTGTGGTGCTTGGGGGTGAAATCCTTGTTGAAGCCCACCTGGAGCAAGGCATCGTACTCGAAACGGTGTGTTGCTTTGAAGAAGATGAGTGGTTCATATACATTGAACACATAAGCCGCCTCAACAGTAACTGTCGGAGTAATCGTACCCGAAATGGCCACAAACATGTTAGCTCTTGAAATATCAATCTTTTCGGCTATCTTGATCTTGTCAAAAGGTATGTTAGTTGGGTCAACCTCAAATATGCCCCAATCATCCTCTTTGTCATCAGCGTGCCTGCTACGGATTTTTTTGGCACTATATGTACCAGTACCTTCACCGTCTTCTGCCAGCACATAACTTCCAAAGAAATACAACCTCTCATATACGTCATCCACAGCGGCTGAGTCGCACACGGCCACACCGTCAACCAACTTTGTGACGGTACCGGCAAAACCATTCGGGAAGATATTGTTGGATCCCTCGTAAAGCAAGACGCTTCCCTCCTTTGGCCAAAGGTTTTCGGACAGGCCGGACGAGAATGATATTGTCAAGCCATCCACGGATGTGATATATGGCAGGTAACGTTCGTCGAGATGTATCACACCCGGCTTGTATTCCGGATCAGGTACTTTGTGACAGATGCTGTCTATCTTTTCAATGGGGATGCGCACCACGGAGTCAGCGAGCCACACCTCCTGCACCACAGCGTCGCTGTGCCAGACGCTGTCGAGGTCGAGATGGGAATATGTGATGCTGTCTATCTCCTCGTCATAAAAACCCTTGAAGGAGCCGTCGTTGAGGAAGAAAAGGGTGATATCTTCCTGGGAATATGCGCACAGTATGGTTACGCACAACAGTATGGTTGAAAGAATTCGTTTCATCTTATGGAGATTTTATATGAAATATTGTTGACATTCACTATGTATACGCCTGGGGCGAACTGGCTGAGCGGAACGGATGATGACGTGCCGCGGTGGGCAACGAACTGTCTGACGATAATTCCCGACGATGTCACCATCCTGACATGCAGGTCCTCGCTGTCGGAATAGAACGTCAGTGCCTCAGCATCGAGTGCAAATGGATTCTCGGAGCCAACTTCAATGGCCGGGATATCATCCGGAATGCCGTCGTAGGTCATCTTCACCACGTCTGCCACATCGTATTCTGCGCTGGCATCCTTGCCGTCAATTTTCCACTTGCCGTCCTTTATCATCACTATAGGCTTGTCGTTGAGCAAGAAGGTGACCTTTGCTCCGTTCTTGCACCACACCACAAGGTTGGCCTTAGTGGTCAGTTCGTCGCTGCCTTTGTGGCTGGTTGCCGCAACATTCACGAACGACGAGTCAGTTGCAGTTGCAATGAGCAAACTGCCGCCAGCGGCAACGGATTCCTTTGTCGGCGAGTATGTCACGGTGACAGACTGTGTTGCATTAGGCTGAATCTCCCCGCCAGTCCAGTCAACGAAAAAGTCGTCGGCATCTATTCCAAACGGTTGCACCTTGATCACCCCGAATGTGTTGTTATGAATGTCGAAACTCATCGACCGGCGGTTGCCAACGGCCACAGAGCCGAAGTCGAGGTCGCCCGCTTTGACGGTAAACGTACTGCCTTCGCCCACGCTTTCGTCATAAACGAGACGGACGGCAAGGTGTTCGCTGGCGTTGAACGAGAGAACATCGCCAGCTGCACTCGTTATGTTCAAGGCATATGCCGTGCTGCCGCCATCTGAGGTGCCGCTCCAGAAGCATCCCCTGAGAGGAAGACCGGTGGAGTTGGTGACAGGCAGGAAAATGCATTTGCCATTGGTCAGGCTCGTGAGTAGGAAACCCTCAGTGCCATTCAACGAAGTATAGACCAAAGACGTGCTGGCGAGGAGTTCTTCCAGCTGCTCCCGCATGGGCAATCGCCAATAGGCTCCCCATGAGGCAGAGGCTGCATCGCCTTGAGACTCTACCCAACTCAACAAAGTGCCTGTCTCACCGGGTGTCTCCGCACCTACATTGGTGGTTGCCCAAAGGGTGCCGGAAGGCAGACCGAGGTCTACATATTCGTGTCCAGATGACGTGCCGGTCACGTTGTTTACAATCACCCTACACTCCTGCAGACCGAGTGAGCCGCAGGACACGGTGATTGTGCAAGAGCCTTCACTGACAGCAGTGACTACGCCTTCGCGATCCACTGTGGCGATGCTGGAATCGCTCGTTGTCCACGTCAGTGCAGAAATGTCGGCATCGGATGGCTCATAAGTGTAGGTAAGGGCCACCGACTCTCCTTCCGTGAGCATGAGCACCTTGGTGCCGAGGGTCAGATTGGGGTCGGCAACGGTAGTTCTCATCACTGGACGTATAGGAAATCCACAAAACCGGTCGTTCTCTCCTCCCATGCTCCATCCCCAGCCATGTCTATCATCTTCTACTATCAATCTGCCTGGACTTACATACCCCCCTTGTCGCAATGTGGAAGCCCAATAATAGCACAAAGAGCCTTCGTATGCGAAGTCTTCAAACCAACGAGCACCGGCCAAAGGGAAGATGATTTCATTACCGTTGATTCGGGATGTTAATTTTCTACACTGCACGCCATTGATTGTCACCAGTGAAGAATAACAGTTTGAAGCGAGTTCCTCTACTTGCTTCGCGGTAGGCATATTCCACGACGCCCCCCAATTCATTTTGGCTGCATCGAACTTTGTTCCTGCAATGTCGGCTATATCTCCTACGAGGTCAAAGACCGGGTCTCCTGGTTTTCCGCATGTCATCTCAGGACACATGTAATTATCCCATGAATAGGAACTCTTAGCCGAAGTCTCGCCCCATGCAAAATACGTTCCGTATTCTTCTGGTCTAGATGCTCCCACATTCATGTTTGCCCATATCGTTCCGCTGGGCAGACCAAGGTCGATAGCCTCTCTTGAAACTGAAGGTGCGTCCATCACAGGACGGACGGAATTCCCTTCATTTCTTCCATATCTGCCAACCCACTTATAGTTCTCCTCATTATAAATCACAAGAGCCCATGTAGAAGAATATGAATCCAATTCCCCAGACCAACATTGCGTGCAGAAGCCTTCGTTTTCAATATCTCCATCATCGTAGAATCCTGTGAAAGGCAAAAAAATGAAGTTGCCATTTGGCCCTGTGAGTTTCATCACCTGTACTTTGTTCAGCACAGTTTGTTCCGTAGTGCATTGTTCCAGCAGTTCTTCCATTTCTGCTTTGGTTGGCATGCGCCAATTACCGCCCCATTTCACATGAGCAACATCATATTCCGTTCCACAGATATTATTACCTATATCTTTACAAATTATGCGAGTATATCCATCATACTTCTCGTAAACATCAAGATATTTATACTTTTCCCAACTATAATTATCCTTTTCCTCCGTCTCTCCCCAAGAGTAATACCCGCCATATTCCTCGGGCTTCGTGGCTCCCACGTTGCACGATGCCCACCTCGTTCCGCTGGGAAGGCCGAGGTCAACAGCTTCGACATTAGCAGGAGCCCCACTTGACTTTCCTGACTGGGCTGACAAGGTCAAAGACATCATAATACCTACTACGGTAAAAACATATCTTTTCATATTGCTACTAATTACATTTTTTTATTGAACTAAAAGGACAGTTTGGCAATTGGATAGAGTGCACACAGCTACAACGCCATGAGCACCAAGAGCTTAAAAGGAGTCAATAATTTCATATTCGTGTTTTATTAGATTGTTATTCTCAGTTGTTGTAATAGATTTCATGGCCGACATGAAGAATGTCAAGTGCAAATATAGGGAAAAAATGTGAACGGACAAAAGAAATTTGCGGTTTTTCCAAAAAAATGTTTGTAGATATGATATTCAAAAGGCAAAAGAATCCTACATTTAGTAGCGGCACCGTCGCGAATCGCGACAGTGCTCATGTATCCCGAGAATACCCGCGAAGCCATCCGCGACCATGTAGACAATGAGGACAAAACCACTGCACCGATTCAGTGCACTGGTTCTAACTACCAAACGAACTTGGTGTTGATCAACGAGAGCGGGCTCTACTCTCTGATTATCTCCTCGAAGCCATCTGCAGCATGTGGACAATGAGGACAAAACCTCATACCTGATTCAGGTATCAGGTTCTAACTACAGGAGCAGAGTCATCATCAACAACGAGAGCAGCCTAATATTTGACGATTGGACCATTTCACGATTGGACGATAGGAGATGGAGGGAGGAGGCAGGCGAAGCCCTAAATTAGGGGTAAAAAAGTAAAAAGGTAAAAAAAATGTGGAAGCAGAGGACTAGCTGGGTGAACGAATCGTTCACTCAGGTCAGAACAGAAACATTATCTTCATCAACGAGAGCGGTCTCTATGGTTGATTCTCTACTCGAAGCTATCCGCAACCATGTGGACAAGGAAGACAATGGGGTCGCAAAATGCGACCCCATTGGTGAAAACAGCGATGACAACCGGACGAACAGTAAATAATTGTTCGCTTCTCTCCCTCCTTTGTCAAAAATTAATCAACAATTATTTTGCAATGTGCCCAATTTTTTGTATCTTTGCCATTGAAAGTGGTGGTGATGCGCGCGCACCATTGCAGATGAGAAACCCATCATTAAAAAACCGTCCTAAACCTATCAAGCATATGAAAAAGCTAAGAAACTTCCCCATTCTTGTTGCAGGCATAGCATTGTCGCTAGCTTTTGCCGGGTGCCACGACAGAAAGAACCAACAGGTTGTTAAAAGAGTAAATGAAAAGATGGAGGTCAAGACCATTTCTGACACTACCATCTTTTCGAGAGCATCGTCCGACACCGTTGACGGAAACCATTTTGAGCTGGGTGCTGAGGTGGACTTCCCAACGGACGGGCCACAGCCTTTGACTGATTCGGTGAAGTGTTTCGCGACAAAGATGCTGCACAGATTGATAGATTGGGATGATACTGGAGAGTATCCAGCTGAAAAGCTGCACATCCCCTTTGAAGAGGTTTCCAAATGGACAGGCGACAACATCTTGGGCAATTTCTTCACCCATTACAGACCATTATATGAGAAATACGCCGATGGTGCCGGTGCACATTATTTATATTTGAAACTATGGTCTCAAACGGATACCTATGTCACTTATTACGCAGAATTCACCTATTGCGGAGGATCGTGCAGCCACGAATACGAGTTTCATACTTTCCGCAAGTGGGATGGTCATCGGCTGGACAACGTAATATCAGATAAGGATTTGAAGAAGTTCGTCAAGAAATACCCCAAATATGAGTATGATGAAGAGATTCTGACAGCCTTCACGGGTCTGTCGGATGCAGGTTTCCTTTATGGCGCGTGGGAGTCGATAGGATACTTCGAAATAGACACGATTCCTTATTCGGAAATCAAGTCGTTCCTTTCCAAGGAGGCGCAAGAATTGATTCCAGACAACGAATAAAAAACTGTGCAGATGGCTTGCAGCCGACCTTCATCGGAAAGGCCCAATTGCTGAGATTTTCCTGAAGAAAAAAGGGGGTATCTCCCTCGTTTTCTTAACAAATTTTTACACGCCAGCGGGCCTTGAAATTTGGTGGTTTCAAAAAATATTTGTATCTTTGTAGTGTAATAAGAAGTCCCCCACTCCACTAAGAAGAAAGCCCCTTCTCTCGTCTAAAAATGAATAAAGAAGAAAGCATGAAGGAATAAAACCGGACGACAGAAACAACTAAACCATTAAACAACTAAACCATTAAACAAAAATGAAACAAAGGCTCTTCGCTCTATTGCTTCCCCTCACTCTATGCCTCTTTGCTACTGAGGCGTCGGCTTATGATGCTGAAGTGAATGGCATCTACTATATTTTCAAAGGCTCGGAAGCGACTGTGACGTATCTGCTCAACGGAACGAACAACACGCCGGCCTATACGGGTGATGTCGTTATACCCGAATACGTCAGCTACAAGGGCGTGACCTACAGAGTGACGGCCGTAGGACATTGGGCATTCCAGTATTGCACGAACCTGACTTCGGTCAGCCTCCCCAGCAGTGTGACATCATTGGGCAATTATGCGTTTTATCATTGCGAAAACCTGACATCGTATGAGATTCCGAGTAGCATAACTACTGTTGGCATGTATGCCTTCAGCGAATGCAGCGGCCTTGAATCCATCAGCATCCCCAGCAGTGTGACATCCATTGGTATCTACGCTTTCCAGAATTGCACCAGCCTCACCTCGGTAGCCCTTCCCAACAGCATGACGGCTGTCAGCAACTATATGTTCACGGGGTGCAGCGGACTGAGGGATGTCTCCATCCCCAACAGCGTGACATCCATTGGCGTCAAGGCTTTCGAGAAGTGCACCAGCCTCGCCTCGCTCACCCTTCCGGAGAGTGTGGTTTCCATCGGCAATGATGCGTTTAATGGATGCACCAGCCTGGCTTCGGTCGACATTCCCAGCAGCGTGAAGAGCGTGGGCGCCAGAGCCTTCTCTGGCTGCAGCAGTCTCGCATCGGTCACCCTCCCCTACGGTGTGGAGACCATTGGTGGTGGGGCGTTCTCCCTCTGCAGCAGTCTGACAGCAGTGTCTATTCCCAGCTCTGTGACATCCATTGGCAATGCTGCATTCGGCGACGGCAGCACCAATCTGACGACGGTGAAAGTGAATATTGCATCGCCCTTGACAATTACTTCGTCCACTTTCTTCAACCGCGCCAATGCAACGCTCTATGTGCCCAAAGGCAGCAAAGAGGCTTACCAGAGCGCCCAATACTGGCGGGAGTTTAAAAACATCGTGGAAATCATCAAAGGCGATGTTAACAAAGATGGAAAGGTCACCATAGCCGATGTCACAGCCCTCGTGGACATCATCCTGGGCAAAGACGGCACACAGCCGTTCGTGTATGACCATGAGTGCGCTGATGTCGATGAGGATGGAAGCATCACCATCCCTGATGTAACCGCCTTGGTAAACATCATCTTGGGTGTGGAGTAGCGGGAGATTGTCCAAAGTCTCTAGACAGCCTGTTTTTTCCTATCCGCCAAATACATTCCAACGATAATGAGGACCGTGCCGAGGAGGAAGAAAACCGTGATTTGCTCTCCGAGAATCAGCCAAGCGAAGACAATGGTGGTGACGGGGTTGATATAGACGTAGTTGGTGGCCGTGACGGGCCCAATCTGCTTCATCGCCCAGTTCCACGCCACGAAACACAACATGGAGGCTATGAAACCGAGGAAAAGCAGGTTGAGGAGGATTGCGGGGTTGAAGGATTGGGGATTTGCAGGGTTGAAGATGTGGAGGATGGAAGGATTGAATTCGGCAGGCGACACCCACAGATAGTAGGGAACCATCGACAGCAGACCGTAGAAAAACACTTTGCGCGTGATGAACACCACATCGTAGCGGCGATTGGCGGGTATCATGAGCAACGAGTAAACAGCCCAACACAGACAGGCGGCAAAAGCCAGCGAGTCGCCAAGGGGAGACAGATGGAGCACGAAGTGGCCATTGAGCACCACAACGATGACTCCGATGGCTGCCAGCAATGTGCCCAGCAGCTGAGAAGGTCGCAGGCGTTCGGTCTTGTAGAACGCTCCGATGAGTGCCGTAGCAAAGAGCGGGCAGAGGCAGACGATGAGCGACGTGTTTGTGGTGGTGGTGTAGTTCATGGCCTCGTTCTCGGTGAGGAAATACAACGAGCCTCCCGCGAGCCCCAGTCCCACCATCAGCAGCTCATCACGCCACGTGTCGGCCATCCAGCGGTGGCTCTTCCTGCTCAGCGAGAACACCATCAGCGACACATAGGCGATGATGAACCGAAGGGTGAAGATTTGCGCCGCCGTGAGTCCGCTAAGCAGCAACAGCTTCGTGAACACAAAGGTGGAGCCCCAGACGGCAACCGTCAGGAACGCCACGATGTGTCCTAATACCCTTGTGTTGTGCGCCATACGTGTCACTTCACTTCGATGTCACGTCTGACGTTGTCGCGTATTTTCTTGAGATAACGTTTCATGCCCTCAGCATCTTTATTGTCGATGATTTCGAGCAGTTCCTTGAGTTCGGTGCGGATTTGCGACACCTGGTCGTGTGTGTAGGGGTTGAAGAGGATTTCCTGCAGCAGGTAGTCGTCTTCGTTGAGCACTCCCTTAGCGATGCGCATGTGGCGTTTGAAGGTGGTGCCAGGTGCATCCTGATGTTTCATGACGGCTGCAAAGACGAACGTGGAGACAAAGGGAATGGAGAGCGAATAGGCTACGGTTTTGTCGTGTTCGTCGAAGGTGTATTCGTAGATGTGGAGCCCCAGTTTCTGGTAGATGTCCTTGAAGAAGAGCCGCCCAATGAAGTCGCCCTCGTTGATGATGATGGCGTTCTCTTCAGCCAGTTGGTTGAGGTTGGCGAAGGTGGGGCCGAACATGGGGTGAGTGCTGGCATAGCGCATGCCTGTGGACTCGTAGAACTCCTTGAGCCCAGTCTTCACCGAAGCGATGTCGGTGATGATGCAGTCTTTCGGCAAATAGGGAATCACCTCGCGGAAGGCAGGGATGGTGTATTTGACGGTGACGGCATTAATCAGAAGTTCGGGCTTGAACTCCCGAATCTCCTCGAGTTCGGTGAACCGCTGGCAGTTGTAGGTGAACCGCATGCGTTGCGGGTCTTTCTCGAAAACGGCAACTTCGTGTTCGAAACTGAGCAGGTCGATGAAGAAACTTCCCATCTTTCCTGCGCCCATGACTAGTATTTTCATATTTCTTTGGGTGGTGGGTGACACCAACTATCATTTGTTGATTATTTCAATTTGCTGACGCACAGACTCTTCGTGGATGTGCTCGAACACTTGAGCAACGAACGAGGGAGCCATTCCGCAGAGCGAACCCTGTGCACCACGCTTCTCGAGAATCTCGTTGTAGCGGTTGGTCTGCAACACGGTCATGTTGTGCTCCTTCTTGTACTGTCCGATTTCGCGGCACACACGCATGCGCTTGGCAAGAAGGTCCATCAGCTGGTTGTCGAGTTCGTCAATCTGATGGCGCAGCTGGGTGATGCCCTCGGTGGTGACAGTTTCGTCGCGAATGACGAGCAGCGAGAGAATGTAGTCGAGCACATCGGGGGTGACTTGCTGCTTGGCATCGCTCCAGGCCTTGTCGGGGTCGCAATGGCTTTCAACGATGAGTCCGTCGAAGCCGAGGTCCATAGCCTGCTGGCAGAGCGGTGCGATGAGTTCGCGGCGTCCGCCGATGTGGCTGGGGTCGCTGATGATGGGAAGCTCGGGAATGCGGCGGCGGAGTTCGATGGGAATCTGCCACTGCGGGGTGTTGCGATAGATTTTCTTGTCATAAGACGAGAAGCCGCGATGGATGGCTCCGAGCCGCTTCACACCAGCCTGGTTGAGTCGCTCCATTGCCCCTATCCACAACTCGATGTCTGGGTTGACGGGATTCTTCACGAAGACGGGAACGTCAACACCCTGCAAGGCGTCGGCAAGTGCTTGCATAGCAAAGGGGTTGGCTGTGGTGCGGGCGCCAATCCAAAGGATGTCGATGCCATATTTGAGACACAGCTCCACATGCTCGGGCGTTGCCACTTCGGTGGCCACCAGCATGCCGGTCTCTTCTTTCACTTGCTTCAGCCAAGGGAGTGCCTTCTCTCCGTGTCCTTCGAACCCACCGGGCTTGGTGCGCGGCTTCCACACACCGGCGCGGAAGTTGTGGCAGCCCTTTTCGCGGAGTTGCCTTGCTGTTGTCATGACTTGCTCTTCGGTCTCAGCACTGCATGGGCCTGCTATGACGAAGGGGCGTTGGTTGTCGCTGGGAAGTTTGAGGGCTTCTAATTCAAGTTCCATATTTTCGAATTATTTAATTTTTAATCGTTCATCTTTCATTTTTAATCTTTAATCTTTCATCTCTTTTATTCTCTCCAGCGCCAGCTGAATTTTCTCTTCTTTGGCGCAGAGGGATATGCGAATGTAGCGCTGGCCGTTGGAGCCGAAGATGAAGCCGGGCGTGATGAACACACGAGCTTCGTGCAGCAAGCGTTCGGTGAGGTCTTCCACATTCGCAATGCTGTCGGGGATGCGTCCCCAAAGGAACATTCCCACCTGAGAGGGGTCGAATGTGCATCCGAGAGTGGTCATTATCTGCTCGGCCACATCGCGGCGGCGGCGGTAGGTGTTGATGTTGGCCTCGCGATGCCATTCTTCGCTGTTTCCCGTCAAGGCTTCGGCAGCGGCGAGTTGTATACCTCGGAACGTACCGCTGTCGATGTTGCTCTTGATTTTGAGTATCCACGAAATGAAAGTGGCATTGGTGACACACATACCCACACGCCAGCCCGGCATGTTGTGGCTCTTGGACATAGAATTGAACTCTATGCAGCAGTCTTTGGCACCGGGAACTTGCATCAGCGAGAGGCGCTCTTCGGAGAGAATGAACGAATAGGGATTGTCGTTGACGACAACGATGTCGTGTTTCTTTGCAAACGCCACCAAACGCTCATAAGTCTCACGACGTGCACGCCCTCCGGTGGGCATGTTGGGATAGTTGGTCCACATGAGTTTCACACGGCTCAGGTCCATCTGCTCCAACTCATCGAAATCGGGTTGCCATCCATTATCCTCCCGCAGGTTGTAGTTCACGATTTGAGTTCCAAGAATCTTGGAAAGTGAGGTGTATGTGGGATAGCCGGGATTGGGTACGAGCACCTGGTCGCCTGGGTTGCAGAAAGCGAGGGTGACGTGCAGGATGCCTTCCTTGGAACCTATAAGTGGCAGAACCTCGGACTTTGCATCGAGCTCCACGCCATACCAACGTTGATAGAACGCGGCCATAGCCTCGCGCAGCTCGGGCGTACCCATCGTGGGCTGATAGCCGTGAGCGTTGGGTTGGGCAGCCACCTCGCAAAGTTTGTCGATGGTCTGCTTCGAAGGAGGCATGTCGGGCGACCCGATGGCGAGGGAGATGATGTCTTTTCCCTCAGCATTCATCTTGGCCACTTCCTTGAGTTTTCTACTGAAATAATATTCCTGGACCTCTGACAATCGGTCGGCTGGTTTAACATTGCTCATATTCACCAAGTATTTTAAGTTCTTTAGTCAATGGGATGATGGCATCAATCGACTGACGGTAACGAGTGAGATTTTGGTAGGTCACGTCGACATAGAACATGTATTCCCATTCGTGTCCGATGACGGGCAGCGACTGGATTTTCGTCAGGTTGATGCTATAGAACGAAAGGATGGTCAGCACTTTGGAAAGTGAGCCTTCCTCGTGGGGCAAAGAGAAGACAAGACTGGCTTTGTCGGACTGTTCCAACGAACGAAGGAAGTCGGCCTTGCGAGGGTTGGTAACGACGAGGAAACGTGTGAAATTGTGCTTGTTGTCCTCAATCTGGTTTTCCAGCACCTTCAACCCATAGAGGCGTGCAGCACTACTGTTGCAGATGGCTGCTTGCCCGCGACAAACGTTTCGGCTGATGGCTTCGGCAGCACCGGCTGTGTCTTCGGTTTCAACAGCCTTCAGCGTGGAATGCTTGTCAAGGAAATGGCGGCACTGCATCAGGGCGACGGGATGAGAGTGCACCTCGGTCAATGTCTCCCACGAATCTTCCGGCAGACAGCAGATGCAATGTTCGATGTGGAGCTTGTGTTCACCCACGATAGTGGTTCCCGAGTCGCGCAGCAGTTCATAGTTGTGCAACAGGCTGCCAGCGATGGTGTTCTCTATGGCGAGCATCCCAATGATGGTGGGGTCGGCTGCCATCTGTGCGAACACCTGTTCGAACGTTGAGCAACAAATTATCTGTATCTGCTCACCCTCGAAATACTGGTGGGCTGCGATGTCGTGGAACGATCCGTTCTCTCCTTGGATGGCTATTCGTTTCATGTTTTCTTTCTTATGCCGTTTTTGTTGTTGATATCTTTATTCCAACTAAAACGGTCCTACTCTTGTTAGAGCGGGACCGTTTCGTTATTGTTTCTATTCTCTTCATCGTTCAAATGGAATTATACGCAACTTCCCGCTCTGCAATTCTTTGCAAAGTAAAAGTAATAGCCGTAAAAGTATGCGTATGAATGAGTCATAACGATGATTTGAATTGTTGATTCTTATTGATTCGGGTGCAAAAGTATAACAAAAAAACGAATCTCGCAAACATTTTGCAAGAAAAATCGCGATTAGACTTACATTTTACCACTTTGGGGCGTTTTCAGCCTTTCAACCCTTCGCCCGGTCAACCCAGCCCGAAGGGGTTGTTGTTGCGATAGGCCTCTTGCACTTTTTGCGCAATGTCTTCGGTTCCCTCAGCGGTGTATTGTCCGTTCACGCCATCAGCTTCGTGCGGATTCAGCTCGAGCACCATCCGCATGTCTTCTTCAGCACCCTGTTTGTCGCCCAGTGCCAACTTCACAGCACCTCGTCCGCGGAAGGCGGCAACATTGAACGGGTTCAACTCGATTACCTTATTATATATAAGCACGGCTTCGTCCCTGTTGCCTTTGGCTTCTTCCACCCTTGCTTTCAACAGGAGCACGTCTTCGTTCTCAGCCAGATGTTCGACCAACCACTTCACGTCATCGTCGGCTCCAGCCACATCCCCCATCCGCAACAGCGTTTCACCGCGCATCAAGTAGGCTTCGGCATAGTCGTCTTTCAGAGTGAGGGCCTTGGTGAGCATAGCGATGGCATTCACGTCGTCTCCCTGTCCGGCGCATCCACGAGCATACAGATAATGCACCATAGGATTTTCGCCATCAATGAGCAACGCTTTTTCACACGCCGACGACAATGCACCATAGTCCTCCATCATGTAGGCCACCTCAGCCATTCGCAACAGAATCTGCTGGTTGTCGGGTTGTGCCTCGGCCAGTTTCTGCAACTGCTCATAGGCTGGAAGCAAGTCGCCCATGCGCACATAGGCCAGCGAGAGATAGTCGCGGGTTTCGAGATCGTCGCGCAACTCCAATGCATGCTGGAAGCAACGCACGGCATAGGCGGCCTGACCTTGATTGAGGGCACGCACACCATCGTATTTCAACACATCGAAATTTTTCGACTCCTCTTCCTTTTTCTTATCTTCAGGCGATTCACTTGCACCGCCGAACAATGATTTGAAGAATCCCATATAAAAATGATATACTATTTCTTATTTGCTCATCTGCTGATAGTCGGCCATAGGAATCACGTCGGTCTTCTCCCATCTCGGCCAACCGTTGGCCTCGCGTTTATAGACAGAGCCGGGCTGCTTGGAACGCGTGAAGCTGAAGCGGGCGTTGATATAGCCGTCGTCGCCATCCTTAGCTAACACATAGCAATACATCGTCTGAGTGTATGACACTACCTTGTTTCCACGCTTCAACGTAGACGACACCCATTGCGTCTGCGGCAACGTCACCGACTTGATTTCGGCTTCAGGGAAACGTTCCTTGAAACGCTTGCGGCATTCATCGGTATATATGCGCGCATCTGAACCCTTATAAAGGTTCGTGGTGTACAATGGCATGTAGTATGTTCCGCCAATCCTCACGCTGTCGCCATCATCCTCAACGGGATTCACACGGTCGTCAAAACCGATGGCGTCGCCCAAACTGTGACCAGCCTTCTCCATTTCCTTCACCGTTTTTTTGGCCAAACGCGAGAAACGCTCGCCAAAGGTTTCGGTCTGCTGTGTATTCTCTGTTTGTGCAATAGCAGGCACGCCCATCCAGAGCAATGCCATCGCCATAATGGTCATTATCCTTCTATTCATCTTTTTGTTATGTAATATTAATCGCCGCAAAAATAGCATAAATCAGATGAACGGCAAAATAAATTCAGTAAAAAATCCGTAAATAATCTTGACACTTGTTGCATTCTCGTGAAAAAATGAATAACTTTGCGATATGATGAAACGAATTGTTATCTCTTTCATGCTCTTCATGGGATGGTCGACAGCTTTCTCACAAACAGAGAGCAACCAACTGGAATCGAATATCGACATCATCGAGCCGACTCCACAGTTGGCTGGTTCTGCAACCCAGGCGCCGTCTCACATTTCACAATTCCCGACATCCATCGGCCCCGACTCGTTGCATCTGCTGCCCCTGAACACATACGGGCACGTGCATCCTTTCTCGTTGTCGCCCTATTGGTTTGGACGGTGGGATAACTGGCAACTGCACAGCGGACTCAACGTCAGCTTGGGCGCATCGGTGTCGGCACAATTCGGCAAACACGCCCGGAGCGGAGTGGGCTTTGGACAATCCATCTCGGCGATGTATGCAATGCCGTTGAGCGAACGCGCTTCGCTCGCTGTGGGCGGTTACTTCAACAACCTCTCGTGGGGTCGGGACAATTTCCGCGAGGCAGGGCTTTCTGCTGTGTTCGGCTATCAGTTCGACGAGCACTGGGAGGCTTACATCTATGCACAGAAGAGCCTGGCCAACAACCATCAAGCCCCTCTCCCACTCTATAGCAGCATGTACTCGCTCGGAGGATTGCACAACGGATGGGGCGACCGCATCGGTGCTGCCGTGCGATATAATTTCAACCCGTCGTTCAGCATCGAGGTGTCGCTCGAGAAGCAATGGCTTCCCAATCCCGACAACTTGTACTACGGACGCTACAACTATCCTGTTCCCTAACAAATAGATTCGAAGACGAATGAAACCGCAAGAATATTTACAAACTAAAACTTTATCATAACATGAAAAAACAAATTCTAATCGCCACTTTGGCCATTTCCACTCTTGCCGCTTGGGCGCAAGGTGAAAAGAAAGACGCCCCCGTGCAAAAGGTGACGGTGTTCATGAATGGAGCGCAAGTTCAACGCTCGACATCAATGAACCTCACGGCAGGTGAACAGACGATTACCTTCACGGGACTTTCACCCTACACAGATACGAAAAGCATGCAAGTGAAGGCGCGCGGAAAGCTCACCGTGCTGGGCGTGAACTATCGCACCACCCACCCCGACAGCCTGAAGCAGAGCCGGCAACGTGACGAAGCAAAGAAAAACGTGAAAGCCATCGTTGACAAGCAACAAGAGCTGGAAGCGCAAAAGGAAGTGATTGTGGCCCAACTGGAGATGCTGAAGACCAACAGCTCGGTGGCTGGACGCACAGCCGTGACTCCTCTGGCTGGAATCAAGGAACTCAATAACTATTATTCCCAGGAACTGCTCTCGCTGAAGAAACGCATGAAGGCGCTGGACGAGGAAATCGAACAACTCGACGAAGTTCGGCAGCAACGGCAGAAGACACTCGACTCGATAGCCGCCTTGAAACTGAAAGCCGCCATCGACGTGGACGTGAAACTGGATATGGCGCAAGCCGGCCGAGCTGAGTTCGACCTTGTATATTATGTAAAGAACGCAGGTTGGTATCCCACCTACGACATCCGTTCCATCGGCATCACTCAGCCCTTGCAGCTTTCATACAAGGCCAACGTATTCCAAAAGACCGAAGAGGAATGGAAGAACATTCCCGTCACCCTTTCATCAGCCAACCCCAGCCATTCGAACATAGCTCCCGAACTGCAAACCTACTGGATTGACTATGGTCGGCAAGCACCTCGATACGACCAAGAAAGCTTAGAAAACGGTGTACAGGGAAGGGTGACTGACAACGACGGCGAACCTATCATCGGTGCAACGGTCACCATCGTGGGAACTCAAATCGCAACTGTTACCGATATAGATGGACGTTATTCCATTACGTTGCCACGCGACAAACATCGCCTTCAGTTCAGCTTCATCGGCTACGCATCACAAACTCGCACCGCCACCGGTCCCACGCTGAATGTCACTCTGCAGGAAGACCAAGCAGCCCTGAACGAAGTGGTTGTCGTGGGATATGGCTCAAGCAAAGCAAAGAGACGCGGCCGGGCAAACGACTCCGCAGCTGCAATGGAAGAGGAAGAATTGCCCAGGCTGAACGCTGCGGTTGGTGCACGCCCAATGGTGATGAAACAAAGCGACTTGGTGGAAGTGGAAGAGCAGAAAGCACAATTCGGATACGAATTCGAAATCAAGAAACTGCTCACCATACCTGCTAACGGCAAAACAACAACCACCGAGATTGGACGATACGAACTGCCTGCCACATACAATTATCACGGCATTCCGCGCGCCGACAAAGATGCATTCCTCGTGGCCGACGCTACCAGCTGGCAGCAGTTGAGTCTGCTCGAAGGCGAAGCCAACGTTTATTTCGAAAATTCGTTCGTCGGAAAAACCATCATCGACCCGTCACAACCCACCGACACACTGCACTTCTCGCTTGGGCGCGATAATGGCATTCGCATCCAACGCGTAAAGGTGGCCGACCGCAGCACGCACAAGCTGCTTGCTTCGACTCAGGAGCAAAATATGACTTGGCGCATCACGGTGAAGAACACCCGCAAGGAGGCTGTAGGACTGAAGCTGCAAGACCAGATTCCAGTCTCACAAAACAGCAACATCACCGTGACAGCCGAGGAATTGAGTGGCGGAAAACTCGACAAAGAACGTGGTTTTGTCACTTGGGAACTGCAACTGCAGCCTGGAGAACAACGCGAACTCATACTGCAATATCGCGTGAAATATCCAAAGAGCCGACGGCTTGTAGTTGAGTAAACATTGAATGACAAAGCCAAAGCATATATCTGAGTTTGTCAAAGCATATATCTGAGCCTGTCAAAGCATATGTCTGAGCTTGTCAAAGCTATGCTTTCATTTTCAAAGCCAAATGGCAAATAAAAAAGCAACGCGCTCGTAGAAATTGCGAACGCGTTGTTTTATTTTGACTGAAACCTTGATAACGAGTCAGCAAACTACATTTTCATGGTTTCGTTTTGTCGATTCGTATAGCGGGACTATTAATCGATTTCCTCGTCGGCCTCATATCCACCCATCTCGCGGATGGCATTCTTCAACATGGTATATTGCTGATAGAGATGGTTGACGGCCTCTTCACCCTGCGTGTAGTCGTGCATCGGGCTCTTCAGGAAGAAGCTGAGGAAGCGCTGTGTTCCATAGCGTCCGGCACGTGCAGCGAGGTCGCTCAAGAGACAAAGGTCGAGGCAGAGCGGTGCAGCCAGAATGCTGTCGCGACAGAGGAAGTTAATCTTAATCTGCATGGGATAGCCCATCCATCCGAAGATGTCGATGTTGTCCCATCCCTCCTTATTGTCGTTGCGTGGAGGATAGTAGTTGATGCGAACCTTATGGTAATACTGCGTATCCTCGTCGTTGCCGTGTCCGTAAAGGTCGGGCTGCACGTCGGGTTTCAGGATAGTCTCCAGCGTAGAGAGCTTCGAAACTTCCTTGGTGCGGAAGTTGGCTGGCTCGTCAAGCACAAGTCCGTCACGATTGCCAAGAATGTTGGTTGAGAACCATCCGCTGAGACCCAGGCAGCGTGTACCGATAATCGGAGCGAAACCACTCTTCACGAGCGTCTGGCCGGTCTTGAAGTCCTTGCCGGCAATAGGCATGCGGGTCTTTTCGGCCAACTCCCACATGGCGGGAATGTCTACCGTTGTGTTCGGAGCACCCATGATGAAAGGAGCACCTTCCTGAAGGGCTGCATAAGCATAGCACATAGAGGGTGCAATGTGCTCGCGGTCGTCAGCCTTCATAGCGGCTTCAAGGTCGGCGAGTTGATAATGAACCTTCTCGTCAACGGGTACATAAATCTCTGTGCTGGCTGCCCAAAGCACCACGATGCGGGCGCAGTCGTTCTTCTGCTTGAACTGGCGGATGTCTTCGCGCAACATCTCGACCATCTCCCAACGTGTCTTGGCATCTTTCACATTGTCGCCATCAAGACGCTTGGCGTAATTCTTATCGAACGCAGCCTTCATGGGAACAATCTTCTCCAGTTCATCACGCACGGGCAGGATGTCTTTCTCCTTCAGCACTTCGGCATACATAGCTGCCTGGAAAGCATTCTGAGGATAAACATCCCAGCAACCGAACACGATGTCGTTGAGACTGGCCAGCGGGACAATCTCATCGTATTTAAGATATTTCTTTGCATCGCCCTTGCCAATACGAATTTTGTCGTACTGAGTCATTGAACCTACAGGCTTTGTCAGGCCTTTGCGAGCCATCAAGACACCTGTCATGAAAGTTGTGGACACAGCACCACAACCAACCACCAAAATTCCTAACTTACCCTCGGCAGGGCTTACTTTCTGTTGTTCCATTTTGTTTTGTACTGATTAATAAAGTGTATAGTTTCTAATAATTTGCAAAGTTAACATTAAATTTTCTGACTATCTCGTTTTTAAACACAAAAAAAACAATCATTTTGTCATTTTTACACCAAAACGGACATTTTTTAAATAAGATTAATAAATATTTGCTAAAACACGTCTTGAAATCCTATCATTTAATGGTCACTTGCTTGTCCAACGTAACCTGAGGCTGTTCAAGACCACGCTGATGCTCGACAAAGCCATCAATGCCGACGCCCAAACGGGAGTGATTTGGAAATCGACACCAAAAAGATGGAGCACACCAGCAGCCAACGGAATGCTGACCACATTATAGACAAACGCCCAGAACAGATTCTGGCGGACCATCCCCACCGTGTGCTTCGACAATTCAATAGCCTCGGGCAACGCACGAAGGTCTTTTCCCATCAACGTCACTTGAGCCACATCCATCGCCACATCCGTTCCCGTACCGATGGCTACGCTCACATCAGCCGTTGCCAAAGCCTGCGAATCGTTGATTCCATCGCCCACCATAGCTACATGTTTGCCTTCGCCTTGCAACTTTCGAACAAGGTTTTCCTTATCAGCAGGTTTCACTTCGCTCTGCCAATGTTCAATCCCCACTTTTTCTGCCCAATAGCCGACAGCTTCGGCTTTGTCGCCGCTCATCAAATAGACCTCTATGCCCGATGAACGCAAGTCACTCATCGCCTCCACCGCATGCGGCTTCAAGGTTTCCCGCTCCTCAAACGGCAGATGGTCGGCCTTTGTAAAATCAATGCTCTGATTCGGAATGGTCAGCGTACCCGTCTTATCAATCACCAATGCATCAACCTTCCGCATGTTCTCCAATGCTGTGGCGTCTTTGATTAATATATTCTTTTCCGCCGCCTTTCCTATTCCCACCATCAGAGCTGTAGGGGTTGCCAATCCCATTGCACACGGGCAAGCAATGACCAACACGGCAACTGCCGAGACAATGGCATGAGGAAGGCCTGCATTGCCACCCACTATCCACCATACGATGAAAGTGAGCAACGCAATCATCGTCACCGTGGGTACAAATATCAAAGCCAATCTATCCACCACACGCTGCACGGGAGCCTTCGAGCCTTGAGCCTGCTGCACCATCCGGATGATGCCCGCCAACGCAGTCTGCTCGCCCACCTGTGTAGCGCGAAAACGCAGTCGGCCCTGCTGAAGAACTGTACCAGCCAAAACTTTATCCATTCGGCGTTTCAAAGCGGGAGTCGGCTCGCCTGTTATCATGGATTCGTCAACATAAGCACCGTCAGCAGTCATAAAGCTTTCTGCCCATGTGACATTCCCGTCCACAGGAATCTTCTCCCCCGCCCTCACTTCGAGAACATCGCCCAAGGATACTGTAGAGAGAGGGACTTCATCAACGTCATCGCCTCTCACAACACGTGCCGTCTTCGGTTGCAAGCCCATCAACGTCCGGATGCTTGAAGCTGTGGCGTTCTTAGCCCGCTCTTCCAACAATCGTCCAGTCAAGACAAACGTGATTATCATGACCGAAGCATCGAAGAAGGTGTCGAATGCTGGTTCAGGATGGCTGAGGAACAAGGTCACCACAGCACTATAGACGAACGAGATGGCTGTAGAGAAAGCCACCAATGTATCCATGTTGGCCGACTTGTGGCGCAACTGCCGGAAAGTTGAAACATAGAACTGGCGGCCACAAATCAGGATGTTTGCCAACGCAATGACTAAAGCCACCTGGTTGGCTGCACTACGTGAGCCCACTTTCAGCCACCCCATCGAAACCGCCATCACCAACAAGGCAAACAGCCACGAAAGCAACGTCTTCTTTCGAAGCGATGCATATTCGCGTCGTTCAATCTCCACCACCGAACGATCGGTTTCAATTACGAGATCGAAACCAATACCGTTCACGGCTTCCTTCATCTGTTCAAGCGATATCACATCCGGATTCCATTCCACCAACGCCGAACGGCTGGCAAGATTCACACTTGCCGACACGACGCCTTCAAGCGACTGCAACGTGCGCTCCACATTGGCGGAACACGACGAACATGCCATACCCACAACGGGAATCACACGCTTGTTCATTCCTTTGTTTTGATGTATGCGCCCTCAAAAGTGGCATTCAAGCCAAAGCAATGAATGGATTCGAAATCGGTCACCGTCCTCAGAATCACGAAACGAGGATAAAAGAATGCTTCGAATCCATAGCCGCACTCGTTGACATTCAGATACTTGAAATAGTTGCCCGACAGCACGGCAGGCCGACCTTTCTCGCTCTCACCCTCGGCAATGTTCTGCGGACAGTTGCTCACATAGAAGCTGACACGATTCTTTCCAGCCGCCTTGAAACTGACCGAACCTCCCATATCAGCCTTGTAGTTCTCGTTGTAGAACGAGTATTCGTATTCCTTGCCGATGTGGTCGGGACTTTCAGGCACCAGTTTACCACCGAATCCCTGAGGAAACGCGATGCTTCGCATACCCGTGAACGCCAGTTGCTTACCCGTCTTGGGATTCGTCCAAGTGCCTGTCAATCTGCCATTCTTAATCTGGAAACTCATGGAGCCCGTCACATATCCATTGTCTTGGAACTCACGGAAATGGAATGAATTGGGTTCCAAAGTACTACCCACGATAAGGATTTGCGCGGGATTCTTCGCATTGGGATAATATATGGCGCCAGCAGCAATTTTCTCTGCATTCACCTCGAATGCCAAACGAACAGGAGTCTTGCCTGCCAACGTTCCTTCAAAAGCATAACGCTGCACGATTTTCTGTGCTTCAGCCGTCAACCCAAATATCAAGCCGACAACTATCAACATCACCTTTAACGCTCTCATTTCACTATTCTTTTTAAACCATTAGACAATTCAACTCAGCAACACTACTTAGACGGCGTCTCCTCACGCTGATTGTTGCGGCTGATAACGGAGCCGTTGGCCTGATGAGTAGCCAGAACCAGCACTTCGGCAATCTGCACATGAGGCGGCGCACTAGCCGCATAGAAACACACGTCGGCGATATCGTCACCAGTAAGAGGCTTCACACCTTGATAGACATTGTCTGCCCGATTGCGGTCGCCACGAAAACGTGTGACGCTGAAATTGGTTTCCACCAAGCCCGGCTTCACATTTGTAACACGCACGCAAGTGTCGGCAACATCAATCCGAAGCCCGTCAGAAAGGGCTTTCACAGCCGCTTTCGTGGCACAATAGACATTGCCGCCAGCATATGCAGCATCGCCCGCAACGCTACCGATATTAATAACATGACCGCTATTGCGTTCCACCATATGCGGGACAATCAGCCGAGTCATCGTGAGCAATCCCTTGATATTGGTATCAACCATTGTCTCCCACTCGTCTATGTCGCCTTCGTACTCCTTCTCCAACCCCAACGCCAAGCCAGCATTGTTGACGAGTACATCAACGTCAGCCCACCTTCCCTTCAGGGAATTCACGGCCGCAGTGGCGGCTTGGCGGTCGCGAACATCAAACGGCAGTGCGACAACCTCAGAGCCATCGACTTCCAACTGGGCTTTCAGCATCGCGAGCTTCTCCGTATTACGTCCTGTAATCACAACGTCGTACCCACCTTGCGCAAACCGACGTGCGCAAGCCTCGCCGATTCCGCTTGTGGCTCCTGTGATGAGTGCTATCTTCCTCATATTCTTTCTGTATTTATCTGTTTTCAATCCTTCAATTCCATCAAAATCTGAACGATGCGCTCAGCAGAGCGACCATCCCATCGGTCGGGCAGACTGCCAGACTTCCATTCGCCTCGCACCATCTTCCCCACCATCTCACCAAGCAGTTCAGCATCTTCTCCGACAAGCACATTCGTGCCCACCTTCACGGTTTCTATGTGTTCAGTATAGCTGTTCAGCGTGATGCAAGGCACTCCGTTGAACGTTGCTTCTTCGGCCACGTTGCCCGAATCGGTGATGATGCCGCGAGCATGAGTGGTCAGCCAACCGAACTCCAAATAGCTCAAAGGAGCATGAAGCACAAAAGTCGAGGGCGGCAAACCCAATTGCCCGGCAATCTTTCCAACAACCGCCCGCGCCCTTTCACGCAACGGAGCCACCACAGGCAAACCGCCGGCATTCCGTGCAACAGCCTCAACCATCCGCCTCAGATTCTCCTCGTCGGCCAACAGAGCCTTGCGATTCAGGGTGAAAACCAAATAACCCTTGTCGCCCAGTTCAGCCAAGTCGGCGGGTGCTTTCCATCTGCCGATATTGAACCGAAGCGTATCCATCAGGATGTTGCCCACGGTGTAAATCTTCGACAGTTCAGCGCCTTCGCGAGTGGCAATGCTGCTCGCGCCCATCCCAGCCGTGAAGAGCAAGTCGCTCAAACCGTCAATCACCAGACGGTTGATTTCCTTCGGCATCTTGATATCGAAACTACGCGTGCCAGCCACCAGATGAGCCAACTTCACGCCTTGCTTCTTTGTCACAATCGCAGCCGCCATCGTTGAAGCCAAGTCGTCTACAACAATCACCACGTCGGTCTTGTTGGCTTGCAGATAGTGTTCGAAAGCCGACATCACCTGACCGGTCAGCTCGTTCAAGTTCTCGCAATCCACACCCAAGAACACACTCGGGCGAGCAATCTGCAAATCCTCGAAGAGCGACTCCTCAAGCGTTGCATCGTCCTCTTTTCCGGCATAAACCAACGAAAACTCGATGTCGCGCCCGTGGCTCCGAGCATTCTCGATGGCTCGCACGATGGGCGCCACTTTCACGAAATTAGGCCTTGCGCCAGCCACAATACATATATTCATAGGCATTATTTTAATTTGTTCTTTCTGCAAAGTTAAACAATTTTATCGATATAACAAAAGGAAACCACGTTTTAATCGTTTTTTATTGTCATTTTATTTGACAAAAGTTTGTCAACTTTCATCAACAATCTAGAGCAGAAACAAGGGCTGAAAAGTGATGATTCCGCTTTTCCGCTCCCATTTTCATCTCGTTGAATCGTCATTTGCCGTCTTTGAGGTTGTCATTTGTGGCTTTTTACCTTGTCATTTGTGGCTTTTGACACGCTTATTTGCCACAAGTGAGAGGCTCAAAGCATAGCTCTGACAACCTCAAAGCATAGCTTTTGAAAGAGTCGAAGATGTAAAGAAAACGGAACTTGCTGATGGTCAGCTGTTTGCAAAAACGTCGATTTTTTGCGTTTTTAGCACCCGAATCTTCTCCACTTCAAAAAACAGGCCGTTTTTAGGGCCTGAAATTCAGAATTAATTTGACAAAGAAAGGACGCTCGAACCATTTTGCAAGCCGCTATTTCCGCGGAAAACAATAGAAGAGCAAACCAGAAGAAGCTATTTTTTACGCTCGGATTGATGCTTTATTGAAAGAAAATTCGTACATTTGTAGGCGGTAAAAACGATGTCAAAAGCAGACATGAAAGCAAGGCACGAACTGTCTCTCAGCGCCGCATTGCTGTTGGTGGGTGGAGCCATCTACGTGCTGTTCCGCCCGTTGACGTTGCTGATGTTCCGCGTGGCCGACCATCTGGGGCTGACTCCCGCCATCGAAGCGGCTCGGAAACTGACTGACGGCTGCCATCTGCCCCACTTCGTCACAGACAGTCTGCCTGCAGGATTGTGGGCTGCAGCTTACGTGCTGCTCATCGACTGTTTGCTCAAACGACAACCCACGAAGCAAAAAATCTGCGCCGCGAGCATCATCCCTCTGATGGGAGCCACCTCTGAGGTTTTGCAATCCGCCAACCTCTTGCCAGGCACCTTCGATTGGGCTGACCTGCTGTGCTATCTGCTCCCACTCGGCGCCTATATTTATATTGAATCAAGAAAACAAAAAAATGATAGGAAGCAACAATCCCTTTAGCCCCAAGCAAATGACCATCATCATCGTTTGCGCAACAGCCGTCTTCGTCTTGCTGGGCATCATGACGATGGTTTTCAACGCCGAAGACGAAAAAGAAAACAAGGAACTCGTGGCCGAAGTTAACGACAACAGCGGCGACGAGCAAGGAAGGAAATACCGATTCCGCCCAAAAGAAGACCGCAAGGAAGGCGCTGAAAACAAAGACAGCGTGGTGGTGAACGAGCCTATTGAAGGCGACCCCTATCAAGAACTCGACGAACTCATCGGCCTGGAGAAAGTGAAAGAAGAAGTCCGTTCGCTGGCCAACTATGTGAAAGTGCAGCAGATGCGCAAGGAGAAAGGGCTGAAGACGCCGAAATTGTCGCTCCATCTGGTGTTCACAGGAAGTCCGGGAACTGGTAAAACCACCGTTGCCCGAATCGTTGCCCGAATCTATAAGGACCTCGGAGTGCTCAAGAAAGGCCATTTGGTTGAAACCGACCGCTCGGGGCTCATCGGCCAGTATGTGGGCCAGACGGCTCCACGCGTCAACGCCCTCTGCGACTCGGCGCTCAACGGAGTGCTTTTCATTGACGAAGCTTATGCGCTCACCCAAAGCCACAGCTCGCAAGACTATGGTGCTGAGGCAATTGCAACGCTCCTGAAACGCATGGAAGACGACCGCGACCGCCTTGTGGTCATCGTGGCCGGATACACCAACGAGATGAAGAAGTTCATCGAGTCCAACCCCGGCCTGCAATCCCGATTCAGCAGATACATCAATTTCCCCGACTACACCGCTGAAGAGCTCTACCAAATCTTCCGCATGTATCTCCGCAAAAACGAATACACCATCACCCAAGAGGCTGCTAAGAACCTGCGCGAGCAATTGGAAATTGTGGTGGACAACAAGACGCGCAACTTTGGAAACGCCCGCTACGTGCGCAACCTTTTCGAGAAAGCCATTCAATGTCAAGCCAACAGGCTGAACAAATCGAAAAACCTCAGCGCCGACGAGCTGGCTGAACTGACGTTGTCGGACATTCAGGAAGCTTTGAAACAGCAAAAGCCCTGAGACACAGGGCGCCCTCTTGTTCTCCAACCGAAGGAGACAAAGAAAACGCAAAAGGAATAATAGCGAAAAAAACGGTAAATCTTTGGAGGTTTGCCGTTTTTTCTTTATCTTTGCAAAGAATCTAAATTTATATAACCAATAAGAAAACCAAACGCCATGATTTCAAACGACCACATCAGAGAGATGGTGCTCGCAGCAATGAAAGAAGGAGCCATCAACTACGACAAACGGAAGAAGTTGCTGGACGTGCTGACACTCGATGGTACCGACCCCGACGAGGCTGAGCTGTTGCTCGATGCCGCCATACAGGAAATCGAACAGCAGCAACGCGAGCAAAGCGGAAAAAGGAAGTGTCCGAAATGCGGAACCGAGGTAGACGAATTTGTTGCCCGATGCCCCACTTGCGGCTATGAGTTCCGCGACCAGAAAGCCATGAGCGTGGTGCAGAAGCTCTATGACGAATTGCAAGAAGTGGAAAGACGGTCAATCACTCGCGTGGAACAAAGAGCTCAGAAGACGCGCATCCTGCAGTCGTTCCAAGTTCCCGACAATCGCAACGAGCTGGTTGAATTCCTCGCTATGGCTGTTCCAAACGCCAAGAAGAGGGGCTTTGTCGACCGTTATCTCGACACATTCTGGAAACGGTTCGTCTTCATGAGCCTTGCTGTCTATTTGGGGTCGTTGGTGTTCTTGGAGTTAATGACGATGGGCGAACCCAGCGAATTTTCTTTTGGCGCCGACATGTTGGGCGTTGCGTTTTTCTCAGCATTCTACGGAATCCCCATCGCCTACTTCTGGGCGAAGAAAGTGAACCGCGCAACGGCAACCATCGACTACAACTACTTCTCCGGAATCTGGCGCAAGAAGGCACTGGAGGCTCTCCAAAAGCTGCGCTCGCTGGATAAGAACCATACGGATGAAGCCATCATTGCCAGCTACGAGAAACAACTAAAATAAAACATAAAGCTATGGAACAACAAGCTATTTATGAGCACATCGAGAAACTGGTTGCGGCTGCTCTGACCGATGGTTTCATCACCGAGAAAGAACGGTCAACCATCCGCCGCATAGCCGAACGCGAAGGCATGGACCCCGATGAGGCTGAGATGATTCTGAACGCCAAGCTTCAGGAACTGAACATCAAGAAGAAAGCCGACTCAGCTCACAAGAAATGCCCTCATTGCGGAGCTGAGATACCAGCCTTCACCGACCGCTGTCCGGCTTGCGGAGCCGAATTGGAGAAAGGCCGCGCAACGTCATCGGTCAAGGAATTGTTTGAGAAAATCAACAAATTGGAGACAAGTGGTGAAAGCAAAGAGGTGGTGAAGAACAAGAAAATCACACTCATCTCCACCTTCCCCGTGCCCAACACTCGTGAAGATTTGCTTGAATTCCTTACGCAAGCGGCTCCCAACGCCAAAACCATCAAGCCCAGCATCAAGTCGATGATTCTGAAGTTCGTCAAGACAGTGGTTATTATCGGCACCCTCGGAGGCATTCCGCTGGGCATTCTTGGAGCAAGCGTCACCGAAAAGAGCGACGGAACAAGCACGGCCATCACGATGTTCCTGTCGGCTTTTGGAGCCGGATTCCTTGTTTTCGGCTTCACATTCGGAGCCATCATCGGCATATTCATGGCTTTGCGCAACACGCTGACGAAAGCCGAAAAGGAACACAACGAACTGGCAATTGCCTGGAAAGCAAAAACAGAGCAAGTGCTGACAAAAGCAAAACTCACCCTGCGCTCTTCGAGCGACTTGGAAGAAGTGCACCGAGTGGAACAATTGCTTGGACTATAGCTCATAACGCTCTGGCTCTCATTCATTTATAGCAATCTATTAACAAAAGTCAATCACTAATAAAAAAACACTTATGGGATTCTTCGGTAAAGGAAAAGGCGGCGGATTGATGAACGTCATACGCTGCGACGAACGTGAATACCTCGTATGGAAATGGCGCCCGGCTAACCAAGACGCCAACTCCACCAGCCGCGAAAACTCTATTCGCTTCGGCAGTTCACTACGTGTGAAAGATGGAGAAGTGGCCGTTTTTGTCTACAACCAAAAGAACGGACCGCTGCAAGACTTCATTGTGGGCCCCTTCGATGGCACCATCGCTACAGCCAACATGCCCGTGCTGGCCAACCTTGTCGCCACTTTGTGGGGCGGTGAAAGCCCGTTCCAGGCTGAAATCTACTTCATCAACCTGCAGTTGAACAACCAGCTGCGCTTCGGTGTGCCCTATTTCGATGTCTTCGACCCACGTCTGCCCGACCAAGCCGTACCAATGGCTGTGCGTGGAACGCTGACTTTCAACGTCACCGACTATCAGAACTTCATCAAGCTGAACCGTCTGGTCAATTTCGACCTCGAAGACTTCAAACGCCAAATCAACGCTGCCATCTCCAAGCATGTGCGCCAAGTGGTCACCAACATGCCGATGGAAACCGGTCTGCCCGTCATTCAGTTGGAGCGGCAGATTGAGGCTGTGAGCAACGGAGTGGCAGAAAAACTCGGCAAACGGCTTGAAGAAGACTTCGGTGTCAACCTTCGTGCACTCGACATCTCAGACCTCGAAATCGACAAGACCAGCCCCTTCTATCAAGAGCTCTACCGTCTCACGGCTGGTATCACGGCTGAGACGTTGGCTGCACAGCGCGATGTGAACATCAAGAACATGAAAGACACGCAGGAGATCAACGCCAAGAACATGGAAGAAACCCTGCGCATTCAACGCGAAGAGGCACAGCGTGCACAACGTCTGCAAACCGAAACGCAATTCATCGGCGCACACGCACTCGACCAACAGGCCAGCGTGCTCAAAGCTGGAGCCGAGAGTCTTGGCCAGATGGGCCAGATGGGCGGAGGCGATGGCAGCGGTGGAGGCGGCGGTATGAATGCAGCCGGACTCATGACCGGAATGATGATGGGAGGTGCTATGGGCGGACAGATGGCTGGTATGATGAACAACATGGGACAATACATGCAACAAGGTCTGCAAGCCGGACAAACGCAGATTAACGGACAACTGGGTGCACAGACTCCACCGCCTATGCCAGGTGCTGCAGGCCCCACACCGCCACCCATGCCCAACGTGCAATATTTCGTCTCCATTGGCGGTCAGCAAGCAGGTCCTTTCTCCTCCGCACAGTTGCCACAACTGGTGCAAAACGGCAACCTCACTCCGCAAACCTATGTATGGAAACAGGGAATGGCACAATGGGACGTCGCAGCCAACTTGCCCGAGCTGGCTCCACTCTTCATGCCACAGCAGCCTCCGGCTGGCCCAACACCGCCACCCATGCCAAATCCTTAATTATCAATTATAAATTGTCAATTATCAATTCATCACAATCATGGACGACAGCAATTTCTTTTCAATAGACCGACTTGTTGAATTCGGCATGAGTGCCGCCATCGCTCAGCAGATGGTTGCCTCCATGAACAAGCAGTTCCACAATATGTACATCCCTGGAAGCATTCAGGCAATGCCACAACCAGCAGCACCTCCACCCATCTATTATGTGGCTGTGAACGGCGAGGCTATGGGACCGATGGACGAGAAAGAGCTCTCACGGCTCATCTACACGAAGCAAGTGAGCAAAGAGTCGCTTTGCTGGATGCCCGGAATGGCCGATTGGCAACCCATCGAGCAAGTTCCCGCCATCCTGCGCATCGTGGCCCTCACCCCGCCACCGCTCCGCTGAACTAGAATAGCTAGAGAATCTTGAAATACTAGAACTAGAATATCTAGAGAATCTAGAGCATCTAGAAATACTAGACAATCTAGAGAATACTAGAAAATCTAGAAAAGACAATAAACAAAAGAAAGCAGCCGCCCTTGTTCGTCAAAGGCGGCTGTCTCTTTTCTATGCGTCAGATGTTGTTTCTTCGCAAACCGTTAGCGATTCTTCAGTTCAGATTTGTCGATGACCACATAAATGGTATCCACAACACGGCCTTCTCTCGCCACACCTCCGCGCAAGGGATTGGCAAAATCACGATCCAGAACCGTCACATCGTCAACGAAATAGTCAGAACGTCCACGATTCTCAAACCAATTCTTTCCCTTCACGCGATGATACTTCACTTTGATTTTCCAGCCCTCAATCTGAGCCTGATAGAGCAGTTTCACCAGCGAGTCTTGGTCGGTGCGGTCGTTGTCCAGCGAGAAGGTAAACGGTTCGCCAGCGGTGTTCATTCCGGTCTGCGTCAGGTTGAGACGGCCGTCCCATGAATCCCAGATGAGTCCCGACTGAGCAAACTCAATCACGGTTCCCACTTTCTCACCACGCGAATAGTTTTCAGTGCAAGCAATAAGGAGTATGCCGACCACAGCCAGCATACTCCATTTCATGACATTTCTTTTCATCATTTATTGTTCTCCTTGAACAGTTCCTTGATACCAGCCAACGAACCCATCACGTTGGTGGCTTCGAAGGGCAGGTAGACGGTCTTTGTCTGCTGGTTGTGGGCCAGTTCTTCCATCATCGAGATGTACTTCTGAGCCAACAGGTAGTTGGCAGGATTGCTCGACTTGCCCACAGCTTCGGTCACCAGTTCGATGGCCTTGGCTTCAGCTTCAGCCTTGCGGATGCGAGCCTGAGCCTCACCCTCAGCATGCAGAATCTCCTGCTGCTTCACGGCTTCAGCGCGGTTGATGGTGGCAGCCTTCTCACCCTCCGACTGCAGAATCTGCGACTGCTTGTCACCCTCAGAGGTCAAGATGGCGGCACGCTTGTTTCGCTCAGCCTGCATCTGCTTCTCCATCGCATTGAGCACAGACGATGGCGGGATGATGTCCTGCAGCTCCACACGGTTCACCTTCACGCCCCACTTGTCGGTAGCATCGTCGAGCACGGCACGCAGCTTGGTGTTGATAGTGTCACGCGAAGTGAGCGTCTGGTCGAGTTCCAGCTCACCGATGATGTTACGCAATGTTGTCTGCGTGAGCTTCTCAATAGCGTTGGGAAGGTTCGATATCTCATACACAGCCTTGAAGGGGTCCACAATCTGGAAATACAGCAGGGCGTTAATCTCCATCTGGATGTTATCCTTCGTAATCACATTCTGGCGGTCGAAGTCGTACACTTGCTCGCGAAGGTCAATCGTGTTCGAATAGGCATAGCGGCCACGCTGCAACACAACAATCTCCTTTGCCCGGTCGATGAACGGGATGATGATGTTGATACCCGGCTTCAGCGTTGCATAGTAGCGTCCCAGGCGCTCAATGATTTTCGTTTCGCTCTGAGGGATGATTACCAACGCCATCTTGGCGAAGATGATTACCAACACAACGATGGCAATCAGTACATAAGTCATAATGTCCATAATACTAAAATGTTTTTAAGTTTATAAATGTTATTGTTGGATTTCTTCCTTCGTTTTCTCGCCATGGCAAAGCTGAAACAAGTTTCGCTTTGCTCATTTGGCTTAACGAAAACGTTCTTTTAATTCTTTGTTTTTATTGTTTGAAACGGCGGGGAAGCCGGTCGTTGCAAAGATGATGGTCGAGGAATTTCTGCTCGATGATGCCGAAAGTTTTCTCTCTCGACAGCTCCAGCCAATCGAGGGGCACCATTTCTTCCTTGCTGAGGAGTTTCTGTTTCCACTTGCTCCATAGGCTATTCTGCGCCTTCTCGTCTGTCGTTTCAGTCTTGAAGCAGGCGTAGTGTCGCCTATTGACAACCTTGTCGCAGACCTTGTCGAAGTCGTCGAACCAAACGAGTTTCTTTTTGCACAAGAACGTCGTGTAGGTTTCGATATGGTCGTCGAACACAAGCAGGAACGGATCGCGACGAGAGAAACTTTGCAACAGATTCATGATGGCGATGAAGCTAAATAAAGCAATAAAGATGATGGGCAACGCATCCAGTAAGATGGTTTTCGTTGTGAAGCCCTCTTCCTTCATGTCAATCATGATTTTGAAGAATAAGAGACCCACAAACGCCAAGCTAAACACAACGGTGAGCATTAGCTTTGTCTTCTTCTGGTCTATCTCAACTGGCTGTTGCATCTCAGATAATTATCAATTGTCAATTATCAATTATCAATTTTATCAGATTTTCTCCACCGTGATGATGATGCTCTCGCGGTCCACCACACGCACGTTGGTGCCGGCAGGAACAGCCTCGTCGTCCTGAGCGACAGCCTTCCAAACGTCGCCGTCAATCTGCACTCTGCCAAAGCCGCCAGCCTCGATAGCCTCAACCACCCGGCCACGCCTTCCTATCAGCGCATCGGCATTGCTCACACGGTTCTCATCCTTGCGATGCAGATAGCGCAAAGCAAACGGACGAACCAAGAAAAGACTCAGCACCGTAAACAAGGCGAACACGCCAAGTTGAACGTAGAATCCAGCTCCGAAAGCTGCAAACACAGCTGCGAACACAGCTCCAATGGAAAAGCAGATGATGAAAAAGTCACCAGCCGTGAGTTCCAGAATCAGGCAAAGAACAGATACCACTGCCCATAACTGCCAAAGATGTTGTGCAAAATAATCAATCATTTTTTCGTAATTTTATTTATTGGCTTAATGTTAATTCATTGTCAAACAAGAGGTTTTATAGCGACAGCACAAAGTCGTCCCAATCCTTCGAAGAGCCCTTCTGGCCAAACACCTTCTGATAGAGCCGGCTGCGCGTGGAAGCCACACTCTCCTTCGAATGCGCCGTGAGAGTCGCAATGTCCTTCGGCTGGATGCGCACCTTGATGAGCAGGCTCACCCGATAGTCCTGGTCGCTCATGCGATAGAGGCTGTAGAGGCGCTCGGTGAATCCCGTGTACACCGAGTTCACCACCCGTTCCAGCCGGTTCCACTCGCCCTCGCCCATGCTTCGCCCTTCGTTCATCAGCCGCTTGATCTGCAGATAGATGTCGCTCCCGAAGATGGTGGTCTCGGCCTGGCTGCGCTTCTCGCTCTCAATCTCAGCCATTCGGTTGGCATAGTCCAGTCGCGTCTTCTTCTCCTCCAGCTCCAGCCTCAGCATCGAGTTCTCGTCGCCCAGCTTGCGAATCAAGCCTTCCAGCTCGGCAATCTTCTTGCGATTCTGCTCAATTCCCTCCTGGCTCGACGACTGTTGCTCCTCTTGCATCGCGCGAACCTTATTTAATCTCTGCTGCAGGTCGAGGACTTTTCTGCGGCTGTTCTGCACGGTGAGCGCAAAAAGCAACGCATAAGTCACGATTCCTATGATGAGCAGGAACCATTCGCGGTCGGTCAATATGGTCATTGTCGTAATCATACCGCAAAGTTAAGCAAAAAAAAACGACCTTGCAAGAAATTCTGTTCTCAATAGTTTGCAATTTCCATTTGGATTCGCAAAAGTTAAAATATCGGTTTGCAAAACCTTGCCAGAGTTCGCAAAAGTTTGCAACCAATCCATTTCAGCCCTCATTTCAACCCTTATGTATCAATTTCTTGATTTACAACATACCAAAAGCAAATAATGTATAAAATCAACTGGTATCAGAATAAACGATGCACAGTTCGCAAATAAAAATGATTATCTTTGCACCAACAACATGAAGAAGATTGATGAATGGAACAGAAATTCGGTATCAATAGCATAGACATCGATGCGCTGCGCGAGTTTTTCGAGCGCGAGGGCAAGGAGGTGGAGTACCGCAAGGGCGAACAGTTGGAGCGCGAGGGCGACCCCGCACGATGGTTCGGCTTCGTCACCGAGGGGTGCTTCAAGTACGTGACTCACGGCATCAGCGACGACAAGAAGCACATCACATGGTTCTCGTTCGAAGGCGAATTTGCGGGCGACTATCCCAACTGCCTCGACGGACACCCTGCACAGACCACTATTGAAGCGATGGTTCCCACTCGCATACACCGAGCGAGCGGCGAGCAGCTGATGGACTTTTTCCGTCAAGACGCTGAAAAGATGGAGTTGCGCAGTATCATAGCTGAGCATCTACTAAGACAGCGCAATCAATGCTACCTCGACCTCCACCGTGCCACAGCCCGCGAACGCTATGAGTTGCTGCTGCAGCGTTGTCCCGGTATCGTGGAGTATCTTGACTTACAAGACATCGCTTCGTTCTTGAATGTTCATCCAAATACTGTCAGCAAAATACGGCGTGACATTACGTTTGGCGGCAAATAATAGTCTATAACAGGTAGAAACTCTCAACCTAAGTTGAGACATTAGCCCTTGGCATTTCTTTTTCAGATTTAGCCAAGGGCCT
>CACXPX010000029.1 GCA_902769705.1 uncultured Prevotellaceae bacterium
ATGTTAAACAAGTTAAAATCAAAACATAATGAGCAGCCAAATCAATGACTGCCCATTTTTTAGATATTTGGGTCAACTTCTATATCATTGCCTTTTTTTGTTTATCTTTGAAGGCAAATAATCCTTTCGGGAAACCTATCATCAAAAAACTATACCTATGGACAAATATATTCTATTCGTTCTCGCGACGCTACTCTCGACGTTCACTTCACTCAGCATCTCTGCCTCGGAAGCAGATGTCCAGCAGCCAACCGAAGAAAACACCAACGAAATAAAGGAGTTCACGGCTTATCAAATCGTGAACGCCAACGGGCGTGGCAAACTCTACTATAGCCCCGACTACTCATCGGAATTCGTTTGGTCGACAGGAAAAAACGAAACCAACACCAACGAGGAGAACTATCAATGGGTATTCGTGAAAGCCAACGACCCATCATCTGACAATACCTATTATTTATACAATGTCGGCCGCAGGGCCTTCATCGAACCTACTGCTCAGATGGGCAATTTCAGCGGACAAACATGGGTGTTCTCACAAAACAAGACCAGCATCACCCTCACGCCCATCTTCGATTCTGACAACTACACCATCCGCACCACACAAGGCAGCATATTCCTTTCGGCCAGCAACGGATATAACGGCCCTATCATCTCCTACTATGCCGAAGGAGACGGCGGTGTACCCTTCCACTTTGTTGAAGGAAGAGCCGTAAGCGATGAAGTGAAAGACAACATTCTCAATGGCAATCACTCGCTGCTGCCACGCGACATCGCTGTCAGGCAAGGATACCAAACCGTTGGGCGCAATTCTGCAAAGGCACTCCTACTGAGAATCAACATTCCGGGATATATCGAGAACGCCACCATCAGCAAGATTGACGTCGAACTGAAAGGAAACACGCTAAAAAACATCAGCCGACTGCAGCTCTATCAAACCGACAATCAAGAGTTCTATGCCGATGAGGGAAATCACAAAAAACTCGCAGAAACGACACCCTCCACCAACATCGTAGAGATTCCCATCGCCAACTATGCCCTACGCAACGGAAGCAACTATCTTTGGCTGACGGCCACTATCAACCCCGATGCTACATTGGCCAACTTCGTTGACGCAAGGCTCACAAGAATTACGTTCATCCACGATGGAGAAACCAAAACAATGGAAATCCCACAAAACAACGGCGATCCGCGCGGACAAGCACAAATCTTCAACGTGCAAAGCCTTGCCTATGTGCCCACTACCGACAACTGCCAATACTACCGAATTCCAGCTATGATTCTCGACCAGCAGGGCAACATCGTCGTGGCTGCCGACCGCCGATATGACAGCAATGCCGACCTTGGCAACCACAAGATTGACGTCAGCGTTCGCAGAAGCCTCGATGGCGGACGCACATGGTCTGAGCAAAACATCATAGCCACAGGCGACGGCAAGACAACTGCCGACTTTGGATATGGCGACCCCGCTTTGGCTCGCACGCCGAGCGGACGACTCGTCTGCGTGATGGCTGCTGGAAGAACCATGTATTGGAACGGAATGCGCAACGCCGTCATCTGCCTGAGCGACGACAACGGAATCACTTGGACACACCCGCGACAGCTCTACACCAGCCACTTCACCGACGCTGTCAACGGCAAGACCAACGAACTCGGCTTCTACGGCAATTTCGTTTCATCTGGCAAAGGACTCACCACGCGCGAAGGCATCGTGATGTTCACCAACAACTGCCTGACCTACGAAAACAAGACGTCGCCGCTATGTTACATTCTTTGGTCGAACGACAACGGTGAGAATTGGACCATAGGCCCCTCTAACGCTTATGCCAAAGGCGACGAATCAAAACTTGAGCAACTCAACAACGGCGACTTGATGGTCAGTGTCAGGCAGACCGGAGCACGCGGATTCAATACAGGCGCTGCCGACGCCTCCAAATGGAACACACAATGGCGCAATGGTCAAATCTCGGGTAATGCCTGCAACTCCGACATCCTCTACTACAGCCGCTCCACCGAAGGCAAGCGTGACATTCTGCTCCACTCCTACATCAAGTCAGCCGTCCGCGAAAACCTCACCCTCGCTATGAGCATTGACCAAGGAGTCACTTGGCACGACTTCATGAACATCCAACCCGGCGGCTCGTGTTACTCAACCATGGAACGTCTCAGCGATGGCAGTCTGGCCGTGCTCTATGAAGACGAGTCCTACTCTGCAGGAAACGGCTATGCCATTAACTTCGTGACCATCACCGAAGAGCAAATCAACGCCTTTGCCGACCAGCTGAAAACAAGATAGTCATCATCAAATGAAAACCTGCAAAGCATGAGCTAACCAAGGGTATGGACAGATGGGGCTATGCAAAAACGTTAAAAAAGGCGAAATGATTGGGAATGTTATACAAATCAAATAAAAGAATTTGTATTTTTGTAATACTAAAAACCGAACAAACATAAAAATGATAAACAATCGCAATTTCCTTGTCCTGTTTCTGTTCTTGATGGCTTCCGCCTTGCGGGCTCAAACTATCAATGGAACATGGCATGGGCAGCTGGATTTGCAAACCCTCAAACTGAGCATTGTTTTCCATTTCGACCCTTCAAATCCCACCGTCGACTCGCCTGACCAAGGCGCAAAAGGCATCAAGGCTCAAATGAATTATATCAGCGCAGACTCCGTCAGCATCTCCATGCCTACGCTGAACGCCTCATTCGCAGGAAGGCACAAAAACGGACAGATAAAAGGCACATTCAAACAAAACGGAATGTCCTTGCCTCTCGTATTGACTCCTGGCGAAGTGAATCGCAACCGACCACAAACTCCTCGTCCACCTTTCCCATATACAACTGAAGAAGTCAGTTTCATCAATCCCATCGACAGCGCGGTGTTGGCGGGAACATTGACCTACCCCACCAACTACAATAGTGACCATCGCTGTCCCGTCTTGCTGATGATTTCAGGAAGCGGGCTGCAAGACCGCAATGAGGCCCTCATGGAGCACCAGCCTTTTGCCGTGATTTCCGACAACTTGGCACGACACGGGATTGCCACCCTACGCTACGACGACCGATCCGTAGGTCAATCTACAGGCGACGCCAGCAATGCCACCTCCCTACATTTCATGGAAGATGCTGCTGCAGGCATCCAACTGCTTCGTTCGAAAGGCAGCTTCAGCGATGTCGGCGTATTGGGGCATAGTGAGGGAGGAATGATTGCCTTCATGCTTGCCGCTCGCAAGCAGACCGACTTCATCGTCACAATAGGCGCGCCCGGTCTGCGAGGCGACAGCGTCTTATTGTTGCAAAACGAATTGGCCGCTAAGCAGGCAGGCACCAATTTGAAAACCGACATCCGTCAAGTGCGACAAGCCATCAAGGCACAAGGAAACCCATGGCTCGACTTCTTTATCGACTACGACCCTTCTGCAGACATTGCCGAGGCCGATTGCCCAGCACTCGTACTCAATGGTGCTAAAGACATGCAAGTGTATGCCGAGCCTAACATTGCTGCCATCCGCCGCAATATGCCCAAAGACACGCCCTACACCATTAAAGTGTATCCTGGGCTGAACCATCTTATGCAACACTGCACGACGGGCTTGCCTGCCGAATATGCCGACATAGAGGAAACAATTGCTGAAGAAGTGCTTGACGACATCAGCGAATGGCTGGCAAAACTGCCACTGAAATGAAACAAACCTAAACAAAAATAAAAACCAAAACCACTATGAACAAAACGACTTTGAAACAAATCGCTGCACTTATCGGTGCATGCGTGGTAGGTGGCATGGCCTACCTGAACATGGGAGGAAACGACAGCGAAAAACAAGATGCCCTTGAGTTGGGCACAGGTGTTTCTGCTAACACCGAAAGCCCCAAAGCAAGTTCCGTCAACGGAAACACTATGACCTACGGCAATCACACTTACACGCAAGACGGCAACCTGAGCATCGAAAGCTACAGCTCTGACGCCACAGGAAAAGTGACCTTCACGAACGTTCCGTCGGATTACACTGAATTTGAGACTGTCTATCGCCAGTTCCTTGGCAAAACACCTTATGGAACAGCCGCCATGATGCCGATGGCCATGGAAATGTACGGCCGCGACAAGGAGATGGGAGAAAAATGTGTGCGTCTCATCTGCACCGAGACCACTGCTGCAGAAGCCCTTCGCGAACTGAAACAAAAGTATGTGCCCTCTAAATACAGCGAGCCTAACGATCCTTATGTGCAACGCTACCTGGCCGCTGCTGTGCTCGAAGGAGCCACCAACACCAATGCATATACACCAAATGAACCCTATACAGTCAACATGACTGCGGGAGTGAACAAGCATCAGGAGATGCAGATGTACGAAGGAACTGTCATGTGGCTTTACATCATTGGAGGCGGATGGGACACCACGCAACGCACTGTGCAGATTGTGAAGACGTCATCCAACGACCTGTTCCAAATCTTCAGTTGCCCCGCCCTCTACACACAATGCAAAAACATCAAGGGAACTTGGCCCGGACTAAAATAACAACAACTATGGAAGAACTGAGAAACGAATTTCTTGCACTCCGCATTTCAGAACACGGAGCAGAACTGCAAAGCATTCAAGATGCATCTGGTAAAGAATACTTGTGGCAAGCCGACGAGAAATACTGGCCACGCCACTCTCCCCTGCTTTTCCCCATCGTATGCGGCCTTTGGGAAAACACATACCGTATCGACGGATTCGGATACAGGATGGAACGCCACGGATTTGCCCGTGACATGGACTTCACCCTCATCAAGAAAACGCCCGAACGCGTGACATTCGCTCTCCACGACTCACCCGAAACCCATCGCGCCTACCCGTATCATTTCAATCTGGCCGTCACCTATCGGTTGGATAAAAACACGATTCACGTGATTTGGCATGTGGAAAACACCGACCGCAACGAGATTCATTTCCAGATTGGCGGGCATCCGGCTTTCAACTTGCCCGACGTCAAAGATGGGGAACCCATGAGCGGCACGCTGAAATTCGATAACGAAGAAACGTTGGAGCGATTGGTGGGCAATGTAGGAGGCTGCATCCGTCCGGGCCGCTACGCTCTAAATACGGATAAAGGCTACTGGCCTTTCACAGAGAAGAGTTTCGACGAGGATGCAGTAATTCTAGACAAAAGCCAAGTGCATCAAATTTCGTTACTCGACAAAAAGCGGAAACCCGTCGTGACAGTCGGCTTCAAGTCGCCTGCTGTCGGCATATGGAGCCCCTATGGCAAAAATGCCCCCTTCGTATGCATCGAACCTTGGTACGGCATTCATGACACCGTCAGTTATCAAGGCGATTTCAGGCAGAAAAACCTGATGAACCATTTGCAGCCGGGCGCATCGTTCATGGCTGAATATACAATAACGATAGAATAAAAAAATAGTGAACAGTGATTTCCACTGTTCACTTTTTTTCGCGTTGCCATCAACTTCGCTGTCACTTGCTCTTTGGGTGACAGGTGTTGGTTAATAGGGTTCACGGTATTTGTTCTCGTCCTTGTCATCAAGCATCGAGAGATAGCTTTGATAGCGCGAGGCTGCAATGTAATGCTCATCGAGAGCCTTCAGCACAGCGCAGCCCGGCTCGTGGGTGTGTGTGCAGTTGGAGAAACGGCAGTCCTTCGAGAAGTGGAAAATCTCGCGGAAATAGCTTGTCAGCTCTTCAGGCTCCATGTCGAAGGTTCCGAAACCTTTGATGCCCGGCGTGTCGATAAGCCAACCGCCCTTCCCATCCTCAGCATCAGCGTCTGCAGGAACGGGCAGCATCTCCGAGAATGTTGTGGTATGCATGCCCGTGTTGTGGGCATCGCTAATTTCCGCAGTCCGCAGATTGACGCCCGGCAGCAGACGATTGATTAACGTCGACTTGCCCACTCCGCTGTTGCCGCTGAGCAGGGTTATCTTCCCCTGCATGAGGTTCTGCAGTTTCTCGATGCCAAAGCCCGTCTTTGCCGACACCGACACGCATTCGTATCCGATGTTCTCGTAGAGCGTTATCATCATGTCCTGATAATGCAGCGCTCCCTCGTCAAGCAAATCGCGCTTGTTGAATACCAGGACGACGGGCACGCGATAGGCCTCAGCCGATGCCAGGAAACGGTCGATGAAGGTGGTGGAAGTCTGTGGGAAATCCACCGTCACCACGAGAAACGCCTGGTCGACATTGGCTGCGATGATGTGGCTTTGCTTCGAAAGGTTGGACGACTTGCGGATGATATAGTTTTTGCGGTCTTCGATGTCAGTAATGAAAACACCGTCTCGCCCTCCCGCAGAGGGAGAGGTAATCGACACCCTGTCGCCCACAGCCACAGGATTTGTGCTGCGGATACCTTTCAATCGGAAGTTACCCTTAATCTTGCAGTCAACGGTCGCCCCTTCGTCCGTCAGTACGGTGTAGAACGAGCCTGTGTTCTTGATGACGAGTCCCTTCACAAGATTTACACCGTCATGATTTCCTTTTGCTTGGCTGCCAGCAGTTCATCGAGTTTCTTGATGAACTTATCATGCAACTTCTGCAGCTCGGCCTCGGCGTCTTTCTCGTTGTCCTCGCTGAGCCCGTCTTTGATGGCCTTCTTCAGCTTCTCCTTGATTTCACTGCGCACGTTGCGCACCTCCACCTTTGCCTTTTCGCCAATCTTGTTGCACTGTTTCACAAGCTCCTTACGGCGTTCCTCGGTAGGCTGCGGGATGCCTAGACGGATGATTTCGCCATTGTTCTCTGGAGTGATGCCCACATCGCTGTCCATGATGGCCTTCTCGATGTCGCGAATGGCCTTGCGGTCCCACGGCTTGATGGCAATTGTCCGCGCATCGGGGCACGACACATTGGCAACTTGGTTCAGCGGAACAAGCGAACCGTAACTATTCACACGCACGCCATCCAAAATGGCAACGTTTGCGCGTCCGGCGCGTATGCGGTTCAGCGAGTCCTCCAAGAACATCGCTGCCATCTCCATGCGTTCTTCTGCGCCGTTCAATGTCTGTTTGACGTCTATCATATCTTTGAATATTAGTTTTCTAAAGGCACAAATATAGGGAATATATTTCAAAAATGCAACTGTTTTGACAAAATTTTTGCAATCTTTTCAAGATACAAGGCGTCTGTCGAGTCGAATGTGTCGAGTTCAGTGCTGTCAATATCTATTACTCCCGCCACATCGCCCCCTGCTCCGAAGATGGGAACGACAATTTCCGACCTCGACAACGAGGAGCAGGCGATATGCCCGGGGAACGCCTCAACATCGGGTACCACCAGCGAGCGCCGCTCTGCCCAAGCCGTGCCGCAAACGCCACGACTATAGGGAATTGTGTAGCAGGCAACCGTGCCTTGGAACGGCCCCAGCTGGAGCACGGGCTGGGACGCATCGGATGTTCCCCGCCCCTCGCTCACCAGATAAAATCCCACCCAAAAGTATTCCAACGGGAACACGCTCTTCATGGCTGCCGACACATTGGCCAGCACGCCCACCTTGTTCTCTTCGCCCTCTGCCAGGCTTTCCACCTGCTGGCAGAGCAATTCATATTTTTCTTTCTTCATAATAGAGGGGCAATCATGTTGGTTAGTTCCACAAATTCCTGTATCGACAACTGCTCGGGACGGCGGGTCATCATCTCGTGGGCAAAGAAGTCGGACAAGTCGTCGCGCCCACCCAGCATTTGCTTCAGCGACACGCGCAGCATCTTGCGTCGCTGGTTGAACACAGTCTTCACCACGCGCTTGAACAACGCCTCGTCGCAGTCCAAGCGTTCAACGCTGTTGCGCGTCATGCGGATGACTGCCGACTTCACCTTGGGCGGCGGATTGAACACCGTCTCGTCGACCGTGAAGAGGTACTCCACATCATACCAGGCCTGCATCAGCACCGAGAGGATGCCGTAGGCCTTCGTGCCAGGCTGCGACGCCATGCGCAGTGCCACCTCACGCTGAATCATTCCCGTGCAACAGGGGATGAGGTCGCGATTGTCCAGCATCTTAAAGAATATCTGCGACGAGATGTCGTAGGGATAGTTGCCCGTGAGCACGAACTGACGGCCGCCAAACACGTCGTTGAGGTCCATGCGCAGAAAGTCTTGCCCGATGATGTTGTCGCGCAGCTGCGGGAAGTGTTCGTTCAGATAGGCCACACTCTCGCGGTCGATTTCCACTGCCTTCACTTCGCGGGGCTTTTTCACCAAGTATTGCGTGAGCACTCCCATGCCCGGACCTATCTCCAGCACGGGTATGTCGGGGCATGCGTCCACCGTGTCGGCAATGCGGCGCGCGATGTCGAGGTCAACCAGGAAATGCTGCCCAAGATTTTTTTTCGGCTTTACCAGTTTCATCTTTATTTTGTGTTTCTGTTTGCAAAGATACGATTTAGTAGGTAATTTAAGAAATAAAAACATCTTAAATTTTGTCATTCGGGTGAATATACTTAACTTTGCGATTGAAAAGAACTGACAGAAAACGTGAAGAACCGCGCAAAAGACATAATCAACATTGCGTTGTCGCTGCTCCTGGGCGGTGCCATCCTCTATTGGATGTATCGCGACTTCGACTTCCAGCGCGTGCGCAACGTGCTGCTCCACGAGATGAACTGGACGTGGATGCTGCTTTCGTTCCCGTTCGGCATACTGGCGCAGACCTTTCGCGGATGGCGGTGGAGGCAAACTCTCGAGCCGCTGGGCGAACAGTCGCGCACCAGCACGCGCATCTACTCCATCTTCCTCTCCTATGCCTCCAGCCTCGTGGTTCCGCGCATTGGCGAGTTTGCCCGTTGTGGCGTGCTTCGCAGATACGACGGCGTGTCTTTTCCAAAAGCGTTGGGAACTGTTGTCAGCGAGCGTGTCATCGACTCTCTGTTGGTGCTGCTCATTGCAGGGCTCACGTTCCTATGGCAGTTGCCTGTGTTCATGCGCTTCTTCGACGAGACGGGCACCAGCCTCGACGCCATCTTCCACCGGTTCACCACTGCGGGATGGATAGTCACTGCGGTGTGCGGCGTGGCGGCTTTGACGCTCCTGTGGTTTCTGCTCCGCAAGTTCTCCATATATAATAAGGTTAAAGAGACGCTCCACAACATGTGGTTGGGCATCACGTCGTTGCGCATCGTGCGCAGTCACATGCGTTTCGTCATCTACACCCTTGCCATCTGGGCTTGCTACTTCCTTCACTACTACCTCACTTTCTTCTGCTTCGATGCCACGGCGGGGCTTGGCGCCAAGTGCGCCCTCGTCACGTTCATCGTGGGAAGCATTGCGGTCATCGTGCCCACGCCCAACGGAGCGGGCCCCTGGCATTTCGCCGTGAAGACCATGCTCGTGCTCTATGGTGTCCACGAGACCGACGCCCTCTACTTCGTGCTCATCGTCCACTCTGTGCAGACGCTGCTGGTTCTCGCATTGGGCGTGTTTGCGTGGGGAGCGCTGAGTCTTATTCCGAGGAATGTGGAATGTGGAATGTGGAATGAGAATAGCTCTACTTCTCCCAACCAATAAACTTATTATTCTCATTATCATGAAAGATTTCTTCTACAAAAAACTCGATGCCTACAAGATAGCTAAAGAATTCACTTTGTACGTTTATCAGCTGTTACGACAATTTCCACAACACGAACAATATGCCTTGTGCGACCAATTGAGAAGAGCCGCCGTCTCTGTACCGTCGAACATCGCCGAAGGAATGGGACGCATGGCCATTAAGGAACGGCTGCATTTTCTGGAAATCTCATACGCCTCGATAACAGAGGTGCTGTGCCAACTGGACATTTCACAATCGTTAGGGTATATATCAGAAGAAAACTTATCCCAAGCAGAAGAAATAGCCGAGCGACTCACACGTGTGATGTCGGGACTTAGAAAATCATTACTTGAAAGAATAACCCAATAACCAATCACGGGATGAAGATTGTGGAGAATGTGGGCTATTCTCATTCCACATTCCACATTCCACATTCCACAAAAATCACAAACCAATGAACGAAATTTGCAACCTCAACCCATCGTGCATCTGGAAAAACTTCTATGCACTGACACAAGTGCCGCGCCCAAGCGGACATCTGGAGAAAGTTCAACAGTTCCTGCTCGACTTCGCACGCCAAGCGGGCGTCGAGGCCTTCATCGACGAAGGACGGAACGTCATCATGCGCAAGCCTGCCACAGCCGGCATGGAAAACCGCAAGGGCGTCATCCTGCAAGCCCACATGGACATGGTGCCGCAGAAGACACCCGAGTCCACTCACAACTTCGAGACCGACCCCATCCAGCCGTGGATTGACGGCGAGTGGGTGAAAGCCAAGGGCACAACCCTCGGTGCCGACAACGGCATCGGTGTGGCAGCCATCATGGCCGTCATGGAAGACAAGACGCTCAAGCACGGACCCGTGGAGGCTGTCATCACAGCCGACGAAGAGACCGGCATGTTCGGTGCCAACGACCTGCCCGAGGGAATGCTGAAGGGCGACATCCTGATGAACCTCGACTCCGAGCACTGGGGCAAGTTCGTCATAGGCTCTGCCGGAGGCATCGACGTCACCGCCACACTCGAATACAAAGAGGTGGAGACCGACCCCGAAGACGCTGCCGTGCGCATCACACTGAAAGGACTGCGCGGCGGACACAGTGGACTCGAGATTCACGAGGGACGCGCCAACGCCAACAAGCTGATGGGACGCATCGTGCTCGACGTCATTGAGAACGAAGAGGCACGCCTCGCCAGCTGGCACGGAGGCAACATGCGCAACGCCATCCCCTTCAAGGCCGAGGTGGTGCTCACCCTGCCGAAGGACAACGTGGCAAGCCTGAAGGAGGACATCAAAGAAATCAAAGCCGAGCTCGTCGACCAATACAAAGGCATCGAGAGCGGCATCGAACTCTACGTGGAAGAGGTGGACCTGCCCGAGATGCAGGTGCCCGAGGAGATTCAAGACAACCTCGTGGACGCCATCGTGGCCTGCCACAACGGCGTGATGCGCATGATTCCCAGCTATCCCTCAGTGGTGGAGACCAGCTCCAACCTCGCCATCATCGACATCGCCGACGGACGCGCTGCCATCAAGATTCTCGCACGCTCCAGCCGCGAAGACATGAAGGCTAACATCGTCGACACCCTCACCTGCTGCTTCAACATGGCTGGCATGAAGGTCGAGACCGCGGGAAGCTACGGCGGATGGGACCCCAACCCCGACTCTCCCCTGCTCCACCTGCTGCTCCGCGTCTACAAAGAGCAGAACGGCACCGACGGCATCATCCAAGTGGACCATGCCGGACTGGAGTGCTCGGTCATCCTCGGCAAATATCCTCACCTCGACGTCGTCAGCCTCGGCCCGACCATGAAGAGCCCACACACCACTATGGAGCGCGCCCTCATCGCCACCGTGGCCCCCTTCTGGGAACTGCTGAAGAAAGCTCTCGAGGAGATGCCCGAGAAATAAGGCCCCTTGGGGAAACTGAAACACAAAAGGAAAATTCGCAGCGAGCCTGCGGATTTTCCTTTGTTCTAACTAAACAGCAGCATGAAAGCCATCAGACTTTTGCTTCCCGCCCTTTCCGCCCTGATGATTTCTTGTTCATCCGCTCCTGCCCCGTCGCACAAGGCAGCGCAGGACGCTCCTGAATCATCTGGATTTTCTAGAGAATCTAGAGGTTCAATCTCTTCTAGAGATTCTAGTTTTTCTAGTTCCTCTAGAGATTCTAGCTCCTCCAGACCCTCCCTCCCCCTCATTCCCATTACCGACGACTACGACGACGGTCTGCTCGATGGCGAGGCGCTGTCCGAGGAAGACCGGCTGGCGGGAAAGCCCGGCATGCAAGTCGGATTGAATTACGATGAGGACGAAGAAGACGATGACGAAGAAGACGACTACGAGGATGGATACGACGACGGCTATGAGGAATAGAATCTGAAAGTTTCCGCCCTCGGTGCAACCCATGCGATTAGCACCCACATGCTGCGCCCTTATAGCTGGTCAACCCGCTTTTAATAGTATTTGCCCATCTTATCAACTAATTCTTGTGTCTTTGCCACATTCGAAATGAGCTGGCCGAGCGACTTTGAAAATCTATGGAAAACCTGAAATGAACATCGAAATCACAGGCTAAAGTAGATTGATTGCTTTAAATAAAAATTGAATTACAACATAAAAATAGAAAAACATACACTAAATTCTTGGAATTCCTTTAAAATAAAGGTATTCCCAAAAATTTATACATACACTTATCATACACTAAACATACACCCAACATACACTAAACATACACCAAACCACCTTCCTCCATCTTACACATCTGGCACGCTCAAAGCATGCATCTAATGCACTCAAAGCATACATCTGACTCACTCAAAGCATATCTCTGACACACTTAGAATATGCATCTAGAGAATAGAATGCAAGAATATAGAACACCGAAAACACCTTGTGTATGTTTAGTGTATGTCTGGTGTATGATAAGTGTATGTTTAGTGTATGTTGTAAACGAGCTAAAATGCTGAATAATAAGAAGATAGCATAATATTAGTGTATGTTAATTGATTTTTTGTTTTCAAAAACAAGCGACAAATGAGAAATGAGCCCATCGCGGGCGTGGATGTTACTTTATTTGGAACACCCGGCAATCATTTTCACCTAACCTATCCTTGATTTGTGATACAATCTGTTTGAGGAACGCGTCTTCCACTTCTACGGATTCAAGAATGTCATTTGCAATTTTAAACTCACCAATCTCACGATAAAATTCAGCTTTCATAACATTGTCAGTAATGAAGTTGTTAATCAGCCAAATACCATTATCATGGAACAACCTCTTATCATCATCGTTTATCTCCTTATTGGCAGCGTTTCTGTAATAGAAGTCATTATACGAATGATGGAGCTCCATGCGTACTTTTTTTTCTTCTTTCTCATCCAAAAAACCTTCTTCAGACAGTTGCGCGAAAGCTTCTTTCATTTCCGGAAATGTGAGAAGACCTAGTTCAAAAGAAAAGAGTTCCTTCCCGTACTTCACTTTCTGTCTTTCTTTAATATAGTATTTCCCGCAATGAGGACATTTCTGAATATATGACGCTTCTGGTAACATTGGAGCAATCCTCTTGTTATCAGACCAAATCACCTCTCCGAAAGTATTACCAGAGGCGAGTGACATAACTTCTTTTTCTGTGCCGCAATACGGACAAGTTAGGATTTGTGGAGGACCTGGAATCATAATATTATTAAGTTTAAGTTGTTACATTGTTTTATGTTGCAAACTCTGTGTTAGCTGGATGAAATAAACGGCTCTCACAAGAAGAGATTTAGGTGCTATGCATCTGATAATGGCACAAAAATACAACAAATATCTGACAACTACAAAAAAATGTAGTTTTTTTTCAACCACATCGCAGGCAACCAACCCTCCGGCTCTTCCGAAAGATTTCGTGCCCACAACTGCAAAAATGTTGTTTATAAGCAAAAAAATCGGGCAAAAAGGTTGGGGTCTGCGTTTTTTTCTTTAACTTTGCAACCGTTAAAACCAATTTTCAATAAACAATATGGACGATTATCCGGCGGAAACTATTAGAGATTTCGCATGAGGATATAGCCTAGGCGCTAATCCTCGTGCAAGGAAGAGTATTAACACATTAGAGGATTAGCGTATGAAAACTTACTGGAATTTTTCAGGCAACCTGAAGACGATTCCCGAGTGGGAACCGAACTGTTGGATTCAGGTGACATGCCCCACAGAAGAGGACCAGCGCATGCTGGAGGAGCAATTCAACATACCCGACTATTTTTTCACCGACATCAGCGATACCGATGAGCGTGCCCGTTATGAGTACGACGATGGTTGGATGCTCATCATCCTGCGTATCCCCTACGTGAAGGAGATACGTTCGCGCACGCCATACACGACGGTGCCGCTGGGTATCATCCACAAGCGCGACGTGACCATCACCGTGTGCTTCTACGAGACGAACATGATGCTCGACTTCGTGTCCTACCAGCAGAAGCGCAACGAGGGCTTCACCGACTTTGTGGACATGACGTTCCGCCTGTTCCTCTCGTCGGCTGTGTGGTATCTGAAACGCCTGAAGCAGATTAACGCCCTGATAGAGAAAGCGAAGCACAATCTGGACCACGGGGTGAACAACGAGAGCCTGATTGGCCTGTCGCGCCTGCAAGACTCGCTCACCTATTTCAACACGTCTATTCGTGGCAACGACAACTTGCTGCAGAAGCTGAAGTTCAAGCTGCAAGTGGACGAACTGGACGACGACCTCATCGAGGACGTCAACATCGAGATGAGCCAGGCTAAGGAGCTGACGAACATCTACTCGGACATCTTGGAGTCGACGATGGACACCTACAGCAGCATCATCAACAACAACATGAACACGGTGATGCGTACGCTGACGAGTGTGTCGATTATCATGATGTTCCCCACGCTCATCGCATCTCTCTTCGGAATGAACCTCGTCAACGGCATGGAAAGCTCGCGCTTCGGATTCTTGGTTGCGCTCGTCATCTCGATTGTGGTGTCGGGTGTGACGTGGGGCATCCTAAGATACAAGAGGCTGTTGTAATTGACGATTGGACTATTTGACGATTGGACCATTGAACATTGACAACTTCCGGCTACTGATTATTAATTCAAATCACATGATAAAAAAGACCTTAATCCTGACAGCAATTATGCTGATGACATCCCTACTCCACGTGAGCGCTGAGGTGGACCCCAATTTCCACATCTACCTCTGTTTCGGCCAGTCGAACATGGAGGGAAACGCCCAGTGGGAAAGCATCGACAACAACTACGTGGACCCGCGCTTCCAGATGCTGGCCACATGCAACTTCTCGAACCCCAGCCGCTCGATGGGCAGATGGTACACGGCAAAATGCCCCATCGTGAGCCCCGACGGAAGACTGGGACCCACCGACTACTTCGGACGTACAATGGTGGCCGCGATGCCCACTGACGTGAAAATCGGAGTGATTGCCGTTGCAATGGGCGGCAGCCCCATCGAGATGTTCGACAAGGACAAGTATCAGCAGAAGATGTCGCAAAACCCGACCGAGTGGTGGGTGACGCTGGCAAAGAGACACTACGGCGGAAACCCCTACGGACGGCTCATCGAGATGGGCAAGAAGGCTCAGGAAGTGGGCGTCATCAAGGGTATCCTGCTGCATCAGGGTTGTTCGAACTGCAACGACTCCAACTGGCCCAACATGGTGAACAAGATATACAAAGACATGCTCAACGACCTCGGCCTGAACGCTGAAGACGTGCCGCTGTTTGTGGGCGAGGTGGAATACGAGAACATGGGCGGCGGATGCTCTAGCCACAACCAGCAGGTGGCACGCATCCCATCGGTCATTCCCACGGGACATGTGGTGAAAGCCAACCAGCTGCCAGGCAACGGCCAAGACCCTTGGCACTTCTCGGCAAGCGGCTATCGTATCTTCGGACGGCGCTACGCCTTTGAGGTGCTGAAGACAATGGGAATAGCCACGCAGAAGAATCCCGACTACGAGATGCCCAACAACCTGAAGAAGTTCTTCGGCGTGACTCGTCTCTACGGAGCCGACGTGACCATCAACATCGGGAAAAGCAAGCGCCCCGTGGTGAAGGCGACTTTCGGCGACGGACACACTGAGGACGTCTCAGCCGACGTGACCTTCAGCAGCGACGACTTCGAAGTGAGCAAGGTGGGCGCCTTGAAGAGTTCGGTGGCGAAGAAGGGCATTGTGAAGGCAACTTTCACCGACTTCTGCGGCGATGTGCATACGGCAGACATCAACGTCGAATTTGTTGACCCCGCAGGCATCGAAGCCATTGAAGGCTCAGGAGACGGAAGTCAAGAGGCGGGAGCAGGGAAGGTCTTCACGCTCGACGGACGCCGCGTAGACGCCAACCATCTGCGCCCCGACATATACATCAAGAACGGCAAGAAAGTGGTGGTGAAGTAAGGAGTTTTTAAAGAAAACTACACATTATAATTAAAAAAACGGGAAAATATTAGGTTTTCTCGTTTTTTTTGTTTAAGTTTGCAACTCGAAACTAAACGAAATGGGGCGAATTGTGCCTTATTCGCTCCTAAAAAGTGTGTAAAAACCGAATCATAAAACTTAAACAGTGAAATGATGGACTCTCAAGAGAACACCCTGGAACAGGGCAAAATGGAAGTTGAAAACGTAGAAGAAACGACTTCTCAAGTAGAAAACCAATTGGAGGAGACTGCCGAAGTGGTGGCTGAGGAAATAGCAGAAGAAGCCACGGAGGAAGTGGCCGAGGCTGCCGATGCCGCTGAAGAGGTGGCTGAAGAAGCAGTCGAGGAAGTCGCTGAAGTGGCCGAAGAGGCCGCTGAGCCGATTGCCGAGGAAGTGGCCGAAGCTGCTGAAGAGGTGGCCGAGGCTGCCGAAGAAGCCAGCGAGCCAGCTGCAGAAGAGGAAGCCCCCAAGGTTTACAAGACGAAAGCTGAAATTCTGGAGCGCGTCAGGGAGATTGCCCATGGCGAAGACGAGAATGTGGACAAAGCCGAAGTCGACCTGTTGAAGACCCTCTTCTACAAACTGCATATCGCCGAGCGCGAGGCCCAGCAGAAAGAATATCTCGATGCCGGTGGCGACCCTGAAACCTATCAGGTGAGACCCGACGACGAGGAAGAAGCTTTCAAGGCCGAGATGAACGTCATCAAGGAAAAGCGGGCTAAGGTTTTCCAGGCGCAAGAGTCGGAAAAGCAGGACAACCTGAAACGTAAACTTGAGATCATCGAGAAAATAAAGGGAATGGCCACATCGCCCGACGAGGCCAACAGGTCGTTCCAGCAGTTCAAGGAACTGCAGCAGCAGTGGCGCGAAATCAAGGCTGTGCCGGCTGAGCGCGCTAACGAGTTGTGGCGCAACTATCAACTCTACGTGGAGCAGTTCTACGACCTGCTGAAACTGAACAGCGAGGCTCGCGAATACGACTTCAAGAAGAACCTTGAAATGAAGACGCGTCTGTGTGAAGCTGCCGAGAAGTTGGCCGACGAGCCCGACGTCATCAGCGCCTTCCACCAGTTGCAGGAACTGCACCAGCAATACCGCGAGATTGGTCCTGTGGCCAAAGACCTGCGCGAGCAGACTTGGGCACGCTTCAAGGCTGCATCGACAGTCATCAACAAGCGCCACCAGCAACACTTCGAAGGCCTGCGCGCCAAGGAAGAGGAGAATCTGGCTCGCAAGACTGAACTCTGCGAACGCCTTGAGGCCATCTCACAAGAGGAGAACAAGGGCGCTGGCGACTGGGAGAAGCACACCAAGCAGATCATCGAAATCCAGAACGAGTGGAAGACCATCGGCTTCGCACCTCAGAAGATGAACGTGAAGATCTTCGAGCGCTTCCGCGCTGCATGCGACGACTTCTTCGGACGCAAGGCTGAATACTTCAAGGGCATGAAACAGCGCTTCGCCGAGAACGCCGAGAAGAAGCGCGCACTTGTGGAGAAGGCCCAAGCCCTGCAAGACTCCACCGAGTGGAAGTCGACGAGCGACAAGCTCATCGCCCTGCAGAAGGAATGGAAGACAATCGGCATGGTTCCCAAGAAACTGGGCGACCAGCTGTGGAACGACTTCCTTGCCGCCTGCAACAAGTTCTTCGAGGCTCGTAACGCCGCCAACGCCGGTGCTCGTAGCGAGGAGCGCAACAACCTGGAGCAGAAACGCAGCATCATCCAAAAGCTGAAGGAACTGGCCGAAGGCACTGCCGAGGATATCCAAGAGAAGGTTCAGCAGTTGGTCGACGAATACCAGCAGGTGGGCCACGTGCCTTTCAAGGAGAAAGACAAGCTCTATAAGGAATATCACGAGGTGCTCGACAAGCTCTACAAGGACCTGAACATCTCAACGGCCCGCCGCCGTCTGGACAATTTCCGCTCGAACCTGAAGAGCGTGGCCAAGCGCGGTGAAGACGCTCTCGACAACGAGCGCAGCCGACTGATGCGCCGCTACGAGCAGCTGAAGCAGGAAATCCAAACCTACGAGAACAACCTCGGATTCTTGAACGTCAGCTCGAAGAAGGGCAACAGCCTCATCGAAGAGATGAACCGCAAGGTGCAGAAGCTGAAGGACGACCTGCAGCTCACCCGCGACAAGATCAAGGCCATCGACGCCGAGAATGCCGCAGAGGAAGAAGAGGCCTAAGCAGTTCGCTAAATGAAAACTGAAAGATTAATCATCTGAATAACGAAGAAAGCCTGACTCGATTGAGCCAGGCTTTTCTTTTTATGTTGCATAAGCTTAAAAACGCACATCACATTGTTTGCCGTCGTAGTCAACGGTCTTCGTTGTTCCATCGGGCAAAACAAGGGTGAACTTCCGCGACTGGAGCATTCCGGGGTAGCTACCCTTTTGCCCACCGATGGTCAGCGTACGGCTGCGGTCGTTCCACTTGAAGTCTATTGTTGCATAAGCGCCTTTTTCATAATTGTAGCTGTCGCCCTCATCCTCATAGAGGGTAAACTGCCCATCGGCTCCAGGATAGATACGCATCTCGAGGTTGTCCCACGGTTTCTCACCCACATACTGCATCTCGGGTCCAAGGGGCAAAATGCTACCTGTGCGAACAAACATAGGCACCTCGCCGAGGGTGGTCATCAGTTTCACGTCCTGTCCGCCCTTGTAGCGTTTTCCCGTCCAGAAGTAGTACCAGTCGGCACCCTTCGGCAGATACTTCGTTGTCTCCTTCGGAGTTGTCAGCGACTGTCCGTCGTTGTTTTGTCCGCCTTCTTCCTTAACGTTTTGACGATTCCAGCCCGTCATTGCATCTGTGCGGATAATCTTCTCCTCAGTGTACTGAGCCTCTACGATGGGAGCAGCAAGGATGCTGTGTCCGAACATGAACTCGTCGGTGGTGTTCCACACTTTCCTGTCGCTGGCGAAGTCGGCAAACAGCGGACGCATGTAGCTGTCGTTATTCGAGGTCACTTGCCAAGCAATGCTATATAAATAAGGTATAAGACGGTAGCGCAGGCGGATGGTCTTCTCGATGATGTCGTAGATGGGTTCGCCCTTCTGACCGAACTGCCATATTTCGCGAGGTGCGTCAGCTCCGTGGCTGCGGAAGACCGGACAGAACAAACCATACTGCATCCAACGCACGTAGAGTTCCTGGAATTGCGGATTCTTCGGAGCCGAGCCGCTGCCACGCGTGTTGTAGGAGCCGCAGAAGAAGCCACCAATGTCAGTATTGAAGTTGGGGTTGCCTGTCAGCGTGAAGCTCAGTCCTGCAGGCACCTGCTTGCGAAGCATGTCCCACGACGAGTTCACGTCGCCGCTCCACATGTTTGAGCCATAGTGCTGCTGGCCGGCAAACGACGAGCGCGTCATGATGAAAATGCGCTTGCCACGGTCGTCTTTGCGTTGCGACTGGTAGATGCCTCGCACGGTCTCCAGCGGGAAGGCATTGCGCTGCGAGCGCCACGTGCCGCCGTAAACCTTATGTTCGTAGTCGCTCTCCCGCGGGTTGAAGAAGTCGGGGTCGGTGGAGTCCATCCACCAGGCATCGGTTCCGTAGTCGTAGAGCGTCTTCAGGTATTTCCAATAGATGTCGCGGGCAACAGGACTGAAGGCGTCGTAGACCTTCACACCCGACGGATATTTCATCACCGGAGGCCAGATGTGGGAGATGCCACTCTGAGGCCACGTCTCGAAAGGCATAAGCAATCCCTGCTCGTTGAGTTCACGGAACTGTTGTGTCTGCGGACCGAAACTCGCCCAAATGGAAATCATGAAATGTGCATGCTTGTCGTGAACGTTCTTAATCATCTGCTTACCATTCGAGAAGTCCTCGGAAAGGAAGTCCATCGCATTCCACAGATAGTTCGAGCCCCAGTATTGCCAGTCCTGGATGATGCCGTCGAGCGGCACCTGCAATTTGCGGTACTGGTCGACGATGCCCTCGGTCTCGCGGGCTGTCTTGTAACGCTCTTTCGACTGCCAATAGCCGTATGTCCACAAGGGGAACATGGGCACGTCGCCCGAGAGGTGGCGCATCTGCGCAATCACGCCGTCGGCCGAGCCGCCATACATGAAATAGTAGTCGACAGCCTCGCCCACGTCAGATGTGAACGACATGCCAGAAGCGTCGTCATCAAACATCGTTGGCGAATAGTTTTCCCAATAGATTCCCCAGCCCTTGATGCTTTGCAACACGTTTTGGAAGTCCTCCAAGTTCGACTGTTCCATGCGCTTGTGCTCACCGCGGCGGTTCATCTTTCCGTTCTGGATGGTGCCCAATCCATAGATGGCCTCGTCCTTGTCGAGCGTAAAGGTCTGGCGCACTTTATATTTTCCAGCGTTGTTGCCCGATGTGAGTGGTTCCAGTGAATGGCTTTTCTCGCGCAACAGCACCTTGCCCTTTGACGTGAGGAAGGTCACACAGCCAGTCCGCTCGTCGAGTTTGACAGTCAGTTCGCTACTCGAGACAGCGCCGCCACGCTTCTGAAGGGCCACATCTTCCTTCTCGGCTGTGACCACCAGGCTCTTCTGTCCTGCGTAGCCATCGTTCTGGCTCTTCACAATGTGAACAATACGGGGCGTGAAGAACTCAATCTTCACACGTTGGGCATAGCCTGCAGTTATCGCCAGGAATGCCAACAAAACTAAGCAAATTCTTTTCATATTCATTAGGTTTTTATGTTATTGTCTCTTCTTTCTATTCTTGACTTCATCTCACCAGAATCTTCTTGCCATTCTTCACATACACGCCCTTGCGAAGAGGCGAACCGTCGGGCAAACGACGGCCCTGTAAATCGTAGACTGCATCGTTTGATGCAATTTGTTCATGCCGTACAGGAACGATGCCCGAAGCTTGGTCGAGCACGAACGTGCGCTCCACAGTAGGACTCCAATTCGACGACGAGCCTCGCATAATGGCGCGAACGGTCAACGTCCGAGCCGTACTGAAATCCACTTCATCTAGCACGTTCATCCCATTCGCGAACCGACGTGCCTCCGGTTGGAGCGTCCCACTCGAACTTGCAGCCCACGAAACAGGCTGACTGCCGTCGACTGTGAAATAGACGCTGCGATAATTGGTGAACGTCAACACGTCGGCATGAGTGAGCGTATCGACGTCCGTTCCCAGCGGCTGGCCGTTCAAGCGCATTTGCGGAACCTCCACCTTCGAATACCATCCCCTATCCTTCAACTGTTCGACGAGTATCTCAGAGCGGAACGGGAAATATTCCGTCAGCAGCCGCTGGCGCTCGGGCAGATAGTAATCGTCAACCGTGTAGAGTTCCCCTTGCGACATATAGGGATGCACATCTCGCCGATAGTCTCCCCAACGGGCCGACTCAGCATAGAGCGGCAATGCAATGACATTGTAGAGGCTGTCCCACACCTGCACAACTCGCTCGGGTGTGAGCCACCCTCCAGGAGCGACAAGATGCTTGTAGGCCCTATCCATATAGCGGTGCAGGAAGTTAGGATTGCGCACCAGCCGGTTCAATATATAGGTTGGAGCTCCGTTATTAAAATATCCCAGATTGTTCTCTGTGGGCGACCCGAAAATGAGTTCCGAGTCCCAGCACACGAAACGGAACCCACAATCTGCCGACTCGCGGTTGCGGAAAGCATACCAGTTGTGATAGTCCCAGTCTGTGTTTCCGCCATATTGATTAATCAGGATATGGTCGATGAAATTGTCTACGTCGAGCAAGGGTTCCACGCTGTTGTCGGGCTCGCCCGAAGCGTTGCAGCCCGTCAGTTGGAAATAGGCGGCGTTCGACGAGGAGGCTTTGTTCACCAACGCCATCATCTCGTCCCACTTCTCCATCGTTCCGTCAGCAGGCTCGATGGTATGGCCCGCGTGGTCTTCCTCCACTTTAATGACGTCGTATTCCGACTTCTTCCCGCCGAAGTTTGATGAACAATAATAGTCGTCCACTCGCTCTGCCAGATTGTAGAGACCCCAATACATGCCGTTCAGATAAAGATGAACATAGCGCACGCGAGAGGCTGGATGCCCCATCAGGCTCTGCACCGTTCGCGCCCATGTGTCGCGTTCGTATTGTGCACGCTTCCGATTCCCACCATCCCAATGTTGCCAGGCGTTGCCAAACATGCAGCGCAATATCAGCTGGTCGAACTTCTCAGGGCCGTCGGGGCCGAAAATGGGATAATTGAGTTTGCCTGGTCCGAACTCACTCTTGAACATCAGGCGGAACGAATGCTTGGGATTCTTCTCGGCCAACCTGCTGTGACCTCCATGCAACTTGATGCCACAATTTACGGTCAGATTCAAGTTCTGGTCGTCTCCCCCGAACATTTCCATCGAAACATGTCGCTCCCATCCGCGCCCAATACCGTCGCCGACAGGCGTTCCCGTGTAGATATAAATGCCCCCTTGGGCAGAGTCGGGAATATGGCTGAACAAGCCGTCGCGGTCGGTCACCACCGACAAGGTTGGAATAGCCGTCAGACCTTGCCGAATCTTCTTGGCCAACTTGGCATTCGAAGTCATTTCGGGGTCCATCTCATAATCAGCCTCAGCCGTTCCCCAAATATCGGTAAACTCGCCCCATGTGTCCGGGTAGCCTTCGGGATTGTTCGACTGACGCAGCACATCGTCGAGGAACAGATAAGTGGCTGTGGAAACAGGCGACACGCGAACTTCGCCATTAAATGCTGCCGCCCTAAGAATAGTGTTGCCTTTCACGCGAAGCGCCCCTTGATAAAGCGTGCTCAAGAAGGTTGGCTCGCTGCCGTCGAGCGTATACCGAATCGCCAAGCCGCCTTCCTGCCCATCACCCGCTTGGGAAATCGACACCTCGAAAGGCGAGTCATAGAAACCATGAGGTTGGCTGAACGTTACCGCATACTCCTGTGCGCCGACGGAAAACGACGCAAAGAGCAACAGCATAAGAAACAAGCACCTCCTCGTTTCATCAAAAGGCACAAAGTTTTTTCTTTGATTCATTTCTCTGCAAAGATACAACAAAAAATTGAATTGAAGTGACAAACCGAAGCAAAACAAAACGAATAGAAAACAAATTGACACATATACAAAACGACCACTATGTTTCCATCCGCCCCATTCAAACTTTCAAGAAATGGAAAATACCCACCAAATTCCTTTACAATTTCTTGTCGACTTGCACTCGCATTCCAGCTCAGAAACAGCTGCTGAAAATCGGTTTTTGCCCTCTTTCCCCTCCACTTTTGAGGAGTGGTTTTGTCAGAAGCGGCATCTGAGGGTGTCAGATGTGGCATCTGACGCGCTCATTTGTGGCATCTGACGGCCTTAGAAGCCACATCTGACACCCTCAAAAGCCACAAGTGACAACCCAAAAGCATCGGTTTGAGGAACTTGTAAAATGCAAGAAAAACGGAAATGGTTGATTTTCAAGCACTTGCAAAAACATCGATTTTTGACCATTTTTCCACCAACATCTCGTTCACTTCAAACGAGAGCCCGTTTTTAGGGCCAAAAATTCGGAATTTATTTGACAAAAGAAAGAGCCTTTGCTGATAAGGAAAAGGAAACAAAAAATCGCCAACGGCCTCGTGGTCATTGGCGATTCATGAGGTTGGGGTACCCGGACTCGAACCAGGAAAGGCAGGACCAGAATCTGCAGTGTTACCATTACACCATACCCCAATGCCTTTTTGCCATCATTTCTGATTTGCGGTTGCAAAGGTAGCTATTTTTTTTGAACTACAAACATTTTCGGGAAGAATTTTGCAAAAAAAATCAAATTCATCTCGTTTTTTCATGTTTTTCGGATATTTAGACGTATCTTTGTAGCTATATTTGAAAAAAGAAGAATTCAAAAAATAAATATCATCTGAATGAAGCAAACAACAAGATTGGTGGAAGCCATTACAAAGGGAATACAAGAAAAGAAAGGACAAGACATCGTTGTGGCCGACCTGACTGGCATCGACGGCACAATAGCCAATTACTTCGTCATCTGTCAAGGCAATTCGCCGACACAAGTGGAAGCCATCACTGAATCGATTGGTGAAGTCGTCCGCACGGAAGCCGACGAGAAACCGATGGGCGTTGTGGGGCTGGGGCTCTCGCAATGGGTGGCGATGGACTATGGAGACGTGCTGGTGCACATCTTCGTGCCTGACGCTCGCGAATTCTACGACTTGGAGAATTTGTGGGAAGACGCTCAGCTGACACACATTCCAAATCTCGACTGACCACGTCTGTCTAATCTTTGAAACAAATAAACAATTAGGACAAACCAAACAATATGGACAATAATAAGAACAACCAACCGAAGATGCCGCGTTTCAACATGAACTGGATTTACATCCTCATCATTGTTTCGCTGGCGCTCTTCTTCCTTTCTGATAGTGGAAATGCCTTGGCTACAGCCTCGGGAAGCGCTATGAAGCAGGATGCGACCTACACCAAATTCAAGGAGTATGTGGAGAAAGGATACGCCGACAAGGTGGAGGTGAATACTTCGGAGAAGACCTTGAAGATGTTCGTAACCGCCAAGCACATACGCGACGTGTTTAACATGTCAGTGGAGCAAACTGGCGCCAAGCCCTATGTGAATGTGGAATTCGGTTCGGTGGACGAGTTGGAGAAATACCTGACCGACCAGCAACAAAAGGGCAAACTGAAAGACTTCGACTACGACAATAAGAAGAGCAACGGAATATGGGACATCCTCATCAGTTTCGGCCCCATCATCTTCTTTATTATACTATGGATATTCATCATGAACCGCATGGGAAGCGGTGGTGGTGGAAGCGGCGTGTTCAGCGTTGGCAAGTCGAAAGCTAAGATGTACGAGAAAGGCAACGACTTGGGCATCACGTTCAAGGATGTGGCCGGACAAGCTGGCGCCAAGCAAGAAGTGCAGGAGATAGTTGAGTTCTTGAAGAATCCTAAGAAATATACCGACCTCGGTGGTAAGATTCCAAAGGGCGCCTTGCTCGTTGGACCTCCGGGAACAGGTAAGACTCTGCTGGCAAAAGCTGTGGCTGGCGAGGCTGGCGTCCCGTTCTTCTCGATGTCGGGTTCCGACTTCGTGGAAATGTTCGTTGGTGTAGGTGCGAGCCGCGTGCGCGACTTGTTCCGCCAAGCAAAGGAGAAGTCGCCCTGCATCATCTTCATCGACGAGATTGATGCTGTGGGCCGTGCCCGTTCGAAGAACCCGGCTATGGGTGGCAACGACGAGCGAGAGAACACGCTGAACGCCCTGCTCACAGAGATGGACGGCTTCGGAACGAACAGCGGAGTTATCATCCTGGCCGCTACAAACCGTGTGGATATGCTCGACAAGGCTTTGCTTCGTGCAGGTCGTTTCGACCGTGAAATACATGTAGACCTGCCCGATTTGACCGAACGCAAGGAAATATTCCAAGTGCATCTGAAGCCTTTGAAGACCGACTCCACACTCGACATCGACTTCCTGGCCCGTCAAACGCCCGGATTCTCAGGCGCCGACATTGCCAATGTTTGCAACGAGGCCGCTCTGATTGCAGCCCGCCACGATGCAGAAACTGTCAGCAAGCAGGACTTCTTGGATGCTGTCGACCGAATCATCGGTGGTTTGGAAAAGAAGACCAAGGTGATGACGGCCGCCGAGAAGCGTTCCATCGCCCTTCACGAGGCTGGACACGCAACAGTATCGTGGTTCTGCGAGCATGCTAACCCACTCGTAAAAGTGTCCATTGTGCCGCGTGGACAAGCATTGGGAGCCGCTTGGTATTTGCCCGAAGAGCGACAAATCACCACCAAAGAGCAGATGCTCGACGAGATGTGCGCGCTCTTGGGAGGACGCGCCGCTGAGGAACTCTTCACCGGACACATCTCAACGGGTGCGATGAACGACTTGGAACGCGCAACAAAGAGCGCATACGGCATGATTGCCTATGCTGGTATGAGCGACCGGTTGCCCAACATCTGTTATTACAACAACCAGGAATACCAGTTCCAGCGTCCCTATTCGGAAACCACAGCTAAGGTCATCGACGACGAGGTATTGAAGATGATTAACGAGCAATACGACCGAGCTAAAGAACTGTTGACCAAATACAAGGAAGGCCACAACGAGCTCGCCGAGCTGCTCATCAAACGCGAGGTGATTTTTGCTGAAGACGTTGAACGCATCTTCGGCCCACGTCCGTGGATTAGCCGCTCTCAGGAAATCATCGAAGAGAACGAGGCTCTTGCTCAAGCCAATGCGCCCAAGTTGGAGGATATGCCCGAGGAAGTGCGCAAGGCACAAGAGGACTACGAACGCAGCCAGCAAAGCACCGAGGAGCAGGACTAATATCCCTTTAACTTCCATACGAAGCGGAGCGAAGTACTAACTTCCTTTAACTTCTATAAATTCTTAACGATATGAAGAACTTCATCATACGTGCCATCAGCGGCATCATCTTCGTAGCCATCATGGTGGCAGGCCTCAGCGTGAATGCTTTGGCCATGGTTTTCCTGTTCACTCTCATCACGTCGATGACGATTTGGGAATTCGCAACCCTCGTCAACGAGCGTGAGAACGTCAGCGTCAACCGCTTCATCGCCACCGTGGCAGGTGCCTATTTCTTCCTTGCCATGGCTGGCTACTGTTCAGGACTTACCCCCTCTGCCGCTTTTATTCCCTATCTGCTCACCGTTGTCTACCTTTTCATCAGCGAGCTCTACCTGAAGCAGAAGGATCCCATCAACAACTGGGCCTACACCATGCTCTCACAAATGTATATCGCCCTGCCCTTTGCCGGCATCAACATGCTGGCCTTCAAGGCTTCGCCCGACGATGGCGGCATCTACTTCGACCGCATCCTTCCGTTGTGCATCTTCGTCTTCCTCTGGATGAACGACACAGGGGCCTATTGCGTGGGCTCACTGCTGGGTCGGAACAAACTGTTTCCACGGGTTTCACCGGGTAAGTCGTGGGAAGGCAGCATCGGTGGAGCCATTCTAGTAATGATCGTTGCTGCCGTGATTGGCTACTACGTGAAAGACAACTACTGCACTGTGATGAGTACCATTCCTCATTGGATAGGTTTAGGCCTCGTAGTGGTGTTCTTCGGCACATGGGGCGACCTTGTGGAATCGCTCTTCAAGCGCACCCTTGGCATCAAGGATTCAGGTAACATCCTGCCAGGCCATGGTGGCATGCTCGACCGTTTCGACTCCTCGCTCATGGCCATCCCAGCCGCTGTGGTCTATATCTACACATTGTCACTTTTCTAAGGTCATCAACCACAACCTTATCGCTCTTACCATATGAAACGATTCCTTATTGCCTTAACCCTCTGTGCCTTGTATTGCTCGCTCTGCGTGGCACAATCCAAACCCGTGAAACAATGGGGACAGCTGCAAGTGCGCGGTGCTCAACTCTGCGACCAACAAGGTAATCCCGTCGTATTGCGTGGTGTGAGCCTCGGATGGCACAACATCTGGCCGAGATTCTATAACAAGAAAGCCGTGCGCACGCTGCATCGCGACTGGAACGCCACTGTTGTGAGGGCTGCGATGGGGGTGACGACTGTGGAAGACAATTATCTCGACAACCCGCAATTTGCCCTGCAATGCATCGAGCCCGTGATTAAAGCTGCCATCAAAGAAGGCATTTATGTCATCATCGATTGGCACGCCCATGAGATGCACACCCAGAAGGCAAAGGAATTCTTCAGTCAGATGGCTCAGAAATATGGGAAATATCCCAACGTCATCTATGAACTCTACAACGAACCTATAGAGGATACATGGGAAAGCCTGAAGCAATATGCATCGGAAATCATTACCGAAATCCGCCGCTTTGATCCCGACAACATCATCCTGATGGGTTGCCCACATTGGGACCAAGACATTCACCTGGTGGCTGAAAGCCCTCTTACGGGCGTTTCCAACGTGATGTACACGCTCCACTTCTATGCCTCCACCCACAAGGAATACCTGCGCGACCGCATGGAAGAAGCTGCCAAGCGCGGCCTTCCCATCTTCGTTTCAGAGAGCGGAGTGACCGAAGCATCGGGCAATGGAAAGATTGACCCCGAATCGCAACAGCTGTGGATTGACCGTATGGAGAAACTGAAAATCAGTTGGATTTGCTGGAGCATCAGCGACAAAGACGAGTCGTGCTCCATGCTGCTCCCTCGAGCAACCGCCACAGGCCCTTGGGCAGACGACGTCATTAAACGCTCGGGCAAACTGACACGAGGATATCTGCAGAAATACAACAAATAATAATAAAGACCGCACCAGATGGGATGCGGTCTTCGTTTGTTTATGGCGGCTTCTTTATTTCTCGTCAACATCTTCAAAGAATCCGCCGACGGGCATCTCCTTGCAACAGCTTAAAAAAGAGTTGTATCTCACGCGTGCCTTTCTCTCACGGGCGAACATGTTCTCCGTACCCGTTGCATCACCTCCGAACGACAAGTGCTCATCGATGTTCATGGATTGTGCCATACCCTGCACGTCCAGATTATCCGTTCCAATCAGCGTGAACGTCCACTTTTGTTCCTTCAACTTCTCAATCAGGTTTTTCACCATCTTCAGATTCCACTCTCCTGAACAGTTCTCATAGCCGTCTGTGATGATGGTCACCAGCACGTTGTCATCGTTTCCCACTTGTGCATTCAGCTTGGAAACAGTCTTGCCGATTGCATCGTACAAGGGAGTGGCAGCGCAAGGATTATAGTCTTTCCATTTCAAATCGTGTGTGTCTTTTGCCAAAGCATCGTTGAAATGCCACTTCATGTGATCGCTGTCGAACGTTACAAGTGTGACATGCTGTTCTGTATCAGGAAACTTCTCCTGCATTGCCCTCACGGTGGAAAGTGTTTCGTTCATACCAGAGAATGCCTGCTTGCGGATAACCGACATTGATCCGCTCTCGTCTACGATAATCAAATTGAATACTTTTTTCATTGTCTTTTATTGTTTAAAGTGAATACTATTGTTAATTGTTAGTTGCAAATGGTCCATTTGTTTGCCTCTTTATTATCTTTAAAGACGATAATGAAAAAAAATTAAGGCAATGATAGAATTTTTTTTTATCTTTGCAATCAAAACCTACTAACAATGCTCAGCGACAACGAAATCATTGAGGGATTCCGCAGAGGAAACAGCGGCATTATCAAACGGTATTTCTACGAATACTGCCAAGTGGCCTATAACATGTTCGACCAGAAATACCAACTCAGCAAGAAGGAGAATCTCGACTTCATGTCGCTTTCCCACCAATACGCCCTGTACCTGATGGAACACGACTGGAAGCCGTTGTTAGACCGTTCTCCGTCAGTCTCTCTTCGCACATGGATGATCAACGGATTCCGATTCATTGTGCTCGACGCCCTTAAATGGTACAAGCGCGAATATGGCTCCCTGACCTACGAAGACTATCTGAAATCGTTCGACACCAGCCAGGACTTGCGGTTGAACTTCAACAAAGCCATCCTTGAACTCTGCGACACGATGGATCTTGACAGGACAGCGAGAGTCATTCTCACGATGCTCCTTGTCAACGGATTCAAAGCGAAAGAGGTGGCTGCCCAAATGGGTGTCACGCCTGCAGCCATTTCTCAACGATACAACTCCTTGAAGGAAAACATCATCGCACCCTACTTCAAGAAAAACTTCGATATGGACTTCGATATGCCAGAGGTGATGCAACCAGAGGCAGCAGTCTTCGAAGAAGCAATGCCGACATCAGTTCCGAGCGGCCCATCTTATGGCGGTTCGCCAACAGAAAGACGCAAACAAGGCCGTCTCAGATTCAGCATTCTGCACAAATGTCAAGAGAATATGTCTATGGAAAACAGAAGAACAACAGCACCTTTCATACAAGAGCTGGCACCTGGGGAGATTTTTGTTTTTGGCAGCAACCTGAGAGGAATGCACGGGGGCGGTGCTGCATACATCGCCTACCGCAAGTTTGGAGCCATCATGGGGCAAGGCGTTGGATTGCAAGGGCAAAGCTACGCCATCCCCACTATGCAAGGTCCTGTGGAAACCATCAAGCCTTATGTGGACGAGTTCATCGGCTTTGCCAAGCAGCATCAAGAACTTACATTCCTTGTGACAAGAATAGGATGCGGAATTGCAGGCTTCACCGACAGCCAAATCTCCCCACTCTTCAAGGAAGCACACAACATCAAGAACATCGTACTCCCTAAAGGATGGTAATTGGGGTGGCCTACTCCACTACCAACTTGATATCCTTGCGCTGCTTCTCTTTTGGTTCATCGGCCGGATAACCGATGGGAATCAGCACCGTTGGCTCTTCGTTGGCAGCCAACGACAACACGCGCTTGCAACGTTCCACATCGAAGTTGCAAACCCAGCAAGTGCCCAATCCTTGTTGGGCAGCAGCCAGACAGAGGTGCTCCACAGCAATCGCCACATCGATGTCTCCATGGTGTTTGCCGTCGCCACGAATCCACTCTTCATCGTGAAGCACAGAGGCCACGATATAGAGGGGAGCCGAGCGAAACCACTCGCGCTCGTAGCACTCGCAAAGTCCTTTCCGCCCTTCCTCGGAGCTGACAATGCGGAAACGCCAAGGTTGTTTGTTACAAGCTGAAGGAGCCAGCCGAACGCACTCCATCACATACTCCAGTTTCTCTTGCTCAACACTCTGCGGCTGATAGCTGCGGCAGCTGTATCTGCTTTTTACAAGTTCTAAGAAATCCATAGTCCTCTTTATTATATTAATGTATTATCACCCATGTAGATAAACATATCCGTCACAAAGTTACAAAATTCTAACGACAATCCCGAATTTTTGGATTCAGAAACTCACACCGAATATTCAGTTACCATTGTTTTGACGACTCAAAAGAATCCGATTTTGTCAAATAAATTCTGAATTTTAGGCCTTAAAAATGCATAGGTTTCTGAAGTGAACAAGATTGGGGTGCGAAAACGACTAAAAAACGCTATTTTTATAAATGGCTACTAATCAGAGACTTCCGTTTTCTTTACATTTGAAAGCTGCCGAAAAACGATGCTTTGCGGTTGTCATTTGTGGCTTTTGAGGCCGTCACACATAACATGTAAGGCCGTCACTTGCCACAAGTGAGCACGTCAGACATAACATCTGACAGTCTCAGATGCCACAAGTGACAAATCAACAACGCAAAATTGGAAGAGAGAAAGCGCAATATTGGCTCACTTTTACATATTTCAGAACTGGAACGAACGTAAAATCTGACAGAATTTGTTAAGATTTTTCGCTTAAAGTAATGCTTTATTTAAACTCGAAAAGGCTGGTAAAGCCCGTGATGTCGAACACTTGTTTCAAGTCGCTGTTCAGGCCTGTGATATAGACATGACTGCCTTTAGGCTTGGCTGTCTTCAACAAGCCGAGGAAGAGTCGCAAACCGCTGGATGAAATATACTGAAGTTGCGAGCAATCGAGTATGATGTCGCGCCCCTCACAATCGTAAAGAGGTCTCATTTCTTGTTCGGTTTTGGCGGCTGCTGACGTGTCGAGCCGGCCTTGCAGTTGTGCGACAAAATTCTCGTTTTCAATTTGGATAATTGTCTTCATTCTCTCTTCTTATTGATGAAAAAAATAAATGCCTAACGCTATGTTAGGGACAAAGTTAGGAAAAAAGGGAGAAGGTTGCCCGATTGTTCATGAAAAATTAGTGATTTTTAACTCATGTGTAAGTCGGCAATCAGTTTTATTTCGTAAATTTGCACGATAAAGTAGGCAATTGACAATGAATTGTAAATTCATTATTGCCAATTGAGATTAAGGAGAGATGACAGACATCATACTTTCGAGCTTCCTCAGTCTGTTTGCCTTATTCGGCAAAGAGGAAGGAGTTGATGAGTCACGGGCACGCAGAATGCTTGTGAGTTATCTGCGTCATCACTTCGGAATCAGGAACACGGGCGGGTATGTGGACTTCTACTCCGACATGCTGAGCGCGTATGAGTTGCGGGACGACCTTGACGAGAATGCCGTTGTGGCGTCTATTTGCGACAACTTGCAGGGCAAAATCCGCAAGGAGGAGGGCTGGATGTTGCTGTTGCGTATCATGGAGTTCTGCGGCACGAACACCAGCCATCCGATGTTCAAGACGATGGCTGAAAAGTTCGACGTTCCCGAAAAACTGTTCAACGACTATGTTGACTTTGTTGACGGAAAAGAGTCGGAAAACGTGCTGATTTTGCGGCCTGACGGCTTTGCTGGCGAGCTGAAGACGTTGCAAATCGAAGAAAAGGGCAGCGAAAAACTCGTGTTCACCTACAACGGAAGCGACAGAGTGTTGCTGAACGACGTTCCTGTGCTTCCCGGCGCCTACCAAGTGTGGCTGCAGAGCAGCGTCTTGAAGGGCGTGAGCGGCAAGCCGTTCTATTATTCTTCCGTGATGGCAGAATACAGTCGCTGGGCAAAGAATGGCGAGCATAGCGAAGAGAACCGTGTGGTGTTCTGCGGAAGGGACCTCGAGTACCGTTTCCCAGGCAGCGACAACGGACTTCACAATATGAGCTTCACGCTGCATGGTGGCGAACTGACGGCCATCATGGGCGGTTCGGGAACTGGAAAATCGACGCTGCTGTCGATTCTGAACGGAAGTCTGAAACCCGACGAGGGAAGCCTGACGATGAACGGTGTCACCATCGTGACTGCCCAAGGGGGAATGGAGAACGAGGGCGTGAAAGACTTGATTGGCTATGTGCCGCAAGACGACTTGCTGATTGAGGAACTCACCGTTTATCAGAATCTGTACTATACAGCGAAACTGTGCTTTGCCTCCCTGAGCGAAGAGGAGATAGAAGAAAGGGTGATGAGGACTTTGAGGGACCTCGACCTTGAAGGTGCTAAGGACCTGAAGGTGGGCTCGGCCATCAACAAATTCATCAGCGGTGGACAACGCAAGCGGTTGAACATTGCGCTGGAGCTGATTCGCGAGCCTTTGGTGCTGTTTCTCGACGAGCCAACGTCAGGTTTGTCGTCATCAGACACCGAGCGGTTGATGAACCTTCTGAAAGAACAGACCTGCAGGGGAAGGCTGATCGTGCTGACCATCCACCAGCCGTCGAGCGACGTTTATAAACTGTTCGACCGCCTGTGGTTGCTGGATCGGGGTGGCTATCCCGTTTTCGACGGAAACCCGATTGACGCCATCACCTATTTCAAGGAAGCTGCAGGATATGCAGACGCTGAAACAAGCGCTTGTCCGACGTGTGGGAATGTGAATCCCGAAATCATGCTGAACATCATCGAAGAGAGGTCAATCAGCAGCGGTGGTGAGACTTCGGACGAGCGGAAGATGTCGCCTCAAGAGTGGCACGAACTCTATTTGAAGAGAAGACCAGCTCCCCAGCCTCTCACAACGCAAGATGAGGGTATCTCAAACTTCTCCAAACTGAAGAAGCCAAGCAAACTGGAGCAGTTCTTCATCTTCCTGAAACGCAACTTGAAGACAAAGGTCACGAATTTCCAGTATCTGAGCATTGCTTTGCTGGAGGCTCCCGTGCTGGCGGTCATCTGCGGATTGCTTACACGATACGCCCCGAACGAGGGCTACAGCGTGATGGAGAACAAAAATCTGGTGAGCTATCTCTTCATGTCGGTGATTGTGGCAACTTTCATCGGAATGAGTGGCAGCGCCGAAGAAATCATCAAAGACCGTGCCCTGCTGAAGAGGGAGAAGTTCCTTCATCTGTCGTATGGCAGCTATATATGGTCGAAGATCGTCCTGATGGCAGGCGTTTCTCTCATTCAGACGTTCCTCTTCATCGTGATAGGCAACTACATCATGGGGATTCACGGACTGTTTGGCACTTGGTGGCTCATTCTGTTTGTGACTGCTTTTCTCGCTAATCTCACGGGATTGTTGCTGTCTCAATGTCTGAACTCGATAGTGGCGATTTACATCAGCATCCCCCTCTTGCTGATTCCCCAGATACTGCTCTGCGGTTTGGTGGTCAGCTTCTCGGACTTGACACCCAAGAGCACTACGGGAAACGTGCCCTTGATAGGCGACCTAATTCCTTCGAGATGGAGCTATGAGGCGCTGGCGGTGACTTCATATACCGACAATGCTTACGAAAAGCCTTTCTTCGAAATGGACAAGGCCCGACAAGAGAATCAGTTCTACAACGTGGGATTCCTGAAAGAACTTCAGTCGCAGCTTGAAACAAAGAGGGATGAGGAAGAACACGGGAAGCCTGTCAATCCTGCTCATATGAGGGTGATTCGCACAAATCTGCCGATACTGACTTCGTTCTGCGAGATAGAACCCTATACGGGAGGCGACGACTATGAAAGCCTGAATGAATACATGAAAAAGGCTGAGAACATTCTGGCGAAACGCGGCAACGAATGGACGCTGAAAAAGGACACGATGGTGGCCAGCTTTGTGAACCGGCACGGAAAAGAATGGTTCCTCGACTTGAAAAGGAATAACTACAACTTGAAGTTGGAGGAATTCGTGACAGGGGCAACCGAAGGCCGTCTATACGACATCGTTGACGACCATATTGTGCCACATAGTGGCATAATTTACCTGACGCCATACAACAAAATGGGGCGTGCTCCGTTTTATAGTAGTGAAAAGATACTTGGCAACTGGCACGTCAAGACGTTGTGGTTCAACATCGGCGTGCTCCTGCTGATGGCCGTAATAGCTACGGTTCTGCTACTTACCGACTGTCCTGGAAGATTCATGAGAAAAGACAATTGACAATCAAATATCAACAATCAATTAATAATTAACAACAAAAACCAAAACAAAATGAAAAAACTATCGATTTTCGCTGTGGCATTAGCAGCATTGGCTTTCACAGCATGTGATGGCAACAAGAGTGCAAAAACTGAGGATCAGGCTGCTGTGAAAAGCTTCGAGCAGGAACAGGTGGAAGCCAAGATCAAGATGGAGATTGACAGCCTTGCTGCCGAGATTGGCAAGTTGAAGGACCTCCCCATCGTGCAAGAAGGTGGCGCCGTGAAGCTGACCGACCAGGAGAAGCAGGTGAAGCCCGACTATCTGCTGAGTGCCGCTGTGGCAGAGAACGCCGCTACTCTGGCTGAGAAATATCGTATGCTCAGCGCTCTGAGCGTGGACAAGAACATCGCTGCCTTGTACGGCATGCCTACTGACGAGTATCAGACTGCAATTGCCAAACTGGTGGCTGACATCGACGATCCTTCGTTCAAGGAGGTTGAGGACACTGCTTCCATCTTCAAGGCTGGCCAACAGCTCTACACCGCTATGGAAAAGAACGGCCGCATCAACAACTACTGGCAGTTGGTAGCTGCTTCTCTGGTGGAAGAAATCTATGTGATGTCGCAGAACTCTGACAAGTTCATCACCGCTTTTGATGATAAGGCAGCATCTGAAGTCACCTATCGCATCGTTCTTCTGTCCGACGCCGTTTCTCGTCTGACCGAGTATGATCCCGAGTTCGAGCCGGTTGCAAAGGCCATCGAGTCACTCAAGCCGCTGAACGCTGAGACTGTTGACCAACTGAAGACTCAGCTTGCTGAAGCAAAGGACAAGATTGTTGAGGCACGTAACAACCTCATCAAGTAATCCCGAATTCATCACACAAAACAAATAGGGTCCGTGCAAACGCTGCACGGGCCCTTTTGTATATCAATAAAATTAGTAGGGCTGGTAGCTGCTGCCCCCTTCAGAGGCGTTAGGGCAACTGCTGTATCATTCCCAATGTTAAGGTGGCTTTTCTGTTGTGTGACAATTGGGACAAATGACAGTGCGTTTTTTACACGCTAAGCTCCACTCCGCAGACGAGGATGCTCAAAGTTGCCCGGAAACGGGTTCTCAAACTAGTGGTTTTCCAGCAAAAAATAGAGATAGAAACATCTGTATCTATCTATACATCTATATATATAATATATATAATAATAATATATATGTTAATATATATATAATTAATATTAATTATTATTAAATAATTATTTTAAGT
>CACXPX010000030.1 GCA_902769705.1 uncultured Prevotellaceae bacterium
TAATTGTCCCACACGCCCCGAACGGGAGCTGAAATGAGCCTCTCCCACCGATGCCGAAACCCGCTGAAATGAGGCTAGAAGCCGCAAATAAGACGCCCAAAGGCCGCTTTTGACTCGCTCAAAGACCACATCTGACTCGCTCAAAGACCATCTCTGATACGCTCAAAGACCATCTCTGAGAGGATGAAAAACGGAGGCCCCCAAGGCGGCTCCGAGGTGCTTTCGGGGGGGGATGTTTGCCTTTCTGATATGGATTCTATTTCCCCAGAAACTCACTGGGTGTGAGGCCTGTGATGCGCTTGAAGAGGCGGGTGAAATGGTGAGGGAAGTCGAAGCCGAGCAGGCGCGAAGTCTCGCTGATGTTGTGTCCCTGCATCAGCAGGCTCTTGGCTTGGTTGATGACGTAGTTGTGGATGTAGCCGATGGCGGTGCCGCCCGTGGCCTTGTGGACGATGTCGCCAAAGTAGCGAGGCGAATAGGCCAGCATTGAGGCGCAGTAGCTGACGGTGGGAAGACCGTGAGACAGCTGTCGGTTCTCGCGGAAATACTGCTGCAACAGGTTGTGGAAGCGTTTCAGAAGGTCGCTGCCCCCCTTGTCTTCTTCCGAGAGTTGGCGCAGGTAGATGCAGTTGCAGTATTCCAAAATCAGGCGCAGATAGGCCAGCAGGATGGTGCGGAGCGATGGCGAATCGTCGTGTAGGGTCAGCTCCTGTCGCATTTGGGCAACCAGCTGGGTGATGCTGAGCCACTCGTCGGGCTCCATCCTTAGTGAGCCGTCGAAGAAATAAGAGAAGAACTGGTAGCGGTCTATGTGGCGTTCGAGCTCGGTGCCGTGCAGCAGCTCGGGCGACCACAGCAGTACCCATCCGCTCAGCGAGATGCGCTCACCGTTGTCTTCCAGGCCGCCAATCTGTCCTGGCTCGACGGCAATAATCGAACCATCGCTCACCTGCAGCTTCCTCATGCCATACGAGAGATTGTGAGGAAACTGACGTTGGATGAAGAGCCCATACACACCGTAGTTGTTCAGACTGTGGCGGAAGGGCGGCAGCTCGTCGTAGTGGATGATGCTCACCAGCGGGTGCAATACGGGGGCATCCACAAACCGGGCATAGTCGTTGGGATTGTCAACTTTCAGAATGTTCCGCATATCGGTGGCAAAGATACACAAAAAAGACAAATAATGGTATGTATTTTGCGCTTTTTTAGCATTTTCTGCGAAATTGGTATATTATCAGCTAATTTATGTAACACCTATTATAAATAATGTTCGTATCTTTGCAATGTGAATCAAATCAAATCAATATGTTAGGCAACTTTACATTCCACAATCCCACGAAACTGCATTTCGGCGAGGATTCATTGAGCAAACTGAGTGAAGAACTGAAAAACTATGGCAAGAAGGTGATGCTGTGCTATGGTGGCGGCAGCATCAAGCGCTTTGGTATCTACGACCAGGTGATGGCTGAACTGAAAAAGGCTGGCTGCGAGGTGGTGGAGCTGTCGGGCGTGATGCCGAACCCCACCATCGAGAAGGTGCTGGAGGGAGCCCATCTGGCTCGAAAGGAGGAGGTGGACTTCATCCTCGGCGTAGGTGGCGGTTCAACTGTCGACTACTGCAAGGCGGTGGCTGGAAGCGCCTGGTACGACGGTGATCCGTGGGAATACTATTTCAAAAACTGGCAGCCGATGACATGCCGCTGGATTCCCGTTGGCTGCGTGCTGACGATGGCTGGCACAGGCTCGGAGATGGACAGTTGCTCGGTCATCTCCAGCCACACGGAGAACCGCAAGATGTTCTACAACTTCCGCAACCCAGACTTCGCCATCCTGAATCCGCGCTTCACGTTTACCGTACCGAAATACCAGATGGTGGCAGGCATTTACGATATCATGAGCCACATCTTGGAACAGTATCTCTCGGGTACAGACGACAATACCAGCGACTATATTGCAGAAGGTCTGATGCGCTCACTTATCGTCAGCTCACGCAAAGCCAACGTGAATCCTGAGGATTACGAGGCTCGCTCAAACATCATGTGGACAGCCACTTGGGCACTCAACACACTCATCGACCGCGGTAAAGCTACCGACTGGATGGTTCACATGCTGGGACAAGCTGTGGCAGCCTTCACCGATGCCACCCACGGCCACACGCTCGCTGCCGTCAGCGGAGCCTACTACCGTCTGCTCATCAACAAGTCAACGGATGCCGTTGGGAAGTTCAAGCGTCTGGCCATGAACGTTTGGGGCATTTCTGCCGAAGGCAAGACCGACGAGCAGGTTGCCATCGAGGGGCTGGAGACGATGGAGCAGTGGATGCGCGAGCTGGATCTGGCGATGAACATCACTGACTGCGGTGCAAAGCCCGAGTTGATAGAAGGCATGGCCGATGCTTGCCCCATCTGCCAGGGCGGCTACTATATTCTGAATCGCGACGAGGTGGTGCAGGTGTTGAAAGATAGTCTTTAGAATATGAAACAGATTCTTTTGTTTTTAACAGCAATGCTACTTTGCTGCTGCTCATCAGACAGCGAGGTGATGGCTGAGGTGCCCGCCAACGCAGGCAAGACGCTCGTGGTTTACTATACCTACACGGGCAACTGCCGCGAAATCGTGAGAACGCTGACCAGTCAGATTCAGGCCGACGTGCTGGAGATTCAGCCTGCCGAGAAGGGACTGAAGTATGAGGCTAACGGCTATGCACAGGGCACTCAGTTGCTGAACGCCATCAAGGCCAATCCTAACAGCGCAAGCAGTTATCCGGCCATCGACCCTGTGGCGACCTCACTCAACAGCTACCAGAACATCATCATCGTTACTCCGCTGTGGTGGAGTCAGATGGCTGCCATCATGCAGACCTACTTGTTCAACTACGGCCCTCAAATGGCTGGGAAACACGTCGGACTGATTGTATCGAGTGCCAGCAGCGGAATCTCACAAGTGGTGGCTGATGCCAAGCGGCTTGTTCCCTCGGCAACTTGGATGGGCGACGCGCTGTGGATAAACAACTCGAACAGAAGCAATGCCACCTCTTTGGTGCAGGACTGGCTCAAGAAACTGAATTTCGCTGAAGGACAAACAACCATGAACAAAATGAATATCACTATCGACGGGCAGACGCAGAGCGTGACACTCGTGGAGAACGCTGCTACGAAAGCGCTTGTAGAGAAGTTACAGCAAGCACCTGTCACCGTGACGCTCAACAGCAGCGGTGGCTTTGAGATTTGGGGAGCATTAGGGTTTTCATTGCCCACAAGCAACCAACAAATAACCGCCCAGCCTGGCGACGTCATTCTATACAGCGGTAGCAACATCTGCCTGTTCTACGGCTCGAATTCGTGGAGCTACACCCGCTTGGGTAAGATTGACGGTCTGTCGGAGAGCGAACTGCGGTCATTCCTGAAGGCTGGCGAAAGCAACATCAGCGTGACACTGTCGCTCACATCGGGCACGACTGCCATCACCAGCCTCACCTCTCCAAATGGTGAGGAGAGCATCTACTCTCTGAACGGGCAGCGGGTGACGAATCCTACACGTGGCATATACATCAAAAACGGGAAAAAAGTAATCCAATGAACGTCAACAAACCTATCAGTCGAAGAAAAGCGCTCAAGGTTATGGGCATTGGCCTGCTCGCGGCCTGCGTTCCAACGCTTCCATCATTTGGCAAATCTCCCAAAAGAAAAGAGAAGAAGCTGAAACGTCTAATATTCTATTTCTCCGCAACAGGCAATAGCCTTTACATTGCCAAACAATTGGGCGGAGATGAAGCAACCTTGCTGAGCATCTCACAAGAAATTCATAACGAGCATCCTAATTACGAAGCTGATGAAATCGGGTTCGTCTGCCCGGTATATTGTTTTCTCCCTCCTGCCATAGTTCAGGACTTCATTGCCCGTTCCTCTTTCAAGGCTGATTATTTCTTTACAGTTGGCACTTACGGAGCCCATAGCACGATATTCCCAGAGTTCGTTGACGACTTTGCCAAGAAGCACGGTTTTCAGATGAATTATATTTCCACGATTCAGATGGTTGATACGTACCTACCGTATTTTGATGTGGAAAAAGAATTGGCCGACCCTAAACTTCAGCGTATTCCCGAGAGACTTGCCGCAGTGCTTGCTTCCATCAATAAGCGCGAGAACTATATCCAGCCGGTAACTGAGCAAGACAGGATGATATGTGACGGTTATTACCGCATGTCTGGTCGAGACCGCCAGCGCCCTGCTGCGACAAGGTCTGAGAAAATTGTCTTTGCCACAGATGCTTGTATTGGATGTGGTATATGCACTTCGGTTTGTCCTCATGGCTCATGGAAAGTGATTGATGGCCATTCTGTTGCCGAAGGAGACTGTGAGAATTGCCTCGCATGTGTGCATAATTGTCCTCAGAAAGCCATTTCCATCACCCCCACCCCTCCCGAACCAGAAGAACCAAACCGGAACGCAAGGTATCGCAATCCGAATGTCAGTCTGGCAGATTTAATCAAGGCCAACAGTCAACATTAAAGAAACACCACATAACAGGTAAAGATGAAAAGAGTTATCGTTATATCTACGAGCCTACGTCGTGGCTCAAACAGCGACATACTGGCCGACCAGTTTGTTGAAGGTGCAAAAGCAGCCGGGAATGCGGTTGAGAAGATTTCACTTGTAGGCAAGCACATCGAGTTCTGCAAAGGTTGCTTGGCTTGTCAAAAGCTGGGACGTTGCGTCATCAACGACGATGTAAACGGCATCATGGCAAAGGTATTGAAGGCAGATGTTGTCGTGTGGGCTACACCCATCTACTATTATGAGATGAGCGGTCAGATGAAGACCCTCATCGACCGCATGAATGCGATGTACGAACAAGACTATGCGTTTCGCGATGTTTATCTGTTGACAACGGCTGCCGAGGATGAAGAGCAAACTCCAAAGCGGGCTGAGACAGGCTTGACAGGTTGGATTGACTGCTATCCCAAGTGCCGTCTGGCTGGCACGCTCTTTTGTGGCGGCGTGAACGATGCACGTGAGATAGAGGGAAATTCCAAATTGCAGGAAGCATTTGAATTAGGTAAGAATCTATGAAGAAAACAATATTAGCCGCAGTACTGCTGGGTGGGATGCTCGCAGGCTGCACAAACAAAGAACAAACAAAGACAGAAGAGAATATGAAACAGGAGTTGAATCTGACGCAAGAGTGGGACAAGGTGTTCCCGCTGAGCGAGAAAGTAAGCCACCGCAAGGTGACATTTGAAACACAGTACGGACTGACGCTGGCTGCAGACCTTTATACACCGAAGAATGCCGAGGGCAAACTTGCTGCGCTGGCTGTGAGCGGCCCGTTCGGCGCCACCAAGGAGCAGTCGAGCGGTCTCTATGCCATGCAGATGGCAGAGCGCGGCTTCGTGGCACTGGCTTTCGACCCGTCGTACACAGGTGAGAGCAGCGGCGAACCTCGTCGCACAGCCTCGCCAGACATCAACACCGAGGACTTCATGGCTGCTGTTGATTTCCTGTTGAAGCAGGAAAACGTGGACCCAGAACGCATCGGAATCATCGGCATCTGCGGTTGGGGAGGCATTGCCCTGAACGCTGCTGCAGCCGACACGCGCATCAAGGCCACAGTCGCCTCTACGATGTACGACATGACACGTGTCAGCGGCAACGGCTACTTCGATGGCGATGACAACGAGGAGTCGCGCCACGCTGCCCGTGAAACGCTCTCCAAGCAGCGTCTCTCCGACCCGACGGCAATGGCAGGTGGTGTGGTCGACCCGCTACCCGACGATGCACCTCAGTTCGTGAAAGACTATTTCGATTATTACAAGACCGAGCGTGGTTATCACAAACGCAGTGGCAACTCCAACGACGGCTGGCGCGTCATCGGCACTCAAGCTTACGCTAACAGCCGTTTCCTCTACTACATCAACGAGATTCGCTCTGCCGTTCTCGTGATACACGGCGAGAAGGCTCATTCGCGCTACTTCGGTGAAGCTGCCTACAAATACATGGTCGAGGGCAAAGCCGAGGGTTATAACGTGGTAGGCAAACCCAATCCCAACCCTGAGAACAAGCAGCTGCTCATCATCCCCGGTGCCTCGCATTGCGACCTCTACGACGGTGGATATACAGAGTTATTAGGGAAGGGCGAGCCGAAGAATCTGATTCCTTGGGACAAATTGGCAGCATTTTTCAAAGAGAACCTGAAATGAATCGACTGAAAGCAACTGTCATCTCTATGGTTTTAGCCACAACTGCATTTGCTCAGGGCGTGATAGATGTGCACAGCCACCTCATCACTCCTGAGTTTGTGTCGTCTCTTGAAAAAGAGGACCGACTGATGGACGAAGGATTTCCCCTGCCGAAATACGATGTGGAGAGCCATCTGAAGTGGATGGATGAAGCTGGCGTTGAGACTTCCGTACTGACATTGGCGGCTCCTCAACCACAGTCACCCACCATTATCAGGAAATGCAACGAGGCTGCAGCGCTTATCAAGAAAGAGCATCCCAGCAGGTTTATGTTCTGCGCCGCCCTACCCTTGCCCAACGTTGACGCAGCCGTCCGCGAGGCCATCTATGCCCTCGATACATTAAAAGCCGAAGGCATCAAACTGGCGACAAACGTTCAAGGCCAATACCTCGGTGCACCAGAACTGGACGCGCTCTTCGCTGTGCTCAACGAGCGAAAAGCTGTTGTCATCCTGCATCCCCATCGTCCTGAACCGGTAAATAAGCAGGTGATGCAGCAGACACCTCTGGCTATGCAGGAATATCTCTCAGAAACCACTCGTGCCGTATCTAACATGATTTCGCGCAACGTGCTGGCACGCTACCCCAATGTCAAGGTGGTGGTGCCCCATTGCGGAGCCTATCTTCCATTGGCCGTACCTCGCATGAAGTCGCTGACGCCCGTGATGCAAGCCAACAAGATGGTAGGGGAAATAGACTGGGAGGCTAACCTTCGCGCCCTCTACTACGACCTCGCAGGAGCACACTCGCCTGAGGTCATTCGTATGATGCTCACCATCACTACACCCGACCATCTGCTCTATGGTTCGGACTATCCCTATGTCGCCCCACAGGTGCTCACGCAGAGTCTTGCAAGGATGAAGAAGTATCTTTCAACAGAGCCCGACCTTGCACCATATAAGGAAATGATATTGTGGAAGAATGCGAAATGGCTGTTGGGTCTGACAGGTGAAAAAACATCGGCAGAACCTGCTGCTACAAATATGATTGTCCGCATCGCCGAAATCGAGGTCTACCCGCAGTATTTGCAAGAGTATTTGGCGTTTGCCAATGAGGTCGACCGTCTGAGTGTGGAGCGTGAGCCAGGTGTCGTCTGCCTGTACCCCATGCAGAGTGCCGACGACTCCACGCAAATTCGCATCCTCGAAATCTATGCGTCGGACGAGGCCTATCAAAGCCACCTGAAGACCGACCATTTCCTAAAATACAAGCAGGGAACGCTCCATATGGTGAAAAGTCTGAAGCTACCTACGATGAGACCTCTCGACCCCGAAACAATGAAACTGATTTTCAAGAAACAGAAATAACAATTAAAAACATTGACGAATATGAAAAAGATAGCAACGATGATGGCAGCACTTTTGGCTATCTGCCTGAGTGCCTGCATTCCCGCGCTTTGCTCGCCTACCCGTAGCCTTTCACAAGCAAACAAACAAAAGGAGACCAAGGAAATGAAGAAAACACTAGTAGCCTATTTCTCAGCATCGGGTGTAACAAGAGGCGCGGCACAGCAGCTGGCTGAGGTGACAGGTGGAACATTGCACGAAATCAAGCCCGAACAGCCTTACACCGACGCCGACCTCGATTGGCACGACAAGCAAAGCCGCAGCAGCGTGGAGATGCAGGACAAGAAATCGCGCCCTGCCATCACCGGCAAACTAGCTGATATGAATGACTATGATGTCATTTACGTTGGCTTTCCCATCTGGTGGTACACCTGCCCCACGATTATCAACACCTTCATGGAGACCTACGACTTCAAAGGCAAGACCGTCATTCCATTTGCCACATCGGGCGGCAGCAGCATCAAAAAAGCCTGCGAAGACCTGAAAGCCGCATACCCCGACGTGGATTGGAAAGAGGGAAAGCTGCTCAACGGCACATCGAAGGCGGAACTCGAAACTTGGGTTAAAGGACAGTAAGCTTGCAACTATCAGCATTCACGACAAGGCAGAAGCAACAATAATCTGCGGGCATCGTCCGTTATATGTATAGTTTCATTCTATAAAATTGAATTAAGATGGAAGTAATACAGAGTTTCACTATCGACCACACCCGGCTGAAGCCCGGCATCTATGTTTCGAGAATAGACAAAGGCTTCACGACCTTTGACCTTCGTATCACCGAGCCGAACAAGGAGCCGGCCATGGCTCCCGCCGCCATTCATAGTCTGGAGCACCTGATGGCCACGTGGTTTCGCAATTCAGCTGCCAAAGCCGACGTGGTCTACGTGGGTCCTATGGGATGTCTCACTGGCATGTATATCATCATGACCGGCAACTATACGGTGCAAGACATGAGAGAGCTAACAATGCAGTGCCTCGAGTGGATTCTCACCCAGGACAAAGTGCCCGCCACAGAGCCACAGACCTGCGGCAACTATCTGCTCCACGACCTGCCCATGTGCCACTGGGAGAGCAGACGCTATCTCGACCGTCTGAAGAACGATTTCCACTGCGAATACGAAAAACTCCAGATTCAGCTGGACGACGGAAAAGTGTTTGCAGACGCATAACCTCACTCCTCACTCTTCAAACACATAGCCGAACCCTGTACGGCTGACAATGTTCCGGGCATAGGGCCCCAGTTTTTTTCGCAGGCGGGTGATGTTCACATTCACTGTGCGGTCGGTCACCACGACCCCTGCCCAGACACTGTCCATCAGGTGCTGGCGCGAGAGCACTTTCCCACGGTTTGCCAGCAGCTGGTGGAGCAACTCAAACTCTGTAGGGGTGAGATTGGCGGGATTACCGTCAACTGTTGCCACCTTCTTGTCCAAGTTCAGCTGCAAGCCGCCATAGCTGAGCAGATGCTTGCCCAGTCGGGCTTCAACAATGTTCATCACATAGTCGCCAATCTTCTCGCAGTCGGCCACGATGTCGTTATAGAGCGTGCCGAGAAAGTAGGAATACTGATGCGAGTCGACCCCCATCACGGTTTCACCTCTGAGCTGGTTGCGCAACTCATTGATGTCGTTTTCTATGGAGAGCGAGTCGGCAAGCATAAGGTCTTTGCGCCGTCCGCTCACCACCACAATCATCTGTGCCACAGCCTCGTTCACCAGCCCGAGCATGTCGTGTAGCCTGGCATATTGCACGGCGGTGAAGTCCTCTTTGTTCTCACGCAGATGCATCACTGTGCGTGCCATTTTGTAACAAGCGTCGCCAATTGACTCCAGTTCGCCAATCTGGCGAAGCATCACGCGCGTTTTATCCTTCGTGTCGTCCGACAGATGTTCGTTGCCAACCTTTTCCAGATAGTTCGCAATCTCAATCTCCATATTGTCGGCAATGGTCTCATAGCGTTCGATGCGGGCAAACTGGCTCTCCAGCTCTTTCTTGTCTTTCTCGTCTATCAGGGTGCACGCAATGCCGAACATGCGGTGCATGCGCTCGGCAAAATGCACGATTTCCTTCTGTGCCTGCAGCACAGCAATCTCTGGCGTCTGTATCACGCCGCTACTGATGAAATGCAGCGTGGTGGGCAGTTTTGCCTCAGCTTTGCCTTCCGGCAGCAGCCTGCAAACGAGGCGCTCCATCTGTGGGATGAAACCGATGAGCAGGGCGGTGTTCAGTACGTTGAAACAGGTGTGGAACATGGCCAACACCACAGGTATCCGCGCCGCCTGCCCCGACGCCGAGGGATTGTATCCCACAAGGTGGCACACCCCGTCGACAAAGGGATAGAACACGGCCAACACCCACACCACTCCAAACACATTGAACAGCAAGTGGGCCAACGCAGCCCTTCGCGCCTCGGTTCCAGCGCCCAGCGCCGCAAGGTTGGCAGTGGCCGTCGTGCCGATGTTCTCGCCCATCACCAAGGCGATGCCCATATAGATAGGCAGCACACCCGTTGAGCAGAGCAGGATGGTGATGGCCATCACCGCAGCTGACGACTGCACCACACACGTGATGACCGTGCCTGCGGCCAGAAAGGCAAGGATAGTGGCGTAGCTGCCTGTGTCGAACGAGGCGAAGAAATTCACCACATCAGCATTGTGCGCCAAGTCCATGTCACGCCCCACACTGCTCAGCATCACCAGCGACCAAAACAAGAACGCCAGTCCGAAGAGCAGGTCGCCCGCCACGCGATGGCGTTTCTTATAGATGAGCGCCATGCCCACCACAAAGGCAGGGAACACCAGCACCGTCAGGTCGAGATTGTAGCCCAGCGACATAATCCACGCCGTGAGCGTCGTGCCGATGTTGGCACCCATGATGACCGAGATGGCTTGCGCCAGCGTGAGCAGACCTGCCGAGACAAACGACACCGTCATCACAGTCGTGGCCGACGACGACTGCACGGCACAGGTCACCATCGTGCCCGTCAGCATGCCGCTCAGCCGATTGCCCGTCATGCGGCCGATGATGTGTCGCAAACTGGGTCCTGCCATTTTCTGCAAGGCGTCGCTCATCGTCTTCATGCCATAGATGAGCAGAGCCAGCGAGCCAAGAAGCCTGAAAAACAACTCTAACGTCATATCCTCTTTGTGCTTTGTTTTACGCATGCAAAGATACAAAACCTGAGCCAAACGGGCGAAAAACGGCGATTACAATTCGGTTACGATTCCCGCTTCTGCTGCCTCTACCCACTTTTTTCTCCGATATCTGAAAATTCAGGACTCCAGTCGGGGCACTTTTCACAATTTATTACTATATTTGTCCAGCATTTATCTGTTTCACTAAATCCAAACACGCCTATGAACAAGCTGATAGCCTGCTGTGGCATCGACTGCGCCACATGCGAAGCGCGCCTAGCCACCATCGCCGACGACGACCAAATGCGCCAGGAGGTGGCGCGCAAATGGTGCGAGATGAACCATACCGACCAGATCACGCCCGAGACCATCAACTGCATGGGGTGCCGCGCTGACGGCATGAAGTTCCACTTCTGCAGCCATCTATGCCAGATTCGCAAATGCGTGGCCGACAAAGGTTTCGAAACCTGCGGCGACTGCACCGAGCGCCATGCCTGTCCGAAGGTCGCCCCCATCTGGCAATTCAATGCCGAGGCCAAACGTAATCTGGAAGCCGATAGCAACTAAGCCCGGCAGAAAATATAACAATACAACATTATAACAATAAGGATTTTCCACCTTGTGAAAAAGTGACAAAGTGACAAAGTGACATTAAGCACTTTTCAGTTTGTTCAAACCCACCTCTCTAACATTGGTTATTTTAATATATAATATATTATATTATATATTAAAATAAAATTACTAATATTACACTTTCTTCATTTTTGTGGTTCAAAATCTTCATTTTATAATTGTATCACACACCCCTCAGCGCCTCGGCAGGTCGAAAACACCTTATTGTCACTTTGTCACTTTGTCACGTTGTCACTTTTCCCTCTGATTAATTTAACGTTCGTTAAGAATTACCTCGAAATCGCTCTATTTATGCATATTTTGCTATGGCTGCGTCATCAACCATCTTTGACCGTGTCATTCCATAGCTTTGAGGCGGTCATTTGTGGCTTTTGACAGGCTCAAAGACCATCAATGGCGATGTAAATATTTTTTACCATGAAATTTGGAGGAGTGGATTTTTTTTAGTACCTTTGCTGTGCATTTGGAGATGCACAGCGATTGAAGGAAGCTGAGGAAGTAGAAGAATCAGAAGTCAAAATGAAAATTGATGGTGTCTCCGTGCCGAAAGCCAGATGGTGAACGACAATCGTTTTGCCTAAACTTTCTAAAAAAAGGCTGGAGACGATGATAATTGAAGGAGAAATGATTAACTTTGTCAAACAAAAAAAAGAAGCATGTGATATGAAAACGACTATACTCACACAAACACTCAGAGAAGGGAAGGGACTGCTGGTGCTATTATTGTTGCTGCTGCCTCTCTGCGGATGGGCTCAGGGGTTCAGGAATCCGGTGCTCCCAGGCTTTCACGCCGACCCAAGCGTATGCCGCGCTGGCGACGACTTCTATCTCGTGAACAGCACGTTCCAATACTTCCCGGGAGTGCCTGTGTTCCATAGTAAGGACTTGGTGAACTGGGAGCAGGTGGGCAACTGCCTGACTCGTCCGTCGCAGGTTGACCTGAAAGGCACCGACGGCAACAGCGGCATCTATGCGCCCACCATCCGTTACAACAACGGGCGTTTCTACATGGTGACTACGGTGTTTCCCTCGCGCCGCCATTTCTACGTATGGACGGACAATCCTGCCGGCGAGTGGTCGGAACCCGTCGTGATTGACTTTGCCATCGGTAGCTGCGACCCCACGCTATACTTTGAAGACGGACGGTGCTATTTCCTATGGAAAGAAGGCGACATCAAGATTTGCGAGATTGACGTGGAGACGGGACGGCAGCTGGGCGAAATCCACCACTTGGGGACTGGTCTTGGAGGGCGATATCCTGAAGGACCACACATCTATAAGAAAGACGGATACTACTATCTGCTGCTGGCAGAAGGGGGAACCGAGCATGGGCATCATGTGAACATCCTGCGTAGCAAAAGCCTCTTCGGCCCCTACGAGGCAAATCCCGCCAACCCCATTCTCTCGCACTTCAACATGAAGATGCAGAACAGCCTCATTCAAGGGCTCGGCCATGCCGACCTGGTGCAGGCTCCCGACTCTTCGTGGTGGATGATATGTCTGGGGTATAGAACCAGCGGTTATCTGCAGCATGTGATGGGGCGTGAGACCATGCTGGCGCCAGTGAGATGGGAGAAAGGCGGCTGGCCTGTGGTGAACCAAGACGGCACATTGCAGACAGACATGAAATGCCCGACGCTGCCCTTGTTCCCCCTGCCACAAGATCCCGTGAAAGAAGAGTTCAACTTCACCGGTCGCAAGGCTCCTCAAAACAGTTATCATTCGCTGGGGCTGCCTATGGGCTGGATGAGTTTGTGCAACCCCGACTACTCGCGCTATTCGCTGACAGAGCGCAAAGGATTCTTACGCCTGCGCCCCAGCACGACCGACCTCAGCCAGACAGCGTCGCCCACCTTTGTTGCCCGCCGTCAGACCGAGCTGAATTTCTCGGCAACAGCATCCTTCGACCTCGCACATCTCACCGAAGGCATGGAGGCAGGCATCACCGCCTATGCTGCTGCGCTGAACCACTATGACGTGGTGGCTGAACGCCGGAACGGACAAATCTACATCAAATCGAACGTCAGGTTAGGCCAAACGTGCCACAGTGAAAAAGAATTCGCTCTGAGCGGCGACCGTGCATGGCTACGCATCACTTCGGACAAGGACTTCTATTACATGAGCGCATCATCCGACAGCTCAACATTCGTCCAGCTGGCGAAAATGGAATACCGTTTTCTCAGCACCGAGACCATTGGAGGCTTCACGGGAGTGATGCTCGGGCTCTTCACGCAGAGCAGAGAGGTGACGGATGGGTATGTCGATATCGATTGGTTTGAATACAAGCCGTAGGATTCTTGATACCCAACAGACGCTCGTCAAACAACTATCATTTGAAGAGGCTGATACCTACTTCTTGTTAACACAGTTTTGTTGGATTTTGCAAGTGTGCATGGCTTAAAACACTCGCTTTTAGGTATTGCGCACTTTTGTTTTTCAGCGTAACTTTGCAGCTGGTTTTTTTAATGTATCAGCAATGACAAGAAGTATCAAGATTTGTGTTTTGTGGCTGCTCACCATCTGCGGTTTTGCCAGCCACTCCATTTGCGACGTTCTCCCCATGTTCTGGGGCAAGAACATGGCAGTAGCCGCCACCGACGGCAACGTTGACCAAGGCATGGTCGTGTTGATGATGACGCTCTCGTTCCTCATTCCCGCCATCGGCGTGCTCTGCACGATGTGGGAAAGGAAGGCGTTGAAGGCGGTTAATGCCGTGCTGGCCGGGCTCATCGCGCTTTTCAATGTTGCCCACGCCTGCATGGAACTGCCTTCGGACAACGCGGGGCAGTATGTGGTGATGCCTATGATGGTGGTAGTCGGTGCGGTGCTGGCCTGTGAGAGTGTCAAATATGCGAAGGAGGGATAGGCAATGGGAATGATGAAACGGCTCTTCACCAACTGCGCCTGCCCCAAGGGACTGATGGGACGCGCCATGCTGCGGTTCATGAACTTGTGCCACGCCCCGCTGACCAACTGGGGACTGAACCTCGTTGGCATTCAAGACGGTTGGACGATGCTCGACATTGGCTGTGGTGGCGGTGCCACGCTCAGGCGGCTGCTCAAACGCAGCAAGGGGGCAAAAGTTTACGGCATTGACATCTCGGAGGAGAGCGTAGTGAAGGCGAAGAAAGTGAACATCGACGTGCTCGACAAACAAGTGTTCATCGCTCAGGGCTCTGCAGAGAATCTGCCCTATGCCGACGGCATGTTCGACCTCGTGACGGCTGTAGAAACGGTTTATTTCTGGCCACGCCTGCCCCATTGCCTGCAAGAAGTGAGGCGAGTGTTGAAATCTGGTGGCCGTTTCGCCATCATGGTTGAAGTGGTGGATGCTGGTTCGATGTGGACAAACGTGGTGGAGGGAATGACGGCCTATTCGCCCGACGAACTGCAGGAGATGCTCGATGAAGCGGGCTTCGTAGAGACGGAAATACACAGGAAAAAGCCGTCGTATGCCACGGTCATCGGAATGAAACCGTAACTCCAAACCTTGCCCGAAACCGTTTACACTTGAATATTTGCAACTCGGTTGCAAGCGTTTTGCCGTAACTTTGCAGCCGGAAAGCAAAAGAAAACGGAAAAATGACAGACAAGATTAAGCGTTCGTACAAGTTTAGCAAGCGTTTCTACGACGATGCCATCACACAAGGCAAGTGGTGGAGCCGACTGTATTTCAAACTGCTGTGGGGTGGTGTCGACGACAACGAGATTGCCCGCAGGGTGCTGAGTTGGATTCCCGACGACACGAAGGGCAAGTTGCTCGATGTGCCAGTAGGTACTGCCGTGTTCACAACGGAGAAGTACACACGGATGAAGCAGGCCGACATCACCTGTCTGGACTACAGCCGCGACATGCTGGAGCAGGCGGAGGGCAGGTTCGGCGAAGCGGGCATTGGCAACATCAAGACCATGCAAGGCGATGTGGGTGCTCTGCCCTTTGGCGACGGCACGTTCGACTTCGTGCTCTGCATGAACGGCCTGCACGTGTTTCCCGACAAGGCGAAAGCCTACGCCGAGATATTGCGGACGCTGAAGCCTGGCGGCGAACTGCTGGCGTGTTTCTATATCGCTGGCGAAAGGAAGACTGCCGATTGGCTCGCCAAGACGGTGATGACACGCATGGGATGGTTCACGCCACCCTTCGACACGGTTGCCGACGTGCGCAGGCGGCTGGAGCCCCACTACGATATTCTCGACTTCCATGTGGAGGGCGCCATGCTTTATTTCAGGGCGAGAAAGAAGAGAACTGAAGTTTCGCAAGAAGAAGTATAAAGCGCTCTGTCACTTCCCTTTATACCCTTTAGGCTTCAACTAAGTTGACTAAATAATATGACGACGACAATACTGACGACGGGATTGCTGATTCCTCTGCTGGGCACGATGCTCGGTTCGGCCTTCGTCTTTCTGATGAAAGGCGAGATGCCCGTGAGGCTGCAGAAAGCGCTGCTGGGGTTCGCCTCGGGCGTGATGGTGGCCGCCTCAGTGTGGTCGCTGCTCATCCCAGCCATGGAGATGGAGGAAGGCAAGGGGGCTTGGGCTGTGTGGCCTGCCGCCGTGGGATTCTTGTTGGGCATGGGATTCTTGTTGCTCATCGACGAACTGACGCCCCACCTGCACCTCGGCACCGACAAGCCCGAGGGCATGCGCGCCCATCTCTCGAAGACGGCCATGCTCGCCCTGGCAGTGACCATCCACAATCTGCCTGAGGGAATGGCGGTGGGTGTGGTGTTTGCGGGGGCCGACAGCGGTGGGGCGAACATCACTCTGGCCAGTGCGCTGGCTGTGGCGGTGGGTATTGCGATTCAGAACGTGCCCGAGGGTGCCATCATCTCGATGCCCATGCGGGCGGCGGGCAACAGCCGTTGGAGGTCGTTCGTCATCGGTTCGATGAGTGGAGCCGTCGAGCCCGTAGGGGCCGTCGCCATATTGTTGCTGGCGTCGCAACTGGTGCCGGTGCTCCCCTATATGCTGTCTTTCGCCGCTGGTGCCATGTTCTATGTGGTGGTGGAAGAGCTTATTCCGGAGGCTTCCAACGGGCAGCACAGCAACCTCAGCACCGTAGGTTTTGCCATTGGTTTCGTGTTGATGATGGCGCTCGACGTGGTGATGGGATAAGTTTTTTCTTTTGAAAAATGCCGAAAATGTTTGGCACTTCGCACACTTATTTGTATCTTTGCAACACCTATTGGAAAAGAAGCTTATTAAAGAAAAAACTATTCATTATGAAGAAACTGTTTTTGCCTCTTTTGCTCATGCTGGCTATGACGGCCAATGCGGCAGAAAACCCCGTGTTAACAATTGAAGGTGGTCAGGTGAAAGGCGTGTTTGCCGACGACCATCCCGACGTGTATGTCTATCGTGGCATTCCCTATGCCGCCCCTCCCATCCGCGAGAACCGCTGGAAGGCTCCGCAACCCGTCGTGCCCTGGAAGGGCGTGAAGATTTGCGACACCTTCGGACGTCCCAGCTATCAGGCCATCCAATATACTGGTGGTTACTACACCGAGTGGGGCTACGGCAAGGAGGCTGCCTTCAGCGAGGACTGCCTCTACCTGAACGTGTGGACAAAGGCTCCCGGACAGGTGAACAAGAAACTGCCCGTGGCGCTGTGGATTCATGGCGGCGGCTATCGCGAAGGATTCGGCTCGGAGCCTGAGTTCGACGGACAAGAGTGGGGTGCCAAGGACGTGGTGCTCGTCTCCATCAACTATCGTCTGGGCATTTTCGGTTTCCTCACCCATCCCGCATTGGCTGAGGAGAGCCCCAACAAGGTGTCGGGCAACTATGGCATTCTCGACCAGATTGAGGCTCTGAAGTGGATTAAGAAGAACATCGCCCAGTTTGGTGGCGACCCCAATAACGTTACGATTTTTGGTCAGAGCGCAGGCGGCGGCAGCGTTCGCACACTGTGCGAGAGCCCGTTGGCTCGTGGACTGTTCCACAAGGCTGTCATCATGAGTGCCCAAGGACTGAGCATTCCCAATCCCAACGGTGGTGGAATGATGGGAGGCCGCTACAGCGGTGGCAGCATCGAAGATGCAGCCAACAACGCCAAGAAGATGTTCGACTGGGCTGGAATGACCGATCTGCAGAAGATGCGCCAGGCTTCGACGGAGACCGTTTTTGCACTGCCCACCATCTATCAGCAGGTGAACAGTGCTGGTCAGCAGCAACAGGGCGGCTTCGGCGGAATGATGCGCATGGGCATGGGCTTCATGCCGATGATTGACGGCTACGTGAGCGTGAAGAGCTTCGACGACGCCACACGCGAGGGCACCCTCGCCGACGTGCCTTATATGATTGGCTATACGCTGAACGACATGGGCAATATGGCGCCCAACATCGCAGAATTCTGCAAAGTTCGTGCACAGAAGGGCGGCAAGGCTTGGGCGTATGAGTTTGCACGTCCGCTGCCCGATGACGGCTCGCATCCCGAGGTGACACAGCGTCTGCGTGGCGCTTTCCACTCTTCCGACCTCTGGTTCGTGTTCAAGAGCCTGAAGCACTGCTGGCGCCCCTGGACGAAGGGCGACTGGGACCTCTCTGAGAAGATGCTGACGGCGTGGACCAACTTTGCCAAATACAGCGACCCCAATGGTCCGAAGGGCGGCGTATGGGCTCCTTGCACCGAGAAGAACCCCAAGTTCATGGTGTTCAAACTGAACGACAAGGACGCTGAGGCTTCCTTCTTCGGTGAGCCCGAGACGGCTCCGCAGCAAGGCTTCGGCGGCTTTGGCGGCTTCCCCGGCGGTGGACGGCCAGGTGGTCAGGGTGCTCCTGCCAGACCCAGCGGAAGATGATTTGACAAACGCATTCAACGCAAAAGTAATGAGCCGGCAACATAGCTGGCTCATTTTCATGATGAGACTATCTCGTTTTCTCGATGCTGTTACTTCGTAAAAAAACAACGGGAAAAATACGAAAACCCAAGTCTTTGCGTTATATAAATATACGCTGTCTTAAAAACAGAATGACCAGTCCCGACACAAAAGACAAAGAAAAAGATGAAACACTATCTGAAGAAACTGGAGGAGACGATTCGCGGGCGTTGGAACCAAAAGGCGCTCTGCGACTATAAAGGCGACTCGTTCACCTACGCCGACCTGGCTGCAAACGTAGAGCAGTTCCGACTGTTCATCAACGATGCCGGCATTGCCAAACGCAACAAGATGGCCATCTGCGCACGCAATTCCGCTCGATGGGCAATGGCCTTCTGGGACATCAACGTGAACGGTTGCGTGGCTGTGCCGCTCTTGGCCGATTTCCATCCCAACAGTATCACCGCCCTCACCCACCATTCAGACAGTGTACTGCTCTTCACCGACGAGGACATCTGGGAAAAGCTGAATCCCGCACAGATGCCCGTGCTCAAAGCAGCCATCAACGTGAAGGACTGGAGCCTGTTATGGTACAGGGAGGAGAAGGTGGCTAAGGCTTGGCAGGGGCGCGAGAAGGCTTTCGCCAAACGCCATCCCAAAGGCATGCGCCCTGAAGACGTGGCTTATCCGACGGACAACATGGACAAGCTGGCCATCATCAACTACACTTCGGGAACCACTGGCAATCCCAAGGGGGTGATGCTCACCTACGGCGCCATCTCCGACACCGACGAGTTCAGCAACACTCATTTCCCCAACCACCCGGGAGAAACCATCGTCTCGATGCTCCCCATGGCGCACATGTACGGACTGGCTATCGAGTTCATTCATCCCAATGTGGACGGAGTGACTGTCTATTTCTTGGGAAAGACGCCTTCACCAACAACGCTTCTCAAGGCGATGCAGGACGTGAAGCCCTACATGGTGGTGACGGTGCCGCTGGTGATGGAAAAGGTCTATGCCAACTCCATCAAACCCGCACTGGAGAAAATGCAATGGGCTTTCGCTTTGCCTTATGCGAAAAACGTGATTTACAAGATTGTCCGCAAAAAGATATTGTCGGCTTTCGGCGGTCGGGTGCGCTGTTTCATTATGGGCGGAGCTCCGCTCAAGCCTGAGGTGGAACAATGCTTTTGCAAGATGCGGCTGCCTTTCACGGTGGGATATGGTATGACTGAAGCCTGCCCCTTGCTGGGATGGGAATGGTGGACAGATTTCGTTCCGGGCTCGTGCGGGAAGCCTGTGCACGAACTCAGGATTGATTCGGACGACCCGAAAAATGTTGCTGGCGAAATACAAGTGCGCGGAAACAACATAACGACGGGCTATTACAAAAATCCAGAAGCCAACGCGGTGGCATTCACCGACGATGGATGGTTCCGTACGGGCGACTTGGGGCTTGTGGATGACGAAGGAAATATTTTCATCCGAGGCCGCATCAAGTCGATGATTCTCAACTCTTCAGGCCAGAATATTTATCCTGAAGAATTAGAGGCCGTGCTGTCTGGTTGCCCTTATGTAATTGAATCGCTTGTCGTGGAACGCGATGGGAAACTCGTTGCCCTGGTCTACCCGGAAATCCCCGAGGGACTGGATGCTGAGACAAGAAAAGGAATACCCGAGCAAATACGGACTACCGCCAATAAATCGCTTCCTGTGTTCAGCAAAATCAACAAGGTGGAACTGATGGACTTACCCTTTGAAAAGACGCCCAAGATGAGCATAAAGCGCTACTTGTATAAATAAAGGCGACTACTCAAAAAGATATCTACCCACAAAACAAATAAAAACAATAAAAATAATGATGAAAAGAATTCTTATCTCAACGCTTGTCCTGTTGCTGACAGGATGGACTTCTGCTGTTGCTAACGACGAAGATGGCAGTCGCCTGTGGTTGCGCTTAGACAAAGCCAACGCCACAGCTGCGATTACGGGTGTCAAAGGCACCGCTATGACAGAGTTGCAAACCTATTGGAAAGGAGGCCCCGTGACGCTAAAACGGCAGAAAGGATTGCCCAAAGACGGCTACACCATCAAGAGCCAAGGGGAAAAAACGGTAATTTCAGCTGCCAGTGATGCTGGTCTGCTCTACGGCGCCTATCACCTGCTCCGCCTGCAACAAACTGGAGAAGCCACTAGTTCGCTCAACATCAGCGAAAAGCCTTTCTACGACCTCCGCATTCTGAACCATTGGGACAATCCCAACGGCACTGTAGAACGTGGCTTTGCAGGTAAGAGTATCTTCTTGAATCCTACCCCAGAGCGCATGAAAATGTATGGTCGCGCAAACGCCTCGGTGGGCATCAACGGCACCGTGCTCAACAATGTGAACGCCAAGCCCGAAGCACTCTCCACCGAGAGTCTGCAGAAGGCTAAAGGGATTGCTGACCAGCTACGCCCCTACGGCATTCGCGTGTATCTCTCCATCAACTTTGCCTCGCCCATCAAAGTGGGTGGATTGGAAACTGCCGACCCGCTCAACGCCAAGGTTGTCAGCTGGTGGAAAGACAAAGTGAACGAGATATACAAACTGATTCCCGACTTTGGCGGTTTCCTCGTAAAAGCCAACTCCGAGGGTGAGCCTGGCCCGCAAGATTTCGGACGCTCGCACGCTGACGGCGCCAACATGCTGGCTAGTGTGCTGAAGCCTCACAAAGGCATCGTGATGTGGCGAGCCTTCGTCTATAATCCCCAGAGTCCTGACCGTGCTAACCAAGCCTATGAGGAGTTCATGCCGCTCGACGGAAAGTTTGCTGACAATGTCATCATTCAAATCAAGAACGGTCCCATCGATTTCCAACCACGCGAGCCTTATAGTCCGCTGTTCACCGCCATGCAGAAGACGCAGATGATGGTGGAGTTCCAGCTGACGCAGGAGTATCTTGGCGCAGCCAACCATCTGGTCTATCTCGCCCCGATGTGGAAGGAGTTCTTCTCATTCGTGAAGCCCGCCAGTCTGAAGGCGATGGCAGGTGTGGCTAATATTGGCGACAACACAAACTGGTGCGGCCACCACTTCGCACAGTCCAACTGGTATGCCTTCGGGCGAATTGCTTGGAACCCGTCACTATCTTCTGAGGAAATCGCCGATGAGTGGCTGCGTCAGACCTTTTCGAGCGAAGAACGATTGCTGAGCCCAGTGAAGCAGATGATGCTCGACAGTCGTGAGGCCTGCGTAGACTATATGATGCCTCTTGGCCTACATCACATCTTTGCCGGAAATCACCATTACGGCCCCGAGCCTTGGTACCAACCACGCGGCGTGAGAGCCGACTGGACGCCGCCTTACTATCACAAAGCCGACAGCATCGGACTTGGATTCGACCGCACGTTGCAAGGTTCCGCCAATGTCAAACAATATCCCGACGAGCTCTGCCGTCTCTACAACAATATCAGCACCTGTCCTGAAAACTTGCTGACATGGTTCCACCACGTGCCTTGGGACTTCAAGATGAAGAGCGGACGTACTTTCTGGGACGAACTCTGCCACAAGTACGATGATGGTGTCCGCGAGGCACGCCATTTCCTCGCTGTCTGGGACGCCATGCAGCCCTACGTCGATGCTCAGCGCTTCAACGAGGTGCAGCGCAAACTCCGTATTCAGGCCCGTGACTCTGAGTGGTGGCGCGATGCCTGTCTGCTCTATTTCCAGACATTCTCAAAGCGTCCCATTCCACAAGACATGGAACATCCTGTGCACAACCTCGATGAGATGATGAAATTCAGGATTCCCATCAGCATGTATGAGAATCCCGAGAGCGGATACACCAAATAATCCCCTAACTGAAATTCACGAAACAATACTATCAGGAACGAAGGCTGTTCGAGTTTATGGAATTTAAACTTATGCAAAGCCCCCGTTCCTGATTAGTTTTTTTGATTAGGAAAGCCTTTTCAACAGTTCGATAAGAACACGCCAGATATCCTCAATGGTGGATAGTTCTACACGTTCGCTGGTAGAGTGTGGTTCCACTATGCGTGGGCCGATGCTGGCTATCTGGATTCCAGGGTAGTGCTCAACAAAGAATCCAGCCTCCAGCACGAAGTGCATAGCCACCATTCGCGGTCGCCAACCCAACACGTCTTGGAAGGTGTCAGAGGTCAGTTGCAGAAATGCCGACTGCTGGTCCTCCTGCCATGCGGGAGCCGACATCACCAACTCGCTCTTGGCACCACATGCTGCGAACACGTTGGCAATTTTTCGGCTAAGCTTCTCCATCTCGCTGTCAATGAAACTGCGCGTGTGAGTGGATACGAAAATGCTGTCATTCTCCGTCTGGATACGTCCCACGTTGTTCGATGTTTCCACCGTATCCTTCATCACATCGCTCATCTTCACCACGCCCTGTGGAATCTGCTCCAGGCAACCCATGAGGGCACTGAAGGCTTCGGGATTGATGACAGCCTCTTGCTGTTCACACTTTCTGATAACGCAATGCATACCAGGATCGCTACCCGCATATCTCTCTTGGAGCCATTCGTTGATTATCTTCTCTTGCTGCTTTTCGAATTCCGACACATCGTTCGAAGACAGACAGATTACGATTTCGCCAGAAGAAGCGATTGAAGCGTTGGCTTCGCCAATGTTGATTGAGGCTATATCAAACTTGTACCGACGGCGAATGTCAGATAAGGCCGCAAATGCCGCCACGACAGCACTGCAACGTCCCTTGTTGATGTCAACTCCAGAATGTCCGCCAAGTCCGCCCTCAAAGCGGATGCGATACCAAGTTCCTTTAGAGGCTGGCTTCCGTTCCACAGGGATGCGATGGAATTGCAGACATGCTCCCGCAGCTCCTGTGGTAATAGTGTCGTAGTCCTCAGAATCCAGGTTGATGACCTTACGTCCTATCAGGAAGTCCTTACTCAATTGCGAAGCCCCCGACATTCCGTCCTCCTCGTTAGTGGTGGTAATAACCTCCATCGGACCGTGCACAATATCGTTGTTCTCCAACACAGCCAAAGCCATCGAAAGTCCAATGCCATTGTCAGCTCCCAACGAGGTACCGCGGGCTTTCATCCATCCATTCTCCACATAGGCATCAATGGGTGTATTGAGAGGGTCACTCATACCCACGCACACCATATCCATGTGGTTCAGCAACACGATGGGCTCAGCACCTTCGTGACCAGGAGTGGCGGGTTTGCTGATGACGACGCAATTCTCAGCATCTCGCTTATACGGCAGGTGCAGGCGCTCTGCGAAATTGCAAAGATAGTCGGCCACACGTTCTTCATGGTGCGACGGACGGGGAATCCCATTCAGTTCCTTGAATATCTGGAACACACGTTCGGTTGTAGGCATCATTTCCATTTCTTTTTTATTTAGAGGTTCATCATTCTCTTTGCGAAATTACACTAAAAAACTCAAATCGCCAAATTTTGTTTCCTTTAGCGTGCGAAAATTTGTTAATGTTCTCATTCTTTATCTTTCACACGATCATTCCATATCTTTAAGGCCGCCAAAGATGGTCTTTGACAACGTCATTAAATGCTTTTGAGTTTTTCATTGCATTCCCTTCTTTTTATATGTATAAAAAAACAACCTTTAATAATAAAAGAACATATCTTTGCCATAATTTCTTAAATGGCAAGCAAAAGAAAACATCAAGAAAAGCGGAAAGGAGAAAGAATGTCTTCGCCATTATGACTAATATTATTCAAGTTACTGAAATAAAAAACATTTATGAGACAACTGAGAATCAGCACACACTTCACCAATCGCAGTGAAGAATCACTCGGCAAGTATCTTGCTGAAATAAGCCGAATACCTATGATATCTACCGACGAGGAAGTCGTACTTGCACAAACTATTCATTCTGGAGGTAAAAAGGGCGATATGGCCAAGGATAAGCTTGTCACCGCCAATTTACGCTTTGTAGTGTCAGTCGCCAAGCAATATCAGAATCAAGGCATACCTCTTGCCGACCTCATCAATGAAGGTAACATCGGGCTTATCACCGCAGCTGACAAGTTTGATGAGACGCGCGGATTCAAATTCATCTCTTATGCCATCTGGTGGATTCGCCAACGCATCATCCAAGCCATTGCCGAGAACAGCAACATGGTGCGCAGGCCACAAAGCCAGATTGCCATTAGTAACAAGATAAAAAATGCAACAAACACTTTCATGCAAGAACACCAACGATATCCTTCAGTAGAGGAACTAAGTGACATCATCTCCTTGGAGATAGAAAAAATAGAGACTGCTATGAAGGCCGAAGCGCATGTTGATAGTATTGACGCACCCACCACAGAAGATGAAGGCACGACAATTGCCGATATGCTTGCCTCTTCATCCGATTATGCAGCAGACCGAAAAGTTGATAACGATTCTTTGTGCAGCGATGTGATGCGAGTGCTCAGCTCAATACTCAATGAGCGCGAGTGCAAGATTGTCACACAAAGTTTTGGTATTGGTTGTCAAGAGCGAGGACTTGAAGATATTGGTAATGAGATGGGACTCACTCGCGAACGAGTCCGGCAGATTCGCGAACGTGGCTTAGATAAAATACGTAAAAACAGCATGTCGAAGCTTCTTCTCCGGCATGTTGGATAAAAGGGCAGGCTCAAATGCCTACCCCTTTTTGATGGTGCCATTCAGAAATGGTTTCCATTCTTCAGCACCGAAGTCACCATCCACATACACCGTATCGCCAGGGGCGACCTGTTGGTTCCAGTGTTCCATCAGCGTCTGGTTGCGATTGGTGTTTGGTTGTGGTACATGCTTCAGAGTACCCATGGGCTCAAACCGGGGACCAGGCATGTGATGAATCCGTTCCTCCTCCTTGCGGGGACGTTCCATCCAAGCCTTCAGTTCCTTCATACAGTCCTCCAATGAAGTGTGAATCTTCTTCACCCCATAGTACTTTGCCATGCGCTTCAGATGATGAATGCCTGCAAGGTCATCGCATTCGGGGTCCACACCGATAATCACATGATGTCCTCGAGCCAGGTTCTCTGCCATTTCCAGTCTTGTGGTAATGGCATAGACTCTATGTGGCTTCATCTCACGCGCCTGAGGAGGAATCCAAAACAAGATGACATCGCACATGCGCAAGCCGAATGTCTCCCAGTTCACCTGATATGTACTCGTCACGAATCGCTCTGTCTTGCGGGGATTCAGCAGCGTCAGGTTCTCAATGCCAACTTGTGCAGCCACCTTGGGGGCCTGCGCCTGCCAAGATGGAGCACCGTTCATTGGACCTGCAAGAAACACCGTCCACTGGGTCTTTTCAGTAATAGGCTGAGGACTTTTAATCACCTCTATCATAATTTCTATCTGTTAATGAGTTTCTGAACCAACGGCATGAGATACTTCTCAATCTCATCATATTCCATCTTATGCCCTCCAGGGAAGGAGTGGATGTGCTTGTAGTGCTCAACGAAGATGGGTTTGCAATGTCCGTAGTCGGTATCGTTGTCACCGAAGAGACCATAGCAGTTCTCACGGTCGAAGTCAGTGATGTCCTCAAACTGGTGAGCCTCCAACCTGCGATAACCCTCCAGCATCTCTGGCGTGATGACATACCTCTGAACACCATCCTCCCTGTTGACCACAAATTGATGGCTACCCACCTTCACATCCTCGTCGTTCGACATGTCGAGAGCAGGATTCACGCAGATACGTTTATAACCTCTAAGCATCTGAGCATAGAATCCACCCTGACTACTACCGATGATAAGGTCTGGTTTCTCTTTCTCGCACAGATTCTTCAGTTTCTTCAGACACTCCTCGGCATCTACGGGGCAGTCAGGCATCAGCAGTTGCCAGTCCCCAGGTAGATACTTCAGGATACCCATCGAGGTACGACTATATCCTGCAGAAGCAGAGCCATGCAGATACATCAACTTCTTCGTGTAGCAAGGCATCTCCAGCGTGTCATCCTGCCGTTCGAAGCTATCGTCAGCATGAATCAATCCCTTGCTGCCCAGAAACCCAACACTGTATGAAGCCATCTGCTGAGCCATGGTCAGCACCTCTTTCACTGACGCTTCCGTCATATCCTTCACCTTCAGCATACCCTTACTGCAGAGGGATGCTATCAAGGTTGAGGAAGTCCAATCACCCGCTCCCTCATAGTCCTTATAGTCGGGATTCACGATGGGCTCGAGCCGAATCCACTCCCCTCTACCCAACTTGAAGCGAAGTCCGGCAGCACCGAGTGTCTGGACAAAGAGTTTATCGTGGTAAGCATCGGCAAACGACAAATCTTGAACATACTCACCAGACATCTTCACCACATCACTAGCCTCAACACATCTGATGAAAGCCCTGTGGGCAGCCTGTCTGCTCTTCTCGTTCTCAATCCTGTGCCCGTCCGAGTCACACTCAAAGTACACCAGCGTACCTTTCTCACGAAGCCGTTCAGCAAGAATCCTATGTCCCGCCTGTGCCACGTCGAAGAAGAAAACGTCAGGAGTGAAGTCCAAGGAGTCAACCAAAGCCTCCACTTCCCCGCCCTTGCTCGAGAGGTATTTCCTACATGGGCGTGCCGACAGACCAGTCCAAGGTTTGCCTGCTGTCGAGCCCTTGTGTCCCATGGTCGGTTTACCGTCATTATCCAACTTATGCATGCATCGCAGAATCGTCGTGCCACCCGTGAACGTATTACTGACAAACCGCACGTCAGCCCCATAGGCTTTCATGTCGCGTTTCATCTGATAGCCTTGCGGCGACACATCCAGCTTGGCCACAGGAAAAGTTTTCACCCCGAGATAAGGCAACATCGTCATCACGTTGCCGCAGGTGTTACCAATCTCCATTGTCAGAACCTTTTCCTCAAACCTGTTGCGTTTGCCCACAACGAATCCGTCGGGATACTCCCTTTGTGTGATGATGTCAAACGAGAAGTTACCAGTTCCCATGCAAGTTTTCCCTACCGATCCCTCCCTTAGAGAGTTTACCAAAGCCACAATTTCTTTGTTCATATACAGTTTCTCAATTGAATAGATTGTGAATGCAAAGATACAAAAAGAATGCCAAAAACACGTTGAATTATATATATAAACTCTTGGTTATTAAAAAAATAATACATATCTTTGCACTACGACAATACAAACCGATAATTTAAAAGGTCTGCCAGAACAACAGCAGAAAGGAAATTAACGAATTACTACAATATAGAGGAATAGTGCGACTGCCCACCTTTCTACAAGCAACTTGGTCGATTCAACTAAAACCATCATCATATGGAAACATTCTATCACGGCACATCTGTGCTTTTCAAGCAGTTCGACATAGCCCACGCCCTTGAAGGTGATGGGAAAGCAAAGTTTGGTTTTGGCACTTACGTCACAGAGGCTTATACCTCTGCCGCACATTATGCTTACAACAAAAAGCGCCCGGAAAACAAGAACTATTATGTCTACACCCTCGAGATTCCTGATATGACAGATGACAACCATTTGTTCTCTGTCCGCCCTGTTCATCCGTCAATCATCGAACGAACAGAGAAGGCACTTGGCGAGAAGATTCCTGAGGAAGCCAAAGCTGTTGGCAAGTTCTTCCGCAAATATGTAGGCAATCACCTTACGGGTAAGACCGGCACTATTAAACAACTCATCGACAAGGCTGATCTTGATGCCGAGAAAGCTGCTGCAAAGTTTTTCAGCGAGATTGGTCTGGAGTACTTCGCATGGCCACAAGCCCAATCTAAGCCGGATGGACTCACCAACCGAGTTGTCCTCAACATCGACAAGATTCGCATTGTCCGCATCGACAAGGTAGAGCTCGACCCAAAGAAGTTTCAACTTGTCGAAGGCTCTGAGAAAGAAATCCGCGGTTAAGCGAGTGTCATGCAAGTTTGCTTGCAAATGACCGAGCGGGAGCGGATTATGCAAATCCCATTAGACAGTTTTTAACCTTCATCAGCAATGAGTTTCTACAGCATATCAGATTTTATTCGCGAGAACTACCCAGAATATTGGGGACTGCAATCTTATCCTGCTGATCAGTGCGTCAGAATTCATAAGATTGACGAGGAATGGGGCATCTTCAGCAACTTTGCCCATACACCAATTGTTGTAGATGGTATTACTTTCGACACTAGCGAGCGCCTTTTCCAATTAATGAAATTCAAGGATGAGGTGGCCGTAAAGGCCATATATTATAAGAAAGGCAACCCCAAGATGACCGCCAAGCATTGGGAGAAGACGCATCGTCGTGAAGACTGGGGCAAGATGATTATCGATGCTATGAAATTCTGCCTCACACAAAAGTACGAGCAGAGCGAAGAGTTTCGCCAAGAACTCGAACGCTCAAAAGGCAAATATATCGTCGAAGACCAATCAGGGTTTACAAAGAAGAATCCAGATGCGTGGGGTGTGAAACTGCAAGGCGACAACTTCGTTGGTCCCAATCTCTTAGGCCGTCTCCTCATGGAACTCCGCGACACCGGGAAGCTGGACTACACCCTTCCTGCCGATGCCATGAAGTTCATTGAACACCTGAAATTGGCAGGACATTTCCCTCCTCTTTATTTGTGAGGCCTCCAGTTATCTTCAGATGATTTTACTTTCATTTATGTATTTGCCGTACATCTCCTTTAAAGCCTTTTTTCTCCTAGAAGTCACTTCTTTCATCGGATTGAATACAGAAATGGTAGGAGCATGATCTATTTGACCGCATGCAAAAGACAGTACCTCATAAGAGTCTAAATCGCTTCCAAACTCCGTACACATAGCATGGTCGCAAATGTCAAATCCACTATGTGTTTCCAAGTATAGCTTCCGCATCACAGCCACTTCGTCAACTGTTGGCGGAGTCTTTACTATTATCGCGAGATTTACGCTGTTATTCCCCCAATAGTGATTCCCTGGGTAGCCCATCACTTCAACAATGTCACCAGGTTTGAATCTTATTTCTTCCGGCCGTCTACCCCAAAACATATTTCTTTTTCCCCAATAGTTATATTCATCTCCATGAGAACTCATGGGAATGAAATCCGCATACGTGTTTTCACCCCATAATGAGCCATCAGGCAGATAAATTCGTGTTGAAAGATTCTCGCCCAAGACATCCACATGTGTTTCAAAACCAAGTGGAATCTCTAATACTACATAAGCATACAGATTACTCTTGAACTCCGGATTCTTTTCCTTGAATTCTCTATAGTAGTTGCCATGCCTTATCATATAGGCATCTACCTCTTCCAGCGTCTTCATATATAAGGTTTCAACCACTTTTGTCTTGAACTCCGGATAGTGCAGTTTCCTCCAGTTCCTTGCAAAGTAGTAAGGCATCACCTTGAAAATGCTTTCAATATGATCTTTCATAAATCCATTTGTTTATTCAATCAAGGATATCCCACATCAAAACGGCGTTTGATATCAAAATAAACCTTTTCGATTTCACCTTTGCGGTTTCTGAACTCCAAACAGTCTATCCCGTTCTCAAAGCTTTGACAGATTAGTTTCAAGACATCCAGTCTTATTACTCTATGAATATACTCATACTCTTGGTGAACATCAATCACACACAGAGCAGTTTCTGGTGTTTTCCCGTCCCCCGTGCTATCGATAGTCTCTAAAATCAACTTCTCTTGCGGCGACACATCAAAATAAGGACCGTCATTCCCATTTTGAATTATCAACTCCACTTCACGTCGCATCGCCTCATAGTCAAGCTCTTCAGGACTTTCAAGTTCCTTCTCTAGATTCCACTTTTCCCAATAATCCATCGATAGTTCATCTGGAATCTCCAATTCTGCGTATTCTTTCGTAAAAGTATACCCATAGAGATTAGCCCGCATGGTTTCTATATCAATGCTCTCAGGCTCCTTCTCCATTCTTTCCTTAATACGCTCGTCATACTTACCCTCGTACTCCGAGTAGTTTACTTTCTTAAATGTCTTTTCCATTGCGTTCTTTAGCTTTATATGTTCTTATATGCCAGTTCCCAATCCAGTAGTGATGATGAATTTGTTGCCAGAGTTCTCTTCCTTGTCATAGGGAAAGATTGCTGCCTTAATCTTCTTTCCATATTTCTGGGCAAAGCGAACGGTATGCATGGTCCCGCTATGAACAGGACATTCTGCCACTACGACTTCCTCAGAAAGAGCAGCCTGAAGACGATTCCTAGCTACGAGTCGTGTAGGATTAGACTTCACCCCCAAAGGTTGTTCAGACAATATAAGACCACCCATTCTTAGAATCTCTTCTTGAAGCGGAATATTCTCGTGTGGATGCACTTTGTCAAGGCCGGTTGCCACAATGGCAATAGTGCCACCATCACCTGCCATACAACCTCTATGTGCAGCAGCATCACAGCCAAGTGCAAGACCGCTCACGACAACATAACCTTTCTTGGCATAGTCCAATCCCAGATCATAAGCTTTGCTGTTGCCCGCTTTTGTTGCCTTTCTGCTTCCAATGATGGCTACCATGTGCTCGCTTTTGAGCAGGTCAAGGTTGCCCATTGCGTAGATTCTCTCCGGACAGTCTTCCCCAATGGCTCTAAAAGATTCAGGGAAGAGTTCGTCATTCTTATTGATAGTTGTTATTTGTGCCATAAACTAAAGTAAATAATTAAGTGATACATCTTTTCATCTAACTATTACAGTCATCCTCTATTCGTCTTTGCGCAAACGGAAGAATGACCTCGTCAAGAATCTTGTTGTTCATGCGATGGCCACCATGAAACGTCTGCACATTAGGGGCAAAATGCTGTTCAAACTCTTCCCAGCAATTCACAATGGTATCCTCATCGCCAAAGAATCCCCAACAAAACAGCCGGTTGGAACTATTCACTCCATCAAACATATGCGCTTCCATATCACGAAATTGCTGTATGGTATCTTCCGTTATTGTAAAGTGCGTCTCACCTTTAAGCGTAGGGTGGAAATACTTAAATGTTCCAGGTTTAAGTATATCTGTCAGTTCCGACATTCTCAACGCAGGGTTCACACATATACGCTTGTAGTCGTACATCTGCATAGCATACATGCCGCCCATACTAGTGCCGATAATCAAATCGGGATTATTTCTTTCGCAGTAGTCTTTTAAGAAGGGGAGCGCTTCTGCAGGATTCACAGGGATATCCGGAGCAAGCACATCACATTTGTTCATTATTCTCCTGAGATGTTTTCCCGTACTACTCTGCCCACTGGACCCAAAGCCGTGCAGATAGACAATTACTTTCTTTTTTTCAGGTGCAACTGCACCAAGTGATTCATTTCTTTCTTTATTCATATCACGATTTTTATTCTCTTTTATTGGCAAATATATGGATGATTATTATATATTCTCCTTAAATTAATAGGTATAAAAATGTATTTTGTCGCAAAACATACAACTGTTTGACTATCCTCTTTATTTATTGACGACATTCCACACTCGCGATGGGTGCATTTTTTGTTTGATTTTTGCTTTCGAAAACAAAAAATCAATCAATATACACTAATATTACGCTATCTTCTTATTATTCAATGTTTTGGCTCGTTTATAACATACACTAAACATACACTAAACATACACTAAACATACATTTTACATACACTAAACATACACAAGGTGTTTTCGGTGTTCTATATTCTTGCTTCATGTTCGTCAGATGCATGTTCTAAGGGTGTCAGATGTATGCTTTGAGCATGTCAGATGTATGCTTTGAGCGTGTCAAATGCATAAGATGGCGGTTTGGTGTAGGTTTGGTGTAGGTTTAGTGTATGTTTAGTGTATGTACAAATTGTCTGAAATTCCTTTATTTTTATAGGAATTCTAAGAATTTAGTGTATGTTTTTTGATTTTTATGTTGTTATTCAAATTATTTCTTAAAGCAATGAAGACGATAGGTGGCGAGACAGTGGAACCTAGAATGGTACGCAAGACCTAACTAATGTTACAGATATTAGAGTAAGGACCAACCTTCCCTAAGAACTTGCAATTATTGAATACAAACATCAGGAATTATACGTATGAGAAGTTTGTTGTTTCGAAAATTTATCGTATATTTGCAACATAAAGAATCTTTTTAACCTTATGACAATGAAAATAGCCTCATTATGAAACAAAAGAAAACTACGAAGCCACTGATGAGCGAGCTGCTGAAAGACACCCGCAAGTATATTGAACAGGCAGAGCAGACCGACGTGGAACCTCTGCGCCAATTCCTCTTTAAAGAACCTGAACGCCCTCTCATCGCCATGGGGCATGGCGGTTCCCATTCTTCTGCCGCATATGCAGCACTCCTCTACGGAACCAACTGCGGACTGGGCAGAGTCATGACCCCTTATCAAGCCAACTCTCTTTCCGACGATACCCTGCGCAACGCTAAACTGCTCCTCATCAGTAAGTCGCTGAAAAATCAGGATGTGGAATATATCGCCAACAGAATGATTCGTGTAAACCCGGGCTACAGTTGTGCCTTCACCATGAAGCACGAAGAGAACGACAATATGAAACGCTTCAAGAAAGCATGTCCCACTGGTCTTGTCAATCGTGCGTTCGACCTCCCCGGTGGATTCATCAGTGTGAATGGCACCTTCGCGTACTTTTCCTTATTATATAAAGCCTTCACTGGCGATACCGACTTTGCCAGCAAACTAGCCCTCTCAGACAAACTCGAAGACAACTTCACTTATCGCACCATCGATGGCACCATCCCTCCGCCCTCACTCAGTCAGATTACGCAATTTACCGTCCTATACGGATCGTATGGCGAACCTGTAGCCCACAAGATGGAGAGCAATATGACTGAAGCCGGACTGGCCTCATGTGTCATCTCCGACTTTCGCGATGAGTGTCACGGGCGTTATATGGCCCTCTCCAACTTCATCAAAAGCGACAAACATCCACAAACCGACTGTGCGCTTGTTGTGCTTGTTACCCCTCGAGAAGAATCCCTCTGCCGCGACATACTCGGTCGCTTGTCTGGTAGTCTGCCCGTAGTCATCATCCGTACTGATATCGCATCGCCTCTGGGTTCCATCGACCTGCTCTACAAGATGAGTATCTTTACTGCCCACTATGGCGAACAAGCTTTAGGTTCCAACCCCAACGACCCTATTAACAAAGGTGGTATTGCAAAAGGTGCCTTACGCGACGAAGCCCATTTCCAAGACGATTTCGAGCTCTACGGCTCTCTCTCTTTGTCATCTCAGGTACCTGTGTATACAGACCGTTTCACCTCTGATGATTCTATCGGTATCGACATTGCCGGAATACACTTCGGCAGTATCGAAGCGGCAGCACTGATGGCTCATTTTGACGACAGCCCTGATGCGGTCAAGAATCAGACCATGATTGTTGCCCCCGAGAATGGCTATCTCAACAATCCCAGACTTATCGAGAACGACTTCTTGACAGGTCGTTATGGCGCCCCTCCCACCCGTCAGAAAGAGTTCTCTCATGGCAGCAACCAGTGGTATGCTGAGTGGCTGAAATGGTTACGTGGCGAGTCTGCTGATGTTGCCTTACTCAACAACGCCTACATCAACTGGCTGGGCGGTGTACTCCGTTTCCATCAGGAAACCGATGGCCACATCACAGTGGAACGTATTGAGCGGACCATCCCCAAGCGACTCCCACTCACAGGCCTCATAGGTGGCATCTGTGGTGAAGTGCTCGGTTCCAAATACGAACAGGAGAAAGACAAACAGAAAGTGAAGAAGTTCGCTGGCAAGAAAGAGATGAAAGTACTCAAGAGCATGAACTACACCGACGACACCATTCTCTCTATGGCCATTGCCAAGTGGCTCATGGACGATCCGGAACACTGCAAGGACTCACTCATCGACCTCTTCAAGCATTTCGGCAACCGATATCGTGTATACTCCTTCGGCAAAAAGTTCCAAAAGTGGGTAGCATCATCTGACCGCGCTCCTTATGGTGCCCCGACTAATGGCAGTGCTATGAGAGTTGCCCCAGTTGCTTGGTATGCTCAGTCGCTTGATGAATGCCTTGCTCTTGCCAAGATTACAGCTGAAGTCACGCACAACTCCGAAGAAGGCATCCGTGGAGCCCAGGCAGTTGCTGCTACCATCTTCCTCAATAGGACCGGTAAACCGAAGTCCGACATCAAGTCGTATATCGAGCAGACCTTCGGTTATGACCTGAACCGCACCACAGACGAGATACGCCCTGGCTATCAGTTCGAGACCGCCTGTGACAAGAGCGTGCCCGAATCCATCATCTGCTTCCTTGAAGCTGATAGTTTCATGGATGCCGCCATCCGTGCCATCTCCCTTGGTGGTGATACCGACACCATGGCCTGCATAGCTGGCAACATCGCTGCTGCCACCATGCCTGTACCCGAAGACATCGCCGCAGCCTGTTATGACAAACTCCCCCAGGAGCTTCGCGAGATTCTCGACAGGTGGAATACATATGTTGAAAGCATCGAAAAACACGATAATTGATTTTTTATCTTAAATTCCCCCAACATTTCAAATTAAATCGTATATTTGCAATCAGAAAACTAAAATTGGAACACATATGAACATAATCTCACGCTTGATGTTCAAGTATTGGAAACTCAGGGGCTCCTCACTCAGCTTGCCTTGCATGCCGGGATTCATCAGCAAATACCCTCCTATCCAGAACGTTTAAAAGATTATCATAAAGCCTTATTAACTTATGACAATGACAATGAAGAAAACATTTTCCACAAAAGCATTGCTATTGACAGTATGAGTGTGGCCAAGACGCTTCTTCGCTGGCGAGATAGCCTTGCGCTATGTGGATGGAACAGTAAGGTTACGTTGCAGGGATGTAGTCGTCTCAACACTCTTGCCGAGATTGACAGCCTTTTTCATGATGAAGGCATTGCTCCCTTGCTGACAAAACTTTCCCGTCAAGTCCAGGCAATGGAGTCTGGTGAGATAAAGGTTCCACAGACTTACAAAAACCTTATTATCGAAATACCCTGTTCATTCGACTTACTTCCCGATTATATCAAGCCGCTGCTATCGTCGCTCAAGAAGATTGGTGTTGAAGTTTGCGAGAATGTTGACGACACTGCTGTCGCACCGAAGACTATCACGGAGATACGTTTCTCTCAGCAATGGAAGGCTGAAGCCTGGTTGTCACAACAAGAACCGAATGCTTACAATGTGTGGATAAACACTGATAACAAGCGACTCGACAACTGGCTCCACATGTCGGGCAACCCTGTCTGTGGTAGCGAGATGACTTCCACCAACCCGCAGATTACTCAGATGTTCCTGTTGGCCATCCAACTATTCCAGCGTCCTCTTAACGTTAACACTCTCCTTCAGTATCTTTTCCTCTCAGAGTGTCCGCTTAACAAGCAATTACGAAGACGTTTAGCAAAGGTCATTGCCAACGAGGGTGGTTTTTGCAATGAGAAAGTTCAGAAGTGCATCAACACTTACATTGAGAAAGAGTTTAAGCCTGATGGTGACAAAACACCACAACAATTCACCAAGGAACAGCGCGAAGAGAACTATATCACTTATCTTCCTTTCGATTTACGTAATGACGCAAGTGCTTTGCCGTTGGCAGAGGAATCTGATGTTATTGACGTCAAGACTCTGTCAAAGTTCCTCTCCGATATCAGCTCTTATGCATCCAGTAAAGCCCTGAAGACAGCTGCCATGCAACCCTATGACACACGGATAGCTCAATTGAGGAGTGTTGCCGAGATGACAGACGCTCTATTAACCCAGATAGACACGTTGGTAGAAGGAGAACTTTCCTTCACAAAGCTGAATCAGTGGGCACAATCGCTATATGAGGATGGAGACTTCGTTCTCTATCACGCTCAGGTAGGCAGCAGGTGTCTCATCAACAGTCCATCAAACATGATTGACAAGGCAGAGAAGACGATCTGGTGCGACTTCTATGACGACATCTCTACCACACTTTCAACCGATTTCCTCTCTAACAACGAGATAGAACAATTGGAAAAACAAGGAGTCTTGCTATGGAACAAGCAGCATGAAAGCGACTTTATTCACCTGATGATAGCCCAGCCAATATACAAGACAACGGATGAGTTGACCATCGTCACCTGTACTCAGCAGGGAGCAACCAAGCTACCCCAACATCCATTGTATATCCAGTTACCATCCAAGCCCCAAGATGTAGATGGCGACGTCCTCTATAATAATATGTCTACCAAGGAGGTCAAACCTGTCAACAACCATCGCGAAGAGGATAATATAGAGATTCGCTTTGATGCAGAGAAACATCCTGTCAGTTGGCGCAAGGTGGAGAGCTATTCCGCTTTGGAGAAACTCTTGCAAAACCCGTTTGATTATTTCATGAACTATACCCTTCAGTTTACCGACGTAAGCGAGGCAGACATCAATATCTTCCTGACCTATGGAAATGTGGCTCACGAAGTCGTTGAGTCACTCTTTACTGCCGATAGGAACGGTGCTTCTTTGAAAGACTATGTGAATAATCATTACGAATACGAACTCCGTAGAGCGCTATCAAAGAAGGGTGCTTTGTTGTTGCTTCCCGAGCATCATCTCGATAGAGAGCGACTACGCTATCGTTTCAGAAGTTGTGTCAGCAAACTCGCAACTATTATTCAGGAGAATGGTCTGACCGTCATACAATGTGAGCAAAAGGAAGAGCAGGATTTGGACTTTGAAGGTGGCATCATCCTTCAGGGTTACATTGATATGCTCCTACGCGACACGGCAGGCAATGATGTTGTCTTCGACCTAAAGTATGTGTCAAAGAAAGATAAGTACGAGTTTGTTCTTAAGAACAATCGAGCCATTCAGTTGGCTATCTATAAGGCTATGCTGGAGAAACATGTTCCAGCTCCAAAGTCTGTTCGCACAGCCTACTTCATCATGCCTTATGGAATACTCTTCAGCACCGATGATTTCATTGGTGAGAACTGCCAGCACATTACCCCCAATATTCAGTCAGAACTTATGCCGCAACTTCGAAACGGTTATGTTGAGAGAGTAAAGGAAATCAATGATGGCAGGATTGAGACTGCTGATAACCAGCCTATTAAAGACATCCTTTATGCGCAGGCAGAGAACGTGTATCCGTTAGACGAGAAAGGAAAAAGAATCACTAATGAGTCTGGCAAGCAAGAGAATATCAAAATAAAGGAAGAGAACAAGTATTCCGTGTATAAAAGTTTCACTATCTAAAGACGCAAACGTATTATGACAAAGAAATTCATCAATGCCGGAGCAGGTTCTGGCAAGACATACACAATAACGACGGACGTAGCTAAGATGGTGAAAGACCACCTGCTTAATCCTGACCAAGTTATCATGACTACCGTGAGAAAGCCAAGAACGAACTGGCAAACCTTGGCTTGCATCGTGAAGCACAGCAGATGGAGCACGCACTGATAGGTACTGTTCATTCTGTCGCGAACACCTTCCTCACCAAGTACTGGTACCTTTTGGGCATCATGCCCGATGCCGCCGCTATGGAAGAGAGTGAGCTACAAATGTATCGCGACCACTCACTCCGTGGGCTTCTCAATAATGACGATCGTGCATTCCTGTATCGTTATACAGAAACCTACAACATCATCCATCAAAACGACGGTAAATCTGGTCCCAATTACGAATTCTGGAAAAAGGACCTCTGTCAGGTTCTCGACTACATCCAGTGGTATAGCATCGACGACACACAGTTGCAACGCAGCATCGAAACAACCGAGAGTTTCATCAAGTGTTTGGAACCCAGAGAGGACATAACCCTACAGTCGGTATTAACCGATGCCTTTTATCAGGAAGTCGACGAATTCTTTGGGCTAAAAGACAAACTTACTGACAACCAGCAAGCGGCTAAAAATTTTTATTACTCCCTTCGCAATATCGAAAAAGTAACATCAGATATAGCTGAACTCTTCAAGAAACACAAAAAACAGACTATCACATATCAAAAGGTTAAGTATACTTTAAAAGGAGAAGCCACTGATAAGGTTAGTGCTTTTATTGAAACTTATGACTCTATTACGGAAGAGTCTGCCGCCGACCAGCGTAAATATGCTGCATTGATTTTCCGTCTCGCCAGCCGTTGGCAAAAAGAGTATCGTCAATACAAAGACGAGCATCACCTTATCGACTTCAATGATATGGAGGAGATGTTCCTGAAGTTGCTCAATATTGAGGAAGTACAAAAGGATATAAAGTCGCGTTATACACACCTCTTCGTCGATGAGTTCCAGGATTCCAACCCCATGCAAGTGAGCATCTTCCAGAAGCTATCCTCTCTACTGAACACGGTATATGTAGGCGATAAGAAACAAGCTATCTACGGCTTTCGCGGTTCCGATACGGAACTGACGACAGCTATTGCCGACAGTATTGGTAAAGATAATACAGAGCATCTGGAACATTCCTATCGTTCAATTGAGCCATTGGTAAACTTTTCAAATACCATCTTCTCTCAGGTCTTCAGTAATTTGACAACCGAAGAGGTAAAATTGAAAATGCCTGATGAGAACGGCAACACCACACCTGTAGAAAAACCCCTTCGTTTATGGCCCTACAATGGCGATGAGAAGCTTGCCCTCCAGATTCAGCAACTGATTCTTAGAGAAGACATCGCCCCAAAACATATTGCTGTGCTGGCTCGTAAGAATGAGAATCTCGACAAGTTAGCCAACGAACTGCGTAAGCTGCAAGTTCCCGTTTGTCGTGAGTCCAACGATATCAAGGAGTCGCGTGCAGGTCGTCTGATGAAGGCGCTGCTCACATTAGTCA
>CACXPX010000031.1 GCA_902769705.1 uncultured Prevotellaceae bacterium
ATCGCTATCAATAACTATGGCCATTGGAACTTCAAGCCTGCAGCTCGCCTGATTTGGGACTTCTTCCGCCACTTCTCTCGTGACATGGAAACCAAGAAGTTGAATTATACAGAATAAAGAATTTGACAAAACTTATTGAATATGAACCAGTTCTCTTTGCTCTCGCTTAATCGCACCATTGCCCTGTAATAACCAAACCAATCTATATACAATGCAGTGGTTTTTTATCATATGGGCCATTCTCATCGTCATCCTTGCAGCTTGCATTCTTCCTTGGTGGTTTCTGCCGGCATGCATAGCTGCAGGCCTTTTATACTTTTTTTTCAACGAAAAGTGACGAGCAACCTCTTCATTTCATGTCATTGAAGAGAAAATATGCCCCTCATTGCAAGTCATTAGAAAGGAGTCTTTATTGAAATTTATTCTTACTGTTGAAAAAGTTTACCTGCTCGTTTTCATTATTCGAAATTAATCCTTATCTTTGCAGATTAGAAACCTAAGAAATCTATGGGCGAAACCATACTATATAAATACCTCGATGCGGATGGGGGGCTGAAGATGATAAAAAACAGCAATCTTCAGTTCACTAACGCCACGAGGTTTAACGACCCATTTGATTGCCACCCAGCTTTGATTGACTTCTCCCATATTCCTGAGGATAATCAGATGTTGAAGAATTGGGGAAAGGAAGCGGCTATCGACCTTGAATTCAATAAATATGAACGCTTGAGAGACGATGCCTGGATATGTAGTCTCTCAAAGATTCACGATTCGGTCTTAATGTGGGCATACTATGGATACCAAGCAGGTATTTGCATCGGACTCGATAAGGATAAAGTAAATAAGTGCCTTTCACATGTAATTACCCATCTCTATATTGGTGCTCAGATATTGGAAGTGCAGTATAAAGAAAAGGTTGAAAGGCCCGATTATTTCCATAAGCGTATGGACTATTTCAACTACGTGTTGTCAACAAAGGCAAAAGACTGGGAGCATGAAAAAGAAGTGCGCATCCTGCTGATGAATCCTACTTTTGTTCAAGAAGGAGTTCCTGATTACATAAAGGATGAGTATGTGGATGTGAGGGAATTTCGCAAATATCCAAAGATTAGCGGCGATTGCTTTGAATCGCTCTATCTGGGCATCAAGATGGATGAAGAAAAGAAAGCGGAGGTCATCGAAGCCGCTCGAAAACTGAATCCAGAGATAAAAATATACCAAATGAGAATAGACCCCGAGGCATTTAAGCTGAAGGAAGAAATAATAAAAATATAAGTATTATGACAGATATTGAACTGAAGACGTTGAAGGACAACCTCTGGCATTCGGCAGACATGCTGCGTGCTGGTGCACATCTTGCAGCTAATAAATATGGCCAGCCCATTCTCGGACTGATTTTCTTGCGCTATGCAGATATCCTCTTCAAGCAGCATAAGAAAGACATTGATGCTGAATACGAGAAATACAAGGGAACACGCATGGAACGCGATTACAAGTCGATTGCGATTGAGAAATGTGGCTTCTTCCTCCCCGAATGCGCCTACTTTGACACCATCAACAATGCTCCCGACGATGCTCATAAAGCCATTCTGGTGAAGCAGGCAATGGAAGCCATCGAGCGAGAAAATGCCTACATGGAGGGTGTCCTGCCCAAGGAGGTTTATGGTCAGTTGGTGCCAGAAGAGGAACCAGAGTTGTTGAGTCGTATAGTGCGCGTTTTCAAAGACATTCCAGAGGATATCAGTATCGACCTGTTTGGTCAGATTTATGAATATTTCCTTGGAAACTTCGCTTTGGCAGAAGGTCAGGGTGGAGGAGCCTTCTACACGCCAGCCAGCGTAGTGCAATATATGGTGGAGGTGCTTCAGCCCAAGACAGGCGACAAGAAATTCCTCGACCCCGCTTGCGGTTCAGGTGGTATGTTTGTGCAGGCAGCCCGCTATATGCACCGTCATAATGCCACCAGCGAGGATATGATGCGTTTCCGCTGTTATGGAGTGGAAAAAGAGCCCGATACCGTCAAGCTGGCAAAGATGAACCTGCTGCTGAACAATGTGCGTGGAGAGATTACCGAAGCCAACTCATTCTATAGCGACCCCTACAATGCTTTCGGAGCATTCGATTATGTGATGGCCAATCCGCCTTTCAATGTTGATGAAGTTGTGCTCGACAGAGTTGTTGACGACCCTCGCTTCAATACATACGGTGTTCCTCGCAACAAGTCGAAGTCGACGAAGAAAGCCAGCGACAAGAAGGAGACTGTGCCAAATGCCAACTATCTGTGGATAGGCTATTTTGCTACAGCCCTCAACGATAACGGCAAGGCTGCTCTCGTAATGGCGAACTCTGCCAGCGATGCAGGAGGCTCGGAACTGGAGATTCGCAAGAAGATGATAGAGGACGGTATCATCAGTCAGATGGTGACATTGCCCAGCAATATGTTCTCTACCGTTACGTTGCCCGCCACGCTTTGGTTCTTCAACAAGCAGCGCACGAAGAAAGACGAAATCCTCTTCATCGATGCCCGAAACATTTTTACGCAGGTTGACCGTGCCCATCGCAAATTCTCTGAAGAGCAGATAAAGAATCTGGGCATCATTACTCGTCTCTATGAGGGCGACTCAGATAGTTTCTGGGCTCTTGTAGAAGAGTATAAGGCTGCTGGTAAACAAGACCAAGTGGATTGGCTGTTGGAGCGGTGGCCCGATGGCAAGTATCAGGACGTGATAGGTCTTTGCAAGGTTGCCAAACTCGAAGGTGAGGATGGCATCAAAGACCAAGATTATTCTTTGAATGCTGGTCGCTACGTGGGTGTGGTGATTGAAGATGATGGTATGACCGCAGATGAATTCCGTGATACCATGAAGGGTTTGCATGCCGAGTTCTCTGAACTCAACAAAGAAGCCCTCGCTCTTCAGGCAGAGATTGACAAGAACTTGAAAGAACTGTTTGGGGAGGACTTATAATGGTTTATAAATTTTCAGAATTATTCAGCTGGACTAGCGGCAAAGCTATTTCTCCATCAAATGGAGCAATACCTATCTATGGCTCAAATGGAATCATAGGTTATACAGAAACTGCCAAGTATGAAAATAAAATAATACTAGGCCGTGTTGGAGCTTATTGCGGTTCTGTGATGTACTGTAGTGGGATGTTCAACGCTACTGATAATACACTTATCACTACTTGTGACACGTCGAAAATTGTATATGTTTTTGCATATTATCTATTAAAACTATACAATCTCAACAATTTTGCAGGTGGTGCAGCCCAACCACTTATAACACAGTCAATATTAAAGCGGTTAAAATGTGATATTCCTGATGTGTCAACCCAGCTTTGCATTACCTCTATCCTATCTGCCTATGACAATCTGATTGAGAACAACAACCGTAGAATTCGCTTGTTGGAGCAAATGGCAGAGAATCTCTATAAGGAGTGGTTTGTCCGTTTCCGCTTCCCTGGCCATGAAAAGGCTGAGTTTGAAAATGGTTTACCAAAGGGATGGAGAATTATAAAATTAGGGGATTTCATTACATTTGAAAGAGGCGTTGGATATGGGTCTAAAGATATTGCAGATGGGGAGAACGTTTTATTAAGCATGAATAATCTCCGACCATACGGAGGTTTTATTCGCGATTATTCTCGCCCATATAGTGGGAAATTCAAAGAGTTCCAAAAAGTAAAAAAGGGAGATTTAATTATGTCAATAACAGACATGACACAAGATAGACGTATCATTGGCTATACTGGTATTGTCCCTCCTGGAAAAGATAATCGAATCATTTGTACACATTTGATGAAACTATCATCCGAAGAATATCATTCTTATTTCCTCGATGGAATGTTCAATTATTCTAATTTGAGCAGAGTTATTGCTGAAAGAGCAACTGGTACAAATGTACTAGGTCTTACGGCTGATAATCTTAAAGGGGTTAAAACACTTCTACCCCCTGTGAATTTGCACTGTCTATATGTGAACAAAGTCACACCTATTATAGAATTAATTTTCAGATTACAAGAGAACAATGATAATCTTACATCCCAGCGTGACCTCCTCCTTCCTCGCTTAATGAGTGGAAAACTTGAAGTAAAAGCATAAATAAAACCATAATAACTATAACAATATGGCAGAACTACAAGTTAGTAAAAAGAAAATATCATCATTGCTGAGTCTATCTGATGACTCCAACATTGATAAGCTATATGTGATTCCCGAGTATCAGCGTCCGTACAGATGGGGGCAGATAGAGTGTGATACACTTTGGACTGACATCAAGAATTTCTTCATGGATAAGAAGAAAAACGAGGATGCCCCCAAAGAATACTTTATCGGCACGATAGTGACTTGCAAAGATGAAGCCAATAAGAACGAGGTAAATGTCATCGATGGTCAGCAGCGTATGACATCGCTGCTACTGCTTCTTCGTGCATTTTACTCCAAGTTGGAGAAAATGGCAGTGGACTATCCTGAAGATAGGAATATAAAGGGCTTGATGAAGCAAATAGAGCCGTGTATCTGGAAAATAGACAAAATGTCGCTTGAAGTTGAGGACAGAATGCTACAGAAAATTGACAGCCGTGTTGCCCTAGATAACGACAATGATGACTTCAAAAACATTCTTTGTTCAGGTGATAAACGTGATGGCAAGTCAGCATACGCAAAAAACTACACGTTTTTCTTTGACAAGTGCGAAGAATTCGCAGCAGAGAATACGATGATGTGGAAGGAACTTTGCCTGACTATCCTCAACGACTGCATAGTATTTCCCATTGAGTGTGAAGACCTTAATTCGGCTCTGACCATCTTCAGTACATTGAACAACAGAGGAATGCCGTTGTCGGATTCCGACATTTTCAAAGCAGAAATATACAAGAAACTGAAGACACCCGAAGAGAAAACGACATTTACTGACGACTGGAAGAACCTTGAAGAACTTGTCGAGGATAGTGGTCTCACCATCAACGACATGTTCCGCTTCTACATGCATGTGATTCGTGCAAGAGATAACGTAACCGACAATGAAATGGGTTTGCGCAAATTCTATGCTGGTGAAAACTACAAGTACGATGAATTGCACAAAAAGAATTTCTTTGAGGACATCAAAGAATTGGCAAACTTCTGGGTAACCACCTACGAAATTGTAGGTAAATATGAGGAAGACAACGACTATTACACAGAAGAAGCCATCAAGTATGTTCATTGTTTGGTGAACTTCCCCAACGACTATTGGCGGTGTGTAGTGAGTGTCTTCTACATTAAGAATAGAGGTGAGGAAGAATTCAAGAAACACATGGAGAAGTTCCTGCGTGGGTTGTTGTCGTATATGCATGTTCAGTTCATTGTCAAGCCACAGGTGAATGCCATCAAACCACCCACGTATAAGTTCTGCATTGACATTTACCACAACGGCGATACTGTGTTCCAGAATATCATCAAGAGCATTATTCTTCTTAACTCATATCTTTACGATTCAGATAGCAAGTTGTTCACAGGAAAGTTGGAGATAGAACACATCCTGCCGAAACGCTGGAAACAAGCCAATTATTTCGGATGGACTAAAGAGAGCGCTGCAGAACACTTGGAGAGCATCGGTAACAAGATACCTTTCGAGAAGCGTCTGAACATCAGGGCTGGAAATGGATATTTCGGTGAAAAGAAACGCAATTATATCACCTCTAAAATCAAAGAAGTTCAAGACCTCACCACAAATCACACTTCAGATGATTGGTTGCCTGCAGATATCGAAAGTCGTCGTGATGAAGTACGCACTCGCTTGATTACATTCTATAAGCAAAGCCTTGTGAGCAATGTAACCGAAGTGGAGAGCGAAGAGCAAATGTTGTTTGCCAAGAAAGGTAAGGAAAGCGTGAAACTGGACAAGATAGTAGGCAATGGAATAATCCGTTATCGTCTTTCTGTGACACGAAACATTCCCAATCCCACACCTATGCAAGCATTGTCGGGTACAATTCCTGTTACCACAACTACCCAGGAGTTTCAGGACATCATGCAAGCAAAGGATGCGATTGATTTTGGATTCTTTGCCTCGTTACAAGAACCATACATCAGCGATGAGCTAAAGGCTTTATTGGAAAATGAATGATTCGTTCATGAAGAGGTAGAGTTTAATGATTTAAATGTAGCAGCCTATGAAATCCTTTATCAGTGAAGATGCTATAGAACAAGCGATATGCATACGATTGTCGCAGCCTGAATATGGTTGGAAACGCATAGAGTGCGACCCAAGCGTTGACAAGCAAGACGACGTGAGCACAACCGGTCGCAGCAGCGTGAAGGAATGCATCCTGCCCGATGTGTTCCGTAAGGCGTTGCATCGCATCAATCCTCAGATAGACGATGAAACGATTGAGGGTATTGTGAGCGATTATCGGAAGGATTATAGCGGAACTGACATTGTGGATACGAACTACAAGTTCTACAATCAGATTCGCAATGGGATAAAGGTAACTACACGTCGCAATCAGCGTGAGGATTTCGATATAGTAAAAATCATAGATTTTGACCATCCAGAGAACAACGATTTCCACTGTGTGAACCAAATGTGGATAAAAGGCCACTTCCGCTATAGAAGACCCGACGTGCTGCTATTTGTGAACGGTCTGCCTGTGGTGTTCATAGAGTTGAAGAACTCGACAGTGAAAATTGAAGAGGCCTACCAGAAGAATTTGGTCTCGTACCGCAAGGATATCCCCAACATATTTGCCCTGAATCAGATTTGCGTGCTCTCGAATGGTCTGCAGACGAAGCTGGGTGCATGGGATGCTGTCTATGAGCAATACTTCGAATGGTTACGAGTGGACAGCGAGAAAGAGGTGGTTGACAGAGAGCAGATTGCTGAGCACGGACTTTCCATTCAGAACCTGATGGACGGTTTGTTCAAGAAAGAACGTCTGCTTGACTACATTGAGAACTTCATCTTCTTTGACAGCAAGCGCATCAAGATTATCGCCAAGAACCACCAGTATCTGGGCGTGAACAACTTGATGAGAAATGTGGAGCGCCGAGAGGAACTGAACGGAAAGCTGGGTGTGTTCTGGCACACACAAGGCTCAGGAAAGAGCTATTCGATGGTGATGTTTGTTAGGAAAGTGAAACGCAAGCTGCACGGCAACTTCACCTTCTTAATTATTACCGACCGCGAGGACTTGGACACGCAGATACACAAGACGTTCGTGCGTACGGAAGTGATAGGCGAGAAAGAAGAATGCCAACCGAAAAACTCATCACAGCTACGCGAATACTTGATGAGCAACAAGCCCATGCTGTTTACGCTGATTCATAAGTTCCAATACGACAAGACGAAGAAATATCCTTTGCTCTCGGAACGAAATGACATTTTTGTGTTGGTGGATGAAGCCCACCGAACACAATATAAACAGCTGGCGGAGAATATGCATACAGGCATACCGAATGCCAACTACATCGCCTTCACGGGAACACCTCTGCTGGGTAGTAAGAGGTTGACGAACCAATGGTTTGGCGACTATGTGTCGGAATATAATTTCGCGGAGGCTATTTCAGATGGTTCGACAGTTCCCTTATTCTATAGCAGACGAGTGCCAGAAGTGGGTCTTTCCAACGAATGGCTGGATACCGATATCGACCAGATAGAAGAAGAGGAGGAACTGAATGACAGAGAAAAAGAGCTATTAGAGAACAGCTCTTCGCGCATCTTGGAGGTTATCAAGCGAGATGAACGCCTCGACAAGATAGCAAAGGACATTGCCCACCATTTTCCACGTCGTGGTTTCCTTGGAAAAGGAATGGTGATTAGCGTTGACAAATACACCACCGTGAAGATGTATGACAAGGTTCAACACTACTGGGCAGAAGAGAGAAAGGAGATAGTAAAGCAACGTAATGATGCCAAAACCGAAGAGGAGCGCAAGAGGCTTACTGACATACTGGTCTACATGAACAGCGTGGAAATGGCGGTTGTCATTAGCGAGGAAGCTGACGAGGTGGAGAAATTCAAGAAACGCGGTCTAGACATCACTCAGCATCGCAACAAACTGAACGAGATAACACCCGACGGCAAAGACATAGAAGACAGATTCAAGGATAAAGACGACCCGTTGAGTTTGGTGTTCGTATGTGCCATGTGGTTGACGGGCTTTGATGTACCTTCACTTTCAACCCTCTATCTTGACAAGCCGATGAAGAGCCACACGTTGATGCAGGCTATTGCCAGAGCGAATCGCGTGTTCCCGGGAAAAGCATGTGGAATCATCGTGGACTATGTCAACGTGTTCAAGTACATGCAACAGGCGTTGAAAGACTATGCAACGAACAGAAGGGGCGAGGAATATCCTGCCAAGAATATTGACCAGCTTATCATCAATATTGACGACTGTATTAAGGAGTGTGATGCGTTCCTGCTTTCTATTGGAATCAGCTTGGATGACATCATTGCTGAAAGCAATACGCTCGACCAACTGGAACTATTGCGGAAAGCATATAACAGAATCTTGGAGAAGGACGAGTGGAAGAATCGCTTCAAGGTGCTCAGCAATCTGATGATAAGCCTCTATGATGCCAGCAAACCTGAAATCTTCGAGCGAGGATGGCATAATGAGAAATTCTCGCCCATCTGCTATATAAATGGGTTGTTCAACAATCGGGTTGACGATGAGAAACTGGAGAATGCAAGGGCGAGAATGGCTACTACTCTTGACCAGAGTGTTTCGTCAGCAGACAAGGTGAGCGATGATGTAGACTACGTGATGCATCAGGGAAAGGTGATTGACCTGAGCAAGATAGAGGTAGAAGATATACGCAAGGAGTTGATTGCCTCACCATACAAAGCACTCGAGATTGACGACCTTCGGGCATTTATCGAAAAGGTGCTGGAACAACTCATTGACAAGAATTGTACCCGTGTTTCTTTCTCCCAGCGTTATAAGAACATCATCGACCAATACAATGCAGGAGGAAGCGAGAACGAAGACTACTATGAGAAGCTGCTTCAGCTGATAGAAGACATGAAAGCTGAACAGTCGCGCTCTACAGATTTGGGGCTGGAAGAGGAAGAACTGGAGATATACGACTTGCTCATTCAAGGCAGGAAACTGACAAAGAGTGAAACGCAAAAAGTGATACTCGCCGCCAAGAATCTGTATCAGAAGCTAATTGCGGCTAAAGAGAAATTGATGGTTGTAGACTGGTATAAAGACGAACAGCCTCGAGAGAAAGTTCTCATGCTCATACAAATGTCGCTGAACACCGATTTGCCAGAGAGCTATGACCGAGTGGCATTTGTTGACAAGACAAAGCTGCTGCTGAATCACTTCATCGATATGGCCGTACAAGGATACGGGTGGGTGGCATAACTCTAGAGTCAATTTTTTAATCTAATAAGAATAAAAACTTATACTTGCAATAATATGGAGACAGTTAAAGATGTTCTGAAAAGCATTAAAGAGCATACAGAAGTTGAGGCTGATTGTACTACAAGGGATTACTCGCTGACGTTGAAAACGAATTGCATTAGGGTGCAGGAGGCGAGCGAGGACCTAAAGAATTAATAAGGAGAGAGAGACCCTGCTGTCCTACCTCAGCGAGATATGTTTGCTGTTTGGCGGCAGAGTTTTATTTGCCATTTTCTCAACTTTCGCACGAGCTATTTCTCTACCGATTGTGTTAACGAAGTGTGAAAATGTGTTGCACAAACGGGATTTTTGAATCTGAATTCTTAAAAGATAATAAAGTTTTGTGGGGTGTCCTGCGTTTTGGGACACCCTCGTATTATATTTGCAGGCTGAAATGATATTTCAGTTTATGGATAACTTTATTGTTTAACAATTTAACTTAATATTCAAAAATACTATGTTGTATAAAACTATTGTAGAAAAAGACGAGAACGGTTTGGGCATGCTTATTGCTGCCGCAGAACAGTTTTCGAAGGAACGGTTCCTTGAGGGTATCAGGTTGAAGCACTATGACCTGTATGACATCAACCAGATGGTTGTATGGGTGAGGGAGCATCAGCAGAAACTGAATCGCGAGTCGCTGGCGCTGTCGAAGTTTGCGGAGACGTTTATCCAGGAGTATGCCACGAACAACAACGAGTGCTTTGAGACGGCCCGCCTGTTTTTCAATCGCATCCGCAGCACCATCAGCACGAGCCAGAAGGTGTACAAGAAGATGTGTCCGAAGGTGAGAAGACAGTTGCCAAGTGGCACGGAGAGCCCTTCTGTGTATGAGCGTTCGTATCTGACATATGCGCCCTGCACGCCGGACGTTTTCGGCATTTCCTCGTTTAACGATGCCGTGGGCGAGTTGTATCATGAGTTGGAGACGTTTTTCGTGATGGTTGTGCAGTCGTTGGTGTTGTGCCACAAGATGATCAAGACGGAGCATGACGTGAGGCTGGACGAGGAACGCTGCCTTGCGATTTACAGGGACAGCTGCGAAAAGGCGATGAGTGGCCTGCGGGATTTCACGCAGATGTTCTGCGGTTCGCTGCCGGAGGCGGAGAGTGAGTTGCTGGAGCGGAGGAGCAAGGCGAAGAAGCTGTCGGACTTTGCCTTGGAGAACTACCACAGATTCAACAAGACGGAGTTCAACACTTATCTTGTGCTCGACACCATCAGAAAGGGGCAGCATGACGGATTGACGCAGATGGAGGCTTGCCTGTGGCCGAACGACCACGAGAAGGCTTTGCGCGTGCGTGAGGTGGTGGCGCGTTTCGATGAGTTGCCAGATGTGGAGGGACAGAAGGGCAAACTGTGCAGTTCGATTCTGGTGAAGTTTCTGAAGTGGTGTGGCGTGGAAGCTGAGAAGGAGAAGAAGGTTTACGTGGGGTATTTCAGCAGGGAGTACGGCGGCGCGTTCAAACTGCTGAGTTGGAAGAGTGTGAGCCAGGAACGGAAGAACCTCAAGGAGTTGGGCGTTGACGACGGGGAGTTGGTTAGGGATTTCGAGAAGTCGGTTGGTGCGTTGGCCAATCAGCCGCGGGACGTTATTCCGTTCAAACACGCCAGTGGTTATAATTGATTTTTGGATTGCTGATAAAATGATGTGGATAGATTCTGGATGGGTCTATCCACTTTTTTTGGATTGTTTTCGCGGGTTTTGGATTGGAAAATGTGAAGTTTTGGATTGAGAAAGGGGGTGCCTGTCCAAAAGTTGTGGAAAAGTAATCCAAAACATGCGATTTCGATCCAAAACTTCGTAATCGGAGTGTCTAATGCGTTGAAAAACAGAAAAATTTTGCATTGGCAAACAAACGATTGGACAATTAAAAATTCTTGCTCTGGCAAGCGTCCCTGCGGGCCGAGCGAAAGATTAAAGATTAAAAATTAAAGATTGGACGATTCGAGCCATTTGACGATTTGACGATTTCACGATTGGACAAAATAGTAAAATGGTAAATTCTTTTAGCCGGCTGACGCCTTTGTAAAAGCGGCAAAGCCGAGCGGTAAAATAGTAAAATGTAAGATGGAAGCAAAAATCTTAAAGGGAATAATACAGCAGTTGACCCAAACGCCCCAACGGGGCAGCAGCTACCAGCCCAGGGCAACGCCCTGGGGCGGGATTGAAAGCAAACCAGCGCCCTACAGGGGCAAAAGCTTTTGCACTTTCAGCGCGTCCTCCCTCAAACGGCCCTCACCCAGGGCGCTGCCCTGGGCTATGAGCGGGTTGGCCCTTCAGGCCGCTCTTTGACGGAGAAAGGCTAATGTCTAAGCCGCGCTTCGCTAAATGAAAAATAGTAAAATGGTAAATTCTTTTAGCCGGCTGACGCCTTTGTAAAAGCGGCAAAGCCGAGCGGTAAAATAGTAAAATGTAAGATGCAGACAAGAATTTTAAGAGTGGCAATGCGGGCAAAAGCCCTAAATTAAAGGTAAAAAAGTAAAAAAGTAAAAAGATGGTAACAAAGATTTTGAAAGTGGCAATGCGGGCGTAGCCCTAAATTAAAAAATAAAAATGAAAAATTAAAAAAGTATGGAAGAACGAATTTTAAGAGTGGTACGACAAGGCGAGGCCTTCAGCGTACCGAGCCAGAAGGCAGAGTCGGGACAGATTCAGAAGTGCCACATCGTGCTTCGCGAAATGGGCGGCTCGAAGTTCGAAAACGAGTTTGTGTGCACGATGCTGGGTAATCTGGCAGGGTGCAGGTTCTACGAAGGCGATGTGGTCGCGGCCACGCTTCGTTTCTCTACGCATGAGTATCAAGGACAGGTGTATCAGGAGATCCTTTGCACAGACCTTGAAAAAATTGTGTAATCCGCGTCATCCGCGCCGAAAAACACAAAACTTATAAACTTATAAACTTACAAACTTATATTTTCTAACTCTGAGTTGAGGCGAGCCAAAGAGGGGAGTTCCCGGGACAATTTGCGCAACCTTTCATCTGAACGCTCCACTCTTCTCGCAAACAACGAAGAAACAATGGAAACAAACATTCAGATTTTTAGAAACGAGACGTTCGGTGAGATCCGGACAATGACGAACGAGAAGGGAGAGACCTTCTTTGTAGGCAAGGACGTGGCAATGGCACTGGGATATAGCAATCCACTGAAGGCTTTACGTGTACATGTAGATGATGAGGACAAAGGGGTGACCGAAATGGGCACCCCTTTACAGTTTGATTCTCTCCTCGAAGCTGCCACAGGCGAGGGCTTTCAAACGGTGGGTGACGAGCGAGGTGCTGCCAGCCATCAGGAGGACGGGCCGCTACGAGCTGCTGCCGCAGGAGGTGAGGCTGCTGGGCGAGCAGGCCGACTACTGCCAGCGGGTGCTGCAGAGCGTGGACTGCCTGACGACTACGCAGATTGCGAAGGAGATGGGCATGACGGGCCCCGACCTCTACCACTGGCTCATCGCGCTGGGCGTGATCTACTGGCAGAGCGGTCAGTATATGCTCTATGCCGACTATGCCCGCATGGGACTGGCGAAGAGCCGCACTCGCGGACGCCGCAACAGCATGGGCGTGTGGCACACCAGCCGCTACCTGGTTTGGACGGAAGAGGGCAGGAAGTTTATTCATGATGTCATGAAAAAATAATGTGGAAACGATATGGAAATGAAGAAGTATTTCACAACGATTGGCAAGGGGCATGGCGCCCCTTGCCTCCCCGCCACGGAGGAGGACTGGAAGAAGTGGAGGAACGAGCCGTGGCTGCTGCAGATGTGCGAGCGCATCAGAAAGGGTGACGAGGAACTGAAGCATCGCTTGCCGGTGTGGACACCCCACTGCGCTGAGTTCAAGAACAACCATCGTGCGATTGCGGATGCCCAGAAGCCGCTGAACAGGCTGATGCTGGACTTTGATGAGAAGGGGCACACGGGCGACATTCTGTCGAAATTGACAATTGATAATGGACAATTGACAATTGACACAGAGCGCACGGAGGAGACTGAGGACATTCTGTCGAAATTGACAATTGACCGCTCGGCCCGCAGGGACGCTTGCCAGAGCAAGAATTCACAATTGACAATTCTGTTGGTAGAGGAATCGGTGCGTGGTGGTACGCACGTGCTGGTGGAGTTGCCGGAGGGTATGACGGCGGAAGAGGCGCAGGAGCTGATGAAGGAGGTGACGGGATTCGAACCCGATAAGGCTGTGAAGGATGTTTCAAGGTGCATTTATATGGTGCCGGAGAGCTATACGAGATACGTTAGCGAACGTCTGTTTGACACAGACGTTCTAAATGAAAAATTAAAAATGAAAAATGAAAAAACAGTTGCCGTTAGCGCCTCTAACGAAACTCCCCTCCCTACGGGGGAGGGGCAGGGGGAAAGGCTACGGGTAGGCGACGGAACGTCGGGAATGAGGCTTTTCAAAGGCATCCCTTATTCCTCCATCATCTCCGAATGGTGGCGCTGCTCGGGTGGTGAGCCGGCAGAGGGCGAACGCAACGTGAAGTTGCACAAGCTGGCAGTGAACTTGAGGGCGATTTGCGATAATAAGAAAGAGGTGTTGATGGCAGTCATGCCTCGTTTTGGACTCTCGGAACAGGAGTTGAAGAGCATCGTGGACTCTGCCTGCAAGGAAGAGCCGAAAGGTGTATCGAAGAAGATGCAGAGCATCATTGACCAATTAACGATGAACAATGAGCATGCTGACGAGGATTGGGATGATGACGCAGACAATGGTCAAAGTTCAAAGTTTAAAGTTCATAGTTCAAAGTTGGCAATGGGTTTGAAAGAGAGCCTTGTGGGTGTGCCCCAATCGATGCATATGCCGGTGCTCTGTGCGGTCTTGCCGATTGCGGCTGCCTACGCCGATCAGGTGGAAGTGGAGTATTGCGACGGCAACCGCCAACGCTTGGGGTTGATGTCCATCATTCGCGGTGAACAAGCCAGCGGTAAGAGCGTTTGCAAGAATGTGGTGGATGTCTGGAAACGCCAGTTTGACGAGGAAGATGCCATTGCTCGCAAGCGTGAGGAGGAATGGAAGGAGCGCAAGAAGGCTCGCAAAGCCAACGAGAAGGCTCCTGATGACCCGAAAGTGCTGATTCGTACGGTGCCGGTAACGGTCAGTTGTTCAACGCTCTTGAAACGTTTCAAGAACGCCAATGGGCATTGCTTGTATTCCTTTGGAGAGGAGTTGGACACCCTTCGCAAAACGAACGGAGCTGGCTCATGGAGTTCGAAATACGACATCTACCGCCTCTCGTTTGACAACGGAGAATGGGGCCAAGATTACAACTCCGACCAGGCTGAGAGTGGTGTGGTGAAGGTTGCCTACAACTGGACGATGCTCGGCACGGATGGAGCCATGAGGAAGTGCTTCAAGGCAGACAACATCGAGAACGGTCTTTCAAGTCGCGTCCTTGTTGCCGAGATGCCAGACTCATCTTTCGCAAAGATGCCGAAGTTCGGCAAACGTTCGGCTGATGACGAAGCCAAGATTCAGGAGGCTGTGACCCGTCTGCGTTCATACAGCGGATTTGTGGACACTCCTCGTTTGAGGAAAGCCATCGAACGCTGGGTGGAAGAGAAGCGTGTGGAAGCGGCCAAGGACATCGACCATGTAAAGGACGTATATCGCAAACGTGCGGCGGTGATTGGCTTCCGTTGTGGCGTGATTCATCACCTACTGACAACCTCTCCCAGCCTCTCCAAAGGAGAGGAGGGCCTAACGGATGACAAGAAGTCGGCAAAAGGGAAATCAGCTCCCCGCCTTCGGAGGGGTAAGGGGGAGGTTTCTAGTTCGATTGACTTTGCCCTGATGATGGCTGAGTATGCGCTGGAGCAACAAATCAAGGCGTTTGGTGAGGCGCTGCAGAACGAATATGTTGAGGCAAAGAGAGAGTGTCAGCGTTATGGGAAGAACAATTCAGTGTTCGACCTGCTCCCCCCTGTGTTCACCTTGGAGGACTTGAAAGCCTTGAAACAGGGCGACTCTTGTGCTGTCCACTCCATGCGTATGATCGTCTCTCGCTGGCGTCGCGATGGTTGGATAGAAAAGGCTGATGCTAAACATTGGAAAAAATGTAACATGTAACATTTGTAACATGTAACATTAAGCACCTTACGGCGCTTCGCTAATTAAAAATTAAAAATGAAAAATGAAAAATGAATAAGGGCAATAATATCGCAGTTGACCCCAAACGCCCCGACGGGGCAGCAACTATGAGCTGGTTGGCCTTGCAGGCCGCTCTTTGCCCGAAAGGGTCTACTTATATATTATCCCAAAAATTAAAAATGAATGATTATGGAATTGATATTGAAAAGAATTGCGAAAAAGATGGATTATACTATCGGGCGGCTAATGACAAGACCCCCTCTAAACATTCCCGAGCAAGCTCGCCGACCCGTAGCCTTTCCCCCTGTTGAGGGGGAGAACAGAACTCTTGAGAATGGTGCGAATTCGGGTTCCTCCCCTAAACAGGGGAGGTCAGGAGGGGTCTCTGAGGCTTTGAGCTCTGAGGAGGTCTTTTGCGACACCCTCGAACCTCCTTGCTTGGAATGGAAGACACCGATGCCGATGGAAGCGATAATGAGGATACCTCAAATGTGTGAAAGACTGAAGCCGTTTGCGATTCCCCCGGGGCGCTATGCGGTGGTGATCAGCTACTCGCCGAAGTTCAAACAATGGTTGCCCATTCTGCTCGGAGTACCGATGTTCAAAGGCATCAGGATTCATGCGGGGAACACGGCGAAGGACACCGCAGGGTGCATTCTCTTGGGCGAGAACAGAGTGAAGGGTAGGGTTCTCAACTCGCGCCTCTGGCTGAAACGACTGAAGGAGAAGATTGTGGAGGCGAAGGAGAAGGGAGAAGCCGTGTGGATAACAATTGACAATTGACAATTGACAATTGACAATGGACAATTATGATTTGACGATTGGACGATTGAATAGCCCCCCTCTTATCCCCCCAGAAGGGGGAAGTATTTCGAGGAAGCCTAAAAGAGGAGAGAGGAGAGAGGAAGGAGCGCTTCGCTAAATTAATAATTAAAAATGAAAAATTAAAAATTTAGGGAATGATATCTCAGTTGACCAGAAACGCCCTGAAAGGGCAGTAGCTACTAGCCCAAGGCAACGCTTCGCTAAATTAAAAAAGAAAAATGAAAAATTAAAAATTTAGGGAATGATATCTCAGTTGACCAGAAACGCCCTGAAAGGGCAACAGCAACTAGCCCAAGGCAGCGCCTTGGGGGGTGTCAAAAGCGTAAGTAGGTCGCGCTGTAAGTGCAATTGAAGTGCAAGGCGAACGCAGAGCCGAGCTCGCTCTAGCTATGCTGAGCCGCAGCCTTCAATCGCTTTAAGCAAAAGCCTACTCGAGCTGTAAAGCTTTTGCCCCTGTAGGGCGTTAGTTTGCTTTATCCCTCTCACCCAGGGCGCTGCCCTGGGCTATGAGTGGGTTGGCCTTTCAGGCCGCTCTTTGCTTGAGGCTATTGTCCAAACTCCCAGACCATCCCGAGCAAAGCTCGCCCATTCCCGCTGACGCGCCTACCCGTAGCCTTTCCCGTAGCCTTCCCCAAACTCCTAAACTCCCGATTAAAAATCGTGTAATCCGTGTAATTCGCGCCGAAAATCGAGGCAGGAGGAGGCCTCCCCTTCGGGGGGAAAGGCTACGGGTAGGCGAGTCTTACTCGGGAACCAACGGTCGCTGGCCGAAGGGGAAAGCAATGGCATGAAGGGGGCTAAATAAAAAAGGGCGGAGCCCACACTGTGTGAACTCCGCTTTTATTGTTTCCTGTTGTTGGCAGGTTTTAGAATGCCTTGAAGGATAGTCCTGCCATGATGTTGGCGGTTTGCAGATAGGGGTTGGTGTGGACTTCCACGAATATGGGCAGCTTCATGAAGCCGAGGCTGAGCTCTTTTTCGGCACGCAGGGCTGCCATCGTGCAGGCAAAGCCGTCGGTGTCGTAGTTCAGCTCATCGTAATAGTAGATGGCATGTTCGTTGCTCCACCGCATTCCGTATCCGCCCTTGAAGGGCACCACGCCGGCCATGGCTGTGAAGTCTACGCCTGCGAGGGTGAAAGGTATGCCTAGTTCGATGTATGTGGAGAATGCTTGCTTGCCGTCGAGCTTGTAGTCGTTGCCCCAGAAATAGGTGTAGGCTTGCAGGCTTCCGTATTTGCAGCTGTATCCGATGTTGCCTTCGAACTGGTGGGCGGTGTGCTGCTTTTTGTAGCCCATGTAGATGTCTTTGTATGCCACGCCGCTGCTCCAGTAGTCGGTGATGCCGATGTTGAGTCCGAAGGGTGCGCGGTATCCGATGTTGAGGTCGATTTCGTCGCTCTCGCTGTTGTCGAAGGGCATGCTGCCCCACACGCCTACGTAGGCTCCTTTCCACGACAGTTCGGCTGTGGGTTGGAGGGCGGCGCCGCTGAGTTGCTGTCCGCGCCACATGTATCGGCTCACGAGGTCTACTTGCAGTGTGGCCTCAGGACGGTCTTGGGCACAGCACAAAGAAATTGACAATTGACAAATGACAATTAACAATATTAGGCGGATTTTCATAATTTACAATTTACAATGTACAATTGATTTTACGATTTTACTATTTAAGAATTTCACGGGCATTTGTCCCTTTAACTTCCCTTCTATTTAACATCCCCTCTACGGGAGGGGCTTGGGGAGGCCTTAATATCCCACGATGTTCAGGAACTTGCCCCATTGCTTGTCGAGCTGGTAGTTGTTCACGGAGCTGGCTTTCACATGCAGGCGTCCTTCTTTCTGGGTGGCTTTGGCGAATGTTGACGACGTGATTTTCACGGGGAGTGCGCTTTGTGCTGTCACCTCCATCAGGCTGTTGCACTTGTCGAAGGCTTCTCCGCCGATGCTCTTCACCGAGACGGGGATGTTGACGGCGGTGATGCTGGAGCAGTTTTTGAAGGCGTCGCTTCCAATCTCCTTGATGGAGACGGGAATCTCAACGTTGCCCAGGCTGCTGCAGTTTTCGAACATGCTGTTGGGAATCTTGTCTACGCTGATGGGGATGTTCACCACGTGCAGGTTGGGGCAGTCTTCGAAGATGGAGCTGCCGAGGTTGCGGATGGAGTTGGGCAGATAGACGCTGTCGAGCAGTACGCATCCGCGGAAGGCGTCGTCCTTGATGCTCTGGATGGAGTTGGGCAGTTCGATGCGCTCGAGGCTTGTGCAGCCTTGCAGCAGGCTGCTGGCGATGACCTGAAGGCTGGCGGGGAACTTTATGCTCTTGAGGCTCACGCACTCTTTGAAGCACTCGCTGCCTATTTCCTTCACTCCTGTGGGGAGGTTGATGCTTTCCATGTTGGCGCATTGCTGGAAGGCTTCGCCGCCAATCTCCTTGATGTTGGTGGAGAGGACCACTTCCCTGAGCGAGCTGCATCCTTCGAACGTGCTGTTGGGCACGGAGGAGACGCTGGTGGGGAACTCGAAGTATTCCATTGACTTGCATCCCTTGAAGATGCCGCTGCCAATCTTCTTGATGCCTGCCGGGAGGTTGACTGTCTTCAGGCTGCTGCAGTTTTCGAAGGCTCCGCTGGGTATCTCGTTGATTTTGTCGGGCAGCGTGATTTCAGCGATGCTGGAGCATCCCTTGAAGATGTCGCTTCCAATCTTGGTGACGGTTCGCGGGATGGACACCGACGTGAGTCCGGGGCAGTTGGAGAATGCGCCCGAGGCTATTTCCTCGACGAAGAAGGTGATGGAATCGACGGTGATTTTCTCTGGAATCACGATGTCGCCGAGGTATGGCTCGGTGTTTTTCACCACCGTTGCCGACTCTTTCTTTGCATTCAGCTGATAGTTGATGCCGTCTACAACAGCTTTGTCTCTCTTGAGTTTGATGTTGATGGCCGATGCGTTGCCTGCACCTATCAGCCAACATCCCACTGTGAGCAACATTGTAAATACAACTTTCTTCATAATTGTCAATGGTTAAAGTTCACTTGTGAATTACTCTCTCGCCAACTTTCGCGCTCTGGGGCAGCGGCTGCTGGCTTTACTTGCCGAAGGCCAATGCCACCACCTTGTCTACAGCAGCACCGATTCCTTCAAGATTCTTTCCGCCAGCACTTGCGAAGTGGGGTTGTCCGCCACCACCGCCTTGGATGAGTCGGGCGGCCTCGCGAACCATCTGACCGGCATTCAGACCGCGGTCGCGCACCAAGTCGTCGCTGAGCATGACGGTGAGCAAGGGTTTCTGCCCGGCTGTGGAACCGATGACGCACAGCAGATTCTCGGGCAATGCCTCGCGAACCTTGAAGGCGAGGTCTTTGGCGGCGGCGGCCTCGAGGGGCAGGATGGTCTTCACCACGCGAACGCCCTCGATGTTCTCAGCACGCTCGACGAGGTTTTGTTTGGCTCGCTCGATGGCTTGTGCCTCGAAGCGTTCGATGTCTTTCTTCATCGAAGCATGCTCCTCGATGTATTTTGCGATGACGCCCCTGAGGTCTTTGGCGTTGTTGAACATGGCCTTCAGGGCGCGCATGGTGTCTTCCATCACGTAGATGGCCTCCTCGCAGTTCTTGCCTGTGATGGCTTCTATGCGGCGTATGCCGGCTGCAACGCTGGCTTCGGAGACAATCTTGAACATGCCGATGCGACCGGTGCTCTGTGCATGAATACCACCGCAGAACTCGCACGACGGACCGAAGCGAACCACGCGCACCTTGTCGCCGTATTTCTCGCCGAAGAGGGCGATGGCTCCCATCTCGCGGGCTTCGTCGAGCGGCATGTTGCGATGCTCGTCGAGGGGTATGTCTTCGCGAATCATCTGGTTGACTATCCGCTCCACCTGGCGCAGTTCCTCATCGGTGACTTTCTGATAGTGAGAGAAGTCGAAGCGGAGGGTGTCGGCGCTGACGTAGGAGCCTTTCTGCTCTACATGGTCGCCCAGCACCTGCTTCAAAGCATAGTCGAGCAGGTGGGTTGCGGTGTGGTTGGCAGCGCTCGCCGAACGCTTGTCGGTGTCCACGCAAGCCATGAACTCGGCGGAGGGGTCTTTGGGCAGTTCGGACACGATGTGGATGGACTGGTTGTTCTCGCGCTTGGTGTCGATAATCTCTACGGTCTCGTTTTCGCCAGCCAGCACGCCCTGGTCGCCCACTTGTCCACCCATCTCTCCGTAGAAAGGAGTTTGGTCGAGCACCAGTTCATAGAACGTGTTCTTCTTCTGTGTCACCTTGCGGTAGCGCAGGATGTGGCAAGAGTATTCGCTATAGTCGTAGCCCACGAACTGTTGTTCGCCCTCGCGCAGAATCACCCAGTCGGAGTTCTCCACCTGGGCGGCGTTGCGGGCGCGCTCTTTCTGCTTCTGCATCTCCACCTTGAACTGCTCCACGTTCACGGTGTATCCGTTTTCGCGGCAGATGAGTTCGGTGAGGTCGAGCGGGAATCCGTAGGTGTCGAACAGGCGGAAGGCTTGTGTGCCGTCGAGTTCGGTTTGCTGGTGAGCCTTCAGTTCGTCCATTGCTCCGTTCAGCAGGTTGATGCCGTTGGAGAGCGTGCGCAGGAACGAGTCTTCTTCTTCCTTCATCACGCGGCTGATGAGCTGCTGCTGGGCCTTCAGTTCGGGGAAGGCATCGCCCATCTCTTCTACGAGCACGGGGAGCAGTTTATAGAGGAATGCCTCTTTCTGGCCGAGGAATGTGTAGGCGTAGCGAACGGCGCGGCGCAAGATGCGGCGGATGACGTATCCGGCTTTGGCGTTCGAGGGCAGTTGGCCATCGGCGATGGAGAAGGCAACGGCACGAAGGTGGTCGGCACACACGCGCATGGCCACGTTGGTTTGCTCTTGTTGCTCGCTGGTGGCTCCGCCAGCAGCCTCTTCCTCTTCAAAGGTGGTGTATTTCAATCCTGTGATTTGCTCTTCGAGCTTGATGATAGGCTGGAAGATGTCGGTGTCGTAGTTGGAGTGCTTGCCCTGAAGCATACGCACGAGGCGCTCGAATCCCATACCGGTGTCGATGACGTTCATGGAGAGCTTCTCCAAAGAGCCGTCGGCCTTGCGGTTGTATTGCATGAAGACAAGGTTCCAAATCTCGATGACTTGTGGGTCGTCTTGGTTCACAAGCTCGCGTCCGGGCTTGCCGTTCTTCTTCTCTTCGGCAGGACGGGAGTCTACATGAATCTCAGAGCAGGGTCCGCAAGGACCTGTGTCGCCCATCTCCCAGAAGTTGTCGTGCTTGTTGCCGTTGATGATGTGGTCGGCAGGAACGTGCTTGGCCCAATATCCTGCAGCCTCGTCATCGCGCTCGAGCCCTTCCGAGGGGTCGCCCTCGAAGACGGTCACATAGAGGTCTTCGGGATTCAGCTTCAGCACATCGACCAGATACTCCCAAGCCATATCGATGGCGCCTTCCTTGAAATAGTCGCCAAACGACCAGTTGCCCAGCATCTCGAACATCGTGTGGTGGTAGGTGTCGTGTCCCACTTCCTCCAGATCGTTGTGCTTGCCGCTCACACGGAGGCATTTCTGGGTGTCGGCACGGCGGCGCGGCTCAGGGTCGCGTGTACCCAAAATGATATCTTTCCACTGGTTCATTCCCGCATTGGTGAACATCAGTGTGGGGTCATCCTTGATTACCATAGGTGCAGAAGGCACGATGGCGTGGCCTTTCTGCTCGAAGAATTTTTTGTACGACTCGCGTATCTCTTTTGCTGTCATCATATTTGCTTTAACGATTGATTTTATAAAATTCTGTGCAAAGGTACAAAAATAATTCATATTTCATATTTCATATTTCGTATTTATTTCGTATCTTTGCCGAAAATAACAAAAACGTGTAATCATTTTGAGGAAAATATGGCACTGAATACGGATAAGAACCTGAAATTGTATTACTCCATCAAGGAGGTGGCTTCGATGGTTGGGGTGAGCGAGAGTTTGCTGCGCTATTGGGAGAAGGAGTTCCCTCATCTGCGTCCGAAGACGGGAAAAGTGAACAACATACGCCAGTATACCGAGAAAGACATCGAGCAAATCAAGCTGATTTACAATCTCGTGAAGGTGCGCGGCTTCAAGTTGTCGGCCGCACGGAAATATCTGAACCAGAACCGTGAAGGTGCCGAGCGCTCGAGCGAAGTGCTCGACAAGCTGATTTCGGTGCGCGACGAACTGACGTTGCTCAAGAAGCAACTCGACAGCATTGTGTGAGGAAGAATTGACAAGGAATAGCATCATCCTGCAACCGACGCGTGAAGGTTGCAGGATTTTTTATTGCCCGATGTTTTCGTGTTGGCCCGATTTACCCCTTTTGCCCAGCAAATCCACCATCAAGGCTGCTGCGTTGTCGGGTGCTACAGCTTCGCCCAGTTTCTGGTGAACCTCGTTGTAGGCGCTGAGCATTTTGGCTCGGGCGGGTTGTCCGGGCAGAAGTTGGTTGAGCTCGCGCCGTATGTTTTCAACCGAGAATCGGTCGGCAAGCAATTCGGGAACGATTTCGCGGTCGGCTATCAGGTTGACAAGCGAAATGAAACGCACGTGAATGATATGATTGAATGCGAAACGGATGAGGCGCGGCAGAGGCGTTTCGTAGCACACCACTTGCGGCACGCGGAACAAAGCGGTCTCCAACGTGGCGGTGCCGCTGGTGACAAGGGCTGCCGTGGCATGGGAGAGCAGGGCGTAGGTCTCGTTGCGCACGAGCCGCACTCGGCTGTCGCGAAGGAAAGGCTCGTAGTATTCGTCTTCGATGGAGGGCGCTCCAGCCAGCACAATCTGATATCCTATGAGTGTGCGGGTGGCCTGTATCATAGCGGGCAGGTTGTCCTTGATTTCCTGCTTGCGGCTTCCGGCCAGGAGGGCGATGATGGGCCGTTGGTCGAGTGGTTGGCAGAACGTGATGCCTTGCTCAGCGTTTAATTGGTTGATGCGAGTGGTGAATTGTTGAATATTTTCGCAATAATTTCTTTGGAATTGCCTCACCTCGTCGGCTGTCGGATTGCCCACGTAATGAATGGGGTAGTGGTGCTTCTCTTCAAAGAAAGGCACTTCGAAGGGCAGGATGGAGAATAGCTGGTCAACATCGCGCTTGATGGCTTTGATGCGCCACTCTTTCCACGCCCAAATCTTGGGCGATATGTAGTAGTAGACTTGGGTGTTGGGTGATGGGTGTTGGCTCTTGGAACGCCATCTATGAACCGATTTCGCGATGTTGAGGTTGAAGCCGGGGTAGTCGACCAAGATGACAGCGTCGGGGTGCCATTCTTGGATGTCGCGCTTGCAGAGCGACATGTTCTTGAAGATGGTGGGCAAATGGAGCAACACGGGAATGAACCCCATGTAGGCGAGTTCGCGATAGTGCTTCACGCGAGTGCCTCCGACAGCAGTCATCAAGTCGCCTCCGAAGAAACGGAACTCTGCCTCGTTGTCATATTTTTTCAACGATTTCATGAGGTGCGACGCATGCAGGTCGCCCGAGGCTTCGCCAACGATGAGGTAGTATTTCATTGAGTGGTGGGTGTTAATTATCAATTATCAATTGTCAATTGTCAATTGCTTCTTGAGTTTTTCCATATATTCGTAAGCAGTGACGTCCATCTTGGTGGGGGTGATGGCCACGAAGTTGTGGTGCAAGGCCCACTGGTCGCTGTCTTCAGCGTCAGGCTCGTCGTTGTGGTATTCGCCCACCATCCAATAATAGTCGTATCCGCGCGGGTGATGTTCTTTCACCACTTCGTTAATCCATCGCCCGAAGGTCATCCGGCAGATGCGGACGCCGTCGAATTGCTCGCTGGCGGGGAAGTTCACGTTCAGGCAGATGCCTTTTGGCAATCCTTCGGCCAGCACTTTGCGCACGATGTCCTGTACATAAGGGCGGAGAGGTTCAAGGTTGGCGTCTTCGTTGTAGAAGCAACTGGAGAAGGCAATGGACGGAATGTATTTCATGCAGCCCTCCATAGCCACACCCATCGTGCCGCTATAGTGGTTGTTCACAGTGGAGTTGTCGCCATGATTGATGCCTCCAATCACGAGGTCGGGCATTCGGTCTGTGCATAGTTGGTCGATGGCGAGTTTCACACTATCGACAGGCGTTCCCGTACACGACCACACTTCCACGCCTTCGCCCATATTGTCGCGTCGGGTGAGCCGCAAGTATTCAACAGCCGAGAAGGCGCACGAGTATCCCGAACGAGGTCCGTCGGGTGCGCAAACCAGCACGTCGGCCAGTGGTTTCAGCATGTCAACGAGGGCGCAAATGCCTCGAGATTGGTAGCCGTCGTCGTTCGAAACAAGTATTAACGGTTTTTTGTTTATCATCATTTTAAACTTATTTTGTGTGCAAAAGTACGAAAAAAGGTTTATAAATACGTCTTTCTCGTATAAAATATGTATCTTTGCAAACTAAAATCGTGTTGTTTTATACTTTCACGACCTGACTAAAAGATTGAAATAATGGGAAAACTTATTGCATTGGCTAATCAGAAAGGCGGTGTAGGCAAGACCACAACAACCATCAACTTGGCTGCTTCGCTGGCAACGTTGGAAAAGACGGTGCTGGTGGTGGACGCCGATCCTCAGGCTAACGCCTCGAGTGGTTTGGGCGTTGACCTCAAGGATGTGGATTGCTCGCTTTACGAGTGCATCATCGATCGTGCCGACGTGCGTGATGCTATCTACACCACCGACATTGAAGGACTCGACATCATCCCGAGCCACATTGATCTCGTAGGAGCAGAAATAGAAATGCTCAACCTGGATAACCGCGAGAAAGTAATCAAGAAACTGCTCGACCCCATCAGAGCCGAATACGACTATATATTGATTGACTGCTCACCCTCGCTCGGACTTATCACCGTGAACGCGCTGACAGCTGCCGACTCGGTCATCATTCCCGTGCAATGCGAGTATTTCGCGTTGGAGGGTATCTCGAAACTGCTGAACACCATCAAGATTATTAAGAGCAAACTGAACCCGAAGTTGGAAATCGAGGGTTTCCTGCTGACGATGTACGACTCCCGCCTGAGGCTTGCCAACCAAATCTACGATGAGGTGAAACGTCATTTCCAGGAACTGGTGTTCAAGACTGTCATCCAGCGAAACGTGAAACTGAGCGAAAGCCCCAGCCACGGTCTGCCTGTAATCCTCTACGACGCCGACTCCTCCGGTGCTAAGAACCATTTGGCTTTGGCTAAAGAAATCATCAACAAGAACAAGTGAGAATCGAATCATGGCTGTACATAAAAAATACAACAAAAGCGTCTTGGGACGCGGACTTGACGAGATTGAGGGCGGAAAAGGGCTCGATGCGCTCATCGATACAACGGGTGTGAAGACGCAAGGCTCTTCAACCATTAACGAGATACCCATCGACCAGATTGAGGCCAACCCCAACCAACCCCGTCGCGACTTTGATGAAGAGGCATTGCGCGAGCTGGCCGACAGCATCATTCAGATTGGCATCATTCAGCCCATCACGCTCAGACAGGTGGCTGACGGACGCTATCAGATTATTGCCGGCGAACGTCGTTGGCGTGCATCTCAGTTGGCTGGACTTGCCTCCATCCCTGCCTACATCCGCACCATCAAGGACGAGAACGTGATGGAAATGGCGTTGGTGGAGAACATCCAGCGCGAAGACCTCAACGACATCGAGGTCGCTTTGGCTTACCAACATCTGTTGGAAGGCGACGGAATGACACAAGACAAAGTTGCGAAGCGAGTGGGGAAGAGCCGTACATCGGTGACCAACTTCCTGAGATTGCTGAAATTGCCCGCACAAGTGCAGATGGCGCTCCAGAAGAAGGAAATCGACATGGGACATGCTCGTGCCTTGCTGGCTGTGGACAGCCCTTCGTTGCAAATCAAACTGTTCAAGGAGATACAGAAGAACGGCTATTCCGTGCGTAAAGTGGAGGAGATGGCACAATTGTTGAAAAACGGTGAAGACATCGAAAGCGGTAAAAAGAAAATCACGGCGAGAGCGAAGTTGCCCGAGGAGTTCAATCTGCTGAAGAAGCGCCTTTCGGCCTTTCTCAACACCAAGGTGCAAATGGTTTGCTCGGCAAGTGGTAAGGGAAAAATCAGCATTCCCTTTGCCAACGAGGAGGAACTGGAGCATATCATGAACGTGTTCGACAAACTGAAAGAGCATTAAAGGCAAAGGAGAAAACAGATAACGAAAGTGAAAAGATTTTTCTCAAAGTCCCTCGCCGTTGCGCTCACCATATGCGCGTTGCATCTGACGATATCGGCCTCGGCCCAGACACCCGAGTACAACGATATTATCTTCATGGACGGCGACTCTACAGACTGGAGCCCTGATGACACCATCTTAGGCGACACGTTGTTCTCGTTGGAAGACGACAACGGTTTGCTTTTGGCTGATACGCTTGTGGTCAAGCCCAAGCGCGACTGGAGCACTTGGCGTCCCGATACCAAACGGGCCTTGTGGCTGGCTATCGTGTTACCAGGAGCCGGACAGATTTACAATCGAAAGTTCTGGAAACTGCCTATTGTATATGGAGGATTCGTGGGATGTGCCTATGCTATGCGATGGAACAACATGATGTATCACGACTATTCGCAGGCATTCCTCGACTTGTCGGACGATGATCCTAACACGCAGAGCTACAACCAGTTCATGCATCTGGGGGCAAGAATCACAGATTCGAACATCGACAGGTACAAGACGCTCTTCAAGAAACGCAAAGACAGGTTCCGCAGATGGCGCGACATGAGCTTCTTTGTTATGGTTGGTGTTTATGCACTCTCCATTGTCGACGCCTATGTCGATGCCTCTCTATCGGAGTTCGACATCTCAACCGACTTGAGCATGAGGATTTCGCCTACAATGATTAATGGCAGTACGATGGACAGGAATCCGTTCAAATCTTCTGCTATCGGATTGCAATGCAGTCTGAATTTCTAAACAAAAAAACAACAAAAACAGAAAGAATTAAACCGAGACATGAAGAAACTGAAGTTTTTAATAGCATTGATGATGTTCCTGCTTTGCCCTTGCATCATGCAGGCGCAAATTGTGATTGACGACCAAGATGATGAGGACGACGTGGAACTCATTGATGAGGACGATGAAGATGACGAAGACGATGAGGATATAGATGACGAGGATGACGAGGACGACGAAGACATCGATGATGAAGACGATGATGTCGACGTGGTGCACAGCGACGATGATGCTGTGTTCGTGAGAAATGCTAAGGGTGAGAACGAGGAAATCGACGTGCCTGAGGCTTTGACTTTCGAACTCGACAGCATTCTTTATGATTATAGCTCACGCAACTATCTCGCTAAGGACGAAGATTGTAACCTGCCCGACTACAATCCTGAATTTGGAGAAGATGTCTACATCAAGCGGTTGACTCAGTTGCCAACGGTGATGGAGATGGCGTATAATGATGTCGTCAGGCAGTTCATCGACAGGTATAGCGGCCGATTGCGCCGTACGGTCAGCTTGATGTTGGGTGCACAAAACTTCTATATGCCCATCTTTGAAGAGGCGCTCGAGAGCTATGGGCTTCCACTCGAGCTGAAGTACTTGCCCGTCATCGAGTCGGCACTCAATCCCAATGCGGTTTCTCATGCTGGCGCGGCCGGACTCTGGCAGTTCATGATTGGAACAGGAAAGCAATACGGACTCGAAGTGAACTCGCTGGTCGACGAACGTCGCGACCCCATTCTGTCTTCTTATGCTGCAGCTCATTATCTGTACGACCTCTATCGCATCTTCGGCGATTGGAATCTCGTCATCGCAGCTTATAACTGTGGTCCCGAGAACATCAACAAAGCCATACATCGTGCCAACGGAGCACGCGACTATTGGCAGATTTATCCTTATCTCCCACGAGAGACACGCGGATATGTGCCGGCTTTCATTGCCGCCAATTATATCATGAACTATTATTGCGAGCACAACATCTGCCCGCTTATGACTCGTCTGCCCGAGAAATCGGATACGGTGATGGTTGACCGCAATGTTCATTTCGAGCAAATTGCTCATGTTCTGAATATGGACGTCGAGCAGATCAAGAGCCTCAATCCTCAATACCGTCGAGACATCATCAACGGCCTCACCAAGCCGTCGGCTATACGTCTTCCTGCCAATATGGTGAATCTTTTCATCGATAACCAGGACTCCATCTATGCCTACAACGCCGATGTGTTGCTGACAAAACGTGCCGTCGTTGCCGTCAATACCGATGTGCCCGTAGTCAAGAAGACTGTTGTGCGCAAGACCACAAAAGCAAAGCGGGGCAAGACTGTGCGCAAGGGCAAAACGAGCCGGACAAAGAAGGCAACGAAATCAAGAAGTCGCACAAAGGCAAAGGCCAAGACTACCGTACGGAAGAAAACAACTGCTTCACGCAAACGTACCACCACCAAAACAGCAGCCAAGCGTAAGACCGCTAAGAAGGCCGCACCCGCCAAGAAGCGCACTACTGCAAAGAAAGCTCCCGCAAAGAGAAGAAGGCGGTAATCGTCACGTGAATGGATACACATTATATAATAAGGTGACATCTGTCATCCCAATTTTGGAACTTAATATTATATTCATCATTTAGCGAAGCGTCTACCACTCAACACCCTTAAAACTATGGACGACCCCGACATCAATTCCTCGGTCAAAGAGACCGCTGAAGACAAACTCATCGACGACGCTTTTCAGCATCTGCTGGACAGCTATCTCGCATCACGACACCGCAAGAAGGTCGACATCATTACCAAGGCCTTCAATTTCGCACGGCAGGCGCACAAGGGTGTGCGCCGCCTTTCAGGCGAACCTTATATCATGCACCCCATCTCTGTCGCACAAATTGCATGCGAGGAGATGGGACTTGGTTCCACCAGTATCTGCTCTGCGCTGCTCCACGATGTTGTCGAAGATACCGACTACACCGTAGAAGACATTTCTAACATCTTCGGGCCAAAGATTGCGCAGATTGTTGACGGACTCACCAAGATTAGTGGTGGCATCTTCGGAGATCAAGCTTCGGCACAAGCCGAGAACTTCAAGAAACTGTTGCTCACCATGAGTGATGACATCCGAGTCATCCTTATCAAGATTTGTGACCGCTTGCACAACATGCGGACACTTGATTCGCAGCCTGCCAACAAGCAATATAAGATTGCCGGAGAGACGCTTTACATCTACGCACCGTTGGCCAATAGGCTCGGATTGAACAAAATAAAGACCGAACTCGAGAACCTCAGCTTTAAGTTCGAGCATCCTGAAGAGTTTGAGAACATCAGCCGTAAGCTCTCGATGACCAAGGAACAGCGCGACAAGCTTTTCCAGCAGTTCACCGAACCCATTCGGCAGGCACTCGACAAGATGAACATCTCCTACGAGATTAAGGCGCGTGTGAAGAGCCCGTACTCCATCTGGAACAAGATGCAGAACAAGCACGTCCCCTTCGAAGAGGTTTATGACATTCTTGCCGCCCGCATCATCTTTACTCCCAACAAACGCGAAGATGAAATCAACGAGTGCTTCAACATCTATGTCGCCATCAGTAAGATCTACAAGTCTCACCCCGACCGGCTTCGCGACTGGCTCAACCATCCGAAAGCCAACGGCTATCAGGCCCTTCATGTGACGTTGATGTCGAAACAGGGACGATGGATAGAGGTGCAGATTCGTTCCGACCGCATGGACGAAGTGGCCGAACAGGGATTTGCAGCACATTGGAAATACAAGGAAGGCGACAACACCAACGAAGACGAGATTGCTGAAGACGAGGGCGAACTCAACGACTGGTTGCGCACCATCAAGGAAATCCTCGACGACCCACAACCTGATGCGATGGATTTCCTCGATGCCATCAAGCTCAATCTCTTTGCCAGCGAGATATTCGTCTTCACGCCTAAAGGCGAGATTATGACGATGCCTGCAGGATGCACAGCCCTCGACTTTGCTTTCCAGATACACACCTTCCTCGGAAGTCATTGCATAGGAGCCAAAGTCAATCACAAGCTCGTGCCCCTCAGCCACAAACTTCAAAGCGGCGACCAAGTTGAGGTGTTGACGTCAAAGGCCCAGCATGTGCAACCCGCATGGATCAACTTCGTTTCCACAGCAAAAGCTAAAGCCAAGATTCACGCCATCTTGCGGCGCGAAGCACGCGAAACACAAAAGAAAGGACAGGACACCCTGCAAGCGTTCCTCGACAAGAACGAGATTCAACTCAACACCTCAGTTCTTGACAAACTTTGCGACTTGCACGAGATTCAGAATCATGAGAATCTTCTTCAAGCCATCGGACAACGAAACATCATCCTCGGTGAAAAGGATATCGACCACCTCCGGGGAAAGAAGAACAGCTCGGGATGGAAGAAGTTTGTGCCGTTCATCAATTCGCAGAAGAAAAACGAGAAGACTGTGAAGGCCCAACGCTCGTTGCTCACCGTAGGCAAAGACTTCAATAAGAAAATCCCCTGCTACATCACCGAGGAGACCATACAGATGTATATCTTCCCCCAATGTTGCCATCCGATACCTGGTGACGACATCCTTGGATATATCGACAACAAAAACCACGTTGAGATTCACAAACGCAACTGTCCCGTTGCCTCACGTCTCAAGTCGTCGTTTGGCAACAGAATACTCGATGCCAAGTGGGTGATGCACAATCAGATTCTCTTTGATGCCACTATTCAGATTCGTGGAATCGACCGCAAGGGTATCTTGCACGACCTCGCCGACATCATTTCCGATAAGCTCGACACCAGCATCCATCGCATCATCGTCACCAGCGACGACGGCATCTTTGAAGGGAAAATCGAACTGCGTGTACACGACCGAAATGAAATGCCGACCATCATTCAGCAACTCAAGGACGTTGAAGGGATGCAGGAAGTTCTGCAAATATTGTAAACACCATCTTTTACCTATATGATAAAGAAGAAAAACAACCGAGTGAAAAGAAGCAAGTTGCTACCATCAGCATTCTTTGCGATTCTCTTTTCACTATTCACCATCCCCGCTGGAGCGCAGAGTTTCGACAATCCCGACACCATCTTTGTTGCTCGCGACGGAACAGGACAGTTCCGCAACGTCGACGATGCCATCGAAGTGTGCCGCGCATTTATGGAATACCACAAGGTCATCTTCGTGAAGCGGGGTGTCTACAAAGAGAAACTCATCATTCCATCGTGGCTCGACAACATCGAGATTTGCGGCGAAGATCGCGATAACACCATCATTACCTTCGACGACCACGCCAACATCAAACTTCCCGGTACCGACAAGGGAATGGGCACTTTCCGCACCTATACTTTGAAAATCGAAGGCAACGGCATCACGCTGAAGAACATAACCATCGAGAACAATGCCGCCCGGCTGGGGCAGGCGGTGGCGCTACATACTGAGGGCGACCGTCTTGTCTTTGTCAATTGCCGTTTCCTCGGAAATCAAGACACCATCTACACGGGCAAAGCCGGCACACGGCTGTATTTCCTCGACTGCTACATCGAAGGCACCACCGACTTCATCTTCGGTCCTTCCACCGCTTGGTTCGAGAATTGCGAGATATTCAGCAAAGTCAATTCGTATGTAACAGCTGCGTCAACACCAGCCGACCAACCTTATGGATACATCTTCAACCGCTGCCGTCTTACTGCTTCGCCTGAGGCACAGAAGGTTTATCTCGGTCGTCCTTGGCGCCCATACGCCTACACGCTTTTCATGAATTGCGAGCTCGGCGGACATATTCGCCCTGAAGGATGGGAAAACTGGCGTAATCCTGAGAATGAAAAGACCGCCCGTTATATGGAGTCGGGCAATACTGGGGAAGGTGCAGCAAAAGACAAACGAGTGGCTTGGAGCCGCCAACTCACCAAGAAAGAGGCGCAAGGAATCACGCTCGAAACAGTCTTCAAGCAATCCACAAGTTGGATTCCGAAGCCATAAACTCTATTCCCTTCATCGCGACAGCCATCAATCGCAGGAATAGAGCAAATGCTGAGAAATAGAAAAAGAGAAGCCAAATCATCTGGCTTCTCTTTTTTGGTAGGGACGCCCGGGCTCGAACCGGGGACCTCTGCAATGTGACTGCAGCGCTCTAAACCAACTGGGCTACGCCCCTATTTTTTTCATTGCGACTGCAAAGGTACAAATAAAATTTGCTTCCCACAAATATTTTCCTGTTTTTTTATCGCGTTCAAAGGAAATTTGTTTCTTGCTGAGCCAACTTTCGTGCAAGTAAGTTTCTACGTTTCTTTATCTCAAAAAATGAATGATTCTATCGCAAAACATCTTTTAGAAGGGCAGTTGTGAAGCATGAAAATGAATGACTGGAATGGTTTATTTTTCTGAAATATCACAACAAATTCTTGTCGAGCTTGCTTTTGATTCTGGAACGAAATAAGAGGGGAAAAGCGAGAAAAATGCTCTTGTCGCTCGATTTTTTTCAAATAGATTTGTCACATGTGGCATCTGAGGCTGTCAGATGTGGCTTCTGACACGCTCACTTGTGGCAAGTGACGGCCTTAGAAACTACAAGTGACGGGGTCAAAAGCCACAAGTGACAACGCAAAAGCATCGTTTTGACAGGCTTGGAAAATGTAAGAAAAACGGAAGCCGCTGACTTTCAACGACTTCCGAAAATGTCGATTTTTTGCGTTTTTCGCACCTAAATCTTGTTCAGCTCAAAAAAATAGCCGTTTTTGAGGCTGAAAATTCAGAATTATTTTGACAATTTCTTTGGAGTTAATTCTTGGGTACTCCCAGTTCCGCCATCGTCTTGTCAATCCACTCTTGGTCGTCCATGACAGTTTTTCCGTTGGCGGTTTGGCTGGCCGCTTCGCCGAGTTCGCGAATCAGCTTTTCATAGCCGGGGTATTGTTCTTCGATTTTATTGCCTTCTACGTCAAAATCGATACCTTCGGCTTCGCTGGTTCCCACCTTCTTCATGAGCTCGTCTACGGCCACAGCCATAGGCTTATAAGCTACAAGACCTTTGCGAATGATGTCTTTCCACTCGTCGACACTCCAGTTGGCGCCTTCGGCTTTTGCTTTCGCAACGATGTCGCCAAGTGCCATAGGTTGTTCTGCTTCTGCCTCTTCGGCAACCACTTCAGTCGAGCCGGCTGCTTCAGCAGGGGCTTCGCTCTTGTTTCCACATGCTGCAAAAGCCATCGTGAAGGCGGCTGCAACAATCATGAATAACGTTTTCTTCATAGGATTTGAGTTTTTAGTTAATGAATGAATGATTTTTTAGGTTGGGCGCTAAGGAGTTCAGACGTCTGCAGAGCTAATGCCTGATGATGTTTTTCCACTCCTCTTGATGCCTTTTATGTCTATTTTTCAGCTGCAAAGATAACGATTTCTTTTGAAAAATGCAAATAAAAAAGCCATGAGTGTTTCGCAACAGTCACGGCTTGTGTTCTCTAACTAACTTATTATCAACTATTCATTACTTATTCTTTCTATTAGCTTTTCGACTGCAAAATTAAAACCTTTCTGCTAAAAAACTATACTTTTAGGGTAAAAAAATGACGTAAACGTTTGCGTTTTTGACCTTATTTTGTTATTTTTGCAACAACTTATATTATCAACATGAAAAAACGACGTACATCTCTTAAAGACCTTGCCGAGCAGCTTGGTGTTAGTATTGCTACGGTTTCTCGTGCGCTCAGAGGTAGCCACGAAGTGGGCGAGGAGATGCGGCAGAAGGTGAAAAAACTAGCCAAACAACTCAACTACCGCCCAAATCCATTTGCGCAAAGTTTGCGCCAAGAGGCGCCACGCATCATCGGCGTTATTGTTCCTAACTTAGTGACGCATTATTATGCAGCTGTGCTCGACGGTATCGAAAGCTATGCCATAGAGAACGACTACAATGTGATTAGTGCCAACACACATGAAAGCTACGAGATGGAGAAACGTGCTGTGGACAACTATATCTCCCTGCATGTGTCGGGCATCATCGCGTGTCTTGCGCAGGACACCATAGATTATACACATTTCGAGGAGTTGGCCGATATGGGCATTCCGTTGGTATTCTTCGCCCGCACTTGCCTAAGCGACCGGTTCTCTCATGTGGTGGCTGATGGCGACGTTGCCGCTTATGAGGCCACGAAGCATCTCATCGACACGGGCAGTCGTCGCATTGCCTTCATTGGAGGCCCTAACCATCTCGATATGGTGAGGCGTCGGAAACACGGCTATCTGGAGGCTTTGCGCGAATACAAGATTCCGATTGACAGGACACTCGTGGCTTGTGGAAAGATTGACTTCGATGTTGCACGCAATGCAACTATTAACATGCTGAAACGCGACGACCGGCCGGACTCTATCTTGGCTTTCAACGATATTGTCACCTATGCGGCCTTCGATGCCATCAAGTCGCTCAATCTGCGTATTCCGCAGGATGTCTCGATTATTGGTTTCACCGATGGCGACTCGGCTGCTTTCGTCACACCTCGTCTTTCAGCCATCATGGACCAGGCTCACGAGCAGGGTAGGAAGGTGTGCGAACTGCTCATCCGCGCCATCGACGGCGATACGAAGATTTATCACGAGGTGGTGCCGATGATACTGAAAATCAGAGAGAGTAGTAAGAAGATATAAAGAAATGTCTCTGCCCACTCGGCTCTGACCTCTTATGTCTCACCTATATAAATATAAAACTCAAATAATTAAGATGATAAGATTTCTATTCCTGATTCTTCTGACACTTGCAACATCAGCTGCAAGCGCTCAACGCGAACGTCGCTCATTTGATGGTGACTGGCTGTTCCATCTTGGTGATGACAAAAATATGTCGCAAAGAGCATTCGACGATACCAGTTGGCGACGCCTCAATGTGCCTCACGATTGGGCTATCGAGGGCGACTTCCATGTGTCTAATCCATCGGGTGCGGGCGGTGGAGCCCTTCCTGGTGGCATCGGATGGTATCGCAAGCATTTCATGGTGTCGCGCACAGCGACAGGCGACGACCGCTATTACTTGGAGTTCGATGGCGTTTATATGAATTCGACCGTTTATCTGAACGGACACGAATTGGGAACACGCCCCTATGGTTATAGTTCGTTCGAATATGACATCACGCCCTATCTGAACTTCGATGGCGAGAATGTGGTGGCGGTGAAGGTTGACAACAGCGACCAACCCAACTCGCGTTGGTATAGCGGTTGCGGCATCTATCGCCATGTATGGCTGACACGAACGCGGCCTATCCACGTGTCACATTGGGGAACTTATGTGCGGACGGAAGGCTCGAAGGTGCTGATAGACGTGTCGATAGACAATACCACGCGCAGCTCGGAGAAGCTGACCGTGCTGACCACACTCTACACGATGGATGGTTATGAGAAGGCTTCGGCACAGACGAAAGTGAAGATTGAGAAAGGAAAGACCACGTTGTGCCAACAGGAGATGACGGTGAAGAATCCGCAGTTGTGGAGTGTGGATCGTCCGTACATCTATTGGCTGAAGACTGAGATATTGGATGGCAACAAACAGGTGGATTCGTATGTGTCGAGCACAGGTTTCCGCACGTTCAAGTTTGATGCTCAGACGGGCTTCTGGCTGAACGGCAAGAATATGAAGATCAACGGCGTGTGCAACCATCACGACTTGGGATGTCTTGGTGCGGCCATCAACGAAGACGCTTTGCATCGTCAGCTGAAGATGCTGAAGGATATGGGATGTAATGCGATTCGTTGTTCGCATAACCCGCCTGCCCCCGAACTGCTGAACATGTGCGACACGATGGGCTTCATCGTGATGGACGAGAGTTTCGATATGTGGCGTCGTCGCAAGACGCGTAACGACTATGCCCGCTTCTTCGACAAATGGCACGAACGCGACCTTACTGACCTTGTGCTTCGCGACAGAAACCATCCCAGCATCTTGATGTGGTCGATTGGCAACGAGGTGCTTGAGCAATGGTCGTCGGCAGAAGCTGATACGCTGACGCTTGAACAAGCCAACCTGATACTCAATGCTGGTCACGATGCTTCGACGCTGGCTAAGGAGGGCGAGATGAGTGTGAACTCGTTGCTGACGAAGCATCTGTGCGAGATTGTCCGTCGTTACGACACAACTCGTCCCATCACGGCAGGATGTAACGAGGTGAATCCCAACAATCATCTGTTCAAGAGTGGTGCGCTCGATATCATCGGCTTCAACTATCATCACGAGATGATAAAAGATGTGCCGTCGAACTTCCCCAACAAGCCTTTCCTGATGACGGAGAGTGTATCGGCTCTGCAAACAACGGGCAACTACATCATGCCGAGCGACAAGATCTATGTGGCTCCCGACCGTTGGGACAAAGCTTATGTGGACCCGTCGTACATGTGTAGTGCCTACGACAATATGCACGCTCCTTGGAGCAGCACGCACGAGGAAACTTGGGATGTGGTGAAGCATACTCCATATTGCGCGGGACAGTTCATCTGGACGGGTTGGGATTATATTGGCGAACCGACCCCATACAGCTATCCGGCACGAAGCAGTTACTTTGGAATCATCGACTTGGCAGGTTTCCCCAAGGATTCGTATTATCTTTATCAAAGCGAGTGGACGTCGAAGCCTGTGCTCCATCTGTTTCCCCATTGGAACTGGGTAGAAGGACAGGAGATAGACATGTGGTGCTACTACAACAATGCCGATGAAGTGGAACTATATGTGAACGGAAAGTCTCAGGGCGTGCGCCGCAAGGCCGACTCCCACCAGTATCATGTCTGGTGGCGCGTGAAGTTCGAACCGGGCGAGGTTCGTGTGGTGGCGCGTCAGAATGGCGTGAAGGTTCGTGAAGAGCGGCTCACCACTGCCAGCCAGCCTCATCACATCCGCTTGACAACCGACCGTTCGGGTATGCGTGCGAATGGAAGAAGCCTGGCGTTCATCACAGCTGAGATTGTCGACCAATATGAACGTGTTTGTCCGAACGCGGAGCAGGAAATCTTCTTCGATGTGAATGGCGAGGGTGAGATTGCTGGTGTCGATAATGGCCTGCAGACGTCGCTTGAGCGTTTCAAGGCCGACAAGCGTAAGACGTTCCACGGTCGTTGCCTGCTTGTCATGAGGTCGTCGAACCGTGCGGGTAACATCTTCGTGACGGCGAAGGCTGCGGGCTTGGGTGCTGGCACGTTGAAGATTGTGAACAAATAATAGAATCCTTATTCCTGATATGATGAAGAATTTCAGCATGGCCGTGTTCCTGTTGGTTGCCTCCACCAGTGCACAGGCCCAGATACAAACGTCGGCAGGTGTGCAATATCTGATGAACACGCCTCGCGACATGAGTGGCGACTTCAGCGATATGTCGCATACCTATTTCTTGGCAGACAGCCTCTCAGCGTTTGACGTTGACAAGGCTGAAGGCACCGTCAACTGGAAACGTTATCGATTGTCTCCTCGCCAGGCTTTCAATCTGAATGGTTATTGGCCGGTGCGCATGCAGATGCTCGACTTCCCCGATGCTGCCTACGACAACGACCCTAACCTGAAAATCACTCTTCAGTTTGTCTCGCCTCGTACGGTTCGTGTGCGCATGCTGACTACACCCATTGAACCGCCTAACAGCGACAAAGATGACGTGATGTTTGCCCAAGTGCCGCCCACCGACCGCTCTTCGTGGCGTGGTTCGCAAAGTGCTGAGGCCATCAAGTACACCAGCCCTTACGGCACCATAGAAATCCAGAAATACCCTTGGCGCATCATCCTGCGCGACAGTAAGGGGAAGATTCTCACGCAGACAAGACACATCATCGATAACGACTCTACGCAGGTGAAACTGCTTCCGTTCAATTTCATCAAACGCGGAAACGACAACTCGCGTAGTGTGAATCCTGTGTTCCTGCTCTCGCCGTCGGAGCGCATTTATGGCTGCGGTGAGTCATTCACGTCGCTGAACAAGGTGGGGCAGAAGGTGCAACTCTATGTCACCGACCCTCAAGGTCCTGAAACCGACGGCATGTATAAGCCTGTCCCGTTCTATTTTTCGAATCGCGGATACGGTGTGTTCATGCATACGAGTGCGCCTGTTACCTGCGATTTCGGAGCCAGTTATATTGGTGCACAACGTCTCTTCATGGCTGATGAGGCTGTTGATTTCTTCATCTTCTTTGGTGAACCCAAAGACATCCTCGACGAATACACCAACATCACGGGCAAAAGTCCGATGTTGCCTTTGTGGACCTTCGGCACGTGGATGAGCCGCATCACCTATTTCTCGCAAGAGGAAGGGTTGGAAATCGCCCGACAGTTGCGTGCCCATAAGATTCCCTCCGATGTCATCCACTTCGATACAGGATGGTTCGGTACCGACTGGCAATGCGACTATCAGTTCGCTTCCGACCGTTTTCCCGATCCTGTCGGTATGTTGCGCAGCATGAAGAACGATGGTTTCCACGTCTGCTTGTGGCAATTGCCTTACTTCACACCCAAGAATCGCTATTTCGAAGAGATTGTGGAGAATGGGCTGCATGTGCGCAATGCGATGGGTGGTATGCCCTATGAGGATGCTGTGCTTGACCTCTCGAATCCTAAGACGGTCGACTGGTATCAGCAGAAGATAGCCGGGCTCATCCGGCAAGGAGTGGCGGCCATCAAGTGCGACTTTGGCGAAGCCGCTCCTTTCAACGGGCTTTATGCCAGTGGAAAGACTGGACTATATGAGCATAACCTCTATCCCTTGCGCTATAATAAGGCACTCTTTGAGGTTGTGGCTAAGGAGAATGCTGCCCGCGAGTCGTCCGACGCACAGGAAGGAGTTATCTGGGCGCGCTCTGCTTGGGCGGGTTCCCAACGCTATCCCCTCCATTGGGGAGGAGATGCTGCCACCAACAACATCGGCATGCTTGGCGATTTGCGAGGCGGTTTGAGCTTTGGCTTGAGTGGATTCTCGTTCTGGAGCCACGATATGGGTGGCTTTGTGACGGCTTCCCCTGAAGATATCTATCGTCGATGGTTGCCCTTTGGATTCCTGTCCAGCCACACTCGCGCTCATGGTGCTCCTCCCACTGAGCCTTGGCTCATCAGCAAGAGTTTCACCGACGCATTCCGCCAAAGTGCTGAGATGAAGTATCGGTTGATGCCCTATGTCTTTGCACAAGCTAAGGATTGCTCGAACCGTGGTCTGCCGATGGTGCGCGCCCTCTTCGTGGAGTATCCTCACGATCCCGGCGCATGGCTTGTAGAGGACGAATATCTTTTTGGCAGCCAGATACTTGTTGCCCCACTTATGGAGTCTGTTAACGAACGCACGGTTTACCTCCCTTCCTCGGGAGAGAAGACGGGTGAAACCAAATGGATTGACTATCAGACAGGAAAGGTTTATGGCAGCGGTTGGCAAACCATCAAAGCCGACAAAATCCCATGCGTGATTCTTGTTCGCGATGGAAGCCTGATTCCTCACGCTCCTCTTGCACAAACGACAAGCAAAATCGACTGGAGTCGCATTGAGTTGAAAGCCTATAAGGCCGATGCCCAGCATTGCGAAGGGTGGGTCTTTAAACCTGGCGATGCCGACGTGAGGAAAGTGAGTCAATAAGACGTATCCGTATGCGATTTGTGCAATCGATTGCAAAGCTTGATGTGTTGTTTTGACACGCATTATGTATGCTGCTACAGAAATAGTTAGTAATTTTGCACCGCATATAGATCAAGTTCTTGTCGATTCACATCTCAATAGGTAATAGCATTTTAAGGTTTAAAGTGTCAAAGGATTGACAAGACAAAAGTGCCATTTTAGAGTTTTCTAAAGTGGCACTTCCCTTTATATTTGGGCTTTACGCCCAAACGGTTTGATGTCTTGTTCCTTCTCTAGAGGGGCTAATTCTCAAGGATGGTGAACTCGGCTCCTGTTGCAAAGTCCTGTCCGTCTTGCGAGGAGAGAGCGGTGAAACGCAGATAGCGCGCTTTGACAGGTTTGTCGAAAATCACACGCTTCTCGTTCCTGTTGTTTTCGAACTGTCCTTCGTGAATGGCACTACTCCACGTTTTGCCGTCTTGGCTGACTTGGATTCGATAGTTGCGTATGTTTCCGTTGTTGCTGTCTTGTCGCGGCAGATAGGTGAATCCTTTGATGTTCTTTGTGGTTTGGCAGTCGAAGTCCACCCAATGTGGATAGTTGGCTACGGTGACACTCCACATCGTGTGCCAATAGGTGGATGGGTTGCCGTCAACCAAGTGGTCTGCATCGCCTTCTCCGCTCTCCACGCTGCTTGCAAACATCACTTGCACCGGTATGCTCTCGATGCGCTCAAACTGCTGGCTGAAAGTCAGTTTCGGGTTGCTTTGCTCATAGGCTGTCACGATGCCGCCATCATGCAGGTTGAACGCTCCGGTATATCTGACGGGCTTTGCTTTCTTGTTTTTCGTTGACACAACATAATAGATGTCTTGATAAACGTCCTGCGCATTCTTGGCCGATGTGATGGAAACGTTGCCCTCAGCATCGCGTGTGATGAGCAAGGGCGTTTGTCCGTTGAGGCTGATGTTGGCGCGGTTGGAGGCTTGATTCATGTTCTCAATGGGTCGGATGGCAAAGCCGAAGGTATGGGCATTGGCCTTCACACGGTCGGGCTCCAATGGTCCGCCTTGTCCGCAACTGTTGCCGCCCAATCCCGTGATGGCCATATCGAGATGCAAATGGCCTCCGTTGGAGGCAGGCAACTCGTATGGATGTGGGGCAGCTTCAAGTTGTTGTGCCGTCCAAGGCAGAGCCGACACCGACATACGTTGGGCAGCCACGAAGAGCGCACCTGCGCCGTTCTTGCTCGTCAGAGCACACCAGCGAGTGTCTTGGTGGTTGGCCATGTCTTGTGGTTTGGGGAAATTCTCAAACTCTTTCTGTACCGAGCTCTGATAGAGTCCGATGTTTTGGCTGCGCTTGCGGTCGGGATAGTTGTCAATAGGGCCGCGCCCGTAGTAGCTGAATTGGCCGAGTTGCTTGGGCAAAGTCATCGCGAAGCCCAGTCGTGGCAGCACAAGCGAGGGATTGTTCGACGTGATGGCCGTCTCCACTTCGATGCTGCCATCGGGGTAAATGGTGTAGACATCGGTGTGGTTGAAGGCGAATTGGGTGCTGGATGTTGGGCGTGGGGTGCTGGAGATGAGGTGTGGGGTGGCGGAGGCTGCCGAACGGATGTTGAAAGCCACCACGACGGTGCCGTCTTTGCGGTCGTTTTGCACGGTGTAGTCCGTCACTTGATGCTCCAGCCGGTTGAGTCCGTTGTCGCGCCAAGCACGTTCAGCCCAGTTGTCATTGTTCACAGGAGCGCGATAGGCGTCGAGCTGCGGCCCGTTTCCATTCTCAAAGATGGTTTGTCCTTTGTATTCCAGATGTTGGATGCAACCGTGTTGTTTGTCGAACTCGATGCAAAAACCTTCACCTTTAACAATAGCGGACAATGCACTTTCTTCCATCGTCATTTCCCCTTCGTTCCTCATGCCGCCGCTTCCAAGCGTGGGTCGTTGTTGGGCGGCACGAACGGGCAGTTGTTCTTCAGCCTGCACAAATCCCGCTTTTGCCCAGGGCTTGTCTTCTTTCAGTTGGAAGCAGATGTTCAACAAGTATTCCTTGTCGTCTTGCTTGGCCAGTTGTGCCACTCGTGGAATGCTGATGATCTTGTGCGACCGGGGAGCCACAGCACCCAGTTCCTCGGTTCCTGTCTCCACTTCGCGGCCGTCTGCCGTCAGCGTCCAACGCAAGTCGTAGTCGGTCAGGTTGTCGGTGTAATAGTTCTTGTTGAAGATGTCGATGGTGGCAGAACTCACATCGTCCCACTTCACGCCAACGTTCTGGTAGACCTTTTTCACCTCGTAATATTGCGGTTTGGGCTCCATGTCGCCGAAGATGATTCCGTTCATCACAAACTCGCGGTCGTTTGGCGTGTCGCCGAAATCGCCTCCGTAGGCCAAGTAGCGCTGGTGGTCGCGAGTGTAGTTGTACATTGACTGGTCAATCCAATCCCAGATGGCGCCTCCGCAGAAGAAGTTGGTGGACTCGATGGCGTCCCAGTAGTCTTGCAGATTTCCGACGGCATTACCCATAGAGTGGGCGTATTCGGAGATGTGGAAGGGGTATTTGATGTTCATGTTGCCTTTGACAGCCTGGCGCACCCAGTTGACAGACGGATATTGGTTGCTGCCCATGTCTACGATGTTGTTGTTGCGTTCGTATTGAACGGGGCGTGTGGGGTCGAAGGATTTAACTGCTGCATACGACGCACGGAAATTGTCGCCGGGCCCTGCTTCGTTTCCAAGGCTCCAGATGACGATAGATGGGTCGTTGACCCGAGCGTGGGCGAGCTCCATCATTCGGGCAATGTGCGCAGCCCGCCACTCTTGAGGGTGGGAGAGAGACGCCTCGCCGTAGTAGTATTCGTGGCTCTCGAGGTTGGCTTCGGCTTCGAGATAGATGCCGTATTTGTTGCAGAGATAATAGAAATAGGGGTCGTTGGAATAGTGCGAAGTGCGGATGTGATTGATGTTGGCACGTTTCATCATCATGATTTCTTCCTCCATCTGCTGGCGGGAGATGGCGTGTCCTGTGGCAGGATTGGTCTCGTGGCGGTTGACGCCTTTCAGCTTCAAAGGCTTTCCGTTGACAAGAAAATAGCGTCCGGCCAGTTGAAACTCGTCTTCGCTGGCTGGAACATCCTTGATTTCAACGGTGCGGAAGCCGATTTGCGACGAGACAGCTTCAACCACACGCCCCTTCTTGTCTTTGAGTTCAGCCACAAGCACGTAGACGTTAGGCTCTTCAGCCGACCACCACTCTACGTTGGGCAGTTGCGGAGTGGCCTCAGAAAACTCAGCCACAAGCTCGTTTTCGTCAGAATAAAGCTTGTTTTTGTACAGCTTGTAAGCCACGTTGTAGCCTTTCGAACGCTTTCCGCTGAGGTCTTCAATGGCGGTTTCAACGTGGAGCGAGCCTCTTCCTTGTTTCCATTGGGCGTTGGCGATGAAGTCCTGAATGTGCACTTTAGGCGTGGCATAGACGCTGACGGAGCGGAATATGCCGGGCAGACGGAACATGTCTTGCGCCTCGAGGAACGAGCCGTCGCTGTTGCGATAGACTTCCACGCTGATGGAGTTGTCGCCCACTCTCACATGCCGGGTGATGTCGAATCGTGCGGCGTCGCGCGAGTTCTTGGAGAAACCGACATATTGCCCGTTAATCCAGAGGTAGAAGAAGGAGTCAACGCCATCGAACTCGACGAAGATTTCCTGCCCCTTCCACGTTTTCGGAATGTTGAACGTGCGGCGGTAGGAACCCACTTCGTTGCGGAACTCGTAGGTTGTCCAGAATTTCGGAGGCTCCCGCATGACGCCCTTCCGCCAGTCGTCTTTCTGCACTTGGTGGTAGAAGATGACGGGCTGGTTGACGTAGATGGGCACGCCGTATCGTCCTTCCCATTGCTCTTTCTCCTCGTTCCATTTTCCCCGTTCGATGCCCACGATGTTCCAGCTGGAGGGAACAGGGATCTCGTCCCACTCGGAGCAGTCGAAGTCAGGCTGGAAGAAGTCGGTGGGACGCTCATCGGGGTTCTTTGCGAAGTGGAATTTCCATGTCCCGTCAAGCGACATCTGCCTACTGCTGAATTCGGGCAGAAGGCGTCGGGCTTCTTCACTCGTGGCAAACGAAACAAACCCCGCACGCGGCTGCAGTTTGTTGTATCCCAACTGTTCGGGCGACTGCCATTCGTTACCCGTGGGAGCAGCAGCGTTTCCGTATTCGAAACCTTCGAGCGGCTGTTGGGCGAGAGCGACATTTGCAAGACACCCAAGGAGAATTAAAAGGAAAGACTTCATGAGAAATGATAATCAATTATTAATTAAGGTTTGAGATACATTGTCTGTGCAAAGATAGTGATAAAATTTCATTCCTCCAAATTTCGAGGCTTGTAGCGTGTGAAAATTTGTTAAAGAAATTAAGTATTTTGTTTCGCACAAAATTGCACCGTTTTTCGTCTTCTCAAAGGCTAATTTTGAGCGTCTCATCCCATATCTTTCAGCACACGATTGATTGCCTCAGATGACGCCATTTTCCAACTATTATTCTCAGTTCTGCAAGGTGCTGCTTAGCCGTGTCATTTGTGGTCTTTGACCGCCAAAAACGTCACGCGTCACAACGTCACACGTCACATTAAGCACCTTGCAGACGTGCGGCGCGGAGAAAATAATAGTTTACTATTATTATAATTATATATTATATTATATAATATTATATAATATTAACATAC
>CACXPX010000032.1 GCA_902769705.1 uncultured Prevotellaceae bacterium
CGTTTGGCGGCAAATAATAGTCTATAACAGGTAGAAACTCTCAACCTAAGTTGAGACATTAGCCCTTGGCATTTCTTTTTCAGATTTAGCCAAGGGCCTTTTTTTATGCCTTTTTGTAACTTTATGGCTCAAAACGTATAAAAAACAAAGAATAATGAACAAGCAAACCATTATCACCATCCTGCTCGCCCTTGTCGCGATGGCGGGGCATTGTCAAGACTTTAACACGTGTCAACCGATAGCTGGGCGTATTCTGACTGCTGCACAGAATCATAAGCCTGATGGCATTGACGAACTATTGGCACCCGACTTCCATTTCAATAACATCAAACAGCCACTGGCCGCCAAAGTTTTGAAACAAATTATTGCCCAAATGCCTGCTATGACGAGTTGGGAACTGGCTGGCACCGAACAGGACAGCACGGGACTGACGTTGCGTTACATTATAACGAGGCCCGACAGCACTACCTCGGAGGCAACAATCCTTTTTAGTGCTGACAACTTGGTGCTTGAAGCCAATTTGCTGTCAGGTAATGTCTCTCTTCTAAAAGCCAATCCCACACCCAATAAACAACCCGAAGTGAGCATGGTTCGCGTACCAATACATCGCCATAACGGGCTACCCATCGTAACCGTCATCATTGATGGTCAACCGTGTAATATGTTCTTCGATGCAGGTGCGCCTGGCGTCATTCTCAACAGCAAGTATTTCGACCACAACATTGATGGGCAGGTGATGGGAAGTGGAGGCCGAGGTGCCGTCGGCACAGGTTCTGTGAGCGGTATACACCATGTGAAGCTGATGGACATGGGCGGTGTTACGCTCCAAGAGACGGACATCATGACAACGGACTTGAGTAATCTGGAGACCGTCGGCGTAACGGTGCACGGCATCTTGGGTCAGAGCTACTACAAAGATTTTGATGTGCTGTTCGACTTCAAGTCTGGCGAGATAGTGCTGTTAACCCCAGATACCACGCACCAATGGCTGCTGAACGAGGGCTACCAATACCAGACGGTGAAAGGCGTGAAGAAAGGCCATCTGCTGACCTTCGACTGCCAAGTTGGCGGTGTACCCGTTGTGCTTGCTTTCGACAGTGGAGCAGAAAGCAACTTGCTCGCCAACGATTGGCCACAACTGCATCCGTCCACTGTTAAGGGCATCAAGAAAGCCCACCTCACGGGCTATGGTGACGGTCGAGCATCGATTACAAAGGGCAAGACCATCCTTACACTCGGAGGGCGCACGTTCAAGAAACTGCAAACAGCTTTCTCCGACGTGTCTCATCTAAAAGAGAGCAAAGGCATAGATGGCCTCTTTGGTTGCGAGGTACTTGCCAAGCAAAAATTGCTAATCTCTTACAAACGCCAAGAACTGCTAATGATTGATTAAAAGCGCAAGTAATATGAACAAGAAACTTATCATCACCACACTGCTCGCCCTCGTTGCAATGGCAGGACAGGCACAAGAGGCACGTATCGATACAATCGTTCCGAAGTTCTTAATCAACGGTTATTTCTTCCGTGAAATGCCGAAACTTCCTGATGCGATGCCAAGCGTGACAAGGCTTAGGGACAACGAGGGAAATAGTGTGGTAGCCATCGGGCTTGATGTCGATTTACCCAAGTCGGTCATTCGTCAGTCTATCCCGCGTGAGCAGGTTCACAACGCCGACCAGTTCCAGAATGGCGTTAACATGATGCGGACGATGCAGGAATTGACACAGGCAAATGTCAAAGCCGACGGCACATTTTACTCGCCCAAGGCAGGAGAGCACTTCCCCCAGTTCAGCGAGAAGGATATGGATGGGCGCACATGGACGAACGACAGCGTCCTAGGCCACGTCATGGTTCTCAACCTCTGGTACTCGGGCTGTGGCCCTTGCCGAGCAGAGATGCCCATCCTCTCCGAGTGGAAAGAGCAATTGCCCAACGTGATGTTCTTCTCAGCCACCTACCACGATGCCGAGACGGCCAAGCGCATTACTGACAAGCACCACTTTACATGGACGCATCTCATTGAGGCGAAAGATATGATGGCGTGGATTGGCACCGAAGGGTTCCCACTCACCATCGTTGTTGATAAGAAGGGCATCGTCCGTCACGCCGTCCATGGCACCAATGAGATGAAGCGCGAAGAACTATTAGCGATAATCAAAGAGGCAGAGGCGGAATGATACAACAATAACCCTCGTGACCCATTCACTTTATATCTAACTTTCAAAAAACAGTAAGGATGATGGAGAAGGAATGGGGGGATGTAGAAAACACGCTGCTGATTGATTAGAAAGCTATTCAATTTGAATTTAGAGAACCATTTATTTTTCCCAATTATTTTTACAAAATCGTATCGAGTGTGCCATTCATTCTAGAGCGGAAATAAGGGGGAAAAAAGCGAAAAAAATGCGCTTGAGCCTCGACTTTTGACGAGTGGTTTTGTCAGAAGCGGCTTCTGAGGGTGTCAGATGTGGCTTCTAACGCGCTCACTTGTGGCATCTGACGGCCTTAGAAGCCATCTGTGACGGGGTCAGAAGCCACAAGTGACAACCCAAAAGCATCGTTTTTGAGGAGTGGAAAAATGTAAGAAAAACGGAAATAGTTGATTATCAGCCATTTGCAAAAATATCGATTTTTTGCGTTTTTTCGGCCAATATCCCGTTCAGTTGAAACGAAGGTCTGTTTTTAGGGGTCAAAATTCGGAATTATTTTGACATTTTTAAAGGATGACGGAGCATTTTTCATGAAGGTTTCATTCTTCACTTGATGTCAAGTTGCTATATTTCAGGCGCTGACATAGTAACTTGACAAAGGCAGTTCACAACGAAAAAGCGGAGAGGCAACGTTGCTTCCCCGCTTCTGCAATTGTTTCGGCAAGAAGTCTATCTTTTCTTTGTAGTTGTCTTCTTGGCTGTAGTGGTTTTCTTGGCAGTTGTCTTCTTCGCCGTTGTGGTTTTCTTTGTGGTTGTGGCCTTCTTTGTAGTAGTCGGCGTTGTAGCCACCACAGGCGGGGTGTAATACTTCAAGGCCTCGGGCAGGAATTTGTTCTTGATGTTGTTGATGCGTGTTGCATCGCTGGGGTGGTCGCTCAGGAACTCAGCCGTGCTGCTGCCGCCAGATGCTGCCATTTCAGGTTGCGGAACTGCAATCCCTGCTGTGCGATGATTTGAGCAATGCTGAGCGTGTTGGTTCCCATACCGAGTGCGCTGAGCACGCCCGAAGCGATCTGGGTGCCATACTGCTGTTTGATTTGCTTTGACATCTGCTCTGCTGAGTGGTAGGCCACGGCGTGTGCAATCTCGTGTCCGAGCACTACGGCGAGCGAGGCTTCGTTTTGGGTGATGGGGAGCAGTCCTTCGTAAACCACAATCTTTCCGCCGGGCATGCAGAATGCGTTCACATTCTTGTCCTGCACCAGATTGAACTCCCATGCATAGTTCTTCAGTTCGCTTTCATAGCCGTTGGCTCTCAGATAGGTCTGCACGGCGCTGGCCAGCTTCTGCCCACAACGCTGCACCATGGCGGTGTTGGTGGCGTCGACAGACTTCTTGGCGCTCTGCATGTACTTGGTGTACTCTTGTGTACTGAGGCTCAACACATCAGCGTCGCTGATCATCAAACTCTGTTTGCGCCCCGTAAGAGGAACGGTGCGCGAGGTGCCACACGCCGAAAACAGTACGGCGGCAACCATTGCTAAGACGTAAAATCTAAACTGTTTCATCTTGGTATCGTTTTTTAACTTGGTATTTTCCAACATATGTCTGAGATAGGGGCAAAGATAATGTAATTTTAGCAAATCTCAAAATAAACCGACTTTTTTTTATTCTTTTGTCAAAAATAATCGTAATAATATCGCAGTTGACCCTTTCGGATAAAGAGCGGCCTACAAGGCCAACCCGCTCATAGCCCAGTGCAGCGCCCTGGGTGAGAGGCGTGTGAGGAAGGACGCGCTGTAAGTGCAATTGAAGTGCAAGGCGAACCAAGAGCCGAGCTCGCTCGAGCTATGCTGAGCCGCAGCCTTCAATCGCTTTAAGCAAAAGCACTACAAGATGCAGGTGCTGTTCCCAATGCTTTTGCCCCTGTTTACTCCCAACTCTCTCCCCCAAGGCGTTGCCTTGGGCTGGTAGCTACTGCCCCGTCGGGGCGTTTTGGGTCTACTGCTGTATCATTCCCAAAATAAATTGGCATTTATTTTGTTCTGCTCTCGATTTTTTCGTATCTTTAGCTTCGCTGAAAGGCTACGGGTAGGCGAACGGAGTTCGGGAATGGATACTTCATCTCGGCATAAAAAATAAATTGGCATTTATTTTGTTCTGCTCTCGATTTTTCGTATCTTTGTACCGTAAACCTTTAAACCGCAAAGAAATGGCTAAAAGAAAAAAGAAAGACCTCTGGTGGTACATCAATAACGAATATGGCATTTCGGCCATCAAGCGCAAGTTCTCGCGCAAGACGGGCATTCCCACCACGAAGGCGGGAGTGGAACGCAAGTTGGGTTCTGTGTTGCTCGGATGGCTCTTGGGCGGAAGCAAGAAGAGCAAGAAGCAGAGCGAGGAAATTGAAGAGGAAGAATAGCCTCACCCCCAACCCCTCTCCCGTAGAGAGGGGGGAATTGAAATAAACAAATTATTAAAGTGGCTTCCCAAGCCTCTCCTTACGGAGGGGAGGTTGGAGGAGGCATTCCAAGAAAATGAAGCAACTGAACATAGGAATCATACAGCAGCACAACACTGCCGACCGCGAATTGAACCGCCAGCGGCTGGCTGAATCCATCAGGGCCTTGGCTGCAAAGGGCGCCGAGCTGGTGGTGTTGCAGGAACTGCACAACGGCTTGTATTTCTGCCAAACTGAGAACGTCGGCCTCTTCGACCAAGCAGAACCCATCCCTGGTCCTTCCACCGACTTTTATGGTGGGTTGGCAAAAGAGTTGGGAGTGGTCATCGTCACCTCGCTCTTTGAACGTCGCGCCCCAGGGTTGTATCACAACACGGCGGTGGTGATGGAAAAAGACGGAAGCATTGCCGGCTGTTATCGCAAGATGCACATCCCCGACGACCCTGCCTACTACGAGAAATTCTATTTCACGCCTGGCGACTTGGGGTTCCATCCCATCGACACCAGCGTTGGCCGCTTGGGCGTACTCGTGTGTTGGGACCAGTGGTATCCTGAAGCAGCAAGGCTGATGGCTCTGCAAGGGGCCGAAATGCTCATCTATCCCACAGCCATCGGATATGAGTCGAGCGACACAGCTGACGAACAGGAACGCCAGCGCGAGGCGTGGACAACCGTGCAGCGTGGTCATGCTGTGGCCAACGGACTGCCTGTCATCACGGTGAACCGAACCGGACACGAGCCCGACCCTTCAGCTCAAACCAACGGAATCGAGTTCTGGGGCTCGTCAATGGTGGTTGGCCCACAGGGAGAGTTCCTCTACAGGGCTCCAATAAAAGAAGAAGCCGTTGAGATGGTGACCATTGACTTGGAGCGCTCTGAGCAGGTGAGGCGCTGGTGGCCATTCCTCCGCGACCGCCGAATCGACCAATACGGTGGGCTCACACAACGTTTCATCGACTGACGTACAAACACCGCCATCCCATTTTTTTGGGCAATAATATCGCAGTTGACCCTTTCAGATTAAGAGCGGCCTGCAAGGCCAACCCGCTCATAGCCCAGGGCATCGCCCTGGGTGGGCATGGCGCATGAAGTGCAATTGAAGTGCAAGGCGAACCAAGAAAGCAGCGAGAGCAGAGTCAAGTTCACTTGAACTATGCCGAGTCGCGTTCGAGGTAGACAGATGTCATTGCAGAGCCGAGCTCGCTCGAGCTATGCTGAGCCGCAGCCTTCAATCGCTTTAAGCAAAAGCACTACAAGATGTAGGTGCTGTTCCCAATGCTTTTGCCCCTGTAGGGCGCTGGTTTACTCCCAACTCTCTCCCCCAAGGCGTTGCCTTGGGCTGGTAGCTGCTGCCCCCTTCTGGGGCGTTAGGGTCAACTGCTGTATCATTCCCTTTTTTTTCACCTACAAGCTTCAGAATGAGTTCTCTCCCAAGAGTTTGTTCTGAGAAGCAAGCCATACGCGAATGCAGCGTGTGGCATGCTCTTTTTATAGAATCTTGCGTCGTCATTCTATATATAATAATGTGTACCCCACTCTGCCGTTCGTCTTGACCGACCAAAAGGGGACTTGAAATGTTAAAATCGAAAAAGTTTTGAAGAAAAAATTGCAAAGATTAAAATAATATCATATATTTGCAGAACGGAATTAATCAAAAAAACTATCACATTCATAAAACTATGAGAGCAAGCACCCAACGTCATGTCTTCCGCCGAGCGGAACAGTTGATATTATAGCTATCCAAGCTGTAGGGGCTACGGCATTATGTCGTGTCAAGGCCCCCAGAAACTGAAACGACTTACTGACCGTTAGGGTGTTCTTTGACTTATTGAAACACTGTTGTTTATGATGTGATAGGATGTGACACACAATTACATTCTCTCTATGATACCAACGGGCAACTGCATCGGCATTGCCCATAGACTCTTGCGCTCTTATCCTCAAAGAGCATTCCCGTCATTTTTCTTCAGCTTTTTACATTATACAAACACACAACTTAGGGATTATGATTAAGGATTTCCAACATCAAAAAGCGAACACAATCATGGACTTTCTCGCTCAGGAAGGCAATCGGCCCCGCATCTTCTCTTCTTGCTTGAATGGGTTCCACCCATTGCTACGTGATAATAAAACTTACATTTACTCTTATTCTAACGAACTGGTCGTCGTGGTCTTCGACAACTCTACGGCCAAAACTGAACTCGCCGACGACGAAACGCTTTTAGGAGAACAATACCCTTTCTTCTACTCGGAATCTGCTCATCGCGAAAGTCCCGTTGCCGCCCTCTCGGAACTTCTGCAAGACATCTCGAAAACCATCAACGAAAGCGGTCTGGAACCGCCACGCGTCTGGGGAGTGCTCGTCACGAATCCTTTCATTCTCAACAAAGACGACATGATGGAAAAATGGCAGCAGAACAACATCACCGTCATCGACGAGGTGAAATTTGATGAAGAACCAGAACTTCCGTTGAACGACAATTGGAACATGTCGGCTGCAAAATGGACAAAAGCCTTCATCGACAAGAAGAGCGACGGCTTGATATCTGCCTACTTCAAGTTTCAGAAGCTGTGCGACGATGTCAGCAAATTGAAGACTGACGAGCACGATGATGATGACGACGACTTGAATCTGGATGACGACGACGACGACATTGACTTGAATCTGGACGACGATGATGACGACATCGACTTGAATCTGGACGACGACGATGACGACGAAATCGAATTCCCCGACGGCGAACTGATGCTGCACCCCAACAACACCTTACGCGTGGAAATCTTGCGTCCCATCAAGAATCCGCGTGAGGAACTCGACAAACTGGTGGGTTGCAAAGACATCAAGAACCGCATCGACGAGATGGTGGAGCTGACTAGCTACAACAAGATGATTCAAAATCTGAATCCTGAGGGAAAACTGCACGTCGTATCTCTTCACGGCATATTCACCGGCCGTCCAGGAACAGGGAAGACCACGCTCTGCAAGATCTATGGCTCGCTGCTGCGCGAAGCGGGAGTGCTGAGCAAAGGCCACGTGGTGGTCACAAGCCGCAACACCTTCATCGGCTCGAACTGGGGTGATGAGGAACGCGTCATCAGAGAAGTGGTGGAGATGGCTCAAGGAGGGGTGCTGATGATTGACGAAGCCTATCTCTTGAACGGCGACAACAAGAACGACCCGGGCAAGATGGTCATCCCTCTGCTGATGGATATTCTTGCCAACGAGAAAGAACGCGACATCGCCATCATTCTCTGCGGATACAAGAACGAGATGGGAAGACTCATCGAATTGAACCCTGGGTTGCAATCGCGATTCCCCAACAAGTTTGACTTCCCCGACTTCACCATCGACGAACTGCTGGAAATCACCCGCCGGCGCATCAAGGAGTACAACTACCACTTCACACGCTCGGCTTGGGCGAAATACAAGTCGCTGCTGGAACTCGCCTTCACCAATCGCGACCCGCTGACTTGGGGAAACGCCCGCTTCGTGGCCAACCAACTGGAACGCATCTATGTGAATCACGCCCACCGTTGCGTCCGCGCCCGCAAGATGGACAAGAAGCACATTCTGACCATCACCTCTGCCGACATTGAAGCCATCGAGGTGCCGACGCCCAAGCCACGCATCGGCTTCTAAGCAAAAGAGTGTTGCCGCATCAAAAAAAGAGAACGGGCGAGGAGTCATCTGATTCTTCGCCCGTTTCTTTATTCAACAGTTTCTTAATCCTTCACCGTTATTCTGTTCCTAACGAAAACGATTTGAATCCGTCTATGCCTCTTCTTCCTGTTTCTTCTTTCCGAATTCGGGGTCGATTTTCAAGAACGACGTGACGATAAACGTCACAGCACAGCAAATCATCACGATGATGAAGAAAGAGCGATAGCCCACTGCTTCCTGCAATGCTCCTGCAAAAAGGCCAGGTATCATCATCGAGAGTGCCATAAAGGCGGTGCAAAGAGCATAGTGCGACGTCTTGAAATCACCCTGACTATAAAGAATAAGGTACAACATGTAGGCAGTGAAACCAAAACCATAACCGAATTGTTCGATAAAGACACAGACATTCACCACCAGCAGACTAGATGGCAACGCATAACTCATGTAAACATAAACGAGGTCGGGAAGTGTGATGGCACATACCATCGGCCACAACCAACGTTTCAATCCGTCGCGACCTGCACAGATGCCACCCAATATGCCACCGAGCGTCAATCCTACGACGCCCACGGTTCCTTGCACCAATCCATATTCTTGGGGTGAAAGACCCAAGCCGCCATTATGGGCTGAGTCGATGAGGAACAATGCCGAAACCTTGGCCAACAGTCCTTCTGGCATTCGATACAGCAACATGAAAAGAATGCCGACGATGACTTGCGGTTTCTGGAAGAAAGTGACGATGGTATGTACAAACTCACGCCAGATGGTTATTGCATTCACGTCTGCACGCGGTGCGTCTTCCTTCGGACGCGGCAGAATGTAGCTGTGCCAAAGCCACAAGGCAATGAACAGTCCCGTCACGCCATAAAACATCAGGCTCCAAGAGTAAGGAATGCTGTTGCGATAGAGCACCTGCAGATTGCCGGCAATCATCACAAGGATGCCTTGTCCGAAAATGGTGGCCAAGCGATAGAAAGTAGAACGAATGCCCACAAACCACGCCTGACTGTGCTCGTCGAGTCCCAGCATGTAGAAACCGTCGGCAGCAATGTCGTGGGTGGCACTCGAGAATGCCATCACCCAGAAGAAGAACAAGGTGCCTTGCAACCAGAAACTTGAAGGAATGGTGAACGCCACACCTCCAAAAGCAGCACCGATGAGCAGTTGCATAGTGCGAATCCACCAGCGCTTGGTTTTGATGAGGTCGATGAACGGACTCCACAACGGTTTGATGACCCAAGGCAGATAGAGCCACGACGTGTAGAAAGTGATTTCTGCGTTCGACAACCCCAACTGCTTGTACAACACCAGCGAGATGGTCATCACCGCCACATAGGGTAGTCCTTCGGCAAAATAGAGTGTGGGAACCCACCCCCACGGAGAACCTTTAGTAGATTTTGTTGATGTCTGCATTTTTATAATAGTGTTTCAAGATTTCTTCATACGTTTTTCCCTCGTCGCCCATGACGGCGGCACCAATCTGGCAAAGTCCCACGCCGTGCCCCCAACCGCGTCCGTGAAGCACGAAACGAGTGGGCAGTCCATCAGCATCCAGGTCTTTCGCCTCCACATCGAAGGCGCTGCTTTTCAGATGGCTCTCGCTGAGGATGCGGCGAATCTCCAATTCCTTTCCTATCGTAAACTGGTTGACGTCGCCCCCCACTCCATGCAAACGAAGCTTCCATATACGGCCGCTCTTGCCACGTTCGAGGGCTTCTAACGCCACTATACGCCCCAAATTGAGTTTCATCTTCTCGTTCACCAGACGCGACAACTCGTCGGCCGTATATTCCACCTTCCATTCATAGAAGTCGTGGGTCTCTTGGTCGTAATCGTTCAATATCTGGCGAATAACTCGTTTGTCATTGGTGTTGCAATAAGGGCACTCCACCGAAACCAGATAAGGTTTGGGCGTGTCGTCCCAGCAATACTGATACTCCTCGGTGCGACCGCCACAACATTTAGCAAAACGTGCATCGCAAATCTGCCCTTCCGACATCAGCACCTGTCCGCTCGTGGCTTTAACAGCCTCAGCCACATGTGGGTTGGCCACCCGAGTGATACCCTGATAGCGTTGGCAATGGTCGTCGGCACACACGTCGAAGATGGTGTGGTCTTCACGGTCGTACCAACGAATCAGCTCGTCGTCTTTCTTGATGAACGAGAAGAAATTGTTCTCTCCGCCCTTTGCCTCAAGTTTCTTGTTTCTGCGCTCCATTTGGGCCAACAGCCACGAACGCGAAACCACAGCGTGAGCCTTCAGCAGTTCTAATGACGACGTTGCACTCATTTCGCTCGAAATGACACTTTCCAGATATTGCTCTATGGGCAACTCGTTGATGGCACAAATCTTGTCGGCCTCAACCACGAGTTTCAAAGTCCCCACGAAAGTTTGTCTCTCTTTGCGTTCCCAATGGAAATTCACTCCAATCACGACATCCTCCAACGAGAACGAAGCCGACGACGAAGTGGGAAGGAAACTCAACTCGCGATACTGGTTGCCATTCCAAAGTATTCCACCTTCTGAAAAGTCGACCTCTTGCTCACCAACAATCTCCACTCCCTTTGCCAGATATGGTTTGTTGAGCGTGAAGCGGATATGCTCGCCACTCACAATTCCCACCTTGACAGTCGGAAATTCCTCTTCACCACCTTTCCAAGTGTATGAAGAAGTTGCTGTCTGTTGTTGATTCCACTCATCGGATGAGGAGAAGGATTTTATCATCTCGGCCATCTGCCCGATTCCCTCCTCGTCCATACTGCACTCAGCCATGATTTGCTCCACTTTCTCCGGTGTCAGGCTCTCAAAATCCTGCTGACGCGGAGTGATGAGAAGGCCCGACATATCCAGTGCTCCTGGGCTCACCAGTAACTGTTCGCCGCCTTCCTTGAAATAGCAATCCGGACGATGTTTCCTTCGTGGGAAGACCACTGAGATATACTGCTCACCTTGCCGCCAAGCCACAATGTTCATCATGGGTTCTTCGCCCTCTTCGATGACGGCTTGTGAAAGTTGCACCTTTTCCATCGTCTGACGGAGCAACTTGAACAATCGCGAGTCGCCTTCGCTGCTCTTGCTGCGAATCACAAAGGCAGGGCTCACAAAGTCTGTCAGCAGCGAGAGACTCTCACCGTCCTCCTCACCGCAAACCACTTCCAGGTTCCTGCTCAGTCTCGCCCACCCTTGCTGAAGCGGAAGCACACCACTCGTTCCTGCTTGCAGATGACCGTGGTCGGGAGCCGACGCGCCACAATGAGGCCCGTTATAGAAAACCATCAGCTCGGGGAATGATTCCAGCAGACGGTGAATCTCCTCATAGTTGCCCTCTATCTTTTGCGGCCGATGTCTGAGCAACGGAATCGTGAAATGCATGGGCAGGATGGGATACGGATTCATCAGCAGTTCCATCCGTTCGTCGAACCGTTTCGCAATCTGCTCCTGTGGCCTGTTGCGCGAACAGAGGAAACACGGACGCTCAGCTATGGATTGCTTGTCAATCTTCGCACCCGTTGACACCATTCGTGCCGGATTCCATTGCACACGCAGCACATTTTCGCCACACGCCACCTCACGAGTCTTTGCCTGTCGCAGGTCGCGGTAGTTCTGGCGAGCCAAAGGCCATTTCTCCATCTGACGGTCGAAAAAGCGAGTCAAGGCGTCGCCGTGTCTCACCTGCCGCTGACGTGCACGAATCTCGAGCGTGCGCAACTGGTCTTTGTATTGATTGTTGGCATTCACCTTTTCAATCGACAAGTCGGCATCTGAATTGCCACCCCATCGTCTGCACAGATACAGCTCGCTGAAGATGCGGCCTATTCGCCAATGGCGAGAAAAAGCCAAACCTAGCGCATAGTCTTCTCCGTAACTGGTATTCGGGAAAGGTGTCTCGCGCAGCAACGGCGTGAAGAAGGCTCGTGGAGCCCCCAATCCATTGATGCGCAAGGCGTTGTTAGGTCCATTCTCGTCGGTCCATTCAGCATGGTCAATCAATCCTGGCGGCAACGTGTTCAGTTCAAAATCACACATGCGATAGCTACCAATCACCATTGCTGCCTGCTGGCTGTAGAATGCTTCAACGATGGTTTGCAGCGTGCGCGGAGAAGAATAGAGGTCGTCGCTGTCCAACTGAACGGCAAACCGTCCGCAATGTTCGCTTCCGACGGCTTCGTTCCAACATCCGCCAATTCCCAAATCGGTGCGACTGGGAATGATATGCACCAACCGCCCACTTTCTGCATCTTGCTTCTTGTCAGCTGTTTCCTGCAACTCCTTGAGAATATCCGTTGTGCCGTCGGTGGAATGGTTGTCCACAACAATCACATTGAACGGGAAAGTGGTTTTCTGCCCCAAAGCACTCTTTACCGCATCAGCAATGGTCTTTGCCCTGTTGAAGACGGGAATCACCACCGAGGCCTCCACAGCGAACTCCTGCTCGCTGAAGTCGATGGCTTCACGTTCGCTTGTATCCACCAAAGCTCCTATCGCCGACAGATGGCGTGTGGCCACACGTTCCATCTCTATTTGCACCTCACGGTTGCGAGGGTTCACATAGTCGAACTGACGTTCACCACTCCGCCGCAAGTCGCGTTCCTGCTCGGTATAGAGGAATTCGTGCAGATGCAACAACTCCCCTTGACGGCTCAGGAAAAGACGAAGGTCGTAGAGGGCGGCATACAGGTAGGACTCTCCAGCCTCCGATGCCCACTCTTTCAACTTGTCGCCCCTGACGAGCCACAACGAACCGAAATCGAAATCATCGCGAATGGATCCCAACTGATAGTCGATGACGGGATGGCGAAGGGTCTCTTCACCCCGCGTCTCCCAACGGTCGGCATACACCATTACGGCATCACTCTCTTCAGCTGCTCTAACCATACGTTGCAAAGCACCCGCACCAATTCTGACGGGTACGTCCTTCAGGCACAAAAGTGCATAGTCGCTATCCAGACTCGTGGCAACCGAACGCAATGCATCGGTGGACATCAGGGTTCCTAAAGCCACATATTGAATATTCTGCACCAACTTGTCTTCCTGCAGTTGTGCTGCCGTTTGCTCAGCCACAACCTTGTCTGTATCTGGGAGGAAACAATCAATGATCTGTCTCATATTTTTCTTTCACCATAAAACCGATGCACCGGGCATCGCATAATTAGTTGCAAATATACAAAAGTTTTTCCGATTGACAAATATCTTTTGCCATTTTTCGGTTTTCTCTTTTTTTTTCTTTAACTTTGCAAGTTGAAATCGTTATTCCTCCAAGAATGGCCAATGCAAAGAAACAACTTTTAGGTCTCTCGCTCGACGAACTTCGCGAAGTGGCCCGACAATTGGGAATGCCTGCCTTCACCGGCGGACAGATGGCGAAATGGCTCTATGTTCAGCATGTCAGCTCGATTGACGATATGACCGACATCTCGAAGAAGAACCGTCAGAAGCTGGCCGAGGAATACGAAATTGGTTGTGCGCTGCCCGTCTACGCCCACCACTCCGTCGACGGCACCATCAAGTTTCTCTTCCCTGTGAGCAACACCTCACACTACGTTGAAACCGTCTACATCCCCGATGGCGACCGTGCCACGCTTTGTGTGTCGTGCCAGGTGGGATGCAAGATGAACTGCTTGTTCTGCCAGACGGGAAAACAGGGATTCCAAGGAAACCTCACGGCAGCCGACATCCTCAACCAAGTCTATTCGCTCCCCCAACGCGACAACCTCACCAACATCGTCTTCATGGGACAAGGTGAGCCGATGGACAACCTCGACGCTGTGCTGCGAGCCACCGAGGCGCTGACGGCCGATTGGGGATTCGCGTGGAGTCCGCGACGCATCACCGTGAGTTCGGTGGGTGTGAAAGGAAAACTTAAACGGTTCATCGAGGAGAGCGAGTGCCACGTGGCCATCAGCCTCCACTCGCCCATCAGCGAGCAACGTTCAATGCTGATGCCAGCCAACCGGGCCATGCCCATCGAAGACGTGGTGGAACTGCTTCGACAATACGACTTCTCCCACCAGCGACGGCTGTCGTTCGAATACATCGTGTTTGGCGGACTCAACGACTCCACCACCCACGCCCGCGAACTCATCCGCCTGCTCAAGGGACTCGACTGCCGCATCAACCTCATCCGCTTCCACCAGATTCCCAACGTCGACCTGCATGGAGCCGACGATGCCACCATGCAACGCTTCCGTGACTATCTCACCCAGCACGGCATTTTCACCACCATCCGCGCCAGCCGCGGACAAGACATCTACGCGGCCTGCGGACTGCTCTCTACGGCTGGGAAAGAGGGAGAGCAAAAAGAAGATGCAGAGGAATAAGAAAGGGAGACTCCGCTTTAATGTAAGATTTTGAGAATGAACAAATAAAATATAACTGTTAAAGAAGTAGTAAAACCTATTACAACAATGGAAGACAGAAAAATTCGCGTGGCTATCACGCAAGGCGACACCAACGGTATCGGATATGAACTGATTTTTAAAACCTTCGCAGCCCCCGAGATGCTGGAGCTTTGCACTCCCGTCATCTACGGCTCGCCCAAGATTGCAGCCTACCACCGCAAGGCACTCAACACGGAAGCCAACTTCAGCATCATCAGCAAAGCCGAAGACGTGAAAGACGGGCGTATCAACCTGCTCACCTGCTTCGACGACGAGGTGAAAGTGGAACTGGGTGTCTCCACTCCCGAGTCTGCAGAAGCTGGTGTCAAAGCCCTCAAACGCGCCCTCAGCGATGCCAAGGAAGAGGCTTTCGACGCACTCGTTGTGGCTCCGCTCGACAAGAACGCGCAAGCCAAGTTCCCGGGACAGGCTGAGTTCATCGCCAACGCTCTGGGCACCAAAGGCAAAAGCTTCTGCATGATGGTCAGCGAACAGCTGCGCATCGCATTGGCCACCGACGACCTCTCCATCAAAGACGTCGCCAATGCCATCACTAGCGACAACATCGTGAATAAGATTTCCACCCTCCACCAGACGCTGAAACGCGACTTCCGCATCTCCAACCCACGCATTGCCGTGCTCGCCTTGAACCCCAATGCCGACGGAACGGAAGAACAGGAAATCATTGCTCCCGCCATCAACCAGATGGCTGATAACGGCGTTCAAGCCTTCGGTCCCTTTGCTGCCGACGAATTCTTCGGCACCGAGAAATACAACGCCTTCGACGCTGTTCTGGCGATGTATCACGACCAAGGTGTCACCCCGCTGAAAACCCTCTCCACCGCAGGCAGCTACGGCTTCTTTGCCGGACTTCCCATCGTCTGCACCGAATCGGGCGACACTCCATCATTCAGCATTGCCGGCAAAAACATCACCGACGAAAACACCTTCCGTCAAGCCATCTATACCGCCATCGACACCTGCCGCAACCGCATCAACTACGACGAGCCGTTTGCACACCCTCTGCCTAAACTCTACCACGAGAAACGCGACGAGAGCGAGAAGGTGAGGTTTGCCATTCCCAAGAAACGCGCTCCCGAAAACGCTGAGCAGAAAGAAAACGAATAACCACCCACGCCCCCAACGGGTATGAACAATAAGGACAACACGACGAACCGCAACAAGAGAAACCGCTATCAAAACGTGTTCCTCTGCATAGGTGCCGTCGTGTTGTGCATTATGGTCACCCAACTCGACTTCGCAGAAGTGTGGAGCGGCCTCCGTCATGCTGGCTATTGGTTCTTCGCCGTTGTGGCCCTTTGGGCGTTCCTCTACATCTTCAACACCTCCGCCTGGTACCTCATCATCAAGAGCGGTGCACAAGACGAAAACTCCAACACCCAACAACCATCCCCCAATAGCGAAGACAATTCCTCATCCCTCACTCCTCACTCCTCTAAAACCGTCCCCTTCTGGTGGCTCTACAAAGTGACCATCAGCGGATTCGCCCTCAACTACGCCACCCCTGGCGGACTCATGGGAGGCGAACCCTACCGCATCATGGAACTCGCCCCCAAGATTGGCACCGAACGGGCATCATCATCGGTCATCCTACACACCATGACCCACATGTTCAGCCACTTCTGGTTCTGGCTGCTCTCCATCTTCCTCTACATCCTCACCCAACCCGTCAACTTCTTCATGGCCATCGTCCTCACGTCAGCTGGAGCCTTCTGCCTGCTCGGACTATGGTTCTTCATCGTAGGCTACCGCAAAGGATTGGCCTTCCGGGCCATGAACTTGCTGCGCCACATCCCTTATGTCAAGCGATGGGCAAAACCCTTTATCGAAAACCATCGACAGCAACTCGATACCATCGATGCACAGATAGCAGCCCTCCACCGACAGAACCCGCGCACCTTCGTGGGAGCCGTCTCCCTGGAACTCGCTTGCCGCATCCTCTCGGCGCTCGAAATCTTCTTCATCCTGCTCGTCATCATGCCCAGCGCCAACTATATCCAATGCATCCTCATCCTCGCCTTCACCTCGCTGCTCGCCAACCTCTTGTTCTTTATCCCCCTGCAGCTCGGAGGTCGCGAAGGCGGATTCCTACTCTCCGTTGACGGCTTGGGAATGACAGCCAGCGCCGGCATCTTCGTCGCCCTCATCGTCCGCCTGCGCGAACTTATCTGGACAGGCATCGGACTGCTCCTCATCAAGGTTGGCAAAACAAAGGACTAAAAAAACTCGAAAAAAATCTCTCTCTCCAACTTAATATTCTCCCTCGGCTGACGTAATATAGATGTATGACACAGTCAGAATTCGAACATATCGCCCAGCAGTTGAGAGCGCAGATGCTGAAAGTCGCACTCGATTTCTTCCACTCGCAAGATGATGCCGAAGATGTGGCACAAGAAGCGATGGTACAGCTCTGGCGCTACTGCGAAAAGATCGACGGCAGTCGCAACATCTCGGGACTGGCCGTGAGAGTGGCGAAGAACTGCTGCATCAGTCTCTACCGCAAACGGCAGGCCGAACAACAGCTGAGCCACGCCGACACCGACCTTCGGATGCTCAACCAGCACGACTCCTCCGGGTCGCCACAAGAACTGCTCGAGGCAAAGGACGTGCAACGGATGCTGACAGAGGCGATGGCTCTGCTCAAGCCGCGAGAACGACAACTCTTCGAGATGAGACAAACGGAGAATCTCTCCACAGAGCAAATCTCCCAACAGACGGGAATACCCAAACCCTCAGTCACAGCAATGGTCTCAGCAGCCAGAAAGAAAGTATTCACAGAACTCAAAAGGAGGATGAAACAATGACAAACAAAGACATACAAACACTCATCGACCGATATCTTGAAGGAGAAACCTCCCCACAGGAAGAACGCCTGCTGGCTCGCGAACTCCAACGCGACAACCTGCCCGAAGAGTGGCAAGCCATCCGGCTGATGCTTGGAGAACTCGCAATGGGCGAAGCCCAGTATGATGCCATCATGGAGCAGCGCAGCAACAACCAGCCTGCAGCCATCGAAGAGCAGCACACCAGCCAGCCGTCAACCCTCCTCAGAACCATCCGCGTTGTCTCCACCCTCGCCGCCATCTATCTCGTAGGCCTGTTCTTCTATCAGCAGATGCCCGAGACGAGTGCCGAGCAAGAAATGAATGAAGTACCTCATTATTATACCCAAGACCAGTTGCGGGGCAGCACCCTCAAGGACGTGTACACAAGCCGCCTGCGCGCCAGTCAAGAGAGAACCATCACTTATCACCAACTAAAAAACCTGAATTATGAAAAAGATTAGTCTCGGCGTGTTGCCCCTCATAGCCACCATCATCCTCGCATCGTGCGGCGAGTCGAATGTCAGAATGCACACCACCATCCACAAAGACGGAAGTTGCGAACGCGAAGTCAGCTACTCCACCATCATGTCCCAAGCTCAGCGCGACTCTCTCTGGCAAGGCAACACTGCGCCCCTCGCCTACCCCATGCCCAACTGCCTGAACAGACAAGCCTTCATGGGTTCGCTCACCAACGTGGAAGGCGACACCGTCACCACAACCCTCTCACGCGGCTTCCGCTCCGTAGAAGATATGTGCAAGGAGACTCCCCTGACACTCAACGGCACCCAACTCCATTCAACAGCAAAGTTCGAAAAGCATTTCCGCTGGTTCTACACCGAGTACTCCTTCCAGGAAACCATCTCCTGCGTGGGCGACACCTTCAAGCTCTCAGCCACCGACTATGCCGACAAAGACGTGGTGAGCTACTGGTTCACCGGACAACCCAACCTGGTGCACGGCATGAGTGGTGCAGAAGCGTCCGAGAAACTCAACGAGATGGAACCCAAAATCACCCACTGGCTCAACGACAACCTCTTCAAGACGTGCTTCGACTATATCGTCAACCACTACGACTCCATCGCCAACCCACCCGTCAGCCGAGAGCGGTTCGTAGAACTCCGCGACTCCCTCGCCAAGAAGATTCTCGAAGGCAACGACGACATTACGAATGTTGAGCCCGCCGAAGCCCTGCGCAACTTCTTCCACTCCGACGCCTATGCCATCTTCTTCGACGAGAATACGCCCTGCGGCAAGGGAATGAACGACGAGCTCGCCAACCGCATGAACATCCTCTGGTTCTCCGTGCCCTACACCCTATCCATGCCGGGAACTGTCACCGATGCAGGCACAGGCATCATCAAGGGCGACGTCATCTACTATCCCCTCACGGGCGAACGGCTCATCCCCAATGACTATGTCATCAGCGCCACATCACGTGCCACCAACATCTGGGCCTACATCCTGACTTTCCTCATCGTCCTCCTCGCCCTCGCCACCTTCTTCATCAGCCGGAAATCGAAAGGAAAGCAGAAGTAAAGGGGTAGAAAAATGATAAATGAACCAACGGTCGCCAACAACCCTCCCATTCCTTGCTAGCGACCGTTGGTTTCTCCTTCCTCCTTCCTCGAAATTCCTCCCCCCTTCTGGGGGGATTAGAGGGAGGCTCTGGCTCTACTCTCCAAACAGATCTCCCTCCACCATTTTCACCCGTTTTCTTTTCCTCGTCCGCTTAGACGCCTCCGTCCCAGCCTGCTCGCTCTTAATCGGGACAATCAAAAAACTCTCCGTCTTTTCATCTTCACATTTTAATTTTTCATTTTTGCCCATATGGCGAAATTCCTCACGCTCGGCATAGCTCAAACTCGTTTGGCTCTGCTCTCGCTCAATCGGATTTTTCATTTTTCCTTTTTCATTTAGCGCAGCGCCTCCAACTCTCTCCTCTTTAGAGAGCGAAGCGCCTCGAGCACTCTCCACTTTAACGCGGGCTTCACCCGTAATAAACTCCGCCATCTTGAACAGTCCTTCCATAAACTGGTCAAACAACTCATCAATTGGATTTTTTCTCTTTGCTACCATATTCTTAAAATTTAAGTGATACAATAAAAATCTGGTGCAAAGATAATCGGAGGGTGTCCCAAAACGCAGGACACCCTGTAAAACTTTAATATCTTTTAAGATCTTCAAGAATCAAAAGCCTCATTTTTTCACGTACGTTAACGGGCGAGATGATTTCAACGCCACTTCCATACGACATCAGTTCGCCAAGGAAGTCAGCAGTGGGTCGGATGTCGAATGCGAAATCTGTATAGTCGGCTCCCGCTGCCACCACATGCTGCGAGTGATGCAGCGGCAGCGTGCGCAGATAGTCGCGCGTGCGATTGTAAGCTCTCACCACCACATGCTCCATCTGAGTGCCATCCGTCAGCACACCGAAGTAGTCGGCGAAATAAGCCTGTGCCGAAAAGCCCTCAGGCATCTCGAACACCTCGTCCAGCAGCGTAGCCTCGTTCATGCGGTCGAGGGCATACACGCGCATCTGCTCCTCTTCGTTCTTCCCCAGCAGGTACCAGCGCTGGTGGAACAACTTCAGCGCATAGGGACACACCGTCTTCACGTAGCCCTCCGTGCCAAACTTCCGGTAGCCGATGCGCAGGCGGTGGTTCGTCTTGATGGCCTTGACGATAGTGTTCAAGTACTCCAGTCCCAGCGGCACGTTCTCCAGCACCACGCGGTCCTTCACCGCCCCGCTGTCCTCCAGCACGCCGTGCACCGTGAGCGTTGAGAAGAGCCACTGTTCAATCGAGTCGTCCTGCAGCACCTCCTCGTTACCTATATAATACTTATACGTCTGCAGATTGCAATCTATCACGATGCCAAACATGCTGAGGATTGCCTCGCGATGCCTGTTGAACGACGACCGTTGCAGCACGTTGCCGTTCGCCACGCGATCCTCCACCCACTTCTGCTTGAGTTCCTCAAACGTCAGTCCGCCACTCTTCCTCAGCGTATTGATGATCCAGATATACTGGTGAAAAATCATACCTTGTTTCATAACTCATCACTCATAATTCATAACTTAGTAGCTTCCTTCTATTTAATCAGGATTTTCCTTACCGCACCATCCTCCAAACGTTCTATACACACACCCTTTTTATCAGGTTCAAACAGTGTACCGTTCAAATTAAAACGCGCTATTTTTCGAGAATAATCATTTTCCCCCTTAATAATCGGAATATCTGTATAATCAAACTCCTTTATATCAAATCCATTCCACCCTCTTTCTTTATATAAGTCTGTTGTTCCAAGCGGTACGTATAATGTTTTGGGTAATGTATCCTTTATTGGCTCTTTCAATCTTATGGGCATTTCCCAATGAGCATACAAATCCATTCCACCTGTCTCAGCAAAAGCATACCAACCAATTTCTTTAATTGATAGTGGCAAATGCAAACAAGTTAGTTTTCCACTCCATGCAAAAGCTTCTCGTCCAATGGTTTCCAACCCTTCGGGCAATTCCATTTTCTCTGCTTTAAAAGAAGCGAAAGCCCTATTTCCAATAGATTTTAGACTTTTTGGCAGGCGTATATCCTTTAATTGGGTGTTGACAAAGGCATAATCTCCAATAGAAGTTATATCATCGTTAAAAATCACACTACTCAACTTTGTACATTGGCAAAACAGCCTGTCCGTAATAGCTTTCACATCATTTCCTATAACAACACTCTCCACATCTGGAAAGGGAGAATTAGAAGTCGATGTTTGGGAAGATTTCACAGCTAAAAGCCTGTTCATCGTTATAGAACGTACATTCGGGAAACAATTATCACCTAAAAACAGCGTGTCTGTTCCTTCTTCGAATACAACATTTTCCAACTGTTCACAACCATAAAAAGCATCATCCCCTATTTCACGAATACATCCTGGGATTTTTAATGATTTTAATGCCGGACACCCTTTAAATGCATTTTTTCTAATTTCCGTCACAGCAAACGTCTTACCGTTCATTTTGACTTTTGAGGGTATAACCAAATGAGTCGTGTTAAAGTTTTCACTGACTCCAGTAATAGAGGCATTACCATCTTTTGTGTAATCCACTTCCAGACCATCTTGGAAAAGTGGAGGATGAACATTTACGATAGCCCCCCTTCCATAACTATAGTCGCGACCTTCTAGCGGAACCAGGGAGGAGAGAATGAAATAGCCGTTATACCTTCCGCCCCATCCCCAGTTGATATGAAAATAACCGTCTGAGCGATATCCATCACAAACAAACAAATGGCCTCTACTGCCCGACCGCCCATGACCGTGCATAATCATTGGCCTTCCCATTTCAAGCTCGTGATACATGATTGCTTCAGCATCAGCACCATCAACATTGAGATATTCTGAACCACGATTATAACCAAAGTTTTCAATTAAAGCGTTTTCAAGTCTATCAATACTTGTGCTGCTGCCGTCTGTCCCATAGGCCATACTTGAAGCAACGCCACAGTCATACATCAATTGCGCCACAGCATGGGATTGTTTATCGGTATAGCCACCATTCGGATAGCTATCCAACATGTCCTCCCATTGGTATTCCGATTGCGACAAATCCTCATGAATGGTCTTGGTTGCTCCATTCATCTTGAAAGAGTATTCGCAAATCCCCTTTCCCCTTTCAGGCCATTTATGATAATACAAAACCTGAGCCATAGCTGTCGCTCCACATCCCGTAAAAGTAGAAGCGCCATTTTCGTCCTTCGGGCACAACAGGTTATATGGACTTCCTTGATTCCACGTACATGTTAACAAAGGATTGATGTCAGACCTTTTTTCATTTGTTTTTTGCAGGGAGCAAGCTCCGGTTTTTGCCCTTATCAATTTGATTTCATGGGAATAACCGTCCAATAACCACGACATAGCTTCTGGTATATTCTCCCTATCAAAACGACCAGCTTCGCAATATCCCAATACCAAATCCGCCCCCTTCTCTCCCGAAGAAATGACAAAGCCCCCATCTTTGTTATTGAAAATGTATATTACCGGTTGATTCGCCTCGTCTAGAATTGAGCAACTAAGTTCCAATTTGTCACTCTGGCATAAAGCTTTTAAGACAACATCCCCCTTAGATGCTTCCTCCAATCCCTTTATACACTCCTGTGGCGATAGAAGTTGCCCATAAATCGTGTTTGCAGCCAATAAAAAAGCTAATGACAAATATATTTTTTTATTCATAACTCACGACTTTAACAAATCCGGTGTAAAGGTACAAACAAATAAACAAAAATCCAAACTTTTACCTTTTAACTTTGTTACCCTTTTTTCCTTTAGGTCTTCACCCGCGTCCTTCGGCCGAGTGGTCAAATCGTCAAATAGTCAAATAGTGAAATGGTCCAATCGTCAAATTGTCAAATAGTCAAATCGTCAAATTGTCAAATTGTCAAATGGCTGCTATTGTCCACTTTTTTAATTCTTTATTTTTTCATTTTCATTTTTTCTTGCTATATTTGCAGCAGAATACGACGACAAATAGCCAGGTCTCCTTCCCCCTACGGAGGGATTAGAGGGGGCTATTTTCTTAATACATTATTCATTATCCTTTAGAGCGGAGCTCGCGAACCGATGACAGCAATACAGATACCCCCCAAGACCATGAAGAGAAGCCTACTGCTCTTTCTCCTCCCCATGCTCCAATGTCTCGCCATAGCACAGAGCTATCCTCCTGTCGCCACCGACGTCCGTATCCATGAGACCAACCTGCCCATCGTGTTCATCAACACCCTCGGACACCAGATCGACCGCGACGAACATGTCTCCGCCTATATGAAGATTGTCGACAACCCCAACGGGCTCAACTACGACGACACCATCGCACACCCCCACCAGCCCACCGACTACGAAGGCTACATCGGCATCAAATATCGCGGCAACTCATCGTTCACTTACTCCGCCAAGAAACCCTACTCCATCAAACTCCTCACCGACAGCTACGAGAACAATGGCGCCAAGCGCAAAGCCTCGCTGCTGGGCATGGGAAAAGACAACGACTGGTGTCTGCTGGCTCCCTACAACGACCGCTCCCTCCTCCGCAACGCCCTCTCCCTCTCGCTCGCCCGGGGATACCTCGACTATGTTCCCCAGACACGCTTCTGCGAGCTCATTCTCGACGGCATCTACTATGGCGTGCACAGTCTCACCGAACGCGTGCGCACAGGCTCCGGACGGCTGAACATCAAGTCTCCCGGCGATGAGGGCGACGCGCTCACAGGAGGATATATCATCTGCGTCGACCGCAACGACGAGCCTCTCACACACGCCAGCCAATACCACCCCACCAACTCCGCTGGCGACATATTCACCGACAAGACCATCTGGGTGCAATACACCGACCCCTCGTGGGATGAAATCACCGAGGCCCAACGCACATACATCGACAGCCGTTTCGACGCGTTTGAAGATGCGTTGGCATCCCCCCAGTTCATGGATGCCGACAAAGGATACAGGCAGCACATCGATGTCACCTCCTTCATCGACTACCAGCTCTCCACAGAGATAGCCAACAACATCGACGGCTACCGCCTCAGCACCTATCTCTACAAACATCGCGACAGCGTCGACCCACGCTTCAAGATGACCCTCTGGGACCTCGACCTCGCTTGGGGACTGCCCGACTTCGAGAACATCCACACCGGCTACATGACTGACATATGGACCTACAAAAACAACGATGCCGGACTGGGCACCAAGATGCCGTTCTGGTTCGACCGCCTCATGCACGACCCCTCGTATGTCGCCCAGCTGAAAGCCCGCTATGCCGACTATCGTCAGGGCCGCTATGCTGATGTGCCTGCCACTGTAGACTCCCTCGCCACGTTGCTCACGGCATACGGAGCAGCCCAGCGCGACCATCAGGCGTGGCCACGTTGGGGAGAGGTCATCTTCCAGAACTATTATCTCGATGCCACCACCTACGCCGAGGAAGTGGCCTATGTCCGCAACTTCGCCGCCGCCCGCATCGCTTGGCTAGACCAGCAACTGGGCTACGACCCCGCCTCCATCTCCACCCTGCGCCATCCAGAGTCCACGCCACAGGCCGTCTATTCAGCCGATGGCGTCAGGCGAGCCACCCTGCAGCCCGGCCTCAACATCGTCCGCTACAGCGATGGCACAACCCGAAAAATCGTGCGAAAGTGAATTGTAAACCATCATTCAGTTATAGAATCAATGTGAGGGTGCCGAACGCCAATTCGGCATCCTCTCTTTTTGCCGTCCAATCGTGAAATTCTTTTAGTCGGCTTCGCCTTAAGAACAGTAATGAGAATAACAGTAATGTCTTCATAACTCATCGAATATATTATTAATCCGTTCTTTCTACTATTTTTATTTCATCGTCTGTCAAGCCGTAGAGTTTATAGACGAGACGGTCAATTTGATTCTCTAAAGGCAAAACATCTTCTCAGTTATTATTCTTTTTATGTTTCATTTCTTCGTTTACACAAAATCGAGAAGCGGCTCGAAATCTTCATTGTTCAGTCCTGATTGAGTCGAGTCATCGGATTTAGCCCGTTGTAATATAGCCTCTACTTCTCCGAAGGATGGCATTTATAGTGATAGGTTGGAGGGGGTTACGCCTTAGGTTTCTATTCTGCAATGATGCGGTTTAGCGAGAGCAAAGAGAACTGGTTCATATTTGCCAAGCGTGAGCATCATCACCACTTTCAATGGCAAAGATACAAAAAATCGGGCAAAATGCAAAATTTATCATGACTTTTTTTTGACAACCGGAGGGACCTTCGCCATGTTCGACAGGGACAGGGTTGACTACAAAAGGGAACACACTGCCTCCACCTTCAGCGAGGAACGGCAGAAAAACTGCAGGAGTTCATCGGAAACCCCAAGACGATAACAGGCTGAGGATGAGGAGGATAGCGATTCATTTCGGCTCATGCAAAGCGAGAGGGCAGACTTATTGAGAACAATCAAATCTGTCAGCCCCAATCAGGAAAAATGTAACATGTAACATTTGTAACATGTAACATTAAGGTGGTTCCCATATTCCAAGATGAAATTTCGGTTTTAAATTGACAGATTATATTATATATTATAATAACCCATAGGTATAGGGGGCGCTTTGCACATGTGGAAGGTGCTTAATGTTACATGTTACAAATGTTACATGTTACAAAATGTCTTTCCCACCGATATTTAACACATTTTCACAATGCACAAAATCGCGATTGAGTGAGCGGATTGGCAATAATATCGCAGTTGACTCTTTCGGATAAAGAGCGGCCTGAAAGGCCAACCCGCTCATAGCCCAGGGCATCGCCCTGGGTGAGAGGGATAAAGCAAACCAACGCCCTACAGGGGCAAAAGCATTGGAAACAGCACCTGCATCTTGTAGTGCTTTTGCACTTTCAGCGCGTCCTTCTCACATGCCCCTTACCCAAGGCGCTGCCTTGGGCTGGTTGCTGCTGCCCCGTTGGGGCGTTTGGGTCAACTACAATATTATTGCAAAAAAATCGCCCTTTTTCGCCTGGATTCTTTTTGATTGTGCAAAAGCTATGTAATGACTGCCTCATAGCATAGCTTTGACCAGCTCATTCGTGGTCTTTTGGCAGCCGCAAAAACAACGAAATAGGAATGTAAAGATTTTTTACCATGAAATTTGGTAGTTCGGATTTTTTTCACTAACTTTGCCATGTAATTCCGAGGAATGTGGAATGAAGAATGTGGAATGAGAATAGCATGGGAAATGGGGGGCTGAAGAGGTGGTACGCCGGGATGGCGGAGTGAGGAGTCAGGAGTCTGGAGTGAGGGGGTGAGGATTGCCAAGCGCGCAGGCTATTGTCCAAACTCCTAAACTCCCAAGACCTATGAACTATGAATTATGAATTATGAACTCAGAACTCAGAACTCAGAACTAGTTTCGCTTCCAAACTCCTCTAAACTAGAGAGAATTAACTAATTAACCATTAGTCAAAAACGAGGAAGGAGGATTTGAGCGGAGGCGCCGCTCGCATTACTTCTCGGGCACCATTTTGGGGTCGCCAGCCAGGACGGCTTTCTGGAGCTGTTCGAAGAGTTTCACGAGGGGATGGTTGGCGGATGTGGCCTTGGCTCGCTGAGCGGTGAAGAAGAACTCCCAGCGGGAGCCGTCGAGCATGTTGTCGGGGCTCACCTCGGAGCTGCCTACGGCATCGCGCCACATCTCCATCAGCTTGCGGGCTTGCCGGGCGGTGATGTCGAGGGTGTAGGTCTTAACGGCGGGTGCCTGATATTGGTCGGGGTTCTTGGTGGCTTTCCAGATGCTGCTCTCGGCCACTTTGTAGACGAGCTGGCCGGCTCGGGCATCGTAGCTCAGGGCCGACTGGAGTCCGTTGGAGGGTGTGACGACGACGCCGAATCCGGCTCCCTGGGGAAGGAGCAGGCGGTTCATCTCGCTATAGAACAACGACAGGCGTGGGCTGCCGGCACGCACGTCGAGGGTCTGGCTGTCGATGCGGACGAGTTTTTCTTGGGCTGCCATCGTGAGTGTGGCGAGGGCGAGCAGCAGGGTGAGGATGGATTTTTTTGTCATTTTCGTTTGGGTTGAGTTGATTTGTTCTTCCGAGGAAGTTTCGTTTTCGGCTGCAAAAGTAATAAAAATGTTTTAAACGCCTCATTTTTTCGGTGGAAAAATCGCTCACTCGAGGAAGGCTTCCATGATGGCGGTGGGTGCGGCCTGGCTGTTGAAGGCGCCCAGCTTGTAGCCTCCGGGCAGGCACTGGGGTTCCCAATAGAACACGCCGCGGCAGTGGCCGTCGGTCTGTGTGCGGGCTTCGCGGATGACGCGTGTGAGCTGTCGGCGGCCTTCTTCCATCACCTCTGGATGTTGCTCGTCGACCTCGAATCCGGTCTCCACAATCATCACGTCGCAATGGAATTTCTGGCTAACGTGCCGGATGTTGGCGATGCAGTCGGAAATGATGTTGTCGGCCAACAGCTCGGGATGGTCTTTGCGGGCCCAATAGGGATAGAGCGACATGCCGACCATATCGAACTTGCCTCCGTGCTGGAGGACGATGCCGAGGTTCCAGTCGTAGAGCGACTGCTTGTGTCCGCGGTCGAGATGTAGGATGACGATGGCCCCAGGGAAGACTTCTTTCACGGCATCGTAGCCGGCTCGGATGAATCCGGCATACTGCTCGGGATGTTTCTCGATGTGGCCCTCGTCCCAGAGCAGTCCGTTGGCGGTCTCGTTGCCCACCTGCACCCATCGGGGCTCCACGCCGTTCTGCTTGAGGAGGGTGAGCACGTCAACGGTGTGGTCGCGTAGGTCGCGTTTCATCTGCTCGTAGCTGTGTCCGCGCCACGCCTGCGGGATGGGTTGCTTGGCGGGGTCGGCCCACGAGTCGCTGTAGTGGAAGTCGATCATCACGTCCATGCCGAGGGCTTTTGCCCGGAGCGCCATCTTGAGGACTTCCTCTTTTCCGCACGTTCCGCCCCGCGGATTGACCCACACGCGGAGCCGGATGGCACTCATCTGGTAGTCGTTCTTGAGGAGTTCGAGGCACTCGCGCTCGCGGCCCTGGCGGTCGTGGAACTTCACTCCGCGGGCTTCTTGTCCGGCAAGGAATCCCACGTCGGCACCCTTCACGAAATCGGTGGCGGGCTGTGCTACCAGCGGAATGGCACAAAGGAGGAGAAGCAGGGAGATGATGGTTTTCTTCATATGGGTTTTGTTTTTAGGAGTTTGGGAGTCTGGGAGTTTGGACATTAGCTTCTCACGCGCAAAGGGTTATCTACCGGCTCCCGTCTACTGTCTCCTGACTCCTCTTAAATTACATCGCAAAGGTAGTGTTTTTTTCTGATACCGCAAGCGTGCAAGGACTTTTTGTTGAGAAAAAGATGCCATCCGCGATTGGAGTTTGCCTGGTGAAGAGCGGGGGCAATCAAAATCTTGGCTATTCGGAATTCATTGTAGATTTGTAGAAAATTCCGAATAGAAATGCGGTTGTAATCGGAATTTATTGTAAATTTGCAGAAAATTCCGAATGAAAGTTTGGTTGTAATCGGAATTTATTGTAAATTTGCAGAAAATTCCGAATGACTATGGAACGTTACATTCAAAGAGAGGCATATCTACTCCAACTGACAAACAGGATGGGGAATGGCGAAGTGAAGATTATCACAGGTCCCAGACGGTCGGGCAAGTCGTGGCTGCTCAACAGGATTTTCAAGGACTATCTGCTCAGCCAAGGGGTGGCAGAAGACAACATTATCATTGTGTCTTTTGACATGGACAACGAAGAGGATATTGGCAACATCACTGACCGCCAAGCGCTGAAATCCTATCTTTATAGCCGCATCACGGACGATGCTTCACCATATTATGTTATCCTTGACGAGGTGCAAGAGGTGGAGGGGTTCGAAAAGTTGGTCAACAGCCTGAACGCCAAAGACAATGTGGACGTATACATTACAGGGAGCAATTCGCATTTCCTTTCTTCCGACATCAAGACCATCTTCCGCGGACGGGGCGACGAAGTGAAGGTTTGGCCATTCTCTTTCCGTGAATTCTGTACTAACAGGACTGAACCGGTCGGCGAATTGTGGAAGGAGTATTACACCTATGGCGGCATGCCCGGCCTGCTTCGCCAACGCACACCAGAACAGAAGGTTGCCTACCTGCAACGGCTGTGGAACAAAACTTATCTCGATGATGTCGTGGAACGCCACAAGGTGAAGAATCGCGAGGCTCTTTCAGCACTTGCCGATGCACTATGCTCATCGGTAGGGTCGCTGACAAATCCCAACCGCATCAGCAATGTGTTGAGAAACGTACAAAACACCAAGATTGACCCTGAGACCGTCTCCAATTACATCAGTTATCTGGAAGAGGCGTTTCTGTTTGAAGGAGCCAAGCGCTACAACATCAAGGGCAACAAGTACTTCGAGAGCATCCGGAAATACTATTCGGTGGATGTGGGGTTGCGAAATGCCAAACTTAATTTCCGACAGCAGGAGGTCAACCACATCATGGAGAACGTCGTCTATAATGAACTCCGGATGCGAGGCTTCGCTGTGGATGTCGGCGTGGTGGAGGCTCGTGAGATGAGGAACGGCAAGTCTGAGTACATTCAGTATGAGATAGACTTCATTGCCAGCAACGGAAGAGACAAATACTACATTCAGTCGGCCTTCTCCTTGGAGAGCGAAGAAAAGAGACGGCAAGAACTCAGGTCGCTCCTCAAAGTGGACGACAGTTTCCAGAAGATTGTCATCACAGGCAACGACATAGCCGAATATACCGACGACAAGGGCATCCGTTTCATGGGGCTCTTCCAGTTCTTGCTCTCTGGAATCTGATATGAGCATGAAATTCCGATGACGGGCATTCTTCTTGACGAATGACTATTACGGGGTGAATTGAACAGAGATGGTTACGAAAAAAAAGAAAATTGCCCTTTTCGCTTGCCGTCTGAATTGTTTTTAGTATATTTGCACCGCTAAAACTATTATTAGGATTGAAAAAATGAAAAAAACTCTGATTTCCCTGGCCTTGATGGCCGCATGTGTGAGCACCTCGAATGCTCAAGTGAATAATCCGTTCCCTTGGGATTTCCCACAGGATTTCAAGATTACAGCCGACCCCGGCCAGTGGGTGCTGAGCTGCTATACGTTCTACCCCCTCGCCTTGAAAGAGAACAAGAAGGTGGAAGAAGAGAACCTCATCTTCTACAGCACGACAATGACACAGGTGGGTCCGCAGAAGTCGATTGTGGGCGGAGACGCCGAGATACCAAACGCCCTCATCATCCCACTCGACAAGAACGCAAAGGCGAAGAAGGGTGATATCTTGCTCACTTGGTGGCAGGGAGGAAGTGGTTTGCAACGCGCCATCGTGAAAGACGACAGCAATCCTGCTGAGCCGAAGGTGGACTTCCTGGATTTGAGCTACGACGACAAACGTCCGGAATTCAGTTTTGCCATCAAATATGGCGACAAGCAACTCGAGCCCGGCTCTTTCACCGTGTTGGAGGACGGCAAATGGATGAGTGGCGCTCAGGTGGCCGTTCGCGACGGTGGCAACTGGCTCTGCACCACGCTCATCAACATGACCGAAGACAAAGTGATTGTTTTGAAATGGGGTGACCATGTGGGTGCCTACAAGAAAGCCGACTGCCGTCTGGTTCCATTCAAGGAGAAACTGAAGAAGGGCGATGCCGTGTGGGCCGAGTGGGTAGGAAAATACCGCAGTGGCTACAAGGTGGAGAAGGTTGACATGAAAATCGGTCGCGTATGGGTTGAGAAAGACGGCGACGTGGAAGTGAAGAGCATCGCTGAAGTAACGAAAGTGCTGGAGTAATTAACAATTAACAATTAATAATTCACAATGAAGAGATTGATTGTTTTCTTCGCCGCCCTTGCAATGTGTGGCACAATATGGTCGCAGGAGGTGTTCACTGTGGTTCATGCCACCTCGGACGACGGGTTTGTGAACCTCCGTTCGCGCCCATCGAGCAAGGCTCCTGTACTGTCGAAGGTTTACCAGTTGTTCCACGGTCTTGGCAACGGCGTTCTGCTCGGTCAGCAAGGCGCGTGGAGCAAGGTGAGCGTGAACAATGTGACTGGATGGGCCTACACGAAATATCTGGGCAAGCAAGACTGGTTCACCGGTGAGGGCGACAGCATCCTGATTGCCAACAAGGAGACCACTCCCATCTACATGGACAACCTCTCTGACGATGACGAGGATGTGGTGTTCACCACCGTGAAGAAAGGCACCATCCTGGCCGACCAATTCGAGAAGAACGAAACGCATTACATCCTCATCACGGGACACGATTATCTGTTCATCAGGCACGAAGACGCCAAGGTGATGAGAAAATAAGGTAAAAAACAGGGTGAAGTATTAAAAAAACTGACAAAATTGCAGTTATCTCGAATAAAATATGTAATTTTGTCACCCCAATGAACACAGAGGAGATCAAAAGGGTCAAACAACGATACAACATCGTGGGCAATAGCGACGGGTTGAATCGTGCGTTGGATGTCGCCTTACAGGTGGCACCCACCGATTTGTCTGTGCTCATCTTCGGTGAGAGCGGTGTGGGAAAAGAGATCATCCCACGCGTGATTCACGACAACTCTCCACGCAAGCGAGAGCGCTATTTCGCCATCAACTGTGGCTCTATTCCCGAGGGAACCATCGACAGCGAACTCTTCGGACATGAGAAGGGCTCGTTCACGGGAGCCATCGGCGAGAGCGAGGGCTACTTCGGAGTGGCGAACAAGGGAACCATCTTCCTCGACGAAGTGGGCGAACTGCCATTGGCCACTCAGGCACGACTTTTGCGTGTGCTGGAAACGGGTGAGTACATCCGCGTGGGGGGACAGAAGATCATGAAGACCGATGTGCGCATCGTGGCGGCCACCAACGTGAACATGCAGAAGGCCATCAGCGAGGGGCGCTTCCGTGAGGACCTCTACTACAGGCTCAACACGATTCCCATTCAGATGCCTTCGTTGCGCGAGAGAGGTCAGGACATCATCCTTCTGTTCCGTCTTTTCGCCCTGCAGATGGCAGAGAAATACCGGCTGCCGAAAATCACGCTCACCGAAGAGGCCAAGCAGATCATGCTGAAATACAAATGGCCGGGCAACGTGAGACAGCTGAAGAACATCACCGAGCAGATGTCGGTGCTCAGCCAGAACAGGGAAATAGACGCCAAGACGCTTCTGCAGTTCATTCCACAAGACATCGAGAGCACTCAGCTGGCCACCATCGGTGGCGGCGGCTCACACTCGTATGAGAGCGAACGCGAGATGGTGTTCAAAATTCTCTACGAGATGAGAGGAAGCATCAGCGACCTGAAACGCGAGATGAACAGCATGCGCAAGCAGCTGGACGAAGCCCACAACCTGACAGGAGCCGCATATGGTGGGCAAATCACCTCGTTTGACTCTGCTGCAACCGCTCTGACGCCCGTGGGAACGCAGTCGCCCTCCCCTATCGCCAACATTGAAGAGGCAGAGGCCGAGGAGATTCGCGAGCCCGAGACGCTGAACCTGAGCCACATCGGAAGGCAGATGTTGGAAAAAGCATTGGAAAGAAACGGAGGCAACCGGAAGAAGGCCGCCCAAGAGCTGGGCATCTCCGACCGCACACTATATCGCAGAATAAAACAATATGGATTGGACAAAGACAAGCAAGATGAAGAATAAGACATCGGTGGGGACACACGCAATGGGTGTGCTTCTGCTGCTTGCTTGCACAGCCATCCTGACAGCGTGCAGTGTGAGCTATTCGTTCAACGGCTCGAACATCGACTACACCAAAACCAAGACCATACAAATCGCCGATTTCCCCATCAGGTCGAGCTATGTGTGGGGGCCAATGGGACCGCTCTTCAACAACCAGTTGAAAGACCACTTCGCCAACCACACGAAACTCATACAGGTGAAACGAAACGGCGACTTGAAGGTGGAGGGTGAAATCACCCAATATGCACAAAGGAACAAAGGTGTGTCGAGCGAAGGATATTCGGCTCAGACCGAACTGTCGATGACCGTCAACGTGCGCTTCACCAACACCAAGAAGCACGAAGAAGACTTCGAGAAACAGTTCACTGCCACAGCCAGCTATGAGACTACACAAAGCCTCAGCTCTGTGCAGGAGGAACTGGTCACACAGATGACGAAAGAACTGTGCGACCAGATCTTCAACGCAACTGTGGCACAATGGTAATAAAACTGTAGAGCAGCACGAAAATGGAACTGACAAAACTGATACAGCATCCGGAACTCATGGACAAGGAGACGCTATACGACCTCCGAAGTCTCATCGCGCTCCACCCCTATCATCAGAATGCCAGAATCCTCATGCTGCAGAACCTCTACCTGCTCCACGACCCTACATTCGACGAGGAACTCAGAAAAGCAGCCATCTACATCAACGACCGAAAAGTGATTTTCAACCTCGTTGAAGCCGCACACTACAAGTTCAGAAACGAAACGAAAGCCAAGCAGCAGAAAAACGAGGGACAACAGACAGAAAACAGGACCATCAGCCTCATCGACTCGTTCCTGCACTCCATCCCCGCCCAAGACGAAGAGGAACGCAAGACAAGGCGCAAACCCACACCAGCCGACGCGGCAGTGGACTACGTCTCCTACCTGCTCGACATCGAAAGCGAGGAAGAGGCTCAGCAAGCTGAAGAAACCCCACTCATGAAGGGACAAAACCTGATTGACAAATTCATCAACGACGAAGGTGGGAGAATCGTCTTGAAGGAAGAACCCGAATTCGTTCCGGAAATCGAAATCGCTGACGAAAACGATGAAAAAGAGACCGACGAGGGCTATTTTACCGAAACTTTAGCAAAAATTTACATTAAACAAGGCAGATATGCAAAGGCTTTAGAAATTATTCAGCGTTTAAATTTGAATTATCCAAAAAAAAATGCTTACTTTGCAGACCAAATTCGTTTCTTAGAGAAATTGATATTAAATAATAAAACAAAATAAACAAAAAAAATGATTTACACATTATTAGTAGTACTCATCGTAATCGCATCATTACTGATGATTGGTATCGTGCTCATTCAAGAGTCTAAAGGCGGAGGCCTCTCCTCCAACTTCTCATCGTCGAACGCCATCATGGGCGTGCGCAAAACCACCGACTTCATAGAAAAAGCAACGTGGGGTCTTGCAGCATTCATGGTCGTTCTCAGTGTCTTCTGCGCTTATACAGCTCCCACTGCCGTCACCGACCAGAGCGTGCTTGAGAAAGCTGCAACAGAAACACAGACCACCAATCCCGTGAACACTCAGGGATTCGGCGCTGGACAGCAAGCTGCTCCCGCTGCCGACACCAAGGCCGCTCCTGCTGCCGCAACAGAAAATGCTCCCGCTGCTCCTGCAGCTCCAGAAGCTCCTGCAAAGAAATAACAAAAAAATATCGGGAATTATTTGGTCATTCCAAATAATTCCCGTACCTTTGCACTCGCTTTTAAAAAGCACCAACTATTATGGTGCCCGTAGTTCAGTTGGTTAGAGCGTCAGATTGTGGTTCTGAATGTCGTGGGTTCGAGTCCCACCGGGCACCCAACAAAGAGACATCGCCGAAAGGCAATGTCTTTTTTTTGTGAGAAGTCCCACCGGGCACCCTCCAAAGTAAAACCTTGTAAGTTGGACTTACAGGGTTATTCGCTTTCAGCCGTGTTTCTACGCACAATTCACTCCACCTCCTTCGGCTCCATAATTTCCTTGCCACGGCAGAAGCGGCGCAAGATCTGACGATCGTCGCCCACATAGATGTATCGCTCCAAGCGATGGATGAGCGAGTATTCATCGGGGTGCAGCACATCATCATCGATGACCAAGGCGTCGAAATCGTAACCGGGTTCGAAACTACCCACCTTTCCAAAGAAACTTCCTGCCGACTTGGTGGCAATCCAGAACACTTCGGGCAACGTGAGGAAGGCCTTGCTGTGGTCTAATTGATATTGCATCTTGCTGACCTGAATGGCATACGTCAACATGCGGAACATGTTCAGGTCGTGTCCGCCACTGATGTCGCTGCCCAGCCCCACGCGCAATCCTTCGTCGAGGAAGGTTCGAATGGGAGCCATTCCAGACGACAGATTGAAGTTTGATGTCGGACAGTGGGCAACCATAACATCGTGACGCTCCATCATTTTCAGTTCCTCGCCCGAAGTCCAAACACAGTGGGCCATGATGGTTGGTGTCTGTCCGAAGAGTCCATAGCGGTAATAAGCATCTCCATAGCAGGTGCTCTCTTTTTCCAAATCCTGCACCCAGGCAATCTCCGATATATTCTCCGACATATGCGACTGCACGGGCAGTTGGTATTTGTTGGCCAGTTCGCCACAGGCCTTCAGCAACTCCGGCGTACACGACGGCACGAAACGCGGGGTGATGATGGGACGAACCAATGCATCGGGCCGATTGAACTCGGCTATCAGCCGTTCATTGCCCTCAACGGCGGCCTCCACGTCTTCTGAGAGATTGTCTGGACAGTGGCGGTTCATGGCCACTTTGCCGACCAATGCACCCATACCGGCATCCTGATACAACTTCATCAGCAAGCGGGTGCTTTCGGTGTGTATAGTGCCGAAGACACAGCTACGCATCGTGCCGAAAAGCCACTGTGTATGCAAGAAACGACGATACATGCGCTCTGCATAATGGATGTCGGAATACTTGGCTTCCTCAGGGAATGTGTAGTTCTGCAACCACGGGAGCAACTCCAAATCCATTGCCACACCCTGATTATGAACCTGAGGTGCATGCACGTGCATGTCGTTCATTGCGGGAATGAGCAGACAGTTGCCGAAGTCTGTGACCTCAACGTCTCTCCATTGTTCATCGGACGTTGAACATTGCTCCCTGAGTTCGGCCAAGTTGCTGAACACGCCCTTTACAATGCCATCTTCAACGGCAATATAGCCGTTCTCATATTCTTCGAAACGACTTTTCTCCTTTGTGAAAAGGATATGTGCTTTATATATGTTCTTCATTATATAACTACAATTACATCCAAAATCATGGCTCTTTTCTCGAGTTGAACTGATAGCCGTCCCATTCCAGCACTTCATTCCACCGACCTCCTCCGCCTGCTGCTGAAACTCTGATGTTTTTTCCTTGTCGCGGAAGGAAGAACACGGTCAGACCGTCACTGTCGTACAGCGCACCAATGTCCTCGGCCAAGACTTCTCGCATGATGCGTGTGTTATTGTTATAGACATAAAAATAGGAGCCTATATAGTCATCCCAACCATAATCGCCATCCATTGCCCAGTAGGCGTTGGCACACACCAGTTTGCGTTTTCCATCGGCGCAGTTCCAGAAGCACATCTCCATCACTATAGTGTCCTTCTCTTCCGGATTCAGGATTTCATAGTGCATGTATCCGTTCTTCGTGTCCACACTGATGCTAACGTTTTTGCTTAGTGGTTTCTTTTGCTGGAATCGCTGCCATTCGCTGTACACCTTGTCAAAGAAATTCTTCGTCTTCGAGTGGTTGAGGAATGCTGTTGCAAAGTCGGAGATGGTTGGACGGCTTCCCTGATATTTCACGGCAATCTTCGCTCCATCAGGATACTCTGGATATTCGAACGATTGTGCAGCTGTCCCCTGCATCCACATCAGCATCGCTATCATCAACGCATACACCAACGGACGATGTTTCCTTTCTTTCTTGTTCATATTTCGTTTTTTTAGGTTATTCTGTTCATGGTCATACTACATACGTTTGCAAATATAGAGAAAAAAGTGGATTAATCCTACGCAAACTGAAAAATTAACATTTGCATCCACAAAACAACAGCTGTTCTTCGTTTGGGGAGAATGCCACCAAACTATTTCTTCTTTCTGCTCTTATACTTTGCCTTGACAATCTCATAAGAGTTCCTTGTCAGTTCCTTCAGCAGGGCATCTGGGGCAGTGTTGGGATTGACGCCTATCCAATGTTTGGGCGATTCGTTGTACGGATTTCCGATACAATCATACTGTGCTTTCAGGTCTTCAATGCGGTCGGGCTGGCATTTAAGCGAAACGACTAAGAAATCGTTGCAATCGAAGAACGAGAACATGTGGCCTTGCACGTAGAAAACCAACACGCCCTCTCCGCCTTTGAACTTCTGGAAAGGCAGCTTCTCCTCCACGTCATCTCCCAATGACAGGCAGTAGTCGCGATAGTCTTCTATGTTCATTATAGCATCGTTTCAAGCGTCTCAACCGCTTGGGTGATATCCTCCTGAAACCTCTTGTGGTCGCGGAGGAAGTCTGCCCTACCCTCGCTGACGGCATCATACAACTCCGGGCTCATGTCTTCGGTAAAGGATGCTATAGCCATCTCTATGTCATCCCTTTGCCAGTCGAGGGTGGAATGGATGTATACGTTCCGCTTCTGGTGCAGGAAACTGTAGGCGGTCTCGATGCTGTCTTTTGTTATCATTCTCTATTTATCGTATCCTATCGGACGGAATTGCTTTTGCTGCTCGCTATACACAAATCCGTGTCCCCATAGGTAGTTCTTTATCTCTTTCGGCTCTGTTCCAAAGCTGTAGCACAACGATTCCAGCGTGTCGAACTCTTCATCCCTGAGAAGCATGTTGACACTTGAAACCAATATGGCCGGGTCTTTTGGCAGATAGTCCATCGTTTTTTAATTCAATGATGTTGTTTTTTGACATGCAAAGTTAGTCATTTTCGCCCGATTTTCTGTAAATTTGCAACCATAATTTAGGATTGTTTATGAAGAGCTCATCAGACAAATCAGAATTTATGGAAATAAAATGGGAAGACGGATTCAGAATCAAGGTGGGTGTTGATGATGAAAACACGGTATTGATTTCAGCCAATCAAGAGGGCTTGCTTTCCTTAGCTGCCCAGCTGGAGGCTTTGGCTAATGAAGATGCTGGAAGCCATATTCATTACGATGAAGATAATTCACTCGAAAAAGGCTCCTCGAATTTAATCATAGAAAAAATCGATTGAATGCCGACTTATCAAACCGTTTCATCATAAACAGAAAGGAAGAAATGACAGACTTTGATTCCATCTGGCGCACTCAGGACGAAATCAGGACAGTGGTGAACGCTGTCGTGGGGGAATGCATCTTTTCTTTGGCGTATTCGCAAGAGAGGACAGCCATTGAACTCGAGTTGTCTGTCCGGCTTGACGAAGATGCCGTCTCCACCCTTTGCAGCCAGTTTCCCATCTCAGGCGATTACGACGGCGAAGGGAGTGAAGGCACCAAGTTCGTTTTCTTCCTTTGATTCGCACGTACATATTCAAATACACATCGTCTGGAAAAGCTGTGTTCTCGGTGTTGTCATTTGTGGCTTTTGACACTCTCATTTGTGGCCTTTGACACCCTCATTTGTGGCTTTTGACACCCTCATTTGTGGCTTTTGACCGCCTCAGATGCCACAAGTGACAATATCGGGTGGAATAACACACAAAAATGAGGTTTTCTTTTGCGCTTTGCTCTCTTATTTGTATCTTTGCATTCAAATTGCGACACAAATTGCTAGACAATGAAAATCCTGTGGGAATCCGCAGTCTCACATCATTGCATCTGGATGATTATAATGCAAACTAATTAAAAATAACATGAACCTAAAAAGACTTTCACTCTGCCTATTTGCTGCTTGTTCGCTGCAAATGAACGCTCAGTATCTGGAGCACATTTACGATTACATCGAGAACACTGCTGTTTTTGAGGAAGGACAGGAAGAGGGACACGCCTACTATCTGGCCCCTAATCATCTGTCGCTCAATGGACAGTGGCAATTCTTCTTTGCCAACACACCCGAGGAAGTGCCGCAGCAATTCTTCCAAACGAATTTCAAGGACAGCAAGTGGCGCACCATCCGAGTGCCAAGCAACTGGGAGATGGAAGGCTATGGCGATGCACAGTTCCGCAATGTGCCTGCTCCGTTCAAGGCTAATCCACCTTTTGTTCCGAGAGATTACAATCCAACCGGAGCTTACCGAAAGACGTTCACTCTGCCCGCCAAGTGGCAGGGACAGCAGATTTTCCTGCGTTTGGAGAAGACCCAGAGTGCTTCGTTCGTATGGATCAACGGTCAGCAGGTGGGTTATAACGAAGGCGGACAAGAGCCTGCAGAATACGATGTGACACCCTATGTTCGTCCGGGCAAGAATGTGTTGGCCGTCTGTGTGCTGAAATACAGCGATGGCTACTATCTGGAAGGTCAAGACTATTGGCGATTGGCTGGTATCTTCGATGATGTGACTCTCTATGCCACACCCAAGACCCGACTGTTCGACTGGTATGTCACCACCGACCTTGACGACCAATACCGCGATGCCACGATGAAGGTGAATGTTGACGTGAAGAAATACGAAGACGCAAGTGGCTCATACGCTGTGCGCGCCACGCTGACAGACAAGGTTGGCAAGCAGGTGAAACAACTGACGTCCGACCGCTTCACGATGAACGGCAAGGGGAAGAAGTCGGTTGAACTCTCATCGCTCATCACCAACCCCGACAAGTGGACTTGTGAGACACCTGTGCTCTACGGACTGAAGTTGGAACTGCTGAATGAAGCAGGAACGGTGGTGCAAGAAATCAACAGCAAGATGGGATTCAAGGAGACGGAAATCCGCCACCAGACGTTCTATCTGAACGGCCAGCCCATCAAAGTGAACGCCATCAACACCCACATGCAGCACCCCGAACTGGGACACGCCATGAACGAAGAAACCATCCGCAAGGATATGGAAATCCTGAAGCAGCACAACTTCAACGCCGTTCGCACCTCACACTATCCGCCTGTGAACAAATACTTGGAACTGGCTGACGAATATGGGCTCTATATCATAGACGAGGCTGGTACAGAAGCTCATGCTACGGAATACATCTCGAACGACCAGCGGTTCCGTGGGATGTATCTGGAGCGCGTGCAGAAGCTGGTGTTGCGCGACCGCAATCACGCCTGCGTGCTCTTCTGGAGTGCAGGCAACGAGAGCGGTGAAGGTCCGCTCATCACCGAAGTGGTGAAAGAAGGCAAGCGGCTCGACCCCACTCGTTACTTCATGTATGGCGGCAACGCTTACGCGCATCCGGGAGAGGAAATCATCGGTCCGCGCTATCCAACGCCCTATGAGCTGGAGATGAACACGGCAATGGTGCCTGAGTCTGAAGACCCGCGTCCCTCGTTCATGGACGAATATCTGTCCGTAGCTGGTAATGCAGGCGGCGGAATGGACGAATTCTGGGCTGTCATCCGCCGTCAACCTCGCGTGATGGGTGGTGCCCTCTGGGACTTTGTCAACCCTGGTCTCACGGAACACATCCGCCCATTGACCGACAGTTCACCTTATAAGACACCCGCCCACTTGATGGGCAATGCTAAAGTGGAGAAGGGTACGCTTCGCCTGAACGGCCACGATGAATGGGTGGAAGTGTATCGCAGCAACAACGTTGAACTCTCCAGCAAGGAACTGACCATCAGCTTCGATGTAAAACCCGGAAAACTGAGCGGAACATACGAAGGTGCACCCTACATCACGAAGGGTAACACGCAGTTTGGTGTGGTTCAAAAAGGAAAAGAAAAACTGCAGTTCTATCTGCACTCAGGCTTGAAGCACACGCTCGATGTTGACCTTCCTGAAAACTGGATAGGCAACTGGCACCACGTAACAGCATCGTGGGACGGAAAGGAGATGAAACTCTACATCGACGGACAGCTGAAGGGCACGGAGAAGACTGCCGCTCCAGAAACAGGAAACCAGCGCCGCGGAAACAGAGGAGGTGGCGGTGGTGAACGCGGAATCTTGAGCAACTTCCCCTACCCCATCAACATCGGACGCATTGCCGGCAACCACGCCATAGACCCGATGACCACCTATACAGCAGATGCCGAGATGGACAACGTTGCCATCTACAGCAAATGTCTGGCTGACGGTGAAGGACGGGCTGAGGATGCAGTGCTCTACCTCACGTTCGACGGCAATGGCGACACGGGCACATTCTTCACCATCGGCGGCAACATGCGCACCTACGGCTGTATATGGCCCGACAGAACCGTGCAGCCCGAGATGAAACAGATGAAGTGGACCACGCAGCCCGTAAGCGTTCGTCTGCTCAATGCAGAGACCGGAGAGGTCGAGATTACCAACCGGTTGTTCTTTACCGACCTTTCCCAATACGCTTCACATTGGACTTTGACGGCCGACAACCAAGTGTTGGAAGAAGGCGACATCCAATTCTCCACAGCACCTCAGCAGACGCAAGTGGTCCGCATTCCATACCACAAGCCGACTATCGTTGCCGGAAAGGAATACCGCATCACCATCAGCTCTTCCTTGAAACGCGACGAGGTTTGGGCTAAGAAAGGCCATGAGGTGGCGTGGAATCAGCTGGAACTCACCTCCTGGAACATTCCCGCTCAAGAGCCTCAACTGTCTGCCAAGAATATCAATACGCAAGAAGACGAAAAGCAAATCAAGATAAGTGGCAACGGCTTCTGCTATGTGATTAGCAAGGAAACGGGCAATCTTGAGCAGATTGAGGTTGAAGGCAAGTCTATACTCAAATCGCCTATCGAGTTCAACCTGTGGCGTGCTCCTATTGCCAATGAGTTCGACTCATGGGACGCTTTCCGCGTCAACGGAGGCTATGCTGAAGGCTACGGAAACCAAGTGGCCACGCTGTGGTACTCGAAAGGTGTGCAGCAGTTGAGAGTCCGTCCGGCACAAGTGCGTCTGAACAGCAACCAGCACGAAACAACTGTCACCGTCAGCCAGTTGGTGCAAGTAGGCGCATCTTCCTACGGTGCTCTCGACCTCTATATCTCTGGCGTTCAGTTGGCTGGCTTCTCGCTCGACTATACTTATCATTTCTTCGATGACGGCACTGTCAAAATCGAAAACCATCTGAGCCCGCAAGGCCGTCTGCCCGAGCTTCTCCCACGCATCGGCTTCACCACCTCTGTTGCTAACGACTTCGACCAAATCACATGGTATGGTCGCGGCCCAGAAGAGAACTATCCCGACCGCAAGACGGGCTACAAGGTGGGTGTATGGAGCAAGGCCGTGAAGGACATGTACGAGCCTTACCTCTTCCCACAAGACCACGCTCTGCGTACGGACAACCGCTACGTGCAACTCTTGGACAAGAATGGACACGGCGTGCAGATATCGATGAACGAGCACTTCAACTTCAACGCCTATCAGTTCACTACAGACAACCTGACGAAGAGCCAGTTCACCTATCAGCTGCAGCCACAGGCTGACCGCTACACCCTCAACCTCGACTACGCCACTACTGGTGTGGGATGTACCTGCATCTATGTGCTAGATGAATACAGGGTGAAGCCCGAAGCTTACAACAGAGTGATTACCATCAAGCCCAAGAAATAGACAAAGATAGGGTTAGGCTTCACTCGCAGAAGCCTAACCCTATCTAATACCCACGAAAATATCATTTCTTACCCCTTCCCTATTTTATATTTGCCGACTGCATTAGCTTGCGCATCTCCTGATTGCTGACAGCATAGTTGAAGATACGGAAGTCAGCAACGTCAGTCTGCGTCAGGAATTTGTCACCTCTGAACGGTGCACGCCCAATCCAACAATTGGCTGGAGCATCCTTGAATATTTCGGCGAGGATGGGCATTTGGTCGTTACGCCCGATGAGTTTCCCGTTGAGGAAGAGTTCACCTTTGTGTCCCTGTTGTCTGTAGAGCACATGCACCCATACATCGCGCTTGGGTTTTCCGCCCTGCATAATAATCTGCTCGTGCTCGTATCCGCCAGTAGAGGTCTCAAAGCGTTGTTCGTTCAGGCGCATAGCCATATAGGGTCCTTCGTGGGCACTGTTCTCGGCTAATGCGGAGAAAGCGAAGAGGAAATGTCCATAACCATCGAGTTGGTTCTCGGAACTGACTTTGAACCATACGGAAACAGAGAAATCACGCAGATTCTTGATGAGTGCTCCCGTCTCAGCCGTGAGGTCATAGTATCCGTTTTTGCCCCCCAGATGGAGGATGGAGGAGTTTGTCTCGTCAATCTTCGCATCACGCCTCAGATACTCGGGTTGCCATTGGAAACGGTACTCTGCCTGCTGTTCTGCCTTCACATTAGGCTGAGGCAAGGCCGAAGTCATTTTGTCAGTAATCCGCTTGATATGGTCTTTCAGAATCTTGTAGGCTGGCTGCGGCATAGCACCGTGATCGTAGCCTTGCATCTCGTAGAGCGTCACATCCTTGTGCCCCGCAAGTTTCAGCATGCGCCAGAAGTAGGCCTGTTCCTCATAGCGGCCAAACAGTTCCAGCTCTCTGTCACCAGAAATGATGACGATGGGTGGGGCATCAGGACGAACATAGGTGAGCGGGGCATATTGGTCGATAGTGGCTTGGAGCGGCCCTATCCCCTGCTGCTTGCGGATGTTGTAGTGAGTGATGCATTGTCCGCTGAAAGGAACAAGGGCTGCCAATGAATCGGCATCAACACCATACTTCGCCAACCAACGTTTGTCCAGACCAATAACATCGAGCAGATAGCCTCCTGCAGAATGGCCTGCAACAAAGATTTTCCGTTTGCTGCCACCGTATTTCGAGATATTCTTATAAGTCCACGCCACAGCTGCTGCGGCATCATCCAGTATATCATCGATTTTTGCTTTCGGCAACAGTCTGTAGTTGGCCGCAACCACCACGAGCCCGCTGTTTTTGAGTTGCGGGTCAATGTGCTTGCTGCCACCCTCAATGCCACCACCGTGGAACCACACCACCACAGGAGCATCCTGCAAATCGGTGGAGTAATACACATCGAGTTTGCAGCGTTCCTGAGCATAGGCATCCGATGATTCTGTGTACGGAATGTCGTTGACCTGTTGATACTGTGAACGGGCAATGGAGGTGGAAAGCAGTAGTGCAACCGCAGTACAAATCAAATTCTTATAACTCATATTCTTGATTGTATGATGGGGTGAATAATCCTTGCAGCAACCTTGATTCAAGTTGTTGTAGTTGGAATTTCAGGTGTAGGGGCAGGAGCAGTTGGTGTAGCATATTTCTTGGCCAAACGGAACTGGTGGCGATAGACCAAGCAAGCCATTCCGAGATAGGCGGCAGCCTGAATCCAGAGAATGCGAATCTCGGGCAATATCTGACTGACGCTGGCTCCCATAGAGTTGACACGGATGAAGGCGCGTACGCCGAATGTACTGGGGAACAGCCATGAGACGCCCTGCCAAGCACCGGGGATGCTGGACTGAGGCCACGAAACTCCCGTCAGGAAGAGCAAAGGCACGGAAACGAAAACCATCAGGAGCATCACGTTCTCACGGTAACGCACCAGACACGATACCGTCATTCCGAAGAAGATGCTGGCAATGGTATAAGGTAGAAGCATCAAAAACAGCGTCCAACCATCGGCCAGCTGCGGAAAAGAGAACATGCGGGGGACCGCCATAGAAAGATAGGCAGCGGCAACAGCACCCGTCATTCCATAGCAAAGGGCCTTACCCCAAACGATACGATAGGCACCACGGTAGTGCGGGTCGTCGTGAGGGATGAGTTGTCCGTTCTTGTGACGCTCGCGAGCCGTTCCTGCCGCCATTCCGATACCGAGTGCAAGAGCCTGCTGCAAAAGGAGCATGAGCACGGCTGGCAACACACACGAGCCGTAACCACCTGAGGGATTATACATCGCCACTTCATCAACGGCCAGAGGCTGTGCCGTAATCGCATCCTCTCGCTTGGTGTAGTTACCGGCCTTCTTGATGTTCAGTCCTGCGCCGAGCCGTCCGGCTTCAATCATTGCCGTCTGATAGACAGCCTTATAAGCCAACATCAACGACATGTCGCAATAAACGCTGACAGTTCCTTGTTCGCCGCGGCTGATGTTCGTAGCGAAGTCTGCGGGAATGACATAGATGCCCTTACAAAGCTGACGGCTGACCAACGAGCGGGCCTCATCGAGATCCTCAGCATAGTATTTCACATCGACGTCGGGCGTGGCATCGCAATCGTGGATGAACTGGCGCGAGAGTGCAGAGTGAGACTGGTCGACCACAACCACAGGCACCTCATGTACCGACTCGTTGTTATAAATCCACGAGTAGAGAAGCGGGTAGCCCAGCGGCACGATGACGAGGAACATCAGCACTCCTTCGTCCTTGATGACTTTCACCATCTCATGCCGCCAGATATAGAGCACATCGGTGAAGTGCTCGCGTAATCGATTAAGGAATGTAGACATAGTTCAACATTGCGTTTTTAACTTTACGGAGAACAAACCAAGGCAGCAGCGTGAAAGCTATGAGTGCCACATGATGGAACCAGGCATCGATGATGGGGAAGCCATTGAGCACTGTCACCTGATAAACCATCCAGTAGTGGCGCAGAGGGAATAGCCACGACATAGCTTGCAGCGGTGGGTCCATTCCCATGACGGGAAAAGCCGAACCGCACATCGACATGCCGAGCACAAACCACAGCGAAGAGATGCTCATCGACATTCGTAGCGAGGGCATCAAGCCAAAAGCGAAGACGCCGAAACCGAGAGATGCGGCTACCTGCAACAACGTGAGCCTCACGATACTCCACACACCGCCAAGGTGCGGGAAGTGGAGTTCGTTGAAGATGTAATACTGATAAAGGAATATCACGAACAAGAACACCAGTGCATGGACAAGATACTTTCCGAGTATGGCCACGATGATGTTGTTGTTGGCACGGGCAAGCCACTCCTTGCCTGTGTCGAATTTCAGTTCCATACCGAGAGAATAGGCCGACAGCAACGCCATGAAGAGCATCAGAATGCCCGGAACGAAGACGGTGGTCAGGCTATAGTTGTAACTGCCATGTGGATTGGCTATCATGTGCGCATCGATGGTGACGGGTTGCAGGGCTGCTTTGATCTGTCCATCCGTGGCACCCTTGGCGCTCAGCGTGGCTTTTCCCACAGCCATCGAACCCAGCGTTCCGATGGTCTTCAGGTCCTTCGAAGCCATCGAACCTGCCGAGAGACAAGTCATCGTGTAGTAGTACGATATCTTCGGCTGTCGGCCTGCCAAGAGTTTAGCTGCCGTTCCGTCAGGGATGTAGAGGTAGGCATACACCTTTCCCTCCTGCATGGCGTTTCGTGCCTCAGTCACCGTTGCAAAGCGATACATGACGCGCGAACTCTGCATAGCATCGAGATTGCGGACAAGACCACGCGATGTAGAGCTGTTGTCTTGGTCCACCACACCGATGGGCAGATCTTGCGGCAATCCCTCATCAAGCATTGTTGTGAAAAACAATACCAGCACCAGCGGGAACACCAACATGCAGAAGCCGTATATACGGTTCTTGCGCAGTATGTCGAGTTCACGGAGCGCGATGTCGAGGATTTGAGAAATATACTTCAATGCTATAACGATTTACATATTCACAATTAACGATTCACTGCTGCCTCGCGTTTGGGTGGCAGCATACGATTCACATCCTCACTTGGCGTTCTTCATGATCACCGACATACCGGGTCTGACGCCATCCAGTTTCTCCGTTGGACGGGCCTTTACCTCGAAGGTCTTTTGGTCGTACTGACCGCTAGCCTTAGTGGCCTTCCACACCGCAAACGAGCCTTTGTCCTTCATGAAATAGACCTTCATCTTCAGTTCTTTGTCAAGTGCGGGAACATTGACCGTTATCTCGGAGCCAATCTTCACATTCTTCAGCTGGTCTTCACGGATGTTGAATGTTGCCCACACATCGTCCATCACGGCAATAGACATGATGGGAGTGCCTGTTCCAACGAGTTCGCCAATCTTCGGATAGACATCGGTCACCTCACCAGCCATCTGAGCAATCTGTACGGTTTCGCGGATGTAGCTTTTCACTTCCTGCACAGCACCCTGAGCCTGGCCTACCGTTGCCGATGCAGCCCGGCGCTCCTCCAGGCGAGAGCCGTTTACAGCCATCTCATATTGGCTCCGCGCAGCTTTCACCTGAGCCTGAGCCGACTTGTACATAGCTTCGGCTTCGTCGCGTTTTTGTGCCGAAACCACTTCTTCATCATACAATTGCTGCATGCGCTTATACGACTTCTCAGCAATCTCCAAGCCTGCTTTTGCCTGTTCCAAGAGTTGTGCGGCCGACTGTATCATTTCCTTGCGAGCACCATTGCGGGCCATCTGCTCCAAGGCAGAGGCGGCATCAACGGCACTTCTTGCCTGCGACATCTTTGCCTGCACCTCAGGAGCCTCGATGATGGCCAATGTGTCACCAGCCTTCACGACATCACCCTCTTTCACACGGAGTTCCAAGATACGCCCCGGAACTTTACCCGACACACGATACTCCTCAACCTCCATCTCTCCTTGAATCACTTCGGGGTCACGACCCAAAGCGAGGAAACCGATGAGAGCCACGATGGCCACTACAATTACGAATCCTGCGACAGCTAGCAGGATGTTGTTATGCTGTTCTTTTGCTTGATTTGACATAATTGAATAATAAACTATGAATTATGAACTATAAATTACCTTAATGTACCCAATGCTTTCTGCAGTTCCACCTGCGAGAGCTTGACACCAATTTCGGCGTCAATCTTCTTCGATTGAGCCAACTGCCAAGCGGTCTGAGCCTCCATGACAGTGGTGAAAGAGACTGTTCCCTCCTTGAAACCGAGGTTCGCCATACGCAGGTTCTCTTCGGCGTTGGCGATATTCGCGTTCGCCATCTCCAGCTTCTTGTTAGCCTCAGTGACGCGGAAACTGCTTTGGTTCACCTGCAGTTCAATCAACTCACGTGCTTCAGCCAACTCCAGATTAGCCATCGTTGTGGCACCCTTCGAGGCACGCACTTTATACTTCACGTCGCCCCAGTTCCAAATGGGTATACGCATCAGCACACCCACGTTCCAAAAGCCTCCGAACTTCTTCTCAAAGCCATTGAACGTATTGGGATTTGTCACTGCATAGCCACCTGTGAGCAACACCTGCGGCAGGTTGGCAGCCTTCAGCACGTTGGTGGTCTGTTTGCTCAAGTCAACCGTATTCTGCAGCAGTTTCAGCTCTGGACGATAGGCTGCTGCGGTCTCTATAGTAGCTTCGTGCAAGCCTGCTGCACCAGCATTTCCTGACAGTTCTGTTGCAGTCTCGTCAACGAGTGTGATGTTCTCATCTACGGGAAGTCCGCACAGCTGGCAGAGCAGCATCTTGGCCAACACCAAACCGTCCTTCACCTCCATCAGCGCAATCTCAGCCTCGTTCACCCTCACGCCAACGCTCAGTCCGTCGCCCTTCGTGGCCACACCCTTGTCAATCATCTTCTGCACGTCGCTCTTCAGTTTCTTCACGAGTTCAACGTAGCTTTCAGCCAACTTCTGCTTGTGGTGCAACGACACCACTTGCCAGTAAGCATGGTCGATGCTGTAGAGGATGCTCTGCTGCTTGGCCTCCAACGAGTTGGCCGCCATCTCTTCGTTGATGTCAGCAATCTTGTTAGCCGCCGTGATGGCACCACCCATATACACGGGCTGCGTCACCATCACCGCTCCGGCAAACATGTTATGCGTATCCGTACGGAAGCCGTTGACAACACCCTGCCCCACCTGGTCGAGAGCACCGCCAAACTGCGCCAAGTCTTGCGCCACCTTTGCCTGTGCGGCAACAGGAAGTTGCGAAATGATGGGAGACAGCGTGCTCTGCAGATTGGCAGAAGCATTCGTACCCAGATTGTTCAACACCGACTTCTGGTCGTCGTTCAGGATGGAGATTTCACGGCTCATCCACATATATCCGCCCAGCGCGCTCACTTTTGGCAAATAGTTCGTGCGGGCCGACTTCCGCAAGTTGGCGTTCACCTCTTGCTTCGTCTTTGCCACACCCATCTGCTTGTTGTTCCTCAGCGCCATCGCCCTGCAACTGTCGAGCGACAGAATCCTTGTTCTCGGCGCACTGTTGTCCATTTGCGAGCCTTGAGCCTGGCCATTCATTGGCAACAGCACCAACAGGCCGAGCACCATCGCCCCTCCTATTGTTACCTTCATCGTTTTCATGTGTTTCATTGTATATGTTTATAAGTTTGTATTCATTTAAAGTATAGGCAGAATGTGTTCCCACACCAAGTTCAGCTCACCCTGCAAATCACCCACATCGGAGGTGATAGCGACGACGGCATTCTTGTCGGGGACAACGATGATATATTGTCCTCTAGCACCATCGGCACGGAAGCAGCCCATCTCAACTTTCTTGTTTTCATGTCGGGTTAGTTTTTAGATTTTCTTTTGTTTTTTCAATCTTCAATTGCCAAGCGGTCCGCCACACAAAGGCCCTATGCCGAAACCATTTTTTGTGGTTTCCAAACCGTTGCAAAGTATCTTGGTTTTTGTTGTTGGTGAAATAAATCTCAAATGTTGGCACAAATATAAAGAAAATTCGGGTATTATTACTATTTTTGCAACATATTTTTTAATTTTTTTTTTGACTAGACTATGGACAGAAGAGATTTTATCAAGAAGACAGCTTTGGCTGCTGCTGGCACTGCCATCATCGCTCCTACGTCGGCCATGCTGGCAAAAGCAGAGTCTGCAGGACTATTGGAAAACGCAGTCGAGCCCACACAAAACACGTGGCAGGAGGGAAAGACGCCGAAGGTTTTGTTAGTCAACGGCAGCCCACGCCCCGACGGCAACACATTTTGCTGTCTGCAAGAGATTGAGACACAACTGAAGAAACACGGATTGGAAACAGAGATTTTGCAGATAGGCCGCCAACCAGTCCGCATGTGCATCAACTGTGGAGGCTGTCATCGGAATGGCGGGAAAGGTTGCGTGTTTGACGACGACATCTGCAGCACGCTGACCGAGAAAATGGCTACGGCTGACGCACTCGTGGTGGGTACGCCTGTCTACTACGGCCAACCCAACGGTGGCATTCTCTCGCTGATGCAGCGCCTGTTCTTCTCGGCAGGACATCTGGTTCAAAACAAGCCTGCTGCAGCACTAGCCGTCTGCCGAAGAGGCGGAGCAACAGCCACGCTACAAACCATGAACATGATGTTCGAGATGATGAACATGCCGGTGGTCACTTCCCAATATTGGAACATCGCCTACGGAGCCGGCAAGGGAGAGGTGAAACTCGACACCGAGGGCATGCAGACAATGCGCACACTCGGCAACAACATGGCTTGGCTGCTGCAGAAGATTCACGCCGACGGAAAACCGGCACCTGAACGCGAGGAGCGCCCCGTGTTCATGAACTTCATCAGATAGGATAAAAAGTCCCCTACCCCGTGGAGATTCCTGGAAAAACAAAACCACTACCTCCAGAACGAGGTAGTGGTTTTTTAATGTAAACTTCCAAAGCCCCCAAAAGCCGCTTTCAGGAAGGGTTGAAGGATTGAAGAGCGGAAAGGTTGAAGACCGCTTAGAAATTCTTGCGGACGCCCTGCCACTCGGGGAATTTCATCTTCAGATAGTCATCATCGAGGAAGAGCGCCGATTGCCCCACTTTCCCCTTCAGCTGCCAATCCAGCCACTTCACCACAGCCTTGGCATAGTTGCCGCCATGTTTCTCGTAGTAGGTTCCACTGTGGCCGTCTTTCGAATTGAGCATCACCACCGGGATGTTGTCGGCAATGCGTTCATAATCCTTTTGTGCGTTGGCGTATGCGATGTCGGCCGGACCGCCAATCATATAGAACATCGGCTGGTGCAGGTTCTTCAGATTCTCTTTCGTCGAGCCCATCATCTCCATGTCGCCGATGCCCGTATTCAGCATCACGCAGGTCTTGATGCGCGGATCGTGGGAGACACCCAGCACCTGTGCGCCGCCACACGACTGGCCCATCGCTGCCACATGGTCGAGGTCCAGACAATGGTAGTATTCCGACTTGGCATCAGCATTCTGGTCGGTAAGCCAATCCAGCACCTCGAGCAACATCTTGGGATAGGTTCTGAAGGGCGGCTCAGCCGGTTGCTGTTTCTTCGATTTCTTGGCCTTCTTGGCGTTCTTCTGAGCCTGCTCCCTCTGCTTGGCCTGCTGCTCCTGCTGAGCCTTTCTCTCTTCGGCAGTCATCGGCAAAATCTTCTCGCCGTTGGCCATCACAACCTCACCCTTCGTCTCGGGATAAGCCGACTTCAGCACACCCCTCCACTGAGCCATCACGTCGGCTTCGTCATACGGACCGATGGCTGCTGCCACATACCCGTAGGAAGCCACCTCACTCAACAACAGGCGCATCTCAACATTGTTGTTGAAACAGGCTCCGTTGGCGTAGACAATCACGGGCAGAGCACCCTGCCTGGCCACCACCTCTTTCAGGTTCTGCGGACGATACATCGTGAAGCCGGTACAGGAAGCGTCGCCCACCACTTCCGATTTGAACGGACCCGTTCCACCGTCTTCCACCACTTGCCTCTGAGCCGTCTGGGCTTCCATCAGCCCAACACTTGCGGCGAACATCACCGCCGTCATCAATAATTTCTTCATAATCAATATATTATACAATTCTATTAATCAATTCAAACAACGCTCCGAATCGCCTCTCATCACTCCGCAGCTGCCACCACCTCGATTTCCACCAAGGCTCCTTTCGGCAACGCTTTCACGGCAACAGCCGAACGGGCGGGATAAGGTTCTTTGAAGAACTCGGCATAGACGCCGTTCATCTCGGCAAAGTCGTTCATGTCGGCCATGAAAACGGTTGTTTTCACCACATTGGCCATCGTCAGCCCAGCCGCTTCAAGAATGGTCTTCACGTTGGTCAACGACTGTCGTGTTTGCTCTTTGATGCCACCTGGCACAAACACCCCCGTGGCAGGGTCAATGGGAATCTGACCGGAGGCAAAAACGAGGTTGCCCACTCTGATGGCCTGACTATACGGGCCGATGGCTGCAGGAGCCTTGCTTGCAAAAATCTTTTCCATATTTTCCAATTCTTTTTTCAGGTTTTCTGCGAATCATGTGTTTTGTGTTGCAAATGTAAGGAAAAATCTTGACATACGGTGCACCATTTCTTGTTAAACTTGCTTAAAGACTCAATTAAACCGCTTGCCATATGAATGATTTGCCTTATCTTTGTAGAATTAGATACCAACACAATTAAAACATCAAAGAAACATGAAAAAACTGATAACCCTCTGCCTCCTGGCAGTCACATGTGTGCTGAGCACATCTGCACAAAGTATCTACGACATCAAAGTGAAGGACGATGCCGGCAAAGACGTCTCGCTGGCCGACTACAAGGGCAAGGTGCTGCTCATCGTCAACACCGCCACCCGTTGCGGCTTCACGCCCCAGTACAAAGAGCTGGAGGCGCTCTACGAGAAATATCGCGCCCAAGGCTTCGAGATTCTCGACTTCCCCTGCAACCAGTTCGGCGCACAAGCGCCCGGAAGCATCAAGGAGATTCACGAGTTCTGCACCGCCAACTTTGACATCCAGTTCCCACAGTTCGACAAAATCGAGGTGAACGGAGCCAACGAGCACCCGCTCTACACCCTCCTGAAGGCGCAGAAGGCTTTCGCGGGATTCGACCTCAACGACCAGCGCGGCAAGATGATGGACGGCATGCTGCGCCGACAGGATGCCGAATACGACAAGAAGACCGACATCAAGTGGAACTTCACCAAGTTCCTCGTCTCGCGCGACGGACGAGTGCTGAAACGCTATGAGCCCACCGACAAGATGACCGATGTGGAAGCCGACGTCTGCATGGAGGCCAACCCCGTGCTGAGCGCCATCATGGCCCGCCGTTCCATCCGCAAATACCTCGACAAGCCCGTTGAGCACGAGAAGCTGGAGGTGGTGGTGCGAGCAGGCATCAACGCGCCCAGCGGCATGAACGCCCAGCCTTGGGTGGTGCGTGTGGTGGAAGACCAGAAACTCATCGCCGATGTCAACGAGGTGTACAAGAAAGCCAACGCCGAACAGGTGAAACGCGACAAAGACTTCAAGAACATGTTCCGCAACGCCCCCACCCTCATCTGCGTCTGCTCACCCGCTAACGGAGGCGACCTCGATGCAGGCCTCTTGGGCGAGAACATGATGCTGGCTGCACAAGCCATCGGACTCGGCACCTGCTGTCTCGGCGGACCCGTCCGCTGGCTCAACTCCAATGCCGGAGCCAAGTTCTTCCTCGACCGCCTCGAAATCCCCGAGGGCTACCGGCTCAACTACATCCTCGCCATCGGCTATCCCGATGAGCAGCCCGATGCCAAACCGCGCGATGCCTCAAAGGTGAAGTTCATCCAGTAAGCCAGCTCTGAGGCCCAAAATCCTCCTCATCCACATGCTGGCGTGAGGATTTGAGTTCCAGCCTTCCTCTTTATGGACGACAATCGTCTCGTTAAATACAGTTTCATGCATATTTTTTGTCTCCGAATTCGCCAAAAATACGAATTTGGAGACAAAATTCTATAAAATCGCCATTATTTGAGACAAATGTTTGGTGATATAAATTAAAAAGGGTATTTTTGCAACAAATTTAGTCCCGTATTCATAAAATAAGCGAATATGACAACAAAAATACAGCAAATATTAAAAACTGCTCCCAATGAATCTGTTTTGTTCGGCTCTTGGCTTTCAAGTCTGGGGTTGGACGCCCGTGGACAACACGCTTACATGAAAAGTGGATGGCTTGACCGAATATCGAAAGGGGTTTATAAGATACATGGTTCAACTCCTTCACTGATGGCAACCATATCTTCATACAACACACAGCTGGGTAAAAGTTGTATAGTGGGGGCGTATACAGCACTGGAACATCGTGGGTATTCCCATTATTTACCTATGGGGAAGCCTACGGCTTATCTGTTTACAGACAAAAACAACAAGTTGCCTTCGTGGTTGCTAAAAGAGGAGTGGGATATGACTATAAAATACATGACCACCTCTTTTCTGGGCGATGAACTGCTGGGGGTAGAAACAATGGCTATCAATCAGCATGATTTGCTTGTGTCCTCACCCGAGCGTGCCATATTGGAATGCTTGAACCTGCCGGATGCATCATCTGCTTTGCTCGACATCTATTATATCATGGAGAGCATGACTACATTACGTCCCAAGTTGGTACAGACGTTGCTGGAGACCTGCACATCTCAGAAAGTGAAACGTCTGTTCCTCTATATGGCAGAAAAGGCCGGCCACGCTTGGTTTAAAGCATTGAAACTGGAGGATATCAGTCTTGGCACATCAAGGTTTATGATCACCCCAACAGGAAAGTACATCAGAAAGTATAATATGACAATCTCCAAAGAGCTTGCTGAATATGAGTGATTTGAAATCCAGTGTTTACGCTCAGAAGGTAGAACTGCTGCTCCGTCTCATTCCGATTGTGATGGATGAGGAGGTGTTTGCCATACATGGTGGTACAGCCATCAATCTGTTTTTGAAAGATTTGCCACGCTATTCTGTTGATGTTGATTTGACCTATATTCCATTGGCTGACCGTCAGACAAGTCTGGATGACATCAATTTGCATCTGAAATCCATTGCGGAAAAAGCAAAGAAAGCTTTCAAAGGTATGCATATTGTTCCCAACTTTGGCAATTGCAAACTGTTGTGCGAGTACCGGGGTAAGCAGGTGAAGATAGAGGTTAATCAAACCAAGAGAGGGATTGTTGGCGGTGATGTACAAACCATACCATTGAGCGAGAAGGCACAAAATGAGTTTTCCCTCTATTGTGAAGCAAATATCGTGCCGATGACTCAATTATACGGGGGCAAGATTGCAGCAGCATTATCACGACAACATCCTCGCGATATGTTTGATGTGAAGTATATGGACATTCCTTTGAGCGAATGCCGTGAAGGACTCATCTTCTGCTTCCTAGGCAGCGACCGTCCAATCCATGAGTCTCTCGCTCCACGCCTGATTGACCAGCGGGAGGCAATGGAAAACCAATTTGCGGGAATGACTGATATTCCATTCACGTATGAAGAGTTTGAAGAGACTCGTGCGAAACTCATTAATGATGCCAAGTCGTTGCTGACTGAAGCAGATAAGAAGTTCTTAATCAGTTTCGAAGCTGGGCAGCCCGAATGGGATGGCTATGAATTTGAATACTTCAAGAATTATCCATCGGTACAATGGAAGCAGGTCAATTTGAAGAAACTCGCCAAGCAGAATCCGCAGAAGCTGCAGGAGGAAGCAGAGAAATTGAGGCATGTTCTGCACTGAAATCCCCGTTTTCTGCATCAAAACTATTGGAAAATGATGCAGAAGAAGGCCGTTGGGTGCCGATATTTCAAAAATAATGCGTAATTTTGCGGCCAAAAAGCATAAGGATTGATATGGAATACATGTCTCAGGAAGGCTACGACAAGTTAGTGGCCGAGCTACATCAGTTGGAGCGTGTCGAGCTGCCACGCGTCAGGGAAGCCATTGCCGAAGCACGCGCGCAAGGCGACCTCAGCGAGAATTTCGAGTATCATGCCGCCAAGCGCGAGCAAGGACGCCTGTTGAGCCGCATCAGCTTCAAGCAGAAGGTGCTGGAAAACGCACGAGTACTCGACACCAACCGGCTCGCCTCCGACACCGTGGGCCTGCTCTCGAAGGTCGAAATCACCAATCTCGGCAACAACGCCCGCACCACCTACACCATCGTCAGCCCCCACGAGGCCAACATCCAGGAGCGCAAAATCTCCATCAAGTCGCCCATCGCCCAGGCTTTGACGGGCAGGAAAGTGGGCGACATCGTTGAAGTAAGGGTCCCTGCCGGCCTCCAGCGCCTGCGCATCGAAAGCATCACGCTCTGACGCTTCCCCCACCCCAAACGCTCAAGAAAGGCCTCATTTCTTCCTCACAATCACGAACAGGCGCTGACAGGATTCGATGGGGATATTCCACATTTTGTCGAACACTGCAATCTCCACCGACCTGTTGAAGTTGTCATTTTCGTACACATTCCTATACTCGTCAACGGAATCCTGAATGTAAAAGTGATTCCCATCGTAGCCCACCACAGGCACATAATGCAGCGTTTTCCCGTTGAAAAGCAGCACGATGGCGGGCGTTCCCTTGCTGACAGCGTTCTTCAGGTCGTCGGTGTCACCCGTGTAATATTCCGCCGTGTAGTTGCCCATTTGCTCCTCGAACAGCACCTTGAAGCATCTGGGATAAGCTCCCTCGCTGTGTTTGCAGGGGAAAGACGGCTGGTTGAACATCTCCACTCCGTTGGCGCTCTCACCGTAGAAGCGCAGCAGATAGGCGCTGGAGCAGCCCGAACACTCGCAGGAGGTCTGAGTGTCGGGGGCCGGGTTGGGAGATATGACGTACGACGCCGGATGGTCCTTCCGGTTGACATAAGCCTCGGGAGCCACCAGCCAGTTGGCACGTGCATACGCCTTCTGCTCATCCGTCATCTTGCCGAGCATCACCATCAGTTTGCTCAACGAATTGCCCTCATTGCCCGGCTGTCCCTCCTGATTCTGGGCGGAAACAGCCGTCACCCAAGAGAGCGTCACAACGACCAACAGGGCCTTCAACATCGATTTCATATTCATTTTTCTTATCATTTTCATAGTTCACGGTTCATAGTTCACGGTTCATAGTTCACGGTTCATAGTTCATAATTCAGAGTTCATAATTCATAGTTCATAATTCATAGTTCACGGTTCATAGTTCATGGTTCATAGTTCATGGTTCATAGTTCATAGTTCATAATTCATAGTTCAGAGTGTTTTTGCCTGCGCGCTTGGCAATCCTCCTCCTCGAACCCTTTTTTCATTTTTCATTTTTAATTTTTAATTTAGCGAAGCGCTGCTTCCTCTTCAGCCCCCCATTTCCCATGCTATTCTCATTCCACATTGCTTTCCCTCGCTTTGCGAACAGCGACCGTTGGTTCCTCATTCCACATTCCTCGGAATTGCACAGCAAGTAAAGTGCAAGGCGAGTGCAGAGCCGAGCTCGCTCGAGCTATGCTGAGCCGCAGCCTTTACTCGCCATGTACCTTCTCAAGTACATGGAAAATCCAATCCTCCAAATTTCATGGTAAAAAATCTTTACATTGCTATTTTGTTGTTTTTGCGGCTGCCAAAAGACCACAAATGAGCTGGTCAAAGCTATGCTATGAGGCAGTCATTACATTGCTTTTGCACAATCAAAACGAATCCAGGCGAAAAATGGCATTACCTTTGCGCATTGTGAAAATGTGTTAAATATCGGTGGAGCAAGACATTGTCTTGTACTGAAATAGGTTGACTCCCATGCAGCCTTAAATGTTAAATTATTAAATTCATTTAAGTAAAATGGGAAACAAGAAATTCAGTCGCG
>CACXPX010000033.1 GCA_902769705.1 uncultured Prevotellaceae bacterium
GAACTACTACATGTTGAAGATATATGAGCAGTCCAAGAGGTTCAAAGACAGCTATACACAAGTGATCCAGGTGCTTCAGGAAAAGGAGAATCAAAAGAAGTTCATGGAAGGCACTAAACAGTATAAACGAAATAATATCATGGACTATGTGCTTCTGAAGAACCTTAGAGACTATGGCTGGTCAATCCAGCCACCGTCAACGAGGAAGGAAAGAAAGAGAGGGCCAGACTTATTCGAAACATAGCAAAAATACGTAACATCTTGTCAGTAGAACGATGTTGGAACACCGATAGACACAGGGTTTTAACACATTTGTTAAAAAGATAGAATTGCAGTTGTGGGTGTATGTTTTTATCATGTTTTTGCCCATATTAGAAAGTAATGGTATCAGATAGAAAAAGACTGCAAGGCTCGATTTTCGACTGAAACCCAAATCGGTAATACCATGAAAAAACAGGAAATAGCAAAAATGAATGATTAAATACGGAAAACGGTTGATTTTAAAGTCTTTTTCGATTTTTTAAACTTTGAAAAATCACATTCAAAATTAACACTTTACGTGATAAGGCATCAATAATTCTTTGAATGCTCCCCAACATGCTCCCATGATGTTCCCTCAGAAAAACGAAAAGTTTGGGAACATAAGGCAAAGAAAAACGCTAACCCATTGAGGATTAGCGTTCTAAGTGTTCCTATTTTTGGGGAACCTGCGGAGAGAACAGGATTCGAACCTGCGAACCGGTTTTGCCGGTTACACGCTTTCCAGGCGTGCCTCTTCAACCACTCGAGCACCTCTCCATTGAAAAAGCGAATGCAAAGTTATCGCATTTATTTGAAAAAACACCAACTTGCGTGCGCAATTTAAGGTTCTTTAATGATTAAGTTGCGTCGATACCGAACACATGTTTCACGTTTTCATTTGTCTGCCGCGCCACTTCCTCTTGGTCCACACCATAGCAAACAGCCAGTTTTTCAAGTACACAAGCCACATAGGCGGGCTCGTTACGCTTGCCACGATGGGGCACAGGAGCCATGTAAGGGCTGTCGGTTTCGAGGACGATGCGTGAAAGGGGTACCACCGAAGGCAGCACTTCGGGCAAGTGGCTCTTCTTGAAAGTCAACACACCGCCGATTCCTAAGACAAAGTTCTCGAACGAAAGCAACTCACGGGCTTCAATCTCATTCCCCGTGAAACAATGAAACACGCCACCTGGCAACTGATTCTCGTATCGACGCAAAATCCTAACCATCTCGTTTTGTGCCTTCCGGCAATGAATCATCAACGGCAAACGGGTTTCCACCGACCATCGCACCTGTTCCTCAAAGGCTTCCATCTGCTCCTGCTCAAACTCCCGACTCCAATAAAAATCCAATCCCACCTCGCCAATGGCAATAGGCGAAGGAGACGCCGAATCGGGCAAAAGATGTGGGCGAATGGCTGCCAGTTGGTCGCGCCAATCAGCCTTCACTTCCTCGGGATGGAGGCCATACATGGGATAAGCAAAGCCAGGATATCGGCGGCAAACTTCTCCAACCGTCCCGACAGTCTTGAGGTCGATGGCTGGCAAGAATACTTTACACACTCCTGCTTCGCGAGCTCTGGCAACAACGTCTTCAATGTCTTGCGTGAACTCCTCACCATCAAGATGCGTATGGGTATCTATGAAATTCATTGGGAAATGCTGTTCGATTTAATTGTCAATAGTCGTGAGGCTCGTGTCGGCGGTAATAATACACCACACCGAACTTCCTGCACTCAGAAAAACGCACCTCAGGTGGCTCGTTCTCGAAATGCTTTTCTATCTGATTCCACAATTCAAGCAAGATATCATCCACCTCTGGACGTATGGCTTGCAAGTCGGCAACAACCTTTTGCGTGCGTAGCTGCAACCGTCGCTGCTGCTCAAACGCCTCCCGGAAGATGTCAAGATGGGTGGAAACCATTCCGATTGAAGGATTATAGATGGGGCGCCCGCCTTTCTTGATACGCTCTTTCTCGCCAGCGACAATCTTTTCGCCCCACTCCAACAGACGTTCAAGCGTCTTGATGTTAGGCACGGTGGTAGTGTCAGCATCCAAACCGTAGAGTGGCAACAACTGTCGTTTGGTCTCCCCACGCTCTACTGACATGAGCAACACCTGCACGAAGTGGCTCACGTAGATGGTGGCGTTGCGTTGCAATCTCTCCAACTTGGCAGTATGACGGATTTGTGCCTGAGAACTCACACGATACTGCTCATAGGCCGTCAGCAGACGGTCGTAAGCCGGTTGGGCACGATTCAGCGTTTTCCAATCCAAAAATCTGTTCCTGACCACATAGACGTCGTTGTTATCGAGCAGCGTTCTCAGTGCCCGCAGACGTGCGGCATCGGTTTTGGGTAGTCGGCGATAAGGCATTTAGTTCTGACGGTTCATCATGTTAGCCACATATTTGCGCAATTCGCTCTTCCGCTCCTCAGGAACATTGAGCTTGTCCAGATATTTCCTGCTCTCGGCAAAATACTCCTCTATCTTTTGCAAAGCCAGTCGGTCGATGCCGATTTCATTATAGAGTCGGGTCACAGCGGCAATTTTCTCATGAGCATTAAAGTCCTTTAACCCAATCCAGTTTAACAGTTCGGCCTGCTGTGCAGCATTTGCCCGGTTGCAGGCATTGATAAGCATGTAAGTTTTCTTATTCGATGTGATGTCGCCACCGATGGCTTTTCCAAACACCTTCGTGTCGCCATACACATCCAGGAAATCGTCTTGTAACTGGAATGCGAGACCCAACTGCTCGGCAAACTTATACAGGGTGTCAGCATCCTCAGGGGTTGCGTCGGCCAAGATGGCGCCTATCTTCACGGCACACGCCAACAACACGCTTGTTTTCAAGCGAATCATCTCGATGTATTCTTCTTCGGTGACATCGGTGCGATTCTCGAAATCCATATCTAGTTGCTGACCTTCGTCAATCTCCAATGCCGTCTCGGTGAAGGTACCCACGACATCGGCCAGTTTGTCTGGACGGCAATGCGTCATTCGCTCAAAAGCCATCACAAACATGGTATCGCCCGAAAGGATGGCCGTGTTGGCATTCCATTTCTGGTGGACAGTTTGCTGGCCACGCCTCAATTCGGCATTGTCCATCAGGTCATCGTGCAACAAAGTGAAGTTATGGAATGTCTCCAGCCCACACGCCACAGGAAGGATGCTGTCCACATCGTCGGCATACAAGTTGTAGGCAAGCATCATAAGCACAGGCCTTATTCGTTTTCCTCCCAACGAGAGCACATAGCGGATAGGTGCATAGAGCGACTCAGGGCGACGGTCGTAGGGCAGGTTGTCAATGTAATGATTTACTTTTGCAAGGATTTCTTCTGATGTAAACATGCTTTATAATGAATTTATAGTTTAAAGACAATAGGAATGGCGAACATCGTGCGACAAGGTTTTCCCATCTGCAAGCCAGGTTTCCAGTTGGGCATCATCCTAACCACACGCATCGCTTCGCGGTCGAGTGTCGGGTCAACAGGTTTCACAACCTTCGCATCGGCTATAGTGCCATCCTTGTTCACAATGAACGAGACGACCACCCGCCCTTGCACTTTACGGTTTTGGGCTGATGGAGGATATTTCAGGTTTTTCGTCAGCCATTTCATAAACTCCACCATACCGCCAGGGAACTCGGGCAACTGCTCCACCACACGCAAACTCAGCGGGTTGTCGTCCATGTCGGTAACTACGGGTGGCAGAGGTTCGGCGGTAGCGGTTGGTTTCTGTGGAGCCTCATCAACTTCGCCGCCTACAACCACGTTGTCCTCTTGAAGCAAATCTGCCTCAGAGGGAGGAGTTTCTTCTACAGCCCTTATCTTCTCTGGAACCTTCACTTCTTCGGGCGTTTGTTGGGCAGCAATCATCTCTTGTTGCTCAATGGCAGGCAGCAGTTCCAAATCCTGCGCCAAATCATCAAGCAACAATTCGTCGGTTTCATAGTCAGGTTCATGACTCGTGTACTCCAACGCAACAAAAGCCAAAGAGAACACCAGCACCAACCCCAACAAGAAGCCAGTCGTCCGTTTGTTCTCAAGGTTGCCCTTGTCAGTCTTCTTCAGTTCCTTCATTTATACTAAAAAACAGAATTTTTCGTTATTTATTACGAAATGTCTATAAAAGATAATGCAAATATAATTCAGAAATTTGAAAAAAGCGTATCTTTGCGCATAAATTAGAATAAAATAAATGAAAAAAACTGTTTTCACTCTTCTATTAACTTTAATTGTCAATTGTCTGTTGTCAATTGTCGAATGTAAAGCACAGGAGAGTCAGACAATTTATAATTTCCTCCGATTGCCTGTGAGTGCGCATTCTGCCGCCTTGGGTGGCGACAACATCACTTTGGCCGAAGACGATGAAGCTCAGATATTCCAAAATCCCGCCCTTTTGCACGGCGTAAGCGACAAGACGCTTCATTTGGGGTTCATGAACTACATGCAGGGAGCCTACACTGCCAATGCTGCCTTCAACCGTACAGTAGGCGAACGTGGCGCATGGGCCGTCTCGGGACAATTCTTGGACTATGGCACCATGAAAGAAGTTGATGAGAACAACATCGCAACGGGCGACTTCTCAGCACGCGACATTGCTATCACAGGCTATTATTCCCATTTGCTGGCGCCAAACCTTAGTGGCGGAATTGCTGCCAAATTCATCAATTCGCACATTGCGAGCTACAATTCGATGGCCGTGGCCGTTGACCTTGGAGTGAACTATTACAAGCCGGAAAGCGGACTCTCAGCATCATTGGTGGCCAAGAACTTGGGCGGACAAATCAACGCCTACGATGAAGAATATGAACGACTGCCGTTCGACTTGCAGGCTGGAGTGAGCAAACGGCTCGTAGGCACGCCGTTGAGGTTCTCGGGTACGTTGGTTGACCTCACCCATTGGGATTACAAATTCATCCATCATCTTGCAGCAGGCATTGACTTGTTGCTCTCCGAACAGATATGGATAGGCGCGGGATACAACTTCCGACGTGCGCACGAAATGAACATCACGACCGATGACGTGGACAATGAGAGTGCTCACGGAGCCGGTCTTTCTCTCGGTGCAGGCCTTGCCCTCGAGCGCTTCAAACTGCATCTGGCTTACGGAAAATACCATGTGTCCAGCCATTCGCTCATCTTGAACTTGGCTATCAACTTATAGAATCAGAATAAAAGAAGATGATTAAAAACAGAACTCCTAATATGAAAAAGATTACCATCGCTATCGACGGCCACTCCTCGTGCGGTAAAAGCACAATGGCCAAAGACCTCGCACGCCGCATAGGTTACGTCTATGTGGACACCGGTGCCATGTATCGTGCAGTAACACTCTTCGCCCTGCGCAACAATCTCTTCAACGAAGACGATACCGTGAAGACCGATGAACTGGAAAAACGCATACCAGAAATCAGCATCACGTTCCAGTTCAACCCAGAAACAGGACGCCCCGACACCTATCTGAATGGCGAACTCGTGGAGCAGGTCATTCGTTCGCTCGAGGTTTCTAACCATGTGAGCGCCGTATCAGCCATCCCCTTCGTTCGCACCGAGATGGTGGCACAGCAGCAGGCCATGGGACAAGAGGGCGGTATCGTGATGGACGGACGTGACATCGGCACAACTGTATTCCCGAATGCCGAGTTGAAAGTGTTTGTTACCGCGAGTGCCGAAGTGCGCGCACAGCGTCGTTTCAAAGAACTAGAAGAAAAAGGAATGCCTGCCGACTTCGACGACATACTACAAAACGTCATCGACCGCGACTACCAGGACTCACACCGCGAAGTGTCACCCCTGCGTCAGGCCGACGACGCCTTGCTGCTTGACAACAGCAACCTCACCATCCCCGAGCAGAACGAATGGCTCTACGAGCAGTATCTGCGCGTGGCTGGAGAGTAATTTATTTCACGAGAACCTTCTGACCATTGGCCACATAGACACCAGGCTGAAGGCTACGTAGTTGGGCGGCATTTGCTTTCGAAGCAACCTTCTGTCCCGACAACGTGTAGACATCAACCGAGCGGCCACTTGCCACGAGGGCTGAAATGCTTGTGGCCTCGCCAGCAGCAAGGTGGATGGTGTTGATGGTCTTCGATACACCAGAAGACAGTTTCACGAAGCAACGTGTGGCGTAGAAGATGGCGCCATCGCCAGCGGTGACAGCCGTGAACAACGCCTCGCTGTTGTCCTTCACGCGAATTCCATAGAAACCATCGCCAGTGGTCTGCTTCTGGGCAGCCCCCATCGTCACCTTCTCATGACCGTCGCTGAATGACAATGCTGCAGTACGGTTGTAGGGAATGGCAGTCTTGGCGATGCGGCAGTTGCCGTCTTCTCCATTATAATAAACAAGGTAAGGCACATTAGCTTCCATTCCGCGAGCCTTACAATCCTGGAAGATGAGCGACACGGCATTGTCAGAACTCTCGACACCAACCAGGCGCTCCAGACGGCAGTCGCTGCCGAAAGCCTCGTTGAGTTCCTCCACGCTGACAGCGAAAGGAAGCGACAGCGTGTTCCATCCGTGGAACATCTGGCGGTTGACGGTAATCTGGCACTCCGTTCCGTTCACTTTCTCCAGATTCGTACCGGCATAAGTGCTGATAGAAAGTCTTTGTTGTGCGCTGGCAGTAAGTGCCATGACGGCCATCACTGCGATAAGGTAGAATTTCTTCATAATCATACGGTTTTTAATGTTGATTTTTAAGTTCTGTTAGTTTCTGCAAAGATACATATTTTGCAAATATATTCCAAATTTCTTTCGCAAAAGTTTTAGCGCGATGTTAAATGACCTATAAATTATTCTGAAAAATAACAACAAAAAACGTCTTCTTCATCGTTCATTCTAGAACAAAAAAAGCCCATGAAAAACAAAAAACGCGCACTTCAGTCCTGATTTTCGGTCAGTAGAATTGGCAGATGTGGCATCTGAGTCTGTCACACATAACACCTGACCCGCCTACTTGTTGCATCTGACAATCTTACACCTTATGTGTGACGCACTCAGATGCTACAAGTGACAACCCAAAAGCAGAGCTCTTGCCAATCGCAAAAATGTAAAGAAAACGGAAGTCGTTGAATGTCAACGACTTCCAAAAATATCGATTTTTTGTGCTTTTCGCCCCTAAATCTTGTCCACTTCAAAAAATAGCCCGTTTTTTGTGTTTAAAATTCGGAATTATTTTGACAGAAGATGAATGGTAAGATACCGAAGTTGTATCACAATTTCATAATCAGCCAGGCACCGAAGACTTGCATCAGCAGACCAGGCCAACCGATGGTGAAGTCGGCGATTGTTGCATCGATGCCACCTGTGAGAAGCAGTTCGCCAACACATTCGATAGCTTTGCTAACGAGTACGACACCGACGATGAGGGGCAGGCTTGCCTTCTTGAAGTGCTGGGCAGCAAGTCCGGCGACAAGAGCCAACACAGCGAGCTTGAGTGTCATCACCTGCAAGACGCTCCACTCAGGCATTCCGAACGTAAGGTGGTTCACCAATGGCGAGAGGACAGCAGCCAACAGTCCCGTCTTCCAACCGAATTTGTAGGCACCAGCGAGAATGACGAGCGATAGCGGCGAGAAAATGATACCACCTTGCGGGATAAGGTGGAACAGATGAGGCAGAATCATGTTGCAAGCCACGAATATCGCTGCCCACATGTAAGTCTTTGCCTCGTTGTAATTAAGAGAATAAAGTCTGACGCTTGTTTCCATGTTTTTTTGAGTTTATAAGTTATTTTTGCTTATCAGTTTCATTGGTTCTTTAGAAGTTTACGCTGACGCCAGCCATGAATGTGGCGCGAGGCATGGGATAACCGAGGTTGATTTCGTATTTCTCAGCCAACAGGTTCTCACCACGCGCCCACAGGCTGACGTTCGTCGTGGCAGCATAGGTGACAGAAGCATTAACCAGACGGAAGTCTTCCGTTTGTTCGGCCTCACCCACAGCGGTATAGAGATTTTCCACATACTGCATACCGACAGAGGCGAACCACTTGCCCCGTCGATAGTCGATGCCGAGGTAAGAAATTTGCTCAGGAGCGGCAACAATCTTGTTCTTCATGTGCAGGTATGCCGAGTTGGCCCTGATGCTGAAATGGCGTGCGATGGGATACGACGCTTCCAACTCGAAGCCCCAGTTCTCAATCTCGCCCGTGTTCACGTTGCGCGGTTTGCCGTCTACAGGAACCGTTTGAATCATGTTGTCGCCCTTCAGATAGAAAAGGTTCGCGCCATAGGCGAAGCCGTCCTTCATGCGATGGCGCCACGACAGCTCGTAGTTCCACAGGCGCTCGGGCTTCAAGTCGGTGTTCGATGGCGGATAGAGATACATCTCGCGCATAGTGGGATTGCGGAATCCCTTGCTCACCATCGCCTTTGCCTCTCCCGTGCTGATGGGACGCACCACCACGCCTGCCTGAGGTACAAACTCTGTGCCCGTGATGGAATGATGGTCGACTCGGGCTCCTGCGTCAACAGTCAGCCACTGTGTGAGGTCTTGACGGAAATCCACGTAGCCGGCCACCTCGTTACGATAAGACTTACCGCTCTGCTTGTTGGGTGTCTCCATCACCTCGCCCGTCTGCTTCGACGTGTAGTAGGCATTGCCGTAGATATGCATATAATCGACACCCACCGTGAGGCGGTTGCCTTCGAAGAGCCCGGCGCTCTGGTACCAAGACACACCCGTCAGCGCATCCTTCGAACGGAAGTGGCGCCCAGTGGGTTTCTCGGGGTCGGCGGAGCCGTCGTCAATCTTGTGGCGCCCGAAGTTCGAATAGACGCTCAGTGCGCCGCTCGTGCGCCCGTAGTGGTTCTCGATGGCAGCACTCACCACGCCACGCGTAATCCATTGGTCGGCACCGTAGAGCGGCTTGCTCGTGGAACCTGGGTAACTGGCGTTGAAGCGGGTGATGTCGGCATCCACGTAGGCATTCCAATGGTCGTTCAGGTCGTACCCCACTTTCATGTATCCGCCGTACTGCTCAAAGCCCATGCGCGGTCTATGGTTGTCCGTGCGGTTGTATTGAGCCGCAACCGTGCTGCTGAAGCGTCCGCTGCGCACTTGGTTCGAAGCCTCCGTCTGAACGGTTCCGTAGCTTCCTGCCCCCCCGTTCACGTTGGTATGGACGCCGTCCTGCTTGGCCTGACGGGTGACAATGTTCAGCACGCCACCCATGGCATTCGAGCCATAGAGCACCGACGCTGGCCCGCGCAAAATCTCCACACGCTCAGCCATCAATGTCTGATAGCTGTCGCTGATAGGGTGGCCGTAGATGCCCTGATACTGCGGATGTCCGTCGATGAGCACCATCAACTGACCCGCACCGCCCGTGATGCCACGCATGTTGATGCCGCCAGCAGCACCTGTCGACACGCCATAGCCCATCATCGACCGCGACGTGACCATCAGTCCCGGCACCCTCTGCATCACCGTCGGCAGCACGCTCGCTTGGTGTTGCTCCGTCAGCTGCTCACGCCCGATGACCGTCACCGTCATCGGCAGGTGGCGCACGTCGGTGGCGTAGCGTGTTCCCGTAACCACCACCTCCTCAAGCGACAGCGAGTCGCTCTTCGTTTGAGCCCATGCAGCCGTGCCCAGCATACTGCACATCAAGATAAAAAATGCTCTTTTCATGTTCATCAGTTTCTGTGTTGTTTGTATATCATAAAAAAATCTTTTCTTCCCATATCCCAAATCTGTCACTTCATATTGGTCGCAAAGATACATTTTTTTTGTGAAACATCCTACATTTTCGTGCAGAAATCTTCTGCTCACGTGTTTCTCCCTCTACATCCATTGAGCCAATGGTCGTCCTTTTCCAAGCACGAGGGGGCTTTCACTGTATCGTCACGCGCCCTCTTAGCGGCAGCTCGCCCGACGAACCACCCACTAGCACGTCGCAGTCGCCCACCTCCAACATCCATGCACCTGCAGCTTCATCCCAATGGCAGAGGTCGGCACGCCGCAGAGGAATCGTCACCGACTTGCTTTCGCCGCCATGCAGAGTCACGCGGCTGAAGCCTTTGAGTTCTTTCACGGGGCGATCGATATTCGATGTGGGGCGCGACACATAGACTTGTGCCACCTCTTCGGCTTCAAACTGAGTGTTGTTGGCCAGCGTGAAACTAACATCAAAACCATCAAGGGTAGGTGTCACTTTCAGATTGCTGTATTGGAAAGTAGCATAAGATAGCCCATGACCGAAGGGATAAGCCACCTCAACATTCTTACAATCGTACCAGCGATAACCTACGAGTGACTCCTCTGCATATTTAGCCACAGGTTGGAATGAGGCGCGAGCGGCACGGGCGTTTTGGCCTTGATTCACCAAACCGACAAAGATGTCGCCCTGACTGTTATCGGCTTTCTGCGGATAGGTGCCTGTAGCATAAGCTGGCACATCCTCCAACTTCTTCGGCCACGACATAGGCAGTTTACCTGAGGGCGCTATGTTGCCATTCAACACCTCGGCGAGGGCCAGACCACCCATAGATCCGTTAAACCACGACACCACGAGGGCAGGTGACACAGCATCAACTGTGCTGATATCGACGGGGCCACCAGAAACAATAACGGTAACCATCCTCGGATTCGCTTTGGCAAGTGCCAGAGCCAGTTCGTCCTGTCCTGAGGGAAGGGTGATGGTCTTGCGGTCGGAACCTTCCGTTTCCACCTCGCGGTTGTCACCCGCAAAAAAGATAACCAGATCGGCTCCCTTTGCCACCTTCACAGCCTCGTTCATCAATTGCTTGTCGGCAGGCTGTTGCGGGCTCTGGCGTTTATTGCGACTATCTCTGTCGAAACTCTTGTAGCCTGGTGCGTAAGTGATCTTCTTCCCACCGCCAAGAACAGCCTGTAGGCCTTCCAAAGGTGTAATCTCCTTGCGAGTCTTCACACCAGCACCTACCCCACCAAGCGCCATCTTCGTCACTGCATTCTCACCAATAACGGCAATGCTTTTCACCTCCGTCAGGTTGATGGGCAGCAGGGGCCAAGGTTGTTTCTTCGCTGCTTTCAAGGCATGCTTCCCAGAGATGGGGGTGTTCTTCAGTAGCACGATACTTCGGCGTGCCACCTCCAGTGCTGTCAGCATCTCCTCATCATTGCCTACAGGCTTGCTGTTGGCCACTGCCTTGTCAATGGGTTTCACCGTCAGACGGACACGTAAGATTTCCCTGACACGCTGGTTAATAATATCCTCACTCACCTTGCCTGCCTTTACAGAATCAAGAAGCGCCTGACCGAAGAATCTATTGCCAGGCATCTCCACATTCATACCAGCCGAAACGGCATCAACCGTAGAGTGCACCCCACCCCAGTCGCTGATGACCATGCCAGGGAAACCCCACTGCTGACGCAAAATGGTGTTAAGCAGCTGTTCGTTCTCAGAACACCAACGCCCGTTCACCTTGTTATAAGCAGCCATCACGCCCCAAGCATCAGCCTCACGGACAGCCATCTCAAATGGTCTTAGATAGATCTCATGCATCGCCCGGTCAGAGATTTGCACATCCACCGTACCACGATAGTCCTCTTGGTTGTTCAATGCATAATGCTTCAGGCATACAGCCGTTCCATCCTCTTGCGCTCCTTTTGTATAGGCAACTGCCAACTGTCCACTCAGTAAAGGATCCTCACTTAGATACTCGTAGGTTCGTCCGCCGGTAGGGATGCGCTGGATATTGATGGCTGGACCAAGTATCATATCTTTACCACGCAGTCTGGCTTCCTTACTCATACCTCTTCCATAAGCATAAGCCCAGTCGGTGCTCCAAGTGGCAGCCAATGCCGAACCCGTAGGAAAGAATGTGGCAGAGTCGGTTGTTAGATGTGCTGAGTTCCACGAGTGAGGCTCCATCTCTTCGCGAATGCCGAAAGGACCGTCAGCATATTCAATGTCAGCAATGCCCAACCGAGGGACACCTGCAGAGGAGAACATGTTCTTACCGTGAAGCATGGATATCTTCTCCTCGAGCGTCATGCCTTTGATGATAGATTCAATCTGAAACTCATGCCCCAACAACTGGGTTGGATACTTCTGTGTCTGAGCCAAAGTTGTTGAGGCTATGGCTGAAGCAAGAATAACAAGTTGGAATCTTATGGTTTTCATATAAGTTGGTTTTTGAACATTAATAGCCTAATCCTATATAACTGTGGGCAGGTAGTTTGATTTCGAAGACTGTCGCCCCATCATGGCTGAAGAAACGGCCGCGGGCATAACGGTTGGGCGTGCGCTGACTCTCTGCTTTAGGTTGGAAGGTCTCACCTGTAAGCAGATTGCGGAGAGAGTTAACATTCGAGTTGATGACAATAGCGACGGAAACAGCCTCATCGTTGAAGTTCTCCACCACAAGCGTCTTGTTGTCATAAGGGAAAAGCGCCACTTTTGCAGGACCTTCGATGTAGGCTCCCACATCCTTACTCATGGTGCGACGGATGACGTTGAGCGCTTCAGCAGGATAGTCATAGAGATTGCCAAAGTCATCAGGGATGGTGAGCACGAAGAGCATACCCTTCGAATAGGTGTCACGCAGCAGGATGGGATAGCCTGAGACACCACCAGTCAACGGTCTTCCAACAGACACCACCTCCCAGGCATCGTTAGTGAAGTATTTCACCTGTGGAATGATGAACTCACGTTCCGACTTTCCCAACCAACCAAAATCATTGACGATGGCTTTCAAGTCACCACAATAGAGTTCACAGATATCGGCGAGTTTGTCACGAATAGCCTTCAGCAAACCTGTGGTAATCATCACATCACCACCTTTTTGGAGTTGCTGCTTGATTTTCTCTACGATTTGTGGGTCTTTCGCCGATTGCTCAGTAAGGAGAATTTGCTGAAGATCGGCAGGGAACTGCGGTTGCATGTCCATCGGCAAACCTATCATGCCGAGATAGTTCTGCAGGAATTCCTCTCCAGAAGAATGATAAGGTTTATAGGAAACAATGCCGATAGGGTTGCCGAGCTTGCCCACGAGTTGGTCCGTCTGATGCAACGTCACGCTGGCAAATCGCGCCATTGTTGTCGGGGTAATTGTCTTACCGTTCTTTGTGAAAGGCGCCACCATCTCGTCATAACGGAAACTGTTGCCACCTTCGTCCTGCCATTTCCTGCGCATCATTTCTGGCGAAATCTTCACATCATTCAGTTGCATATAGTTCCAAAGGATGATTTCGGGAGTCTTCGCAAGCATCGTCAGGTGCAACTGTTCAGCATAGCGGTCCATGCTCATGTTGATGCCGCCTGCATCCACCCATCCGCCACCATTCTTTCCCGGGGCGATGTTGTCTAAATAGCGGATGATGTTATAACTCAGGTAATTCTGCAAGTGCTGTGCTGATGCCGGGTCGCGTGTCTCCGTTCCCGTCCAAAGACCGTCGAAGTACAAGGGTTCTTCCTCGAGGTTAAAGCCGAGACCATGGAAGTGGTCGTACCAGTTGGGATACTTGATGATGACCTTCACCTTTGGATTCACCTTCTTTGCTGGTTCCACCACCAGTTCACGCCCTGCATCGGCCATAAGCCTAAGTCGATATTCCGTCCAACTCTTTGAACCCTTTGCTGCAATCTCATCGTCGTTCTTCAAATCGATAAAGAAGAAATCGTCAAGAATAAAATCATCAAAAAGCTTGGCGGTGTACTCTGCCACTTCCTTCACTTGTTGCCGTTCCACGGGACGTGCATAACTATAGGTCTCGAAGTCCGTAGGTTCGCTACGGGTGTATGTGATGCCGCCACCCACCTCCAAACCTTTCGAGAGGAAAAACTTCTTCACCTTCAGCATGGTCTTTTCAGGGACTGTGAAGGCGTCGCGATGGGTCTCAAGATAGATTTTGTCGAGGTCAACCTGCGAGCTCACCGTTTCCCAAGTTGCATTTAGGAACTTGTCGTCCTCCATTCGTGCTACGTCTTGTGCTCGGATATAGGAGCTGACTTTAAAGTTTTTGTAGTTGCCGGCAGGGTGTGGGGAAGCAAAAGCGGCTACGTTGGTGGGCAGGAGGGCTAGGGCGAAGAGGGTCAGAATGAGATGGTTGTGCTTCATATGGGGGGATGGGTTATGGTTGTTGACGTTGTTTCTTGAGGTATTCTGACGGTGTGTCGCCGTACATCTGTTTGAAATAGTGAGCGAACTGTTTTGGCGAGAATCCCACCATGTCGGCCACCTCAGAAATGTTGGTTTTTCCTTGGTCGAGGAGACTCTTGCCGCGCTTCAGCTTGACGATACGGACGAATTCGAGGGGCGACTTGCCGGTGATGGCCATGAGTTTCTTGTAGAGATGGCCGCGTGTCATGCCGACATCACTGCTCAGCTGCTGAACGGAGTAGTTGGCATCGTGCATATGCGCCTCAATGAGGGTGATGGCATGGCTGATGAGCTCTTCATCGAGGGAGCTCACGGTGATGTCGCTGGGCTTTATCTCCAGTCCGCTTGCCACGCTGGAGTGTGCCCGTTGCGTCCAATCGAGTATTTTCTGGATGCGGAGGCGCAGCACGGCAAGGCTGAACGGCTTGGTGATGTAGTCGTCGGCACCCTCTTCGAGTCCGGCAACGATGTTCTCTTCGCTACTCTTGGCGGTGAGCAGGATGACGGGGATGTGGGAGAAGCGGATGTCGCCCTTGATTTGTCGGAAGAGGGCTATGCCGTCCATCACGGGCATCATGACGTCGCTCACCACGATGTTGACATGGTCGGTCTGAGCCAGAAGGTGGAGCGCCTCTTTGCCGTTGGCGGCGAGGAGGACGTGGTAGGCGTCTTCAAGGCTGCGCTGCAGGAACTGTCGGGCGTCCAAGTTGTCGTCGACGACGAGGATGGTAGGCTTGTCGGGCAATGATTCGTGGCTGGCGGGCGACGGTTCGCGGCTGGCAGTGGACGATGGTTCAAGGCTGGTGTACGACGGTTTGACGGGGATGGTGACGGTGAAAACGGTGCCCTTGGGTCGGTTGTCAGCCACATGGATGGTTCCCTCCATCATGTTGACATACTGTTTGACGATGTGGAGGCCCAGCCCGCTGCCCTCTTGTTCCTGGGCATAAGGCGACGGAGACGTGGCGTCGGCGCTTTGGGGCCTCTCCTGAACGAAGCGGTCGAAGATGTGTTGCTTGTCGATAACGCCAATGCCCGTGTCGGCCACGCTGAGTTTAAGTAGCTTACTATCGCCCGTCGCAGCGATGCTGAGCGCGACGGACACCGTCCCGTTCTCGGTGTTATACTTGAAAGCGTTGGAGAGCAGGTTGGTGATGATGCGCCTCATCTTGTCTTCATCAAAGTCGATTTCCACGGAAGCAGGCGGCAGGTTCAGCTGCAGCGTTATCTGTTTGTGCATGGCGTAATAGTCGAATGCTTGCACGGTTTGACGGACGAAACCGACGATGTCTCCATGCTTGAGATGGAGTTTCTCTCGACCCACATCCAGACGGCGGAAGTCGAGCAGTTGCAGGACGAGGTCGTGGAGCTGTCGGGCATTGCGCCAAGCCACATCGATTTCGGTGCGTATGGCTGCCGGCAGGTTGCTTGCCCGTATCTTTTCCAAAGGAGCGACGACGAGCGTAAGCGGCGTCTTGAGGTCGTGGGAGATGTTGGTGAAGAATCGGATTTTCTCTTCTTCCATCTGATATTTCTCCAGATTCAGTTCGAGCTGCTTCATGGCGAGCTCGCGTTTCTGCCTGCGTCGCATGAGGCTGATGAGAAACCATACGATGGCGGCAGCGAGGAGCAGATAGAGGAAGATGGCGAGGTTGGACAGATAGAACGGTGGCTGCACCTTGATTTGAATTTCGGCCACGTCACTTTCCATCAGTCCTGGGAGAAGGGCTTTCACTTGCAACACGTGGTTGCCGGGGGAGAGTGAGGGGAAATAGAGTATGTGGTCGGGGGCGGTCTCCCAATTCTCTTCGCCCTTGAACCGGTAGAGGTATTTGATTTTATTGCTTAACGAGGGAACCATCGCTGAAACGGAGATGCCAACGCGGTCGTTATGACGAAGGAGAACGGAAGGCAAAGATGAGTCGGAAGAGGCGAAACGCACAAGGACGGCTGAGGAGTCGGAGGGCTCAGGGCGCACTCCATTGATGCGGAAATCGGTATATTGAAGGTGGAGTTTTGGATAATGAGTGATATAGTTGTCGGGACGAATGCAGACATAGCCAGAATAACATCCCAACAAGGCGCTGCCATCTGAAGTGGTAATGGCTGCATTGTTGGAGAACACCACGTTGCCAAGTCCGTCTGAATGAATGAAAGGGAGGATTACTGTGTTGTCAGGAGTTAAGGATGGAGTGTTGGCTGTTGGGTGTTGGGAGATGCAAGTAAGTCCGTCGTCGGTGCTTGCCCAAACGTTATTGCCACTATTGACAAGTGCCCTGACCGTGTTGTGGGACATACCCTCGTTTGTGGTGTAATGCCGGATGGCTTTTTCGCTGGGCATGTAGACCCATAATCCGTTTCGGCTGCCTATCCAAAGCCAGTTATGGTTGCATATCATCAAGGATGACACATAAGAGCCTTCCAATTGTTGGAGCTGCTGGTTTTTGATGAATTGCTGTTTCTTGATGTCATAGGCAGAGACGCCCATAGACGTACCTATATATATAATGTCGCTCAGGGAGTCGGTGGCGAGGCATAAAGTACCATTGGAGACGAGTGGTGAGTTTGAGGTGGTGTAATTGGCAACATTCCCATTGGGGCTCACTTTCACGACGCCCTTGTCGACGGTGGCAACCCAAAGATTTCCATGTGTGTCGACACTCATGGCCTTGACGTATTTCAGATTGGGGTGCTGAGTATAGACGGGAGTGAATCTGGAACCGTCGAACTTCGCTATTCCGCTTCCGTAGGTGCCCATCAAGAGAGTGCCATCAGGAAGAAGGGTAAAAGAGGTGACGATGTTTGAAGGCAGTTGTCCGCGCAACGCAGAAAAATGAGTGACCTCGCCAGTAGTGGATTTCCTGATGATGCCGGCTCCATCGAATGCAATCCACAGGTTGCCGTTACGGTCTTGAATGAATGAGCTGACATCCTCGCAATCGCCAGTGGAAACAATATCGAAACTGGGAAAATTCATATCGGTAAAAGCGACACCAAGTTTCGCCGACCCTACCCACATCGTGTTATTGTCGTCGAGATAGAGGCAAGTGATGTGGCTGCTTCGTGGGGTGAATGCTTTCGTGTTCGATATTCTGGTGTATTTCCCATCGCGATAGTCAAAGACAAAGATTCCCGCATCGCCAGTTCCCACCCATAGGTTTCCATCGTTGTCTTCAGCAATGACGTTGACCAGCACATCCCCCATCTGTTTGAGTTCTGCCGGTTGCGTCCATTGGCGTGTTTTAAGGGAAAACACCCATTGGGTTCCAGATGGCGAGTGGGCATTGTAAACCCACAGATTGAGATTGTTGTCGAGATACACGCGGCTGTCCCTGTCGCTAAAAGGATGGGCTGCGTTGAGTGATGATTGTTGAGTGTCGAGCGAAGAATTGGACAGAGATGTGAGAGGCGAAAGACGTTGAGTGTTGGACTCCACTTGGAAAATCTTATAGTCGGCATTAACAACAATGGTGTTTCCGTTTTTCGATACGATATGCGTGATGGGCGACTTGCTGTGGTTGGGGATGCTGAATAGTTTATGCTGGGAATAATCGTAATGGAACAACCCGTATTCGGTGGTTACCCACAAGTTGTGGCGGTCGTCGACATAAAACAATTTCATGGTTCCTTTCACGCCGAGCTTGGCAAGTTGCTCCATTCCGTTCTTCTTCCAGGTGCCGATGCCACGCGAGAAGGTGAACAATTCGTCCATAGTGACCATCCACAGCGTGGAGTCGGCTGTTTCCCTGACGGCGTAAACATCGTTGGAATGCCCACCCATCTGCAGGGGCATATAGTTGCGGAAACTGTATCCATCGTATCGGCTGACACCGTTGATGGTGGAGAACCAAACGTAACCATAACTGTCGCGCAGGATATTCCTGATAAAATTGTCGGACAGCCCATTTTTGACGTTGAGGGCGTGAAAGGCTTGAGAGGCTTGAGGAGAAACACCTGTGCTGACACCGCCCAAAAAGGGAACGGCAGCAATTGTGCTGCTCACGTTTGAAAGAAGAGCGCAGAGTGTCCAGATTGTGATGGTCCGTAGAATCTTCATGCTTTTTTAGGTTTGCCTAACAAAAGTAGTTAAAAATCCGTCTACTTGGCTTATAGACGGGTTTTATTTGCTGCTGCAATAGTTTTTTTTAACTTTTGATATCCCGTTTGTATCTATTTCCATCCCGAATGTATTGAGGATACATCTCGGAACAAATCGAATATAATTCGGCTTTAAAGAAAAAAGAATTGTTTGTAATTTTGCAAACGAAACCAAGAGAGGGATTCTTTAGACACAAAAACAATAAATATATATTAATCATTATTATATTTAGGTATTTAGTTTATTTTTTTACTCAATGAGTTCGTGATGAACTTGATTGCAGATACATGATGGAGAAGGCTTGGATACGTCCAGGCCTTCTTTTATTGTATGCTTTGAAACAGGCACTTGCCGCATATGAATTCTTCATTAGTATGCTTTAGTGTAGGAAAATAATTTATTTTACTGAGGAAAATAATTTATTTTACTGAGGAAAATAATTTATTTTATCGAGTAAAATAATTTATTTTACATTGCAAAATAATTTATTTTACTTTACCAAACGATACCTATAACAACGTCAAAGGGCATCTTTGACGACATTAGAGGATAGCTTTGACAACATTAAAAGATGTCTTTGACAATGCCAAAGGAGATTTCTGATGCACAGAGAGGGCGTTTTTTACTCGCGTGCGAATTACTTTTAACTCGTTGGTTTCCAAAGGAAAAGGCCTTCTGAAGCAGCCAAAGGACGAACCAGTTGCAAGACTTCTTCATTTGGGTTGTAGAGAGTGATGTAGAGGTCGTCGCCGTTGATGGCCAGCATCGTGTCTTGAGATTCCATCAACACGAACAGCGGTTTTCTGTCATTCACCCACTTTTCCAATGTTTGCGGGGCAGGATTGTTCACCCATTCGCCAGAGGAGTGAAACACGAGAAAGTCTTCGTAGCAGTTCAGTTTTGTCAAGATATGGACGAACTTCTGAAGGAGAAGTCCATATTGCGGTTCGCTCAGATAGTAGTTTTCTATGCTGAAGTACTGTCCTCGGCTGTTTTCGGGCACTTGCTTGGGCAAAAAGTCGATTACCCAATACGGTTTTTCCAAATATTTGTCAATCAATTCTTCGTTGTCACTCATGTCGGCGCTTTTGGTAAATTGTTTTCTAAAATAACGTGAGAAGGCCGTTTTTAGTGTTGACGCAATTGTAAAAAAGAGGACGTTTTGCGTGGGGAGAGACATTAGTTGTCAACTTTTCGGATAAAGAATGAGGCTGTTTTGCAATTTTTCATTAACTTTGCACGCACGCAAAACAATCATGAGTTAACAGAAAACAAAATAAAAAACCGACATACACTAATGATGAAAAGACTATACTTAATAATGGTAATGCTGCTTCCGGCATTACTGGTTGGCGCCCAGATGATGGACCCTGTGCATTTCTCCTCTGACTTGAAGATGGGGAAAGGAGCAGAGGGCGAGGTGGTGTTCACGGCCAAAATAGATCCAGGATGGCACGTGTATTCCACCGATTTGGGCTCCGACGGCCCTATCTCCGCCACTTTCAACGTGGTGAAGATGGACGGTGTGGAACTGGTGGGCAAACTGAAACCGGCTGGCAGAGCCATCAAGAAGTTCGACCCCATGTTCGATAAAGAACTGTCGTATTTCGAAGGCTCGGCTCAGTTTGTGCAGAAAGTGCGCTTCACGAAGCCCGAATACACATTAGATTGCTATCTGGAATATGGCGCATGCAGCGATGTGGCTTGTCTGCCGCCCTCTTCGGTGGAACTGAAGAAGAGCGGAAAGGTTGCCATTGAGCCGAAGGAAGAGGCTGACAACAAAAAGCAAGAAGACAGCGCTGCGCCCGATGCCACAAAAAAAAACGATGAAGAAAACGACAAGAATCAAGCAGAGGCCGACAGTCTCTTGAAAAGTGATAATACAGGAGCTCAAGGCGACTCGACCGTCGCTGCACTGAGTACGCCGTCAGCCGCCGCTGCAGAAAGTCTTTGGGAGTCGTCGGTGGATGAACTTCGTGCACTGGGCGGCTCCGACAGCATAGCCAACCACAATCTGCTCTACATCCTCCTCATGGGATTTGTCGGAGGGTTGCTGGCAGTACTGATGCCCTGCATCTGGCCTGTGATACCGATGACCGTCAGTTTTTTCCTGAAACGGGCGAAGAGCGATAAGAAGCGAGGCATTCGCGACGCCTTTATCTATGGAGCAAGCATCATCGTCATCTATCTCGCGCTGGGGTTGCTGGTCACAGCACTCTTCGGAAGCGACACGCTAAATGCGATGTCAACAAACGCCATATTCAACATTTTCCTTTTCTTGTTGTTAGTGGTGTTTGCCCTGTCGTTCTTCGGATGGTTCGAAATCAAGTTGCCCGACCGTTGGGCAAATGCCGTTGACTCAAAGGCTTCGCAAACGAGTGGGTTGCTGAGCATCTTCCTCATGGCCTTCACCCTCGTGTTGGTGTCGTTTTCTTGCACAGCTCCCATCGTGGGTTTGCTGTTAGTAGAGACCGCCACAAGTGGCAACTGGCTGGCTCCGGCACTGGGTATGTTTGGATTTGCCCTAGCGTTGGCATTGCCTTTCACACTCTTTGCGCTGTTTCCCTCGTGGTTGAAACAAGCACCCAAGTCAGGCACATGGATGAACACGCTGAAGGTGGTGTTGGGCTTCATTGAATTGGCTTTCGCCCTGAAGTTCTTCTCCGTAGCCGACTTGGCTTATGGCTGGCATCTAATGGACCGCGAAGTGTTCCTGTCACTTTGGATTGTCATCTTCTTCTTGTTGGGCGCATATCTTGTTGGTTGGCTGAAATTCCCAAGCGATGTGGTGCCTGAAGGGGATGGAGAGAAAGGCGGCTGGAAACCTATGCCGGTGCTCTGCATCATGGGTGGACTCGTGTCTATGGCGTTCGCCATATATATGATTCCTGGTTTGTGGGGCGCTCCCTGCAAGGCTGTCAGCGCTTTTGCCCCACCCATGAACACGCAAGACTTCAATCTGAACACGAAGACGGTTGAGGCGAAATACACCCATTACGAAGAAGGAATGGCTGCAGCTGCCGCCCAAGGCAAACCGGTGCTGATTGACTTCACGGGCTTTGGATGCGTGAATTGCCGAAAAATGGAGGCATCGGTGTGGACCGACCCGCGTGTGGCCGACAGACTGAATGACGATTTCGTGCTCATCTCCCTTTTCGTTGACGACAAGACACCGCTGCCAAAACCTTTAGAGGTGACAGGGGTAAATGGCGAGAAGCGCGTTTTGCGTAGCGTTGGAGCAAAGTGGAGTTGGCTGCAAAGTCAAAAGTTCGGTGCCAATGCACAACCCTTCTACGTTATCGTCGACGGAGCTACGGGGCGCCCATTGGTTGGAAGTCGTGGCTATAGCGAAGACATCAGCGGTTTCCTGGACTTTCTTCAGCAAGGAACTGAAGCGTATGGGAAAATTAAAGATTAAAAGAGATAATAAAGATATTAAAAGACTGTTTAAGATGTTGTGCAGAGTTGCACAAAAAGAAATTAATGTGTATTTTTGCACATGAGAATTGATTATTGCAAAGAGATATGAAGAAACATCATTTAGCAAGAATATGGCTTCCGTTGGTTCTCGCCCTGATGGCGTGGTGCCCTTCGTTGACGCTGGCGCAGGAAAAGAGCGACACTTCGACGGTTCAGCAGATGGCAACCGACACCACCGACTTGGCTTTAGACGACAGTCTGTCCATTGTTTTCGATTCGGGAGCAGCTGCTGACGAAGCAGAAACCACAGGATTTCATCAGTCGTTGAAGAAGAAGTTCATCGAGGGAAATGCCGGTTTCATGTCGTTGGTGGCATTGGCGTTGGTGCTAGGTTTGGCATTCTGCATCGAGCGCATCGTTTATTTAAGCCTGTCCGAGATTGACGCCAAGCGCTTCATGAGCGATTTGGAGGCGAAGGTTGCCGATGGCGATGTCGATGGTGCCAAGCAACAATGCCTGGAGACGCGTGGTCCTGTGGCAGCGATTTGCTATCAAGGTCTTTTGCGCATGGGCGACGACGTGAAGGATGTGGAGCGTTCGGTGTCGAGCTATGCCACCGTTCAGGCAGCCAACTTGGAGAAAGGCTGTTCATGGATAACACTGATGATAGCGATGGCGCCGTCGTTGGGATTCCTGGGCACCGTCATCGGCATGGTGATGGCTTTCGACCGCATACAGCAAGTGGGCGATATCAACCCAACCACTGTGGCAGCCGGTATGAAGGTCGCCTTGATAACCACCATCTTCGGTATCATCGTAGCCCTGATTTTGCAATTGTTCTATAACTACATTCTTTCGAAAATCGAACATTTGGTCTCGCAAATGGAAGAGTCGTCCATCACCTTGCTGGATGTGGTGGCAAAGTATAGGCGGCCTTCAGCCTGAATGACAAATGATAAAGGACAAATAATAAAGGGGAGGAGAGAACAATGAGGATGAAGACGGAGAAGATTTCGCGTTTGGTGCTCTATGGGCTCGTTGCCATCGTGCTGGTGGTGTTCGGCTTGTTCTTCATGATTGGATTCGACCATCCATATGTGGAGAACTCGAATTACAACGCCCCCGCGCTTACCGACTTGGTGCTGCTGTTGATGCTGCTACTGGTTGTCGGCACAATAGGCGTGACGGCATGGGCAGCGTGGACTGCGCTGAAGAAGCGTGACAAGAGCAAAGCGTGGGACAACAATGTGCCTGTGCGCCGCATCTCTTACTCGGTCATTTTGGGTGTGCTGCTGCTCATGGTGTTAGCATTCTTGCTGGGTTCTTCGTCCACGATGTTTGTGAACGGGAAACCCTATGCTGACACTTTCTGGCTGAAGACAGCCGACATGTTCATCATCTCCAGCATTGTGCTGCTGGTTGTGGCAGCGGTGGTCGTGATATTTGGCGCCACCCGTTATTATAGGAGGAAGGAGAAATGATTAAACGACGCAAACATATTGTTCCGGCACTGAACACGACGTCAACAGCCGACATCTCGTTCATGCTTCTGATTTTCTTTCTGGTGGCATCGTCTATGGACGTCGACAAAGGGCTTCTGCGCCAACTCCCCCCTGCCGACACCAAGGAGGAACCGTTGGAGGTGGACGTGAGCAAAGAGCGGCTGATGGAACTGAAGATAACGGGCGACAACCAGCTGATGCTCGACGGGCAGCCCGTTGAAGTCAGTGGGTTGCGCAACCGCGTGGCAGAGTTCGTCTCTCGGGTGGGCAGCAAGCATCTCATTTCGATTGATGCCGACCCCAATTCTTCTTACGAAACCTACTTCAAGATGCAGAACGAGATTGTGGTGGCCTATGCGATGGTACGCAATGAGCTTGCCAAACGCAAATTCGGACAGCCACTCTCACGTCTGACCAACGATAAACGTGATGAGGTGAAAGCGTTGTTGCCTCAGCGCATTGCCGAGATTTACCATTCACCCTTAACGAAAGAGCCTTAGTATGAGCATGATAGAACGTCGCCGTCGGGCTGTTCCGGGACTGAACACCGCCTCGTTGCCCGACCTGATCTTCACGGTGCTGTTTTTCTTCATGATTGTGACACACATGAGGACAGAGACCGTGAAGGTGGAGTATCATGCACCACAAGGCACCGAGCTGAGCCGTCTGGACAAGAAGTCGTCGGTGGTGCATGTCTACATCGGCAAGCCCTTGGGCGGACAGAAGGCTGGACAAGCAGCAACGTGCGTGCAAGTGGGCGACAAGATAGTGAGCATTGCTGACTTGCCCGATTGCATCCGTGAAGAGCGCCGACGTATGTCACCCGATGAAGCCCGCCAGATGGTTGTCTCCATCCGTGCCGACAAAGATGCCCCGATGGGCGTCGTCACCGAGGTGAAACAGGCGTTGCGCCGCGCCAATGCCCTCCGCGTGAGCTACTCGGCAGAGGAAGCAAACCTTAAAAATAAGTGAAAACATAGTCGCTTTCTACTTATTCGTCATAATTTTACGCGGATTTATTGTTGATTTGATATATTTTTCCTATCTTTGCAAACAAATTATCATTTCAAGGAAATGGGACAACATCAATTAGACTCTTTAGACAAGAAAATCCTCAAGTTGGTGGCTGAGGATGCACGCATTCCCTTCTTGGAAGTGGCGCGTGCCTGTAACGTCAGCGGCGCTGCCATTCATCAGCGCATTCAGAAGCTGACATCGTTAGGTGTGCTGAAAGGCTCACAGTTCATCATCGACCCCGAGAAGATAGGCTATGAGACATGTGCCTACATCGGACTCTACCTCAAAGACCCCGAAAGCTTCGATGGCGTGGTGGAGGAACTGAAGAAGATTCCAGAGGTGGTGGAATGCCACTACACCACTGGTGGCTACGACCTTTTCATCAAGATCTACGCCCTTAACAACCGTCATCTGCTGAACATCATCCACGACAAGCTGCAGCCGCTCGGATTGGCACGCAGCGAGACCATCGTGGCCTTCAACGCAGTCATCGACCGACAGTTGCCCATACTCGACGAATGAGGGTTAGCTTTAGTCGCAACCCTTGTTGAGAGGCAGTAAAAATGAAACGTCAGGAACGGAGAACGTAGTCCCATTCCTGACGTTTTTAATTTTCCCACACCCCTTAACAGAGGGATTCGAGAGGGGCTTTTCTCTTTCATTCGCGCACATACTCCACGAACGCATAGTCGAACGCGTGTTTCTCGTCGCGTCCATGCTCTTCGCGGCTCACCGCCTTCCAGTCGTCGTAGGGCGGAAAGAAGGCATCGGCTTCAGCAGGCGTGTCGACAATCTCCGTGAGCAACAGGCGCGTCGCCACACCCATAGCTTGCCGATAGACACTGGCCCCACCTATTATATATATATCCTCGTCCTCCCGGCAATGCGCCAGCGCCTCCTGCAATGATGCGTAGCAGTCACATCCCGGGAAGCGTACATCGCTATGCTCCTCGCTGTTGCCAACGGTTCGGCTCAACACTATGTTCCTCCGGTTGGGCAGCGCCCCCTTCGGCAGACTCTCAAACGTGCGGCGCCCCATCACGATGGTGTGGCCCGTAGTGAGCTGCTTGAATCGCTTCAAGTCGTTGGGCAGCCAGTAGAGCAGTTTGTTCTTCCATCCGATGGCGCGGTTGCTTGCCACAGCCGCAATGATACTGATTTGTCTTGTTGTCTTGTCGTTTTGCATGTTCTTGGTTTTTACGTTTGCAAAGATACAAAAAAAAGGGAGTAGAACCAAATAAGTATTTCTTTTTAAACATAAAGCGGGTAGAGTATTTTGCTCCACCCGCTTTTTTGGATGCAATGCCAACAGAGACCTATGGTTGAACCTCCAATCGGTATTCGATGTTGACATTTCCGTCTTGTCTGAAATCATCCGTCATCACCTCTGTGGGACCCACCCACGTTACTGGACAATCCGTCTCCGCTGTTATTTTCGTGTACCAGCCAGGATTCTTCACCTCCGTATATACGGTGCCTTCCAGATGATAGGTCCCCTTTCCTTTGAATTGGTAGACATACTTGTCTTTGACACGATTGACTGTGAATGTTCCCTCCGCTTGATGGTGGATGTCACCCTCCAGCAATTCGTTCCACAGCAAGGTTATATTTCCATCAAACCAATTGGCCATATCTGCATAGAAGTGTATCAAATCTTCTATGGTCGCCAGCACATTGTGATAAGAAGTGTTCAGTTTGAAGGTGCCGCTACCAGTATTAGTCCCAGTGTCGAAGGTGCCAGTCATGGTCAGTCCGGCGATGTTGCTCTTAATGTCGCCAGTGAGCGAGGGCACTACACCATCGTTGGCCTTGAAAGCATCCACGATGTCTTGATACCAATCTTCGAAGAAGGCGCCATACTTTTGCCCTTCCACTTCCGTTACGATATCATCAATAAGTTCTGGATCTGGACCCCAGCATGACACGACGCCCATGCCATACATTTTGTATATAGGGAGCTCAACAGAATCGGGATCCATCTTGATGTTGTAGTTCTTGCCTTGTCCCTCGATTGCCTGGCCACCCGTATCAAGGTCGATTGTGACCACCTGCAGACCTGTGCCACCAGGAACCTCGAAGTCGTAAGTGGCACGTTCCGTTCCTTCATCGTCTATCAGTGTCAGTTGACTCTTTATCTTGTGTCTGATGAGTGAATAGCGGGTGAAGGCACCCATTTTGGCTGTTCCATCCTTGTCAATGGTCTTCTGCCAGTTTTGAGGATCTTTGATGCTGTCGGGTATTTCACTGTAGCGAATGGTCCACCCGGCATACTGCGATGTCTCACCGTCCTCGCACGACGAATCGATGATTTTCAGTCCCAGATACGAGTTCATCCATTCAGAATATTTCTTCACCCTTTGGCTGTACTCCCTGGCAGCTTTGGCGGCAATTTTGTTTTTGATAGCCTCGAACACGCTGACCAATTCTCCATTCATCAGTTCGGCGAAATATTCTTCAGTTATCTGCTTCTGAATTGACTCATACGGATATTGGTAGGAGGTCATCGAACGTGAGTCGGCCTCAGCCATACACATGGTGAACACATCGGTAGGTTCTTCCCAGTAGGCCTCGCAATAGCGGCGCACCGACTGTTCGATGTATGCATCAAGCCTTTCCTTTGTCATACCGTGCTTGTTGAACGCAGGATAGAAGTAGTTGAACCACTCTTCTGTGTTGCGGTATTTCGAACCATACTGCGGTCCCACCAGGGCTCGTCCTTGTTCGCTATAGTAGAGGTTGTATGCCTTGCGAAGCAGATCCTTGATGGATTTCTGCACTTTTGTGCCCAGTTTTTCCAGCGCCACACCAATGAATGCGCTTAATCCCATCGATGCAGACATGACGCTGGAGCCAATGACGGATGACGCTTGTGCGCTCGTGATGCTGAGGATGGCTTTCAATGAATTGGAGGCCACACCGATGTCGTCGCCTTGAATGGAAGCATTGGCGCAATCGAGGATCGTGGCGTAAGTACCCAGATAGCCCACTATGTTGGTCAGTTCTCCGATACCTTCTGTGGAGAAGCCCAGCGAACTGAGCAGGTTGTGTCCACCATCAATGCCGACGCTTTGCCAGAAGTTGTAGTCGTCGCGCCAAGCCTGCACGGCACCCTCCTCCGGGTCTTTGTTCGAGACTATTTTGTACAACACCTCGAGCATTCCCGTCAAGTCATACGCGCCAGGAGTCATGTCATAATCCATGTCAATCATGGTGCGCCAGGTGTCGTTGTTAACCGTGGAGAACACGGAGAAATACGACAGGTGGTCGGTTATGATGACTACGGCATCCTGCTCTTCGTCGTAGCTTGCCAGCACAGGCTCCCATTCGCCTGTTTCCTCATTGAAGTAGGCGGCATGAACCTTCTCATTTTCTCCAATGCTGTAGGGAACCACAATCTTTGCCGTGCCACTCAGTTCATGCACGTTGTTGGAGAGGCTGATATCAATGCCGATGCCGCGTGTAACACCCTCGATGACATCGGGTGTCAGCACCGCGTTGCGGATGCACAGTTGCAGGTCGCTGCTGATGGTAGTTGGGTCAAAGGTCACCGAGCATTTCTGCGCTTCGGCAGTGAGTATCGAGTCGTTGAGTTCGAACACCTCAGCATTCTCATAGACAAAGCCGTTTATCCACGTGATGCTGTCCACCAGCGCCACATTTGAGGTGAGGTCATCGCGGCCATTCAACCTCACCACCACTTCGTTTTGCTCTCCATCCTGCGCGATGCGTATGTCGCTCACTTGGCTCAGGGGAACGCTGGTACTCTTGTCTCCACGGTGCATCACCATGTAATATTCGCGGCCTTGGTCGGGCACAGGTTCATACTTCTGGTTATCCTTGATGAAGAATCGCCGCCAGCCAGGTGCGTTGCGATAGAGTTCGGCAGTACCTTGTGGCACGTAGAGGGTTGGCTGTCTTTCTTTAAATATCTTGTCGTTGAAGGTAGCATCGGTAATGTCGGGCGGCACCACAGCGAGGCAAGTCAAGTTGTTCAGTCGTTCGCAGTTCGTGAATGCATCTTTCATCTCAATGACGGTGTTAGGGATGATGACGTTGAACGTCTCATGCTGAAGACTGTGAATGCTGCCAGGTTCCAGCTTCACTAAGTTGTCAGTAAAATACTCTCTGTAAATGTCATCATCTCCTAATGTCAAGGAATACCAAGATGTGCCATACATGGATGTGGTATAAGACTGCGGAAGTGTGACCACAAGGCTCGAACCGTCTTTGCTGAACAGCATTTTGCTATACTGGAGGTCAGGATGGATGCGAAAGCAGGGGCTTCCTTCTTCTACGATGAAAGCTTGAAGATTGGTGCCCTCAAATGCGTTTGGTGCAATCCGTTTCAAACTCGGGAAGACATGAAACAGCTTTACTGCCCTGTAATAGGTTTCTCCATTGTAAGTATAGGGAAGGTTTTCATCGGGGAAAGTGACTGCATATAATGCCTGTCCCCCAATCTCTTTCAGACTTTTGAAGTGGGGTGACACGTTGAAAGAGCAGGAGGCGAACACACGGTAACCCAGTTTGGTGATGCACCCCAACCATTCTCCATCACCTGCTGAGGTCCCAGTTCCTCCTGCTTCGAAAGCCTCGTCGTCCACCTCGAAGCCAGGACTGCGGCTGATGATGTTTGAAAGGGAGCACATCATGAATGCCTTCTTGCCGATGCGTTTGACGGAGGCCCCGATGGTGAGGTGTTTGATCTTTGCCATTTGGAAGGCTCCATCGGGCACTTCCTCCATCTTGTCGCTGATGACGAGTGTGTCGATGGTGCTATAGATGAAGCAATACTGGTCAATTATCCTCACGTTTTCGCCGAGGTTCATTTTGCTGAAATGTCCTCTGCTGTAGAAAGCATTCTTGCGAATGCGTGTAACGGGATATTCCTGTCCTTCGTAGGTGATGGTGTTGGGAATGTTGATCTCAGTGCCATTCTGACCACTCAACAGGTATGAAATGATATGCGCCTCACCGCTCTGTTGCAAGCCATATCTTATATTGTCAATCTCGATGATTTTAGTGTCGTAGGTGGGAATGAAGCCTGTAATAGCTACTCCTTTGGAATTAAATTGGTGTAAGGTTGATGGTTTATAAAAACCATCATAAGCACCTCCCCATCCGTAGTTGAAATGCAAGTAGTTATTGCTTGTATAGCCATCGCATACTAGCGCATGGTTGATTTTGTCGCCCGAACCACCAGAGTAGGGTACAGGATGCAACTCGTCGAGGTCTTTTTTGATGATGGAAATCAACTGGTCTGCATCTTGAGGAGTATGAATATCACCTTGTTCGTAACTGAAATTATATGCTATTTCGTAAGTGCCAAAGTTGGATGAACTTCCTTCGGGTTGGTAATATGTTCCCATAGACTTGCCGATGTCCCTCATCAGATAGGCCACAGCTTGTGCTTGGTCAGCGTTGTATCCCGAAGCGTAGTTGTCGAGCATATTGTCCCAATCATAAACGTGGCCTGAAAAGTCCTCACCAGTGAATAATGCAGTCATATGGTCTTTCAATTGTCCTTGTGATTCCTTTGGCCATTTGTAGTAGTTCATGATTTGGGCAAAGGCCGTTGGAACACAACCACTAGGGCATCCTGCAGGGCATAAGTTGTTGTAGGGTCCCCATTGGTTCCAAGTGGTGGTGAGTAGCGGGGCCACCACCACCGTTCCGATATCTTTCGCCTTGCGTGGCACCTTGGAGGCCAGAGAAGGGTTGCTTCGAAGCTGGTCGATCTCGTCCGTGTAGTTATCGAGCAGTTCTTTCAGTTGGATGGGAGCATCGTCGTAGTTGAACGAGCCGTGATCGCAATAACCGAGAATATCGTCCTGAGTGCCGCTCTCGCCGGAGACAATTACGAAACCCTGATTGTTGGCGAGGTTGATGACATACACATTGTCTTTTTCCTCGTCCACCTTCGAAGGTATGGCATGCGACAGTTGCGGAACCATTGCTTTTCTCGGTGCTCGGTAGCCCTTCACTTTAGAGAGGCCAGGCTGGCTGGCTGTGGCAAACTGCTGTGCTGCCTGCAACGCCTGTTCCACGCTGACGTCATCGGCCATCATGACATTGACCGAGAAGAGGAGAAGGGTCAAGAGAGTCAGTATCTTCTTCATGGCTTCTGGAATTTAAATGAGAAACGGTTGGTCTTCACGATATAGATGTCTCTGCCCAGCATCTGCAAGGAGATCTCGGCACGTCCGTTGGAGTCGAGGCGCCATTGTCCCACTTTTGTACCCTTGATGCTGTAGAGCGTCACAGGAGCACCTGGCTGGCCTCCGCTGATGACGAGCGTTCCATTGTTGAAATAGAACTGCTCCTCGGGCATTTGAATGTCCTCGATGTGACTGACCGACCCTGTCCACTCCACATCGAACACCAGTTTCTTCAGCAAGTAGATGGGGTATTGCACAGTGGTCTTCGTGGTGGTCAGCAAGAGGTTGCTGCCACTGTAGGTTACTACAGGTTTCTCAGTAAAGGCAAACATGGCCACCTTTCCGTCCTTCTGGTGGATGGCAACGGCATTCTGGGCGTATGCCGTCAAGCCTATTCCTGATAGTATAAGGATGGCCATGATGGTAAGCATTCTTTTCTTATTCATTTGGTTCGCGTTTTTGAGGTTTAGATGGATGCTCTTGGTTTTTGTGTTTCACAAGATATATGTTTCGATTGCAAATATAGTAAATAATGTTGAAACCTCCAAATTTCACACTCTCTAGTGCGCAAAAATTTGTTATTTTAACTTGAGCTCGATGAATTGAAATTTTCAAAAAAGTTTCTGGATAATAGTTCCATGTCCGCGAAGGGTGCATTCTTCTATTTGTAGCCTTTTTGAACTAATAATTCAAACAACATACACTAATATTATACTATCTTCTTATTATTCAGTATTTTAGCTCGTTTACAACATACACTAAACATACACTAAACATACATTTTACCTACACTAAACATACACAAGATGTTTTCTGTGTTCTATATTCTTGTTTCCTATTCGCTAGATGCATATTCTAAGGGTGTCAGAGATATGCTTTGAGTGTGTCAGAGCTATGCTTTGAGTGTGTCAGAGCTATGCTTTGAGCGTGTCAGAGCTATGCTTTGAGCGTGTCAGAGCTATGCTTTGAGCGTGTCAGAGCTATGCTTTGAGCGTGTCAGAGCTGTCAGAGCTATGCTTTGAGCGTGTCAGATGTATGCTCTGAGCGCATTAGAAGCATGCTTTGAGCGTGTCAGATGTATAAGATAGCGGAAAGGCGGTTTAGTGTATGTTTGGTGTATGTCTGGTGTATGTTTAGTGTATGTTTAGTGTATGTTTAGTGTATGTTTAGTGTATGTACAATTTTTTGGAAATACCTTTGTTTTGTTGGAATTCCAAGAATTTAGTGTATGTATTTTGATTTCACTACTTTTTCAGACAATTATATTTCATCGAACTCACGTTAACTAATTGAAAAAAAACAAACAAATTCGTATTCAGGTTAGCTTTTTCTGCGTCTAAAGGGTATAACTATAAAAAGACGTGATGGAAAGACAAATCATCCAACGGCTGTTCAAGCAGCACTATGCCAAAATGCTCAGGGTGGCACGCACCATCCTCTACGACGAGCAGGAGAGCAAAGATGTGGTCAGCGACATCTTTGAGAGTCTGCTCTGGGGACAAACCGTCATCATGCCCGACACCGAGGAGCACTACCTGCTGACATGCGTTCGCAACCAGTGTCTGAAACGTGTCCGTCATCAGGAAATGAGACTCCGCACGGAGGCTGCTATGGCAGCAGAAAGGGCTGAAGACGAAGAAGACGACGAGCGCACGGCAGATATCGTCGAGTTCGTGGTCAACCATCTCACGGAACAAGAGCAGCGCATCTTCCACCTCCGTTTCACCGGAGGGTATAGCTACGAGGAGATAGCCTCTACAGAAGGCATCAGCCGCGTGGCGGTATGGAAACATCTTTCCCACGCCTTGAAAGAAATCAGAAACCGTTTTAATCCGAAAGCATGATGAAACCAACAGACCCCAACAAGCAGCTTTACCGCGACATGCAGGAAGAGCCCGAAAAGTATTCCGACCAGGAGTTAGAGGCCATGATGGACGAGGTTGACCAAATGGCCGACGCAGAAGAAGCATGGCAGCAGTTCTGTCAGCAACATATGCCCCCCGCAAACCCCATGCATACGTGGCGTAAGATGGCCGCCATTCTCATCAGCATCATAACGATATCGGGCATTGCCTTTGCGGCAGTTCACTTTGTGCGCAACCATGAAGGGCGGCCTGCCGAGACAGAACCGCAACCCACAACTGTTGAAGCACGGACAGCTGATGCCGGCAAACAGCCTGCCGACACGACGGCCATCGCGCAGCCCGTGGTCTTCGACAACGTGACGCTGGACAGCATCCTTCCCCAGATTGCACGCCACTATGGCTACACGGTCGTCTTCCGCAACGAGCAGCCAAAATCGCTGCGCCTGTTCCTCACATGGAATCCGCAGGACTCCATTCAGAAAGTGACGGAAAAAATGAATCTCTTCGAGCAATTCCACATCGTGCTCGATGAACAAACCATCATCGTTGAGTAGACTATGAGCAGACTGTGTTTATTGTTTGTCATTTTTCATCTGTCATTTAGCGGAGCGATAGCGCAGCACATCAGCCGAAGCTATCAAGACCTGTCGCTTTCAGAAGTATTGAAAGACCTCAATGCCGCTTCAACCCGCTATGAGGTGAGTTTCATCTACAACGAACTGGAGGACTTCCGTGTCACCACAACGCTCCATCGCTCTACCCTACCCGATGCCGTCCGTCAGGTTGTGGGGTTCTATCCCATGCGTGTCACAGAGACCGACAGCGTGATGATTGTGGAATGTATTCACAAGACCGACCTCCACCTGACGGGCACTATCATCGATGAACAAGGACAGCCTGTGGCATACGCCAACATTTCCGTACTCAATCCTGCTGACAGCACCCTTCTTTGTGGTGGTGTCTCTAACGAGAGCGGCTACTTTGCCATACCCATAGAGCAAGACAAGGTGTTGGCCCGCATCTCCTACGTTGGCTATAAGACCGTTTGGCGGTTGAGCAACAAAGAAAACCTCGGCACCATTCGGCTGCAACCCGAAAGCTACACCATCAATGGCGTAACCGTGGAGGGCGAACGCCCGAAGGTGAAACTGGAGGGAAACACGCTGGTCATGAATGTGGAAGGAACGGTCATGGAGCGACTGGGGACAGCCGAAGATGTTCTCTCGCGCGTGCCAACCATCTCAAAGAAAGGTGAAGGCTACGAGATTCTCGGAAAAGGCGCACCGCTGATTTACCTGAACAACCGCAAACTGACCGACCTGAACGAACTGCGCAATATCCAGTCGGACTTCATCCGCACGGTGGAGGTGATTCAAAATCCCGGGGCACGGTATGATGCCACCGTACAAGCTGTCATCGTCATCCGCACCAAACGCGCTCAGGGCGAGGGACTGGGCGTGGAACTGACCTCATGGAGCAGCAAGGGGCGCGGCTACGTGAACAACGAGCGCATCAACCTGACCTACCGAAAGGGAGGACTGGAACTCTTTGCCAACCTCTTCGGCGCCTATAACAAAAGATGGAGCAGCGGTGGCTTCGAGCAGACCGTCTTTGCCGATACTTTGTGGACCATCACCAACCGCCATCAGTCCACGGAGCGCAACCCTTACCTTGAGGGACGGGCTGGCTTCAACTACCAGCTGAACGACAGCATTTCCTTCGGCGGCTTCTATCAGAACACCTACGACTACGTGAAGACCCACAATGACAATGCCGACGACCTGATGGCAAACGGTAGTCCGTACGACCACTTGCATAACAGCGGCATACGCCGGGACAATAATTCACCGAAGCATGAAGCCAATCTTTACTTTACAGGAAAAGCGGGGCAGTTCTCCATCGACTTTAACGCCGACTACACCGCCTACAAACGAGTGAGCCGCAGCCAGCAACAGGAACTGAGCAGC
>CACXPX010000034.1 GCA_902769705.1 uncultured Prevotellaceae bacterium
AAACCGCGACTGAATTTCTTGTTTCCCATTTTACTTAAATGAATTTAATAATTTAACATTTAAGGCTGCATGGGAGTCAACCTATTTCAGTACAAGACACTTAACATGCGTTAACATTATCAAGTAGAAAAATTGCCCTTTCCGCTGCCTTCGTTTTGATTGTGCAAAAGCTATGCAATGACCGCCTCATAGCATAGCTTTGACCACCTCATTTGTGGTCTTTTGGCAGCCGCAAAAACAACGAAATAGGAATGTAAAGATTTTTTACCATGAAATTTGGAGGTTCGGGATAAATTTTGTACTTTTGCCATGTATAAAAGAGGAACGAGGGAAGGCTACGGGGGGCGAAAGGCTACGGGTAGGCGAACAAAGTTCGGGAATGCTTTGCTCGGGATGAAGAGGAGAGAGATGTGCATTGGGAAATGCATTGCGATTGGAGGAACAGGCGCTTCGCTAAATTAAAAATGAAAAATGAAAAAGGTTCTCGAGGAAGGAGGGGACCACGAAATGGAGGAACCTCGTAACGCCCTGAAAGGGCAGCAGCAACTAGCCCAAGGCAGCGCCTTGGGGGGAGAAATGGGAGCAAACCAACGCCCTACAGGGGCAAAAGCTTTTGCACTTTCAGCGCGTCCTCCCTCACACGGCCCTCACCCAGGGCGATGCCCTGGGCTATGAGCGGGTTGGCCCTTCAGGCCGCTCTTTGCTTGAGGCTATTGTCCAAACTATGAACCATGAACTCTGAACCATGAACCATGAACCATGAACTATGAACTATGAACTATGAACTATGAACTAGTATCGCCTCCGGACTCCTCGGATTTGAAAAATTGGTTGAATGGCTAAAACCTAAGTGTTTATATATCAAGCGGAAAGCAGTTGGGGGGATGGCTGGAAAGGGTGATTTTTGTAAAAAATATGTCACTAAAAGTTGTAAAAATGGAAAAATTTTCGTCGTTTTTTTATACGGCTTATGATTTTTTTTTCTAACTTTGCGGACGATTACGAAAACCAAAAAGGAAAACTTACTAACCGCAATCTTTGAATAAAGTTACTCAAAACGGGAAACTTTTGAAAAAATTTCGGCTCTGAAGTTTCCCAAAAAAGAAATAAAATGGAAATCAAAAATTTTACCATCACCAAACGAGACGGCTCAAAGGACCGTTTTTCACTCGACAAGATCATGAACGCTATCATCAAGGCGTTCGAGTCAGTTAACCAGGCTATCGATTTGGGGTCTATCTCTAAGATTCTCAGCCACTTGGACATCCACGACGACATTAAGGTGGAGGATATCCAGAACCAGGTGGAAGAGGCCCTGATGAGGGAGGGATACTATGGCGTTGCCAAGTCGTTCATGCTGTATCGCCAGCAGCACGCTGAGGACCGCGAGACACTGGAGCGGTTGAAATTTTTGGCAGACTACTGCGAAGCTGCCAATGCTGCTACGGGTTCGAAGTATGACGCCAATGCGAATGTTGAACACAAGAACATTGCAACTTTGATTGGTGAGCTGCCGAAGTCGAGTTTCATCCGTTTGAACCGCCGTCTGTTGGTTGACCGCATCAAAAAGATGTACGGCAAGCCTTTGGCTGACGAGTATATTGAAAAGCTGACACACCATTTTATTTATAAGAACGACGAGACGTCGTTGGCCAACTATTGTGCCTCGATCACGATGTATCCGTGGCTCATTGGCGGCACCACCTCGATTGGCGGCAACTCTACGGCTCCCACCAACCTGAAGGCTTTCTGCGGCGGTTTTGTGAACATGGTGTTCATGGTGAGCTCGATGCTGAGCGGTGCGTGTGCAACGCCCGAGTTCCTGATGTATCTGAACTATTTCATCGGCATGGAGTATGGTAAGGATTATTATAAGGATCCCGAGCGCGTGGTGGACCTCTCGCTGAAGCAGCGCACCATCGACAAGGTGATCACTGACTGCTTCGAGCAGATTGTCTACAGTATCAACCAGCCCACCGGCGCCCGCAACTATCAGGCCGTGTTCTGGAATGTGGCTTACTATGACAAATACTACTTCGAGAGCATGTTCGGCAACTTCTACTTCCCCGATGGCAGCAAGCCCGACTGGGAGGGTCTGTCGTGGTTGCAGAAGCGTTTCATGAAGTGGTTCAACAAGGAGCGCACGAAGGCTGTGCTGACGTTCCCCGTGGAGACCATGTCGCTGCTCACGAAGGATGGCGACTGCATGGACAAGGAGTGGGCTGACTTTGCCGCCGAGATGTATTCGGAGGGCCACTCGTTCTTCACCTACATGAGCGACAATGCCGACTCGCTGAGCTCTTGCTGCCGCCTGCGCAACGAGATTCAGGACAACGGCTTCAGCTACACGCTGGGTGCTGGTGGCGTGTCGACAGGTTCGAAGAGCGTGCTCACCATCAACCTGAACCGTTGCATCCAGTATGCCGTGAACAGGGGTGAGGACTACAAGGAGTTCCTCTCTCACATCATCGACCTCTGCCACAAGGTGCAGCTGGCTTACAACGAGAACCTGAAGGAGCTGCAGAGCAATGGCATGCTGCCCCTGTTCGATGCCGGATACATCAACATCGGCCGCCAGTATCTCACCATCGGCATCAACGGACTGGTGGAGGCTGCCGAGTTCATGGGCATCAAGATCAGCGACAATCCTGAATACCTGACGTTTGTGCAGACGGTGCTTGGCCTGATTGAGAAGTACAACAAGCAGTATCGCACGAAGGACGTGCTCTTCAACTGCGAGATGATTCCAGCCGAGAACGTGGGTGTGAAGCACGCCAAGTGGGACCGCGAGGACGGATATTTTGTGCCGCGCGACTGCTATAACTCGTATTTCTACGTGGTGGAGGACGACTCGCTGAACATCATCGACAAGTTCAAACTGCACGGCGCTCCCTACATCCAGCACCTCACGGGTGGCTCGGCTCTGCACATGAACTTGGAGGAGCACCTCTCGAAGTCGCAGTATCGCCAGCTGTTGAAGGTGGCTGCCCAGGAAGGATGCAACTACTTCACGTTCAACATTCCGAACACCATCTGCAACGATTGCGGATACATCGACAAGCGCTACCTGCACGAGTGCCCGAAGTGCCACTCCACCAACGTGGACTACATGACGCGCATTATCGGATACCTGAAGCGCGTGAGCAACTTCTCACAGCCGCGCCAGGAAGAGGCTGCACGCCGATTCTATGCCGGAAAGACGAAGCTGGCAGTGGAGGCGTAGTATGCTGAAATATGTCAATTCTGGCATAGTCTTTCAGGAGATTCCCGATGAGGTGACGCTTTCCATCAACATCTCGAACTGCCCCTGCCGTTGTCCGGGATGCCACAGCAAATACCTGTGGGCGGATACAGGTGAGCCGCTGACGACTGATGTGCTCGACCAGTTTATCCGCGATTATGGCACCGACATCACGTGCGTGTGCTTCATGGGTGGAGATGCCGAGCCCGAGTATGTGAACGAGCTGGCGCTGTATATACACCGCGAGCATCCGCGTTACAAGGTGGCGTGGTATAGTGGGAGAATCAGGATTCCGTCGGTGGTGCACAAGAGCGATTTCGACTACATCAAGGTGGGGCCGTATATCGCGCATCTGGGGAGCTTGAAAGAACGCACAACCAACCAGCGTTTGTATAAACGCACAAATGAGGACGATTTTATTGACATAACTTCACGCTTCTGGAAATGAAGGAAACACACTTCCGGAAATGACGGAAGCAAACTAAAGCTCAGGCGCCGGTGGGTGCCTGAGTTTTTTTTGTAATGATATGCCATTCCTCATTATTTGGTATTGCCATCGGCCGTCTGCCATATGATTATCTACAAAACATGATTGCCTGCAAAAAAAGAATTATATATTTGGTTTTTCACTCATTTAATCGTACCTTTGCACTCGAATGATGGAAAAGCAGAAAACAGGTTCGCGCCCGCTTGTGGCTATTGTGGATTCCAACACGTTGTCAGCGTTGGGATTGCGGCAGATATTGCAGAACGTGATACCCATTATGAGCGTGGAAGTTTTCGGCTCGTTTGCTGAACTTGAGGCAAACCATCCTGACGGCTATGTGCATTATTTTGTGGCGATGAACGTGGTGTTGCAAAACCGTGCTTTCTTCTTGCAACGCCGGCTGAAGACCATCGTGCTGACAACATCGGCTGACCCTAATGCGCAGCTGAGCGATTTCCATTGCCTTTGCATCAATGTGCCTGAGAAACAGCTGGTGCGCTCTATCCTGATGCTTGAGCAGCATGCTCACGGTTCGGGGAAGAATCTTCCTCAGATGCCGCTTGCGCTGGAGCGGAAGATACTGACCGACCGCGAGATTGAGGTGCTGTCGCTGATTGTGCAGGGGTATATCAACAAGGAGATTGCCAGCCAGCTGAACATCGGACTCACAACCGTCATTTCACACCGCAAGAACATCATGGAGAAGCTGGGCTTGAAGAGCGTGAGTGCGCTCACCATCTACGCCGTGATGCACGGATACGTGGACATCAACAAGATTTAGAGGAATGGGGTGAGAAGGTGGGCGAACCATCCCACGAACTTCTGCCAGGGTGTGCGGAACTGGTTCCAGCTCTCTTGTGTCAGTTTGAAGCTGTCGGCTTTGTCGGCGTCAAACATATCGGAGAGTTGCTTGGTGGTGCACGGGTCGATGATGACGGCATTTTCCTCGTAGTCCCAGTTCAGGCTTCTCGCGTTGAGGTTGGCGCTTCCCACGGTGCAGAAACGGCCGTCGACCATGATGACCTTCGTGTGGTGGAATCCGGGTTCGTACATCCACACGTCTACGCCCTTCTTCATCAGTTTGTGAACGTTGTAGAACACGCAGTCGGGTGTCAAGGGGATGTCGCTGTGGGTGGATACCATTATCTCAACCTTCACCCCTCGCTTGGCGGCGTTCTTCAGGGCTTTCTTCAGCTTGTGGTTGAGCGTCAGGTAGGGGTTGATGAGCTTGATGCTGTCTTGAGCGAGGTTGATGGCGTTGGTGTAGAACTGGCGGATAATCTTGTTGCTGGTGCGAGGCTCGCGGTTGATGATGCCCACCATTTTGTGCTCAGCCGTCTCAGTGGTGTCGGGACGAAGGTCGTGGAAATACTCGGGTGTGCTGAAGCCTCGATAATATTTCTCGCCGTGAATGTTTTGTCCAGTCTCCTTGTTCCAGATTTTCAGGAAGATGCTTTGCAACGTGTTCACCTCTTGTCCCTCGATGCGGCAATGCATGTCGCGCCACGAGCCCACCTGCTCGGTTCCGTGGATGTAGTAGTCGGCAACGTTCATGCCTCCCGTGTAGGCTATTTTTCCGTCAATGACCACTATTTTCCGATGGTCGCGAGCGAAAACGTGGTTTATCCACGGGAAGTTCAACGGGTCGAACTTTACAATCTCGATGCCCTCTTCGTGCAGCTTCTTCATGTGGTGGCGCTTCAAGGGTTGGTTGTTCGAGGCATTTCCAAAAGCGTCGTAGAGTGCTCTGATTTCCACGCCCTCTTTTGCTTTCTCGGCCAGCAGGTCGAACAAAGCGCCTGCAATGGAGTCGTTGCGGAAGTTGAAGTATTCCAGATGAACGCTGCTCCGCGCTTGGCTGATGGCTTTGAACATGTCGTCGAACTTCTCTTGACCACTCGGCAAAAGCACCACAGAGTTGTCGTGCGAGAATGTGACGTTGCACTCCCGCATTTTACTTGCTATCAGCGAATCCGAAGTCTGGCCCTCGGCTGAAAGGCTGATGGAAAGCAATAGGAAAAAGGTCGGTATAGCACGAATAGCTCTTGGCTTCATCTTTTATTATATCATGCAAGAATAGTGGTCTACGACGCCCAGCAGATGTCGTTCTTCATCGGCCACCAACACGGTGTGAATCTTATATTTGTGCATGATGCGCTGTATTTCGGTGATGCGTGTGGTGGGCAGCACCATCTTGGGGGAACGGGTCATGATGTCGCTGACTGTATGGTCGAAGAACTGAGCTTGCCATTTCTCCATAGCGCGTCGGATGTCTCCATCGGTGATGAGTCCGGCAATCTTGCCGTCCTCCAGCGAAACACCCAATCCCAGTTTCCCTTTGCTCACGTGGATGATGGCCTCTCCGAGGTGCATCTCCTGAGGAATGATAGGCAGTTCGGACGAACGCATCACGTCGCGGGCGGTGGTGAGGAGTCGTTTTCCCAATTCGCCTCCGGGATGGAACTGAGCGAAGTCTTGAGGGCGGAAATGACGCATCTCCATCAGGGCGATGGCCAGCGCGTCTCCCATCACCAGTTGGGCGGTGGTGGAACTTGTGGGTGCAAGGTTCAGCGGGCATGCTTCTTTGGAAACGCCCACGTTGATGTGTATGTTTGAGTATTTTGCCAGAAGCGAATCGTTGTTGCCGCTCATGCCGATGATGGGCACGTTCATATGAAGCACCATCGGGATGAAACGCAGCAGCTCATCGGTTTGTCCTGAGTTGCTAATGGCCAACACCACATCGTCTTTGGTCATCACACCCAAGTCGCCATGAAACACGTCGAGCGGATTGATGAAGAACGACGGTGTGCCTGTGCTGGATAGGGTGGCGGCAATCTTGGCTCCGATATGCCCGCTTTTACCCACTCCGGTGACAATCACCTTTCCTTTGCATCGGAAGATGAGATCGACAGCGTTGTCGAAATTCTCGTCGAGTTTCGGTATCAGGTCGAGCACCGCCTGTGCTTCGTCTCTGATGGCTTGAATGGCATATTCTCTAATGTTCATGACAATATCTGTGTGATGAGTTGTTCCAATTGGTTGAGTTGCAGCATGTTAGGTCCGTCACTCAATCCTTTGTCGGGGTTGGGGTGCACCTCGAAGAAGTAGCCTGTGGCTCCGAATGCCTTAGCAGCCAACGCCATCGAAGGCACAAATCGGCGGTCGCCAGCTGTTGTTCCGTTGCCTGCTCCAGGACGCTGAACGCTATGTGTGCAATCCATAATCACGCGCGGCACAATTTCAAGCATGTCGGGGATGTTCCTGAAATCCACCACCAGGTTGTTGTAGCCAAAGCAGTTTCCGCGCTCGGTCAGCCAAACCTCTTTGGCGCCTGCATCCTTCGCTTTCTCCACAGGGTAGCGCATGTCGGCGCCACTCAGGAACTGAGCCTTCTTGATGTTCACCGTCTTGCCAGTCTTGGCTGCTGCAACAAGCAGGTCAGTTTGCCTGCAAAGGAAAGCAGGTATCTGGAGCACATCGCACACCGCTCCGGCAGCCTCTGCTTGATGACTCTCGTGTACATCGGTAAGTATGCGGAGCCCATAGCGACTCTTCACATCGGCGAGCATCTGGAGGCCTATCTCCAATCCTGGACCGCGGAAAGAGCGGATACTCGTTCGGTTGGCTTTGTCGAACGATGACTTGAAGATGATGTCAATGCCCAGTTTTTGGTTCAGTCTGCAGAGTTCCTCGGCTACGGTGTCGAGAAGTTCCTGCGATTCAATCACGCAAGGGCCTGCTATGAATATCGGTTGCATATATTAATATTAAATAGGTGTATTGTCTTGCAAAGGTACTGAAAAGGCTTCGAAGATACAAGGTTTTAACAGTTATTTACATTCGAAGACGAAAAACCAAGCATTTCTTGTGGGCTTTAAAAGAAAAATGTTTACTTTTGCATCGGATTGAGGATAACGAAATCCCCTAAAAAAGAAGTAATAACATTTAAGTTTAACATTTTAAACATTAGTGATTATGAAGAAGTTTTTTATGACTTTAGTTGCAGTCGCAATGGCTGTTAGTGTTAACGCCCAGGGCTACTTTGGTGGTTCTATTGGTGTGGCAAGTGTGAAGAATGGTGGTGCAGATGCCGAGACCACTTACAAGTTCGTTCCTGAAATTGGTTGGAACTTCAACAGCGAGTGGGCTGCTGGTGTTGCCTTCGGCTATCAGAAGGGCGCTTGCGACCTGCAGTATGGTTCTTATGGTCAGGATGTGGATACCGAGATTCTTTCTGTTAACCCCTACGTGCGTTACACCGCTTGGAACACCAAGTATGTCAACGTGTTTGTAGATGGTGGCATTGGCTTGGCAAGCATCAAGGATGTTGGCACCGAGTTCAATCTTGGTCTCCGTCCAGGTGTGGCTATCAACTTCAACGACAAGATCAGCTTTGTTGCTCACGTTGGTTTCGTAGGCTTCGACAGCTTCAGCCCCAAGGGTGATGGCGACAGCAGCAACATGGTGGGTGTCGACCTGAATGGTAACAACATCCTGTTCGGTCTCTACTTCAGCTTCTAATTCCTGCTGAAACATCATTTATTAGAAAGTGATAAATTCAACGCTGCATGTGGATGCGTCCATGTGCAGCGTTTTTTATTTCAAGAAGTCCAATGGGAAGTCCTTATAGGACAGTAGACAATGACGTCCTTATGCTTTGTGAGCAAAGGCGGTGGGAAAAGAGAACAGGAAGTGGGGGAGTGATATCGGAAATGGTCGAAAAGATCACTCGTAGCGCATAGATTTGGCTGGATGTATGTGCGAAATCAGGTAGCTGGGACCTATGAGCACGAAGACGCAGATGAGCAGGGTGGCGATGTTGAGCGCGATGATGAGGGGCAAGTTGAATTCTGCGGGAACAGTGCTGACGTAATAGGTGGCTGGGTCGAGTTTTACCAATCCTGTGTAACGTTGGAGGAGAATGAGTCCAATGCCGATGATGTTTCCGAGAAGCAATCCCTTTCCGATGATGAAGACAGCGAACCACAGGAACGTGTGGCGGATGGTCTTGTTGCGTGCGCCGAGTGCCTTCAAGACGCCAATCATGGTGGTACGCTCGAGGATGATGATGAGCAGTCCGCTAATCATAGTAACGCCCGCAACAGCCACCATCAGGGCGAGGATAATCCATACGTTGAGGTCGAGCAAATCGAGCCACGAGAAGATTTGAGGATTAATGTCGCGTATAGTTTTCGATGAGTAAGTCTCGTTGTATTTGTCGGTGGTGCGGTTTACACGGTCGATGAGGATGTTCTCGGTGTCGTCCACTTTGTCGAAGTCGTTCACCGTGAGTTCGGCTCCCGAAACCTGGTCAGCTTTCCATCCGTTAAGTTTAACAGTGGTGTAGAGGTCGGCAAAACAGATGGCTTTATCGTATTGCGTGAGGTTGGTTTCGTAGATGCCTGCGATGTTGAATTTCCTCATGCGTACACCGTTGTCATCGATGAAATAGGCAAAGAGCCGCTGGCCGGTCTTCAACCTCAACTGGTCGGCCATTATCTTCGAGACGAGTATGTTGTTGCTGTTGGCGGAGTCGGAAAATTGGGGTATGCTTCCGCTAACCATATTCTGGTGGATGAAAGTGGTGTCAAACTCTTGCGCAACACCCTTGAGGACAACGCCTAGAAAGTCAGAGTCGGTCTTTAGGATTCCTTGTTTCGTAGCATAGCGTTGCACATGTTTCACTCCGTCAATCTTCTTGAGCATATTCATCACCGAGTCGTCGATGGCGATGGGGTATTCAAGGGTGGTTTGCTGAGTGAGGAAGTTGCCCACCTGTATGTGGCTTCCGAATCCCACCACTTTGTCACGAATGGTGTGCTTGAATCCTAACACGACAGCCACAGAAACAATCATCACAGCCAATCCGATGGCCACTCCAATGGTGGCTATGCGTATAGCGGGCTTCGAAACTTTCCGTTTGTCCTCGTTGTCGCTATATATCTTCTTGGCTATGAATAAGGGAAAATTCAATGTGATGAACGGAATCCGTTAATTGTCAATACTCAATTGTCAATTATATCAATTGTCCACTCTTCCCGGATAGGCTTCCAACGCTTTGCGCAGGACGATGAGTGCACGTTCGAGGTCGTCTTTCTTCAGCACGTAAGCAATACGCACCTCGTTGATGCCGGCACCTGGAGTGGTGTAGAAACCAGCTGCGGGCGCCATCATTACCGTCTCTCCCTCATAGTTGAAGGTTTCCAGACACCAACGGCAGAACTTCTCAGAGTCATCTACAGGCAGTTTGGCAACGGTGTAGAAGGCTCCCATAGGAATGGGCGAATAGACACCTGGAATGCGGTTCAAACCGTCGATGAGACATTTGCGTCGTTCCACATATTCGTCGTAGACATCGCGATAGTATTCTTCGGGTGCATCGAGCGATGCTTCAGCTATCATCTGACCAATCAAAGGTGGGGAAAGACGAGCCTGGCAGAACTTCATCACAGCGGCACGCACTTGAGCATTCTTTGTGATGAGGGCTCCAATGCGAATTCCGCACTCGCTATAACGTTTTGACACAGAGTCGATTAGAATGACGTTCTGCTGAATTCCTTCAAGGTGGCAAGCCGAGATATAGGGCGAGCCTGTGTAGATATATTCGCGATACACCTCATCGCTGAACAGATAGAGGTCGTATTTCTTCACGAGGTCGCGAATTTGGTTCATCTCACGGCGAGTGTAGAGGTAGCCGGTTGGGTTGTTGGGGTTGCAAATCATGATGGCGCGAGTGCGTTCGTTGATGAGCTCCTCGAATTTCTCAACCTTAGGCAGCGAAAAACCTTCCTCAATAGTTGTAGCGATGGTGCGGATCTTGGCTCCGGCCGAAATGGCAAATGCCATATAGTTGGCGTAAGCGGGTTCGGGGACGATGATTTCATCACCCGGGTTCAGACAACTCATGAAAGCGAAAAGCACCGCTTCGCTTCCTCCAGAGGTGATAATGATGTCGTCGGCCGTTACGTTGATGTTGTATTTCTTGTAGTAGCCCACCAGTTTCTGGCGATAGCTCAGATAACCTTGGCTGGGGGAATATTCCAGCACTTCGCGGTTCACATTCTTTAATGCGTCGAGTCCGACTTGTGGTGTAGGCAAGTCGGGCTGTCCGATATTGAGGTGATAAACTTTGATACCTCGGTTTTTAGCGGCTTGAGCCAATGGAGCGAGTTTCCTGATAGGCGACTCGGGCATTTCAAGGCCGCGAACTGATATTTCAGGCATTTTGACAAATTATTATAATAATTGCGTGCAAAATTACGAAATTATTCTTTAATGGCCGAATATTTTGGTAGTTTTATTCAATCAGATTAAATTTATTGATTATCTTTGCACCTTGAAATTTTAATGACAATACTATCACGAAAGGAAATAACAATGAGAAGCAGAACAGCTAATTGGTTTGAGTGCACGGTGCGCTACGAGCGCCAGATGGAAGACGGAATGCCGAAGAAGGTGAATGAACTCTATGTGGTCGATGCCTTGAGTTTCGGAGAGGCCGAGGAGGCTATCACGAAGGAGATGACGGCCTTTGTGAGCGGTGAGTTCGAGGTGAAAAACATCAATCCCGCCGCTTATGGAGAAATCTTCTTCAGCGAAAATGCCAACGACGACCGTTGGTATAAAGCTAAACTAACTTTCATCACCCTTGACGAGAAAACGGAGAAAGAGAAACGCTCTACGGTGACCTATCTGGTGCAGGCTTCAACGTTCAACGGAGCGGTGAAGAATGTGGAGGAGGTGATGAGCGGAACGATGATTGACTATGTGATTGCCAACATCTCGGAGACGAAAATCATGGATGTCTACGAGCATAAGTTTACAGCTAAATCTGTCGACGACAAACCTGAATTCGAGCAAGAATAAATAATTGCCTGCTTATGAGTGAAATAGCACAGAATCTGAAACAAGTCTTGGCCAATCTGCCCGAGGGCGTCAAGCTTGTGGCTGTCAGCAAGTTCCATCCTGTGGAGATGTTGCGTGAGGCCTATGATGCTGGACAACGTATATTCGGTGAGAACCACGAACAAGAACTCAGGCAGAAGGTGGAGACGTTGCCGAAAGATATCGAGTGGCATTTCATTGGTCATTTGCAAACCAACAAGGTGAAATACATCGTGCCGTATATCTCGATGGTTGAGTCGGTGGATTCGATGAAATTGCTGAAGGAAATCAACAAGCAGGCGCTGAAGAACGGGCGTGTGGTTCGTGTGCTTCTTGAGTTGCACATAGCTGAGGAGGAAACCAAGTATGGCTTGACGCTGGATGCTTGTCGCGAACTATTGGCTTCGGGCGAATGGCGCGATTTGACGAACGTGAAGATTTGCGGCTTGATGATGATGGCTTCGTATGTGGAAGATGCCGAACAAATCAAGAAAGAAATGCTCACGGCAGCTGATTTCTTCGATGAAGTGAAAGCCCGTTATTTTGCCGATGATGACGACTTTTGTGAGCGTTCTTGGGGAATGAGCCACGATTATCGCATAGCTGTTGATTGTCGTTCAACAATGGTGAGAGTGGGAACCACTATCTTTGGCGAGCGAGTATATTGAACTCATCGATTATCTTCGATTGTGTCACTTGTGGCAAATGAGCGTGTCAAATGCCACAAATGAGCGTGTCAAATGCCACAAATGAAGGGCTTATATGCCACAAATGAGGGCCTTATATGCCACATGTGACAACATGAAAGAATAGCTATCTTGCACCGATATTTTTGAGTTTTGAAAATGTCGGTTCGTAGATGACAAAATCACAGTTTTCTATGGCAAATGGAATGAAGTGAAAACAATTTCAATTGTTTACAAAAAGAAAAAAGGCCGGTGTTCGATTGAAACGCCGACCTTCTTTTTTTATGAGTAATTCCTTTTGTCTGAATCACTCTTCTTCTCTTGAGTTTTCTTTTATTTCACCACAATCTTCTTGTTGTTCTTGATGTAGATTCCTTTCTGCATCTGGCTTCCTTCTGGCACCAATCTGCCGTCGATGGTATAAGTGGCTGATGAAGAAGAAGGAACATCGTTGGAAGTGATTTCCACCCCCATCGCCACATCAGGAACAAAGTCGAATGTTGCCACCCTTGTCTCAGAATCGAAACTGATGTTCGACAAGGCGAATTTGATGTTTTTCTCATCACCCTTGAACCACTTGATGTTGGGGAATGTAGAGTTGTTGTCAATCGTTGTGATGTTGTCGGCAGAAGGGAACAAGTCGCCTGCAAGTTGGTTATAGTAATCGCCTTGCGTATATTTCTTTCCTGTGGCGGGATTAGTCTTCTTTTCTATAACATAAGAACACAACAACAATCCATCTGCGGGAATTACAGTCATAGCAGGCGCACCCTTCGTGTTGTTGGGACGATCGCCAGCGTTGACAACGTCATAGGGATAGTTCACATGATAAACCATCAGTCCTTGAGCCCTTTGTGCGTAGTTCCATCCGTATTGGGCAATAGTTTCAATCATGAAATATTCCCTGCCGTTAGGATCGTTGGGGTTGGGAATACGATAGCTTTTTCCGCCCAAGTCGAGCGTTGAGACTTGTATTTGTTTTTGGGCTTCGCTGAGCGTTTCGATTTCAAGCCATCCCATAGCTTCTCTTTCCCATCCGGTGTAAGATGCCGGAAAATAACCGTTTCCGCAATATTCTCCACCATCCATCAGGTCCCAGAATTCCATTCCCTGATTGTCCACTTGAGACGCTGTGACAGTGGGGTAGAAGTCGGGAAGTCCGAGTGTGTGAGAAAACTCGTGGCAGAAGAGCCCTTGTCCGTTGATACGCTTGTAGGGAGGTTTGGTGAATGCTCCAGGAAAACCGTTAAGTTCGTTGTTGACACCCCATCTAAAACCTATTTTTCCATCATAGGTGCCTAAACTGTTCTCGCCTGAAGCGGGCCAGATGCAGTTGTCTGCATTTCCAGTGATGCTGGCCGAATAGCCGGCATAGATGACATATACGAGGTCTATATTTCCGTCGTTGTCATTATCATATTGTGAGAAATCGAGGCTGTCGTCCATCAACTGACAAGCCTCTTTGACGAGGGAAGCGCGGTTGTTTTTATAACCTTCTGTTTTTGCGCTAACTTTCACAGGCCCATAGATGTCGAATGTGGGCTTGAAATCACCGTTCGACATCAGGTCGAAATAGTCTTTTACGCTGGCTGGCAAGGCACCTTCTCCGTTGTTGAGGTTGGCCTCACCATTGCCGTTCAGATAATAATCGAATGCTTGGCGAGGATTTTCCAAACTGAACACCGAGTCGGCAAATTCAACAAGGATGACAGGAGCTTTCGGGGTGCCGTGATGTGGGAAGTAGTGATTGCTGGAGCTGCCCGAGATGGGAATCCTTCTCCTGGGAGACTTCTCCATGATTTTCTCGGCAGATTTCAAGAACGCGTCACGATTTTGGCTCTTCACCAAGAAGGTTTCCTGCAACGTCCTTTCACCGCTGTTGTGTGCCAGCTGAGTGGTGGCTTTCAAATTTCCCTCCAGGTCGATGTCGGCAATGAAATATCCGTTTTCCTTATGCACAAGAATCACTCCATCGGTAGTTGTTGTCCAATGAATGTCTTCGTCACCATGTTGGATGATGGTGAGTTGCTTTCCGTCACTTTGGGTGATGGTGACAGGAAATGGGTAAGCCTTCGCTGCATAAGAGCAAACGGCTATACACATCATTAAGCTTGCCAATAGTAGTTTTCTCATATTGATGATTGTCTTGTTGGTTTATACTTTATATAATACAGTCCCTTGGGCTTTATGGCTGCTGGGGAACGTTGTCGTGAGTGGCTTTCCACCATCCCGTCATCTCCTTTCCCTTGAGAGCCACACTATGAAGGCTGGGGTCGGTGATGGTTAATCCCGAAAAGGTCTTCAGTTTCTTGAAGCTCTTGAATCCGTAGACGACCGAATAGATGGAGTCGGTGTGGACGCTGTTGGGCACCACTTTTGAAAACTTCGTGCTGAACTTGTTGTACAGATTTGGGTCTTTGCAGACTTGTTTCACATAGTCGCCCATATCATAGAATATCGACGGCACAAATCCATCGAGTGTCTGAAGACTGTCAATCAACGTGTCAGCCAATTGGTAGTGTGCATTGATTTGCTTCATGATGCCCGCCAATTCTTCCACTTGTCGGCAGTCGATGGCTGAGAGCGTTCCGTAAGGCATGCGATAGTTACTATAGAACTTGTCGAAACTCGACACGATGCCCGAATAGTTAGGTGAGAGGCTTGCCAGATTTGCCCACATGGTGGCGTATGGCATTCCGATAGCCATCACCTCGCTGGTGGAAGCCACGAGGAAGTTGGTAACTTTCCGAAGCGAATAAGCCACCTCGACATTTGCCATATAGCAGTCGTCGAAAAGAATGTATTGCATCTTTGTGTCAGAGTTTGCTATACCTTCAGCTAACGTCTCCACATCGATGGCGTAATTCTTGTCTTCAACCGACCCGAAGAATCGCGTTTCGTCTTCGATAGGCAATGTTCTCCGCTTGATTCTGTAGGGATAGTCCTCCCAATCGCCAATGTTTGTCCAACCGGTGCCGTGACCTCCGATAATCATAGCGTAGTTCCAAGCAGGAGCCGTCTCCTTCACCTTGTTGATGAGGTCGCTAATGCCTTGAACAGTAGTGTACGGACGGTCGCTGTATTCAGCGATGGTCTTGCGCTCGAAAGTCTTGTTCTCGTAAATGATTTCAAAGAGCTTCGATGAGTGCGACGACTCGCTGAGGAACACCAGCAGCCGAGTGGTTCCCAGTCCGTTCTTGCTTTTGATGCCCGACTCAATACTGTCGATGTTGTTGAGAATGGCGCTGTGCATTCTGTCTCCACTCCAAGGGCAGAACATGATGATGGTTTGTTTGGTCATTTCGTCCAACTCAACCGTATCGTCATCGCATGAAACGAAGGCGACACATCCTGCAACCATCAGGACAAGAAACATCAGCAGTTTTTTCATCGGTTGGTCTTTTTATTATTTCGCAAGTTTCTTGAGTTCGGCAATCGATTGCTTCAAAGCGGCGATTTTCTCTTCCGCATCACTTTGCTTCTTGCGCTCCAAAGCCACAACGGCCTCGGGAGCATTGGCCACGAAACGCTCATTGCTGAGCTTTTTCATCACACCTGTCAAGAAGCCTTCCAAGTGGTTCAGCTCTTTCTCTTGCTTCTCAATCTCAGCCGACACGTCAATCAACGCGCCCAGAGGAACGGCAAACTCATCCGTACCCACCATGAAAGCTGAAGCATCGGCACTCTTCTCAGCGGTCACCGTGATAGCTTTCAGGTTAGCCATCTTGCTGATAACCTCATTGTACGCCTCGAAGTTGTTAGCTCCGATGGCGAGCAGTTCGAGTTGCTCTTTGGGAGCGATGTTTTTCTGGCTGCGTACCATGCGGACACCGCTCACCACTTGCTTCACCATCTCCACATCAGCCACCAATTTATCATCGTCGGCTGTAGCTTTCTCAATCTTCAACTCTTCGCGCATGATGCTGTCGCCGTCCTTGCGCTCATAAAGAGCCTGCCATAGAGCCTCAGTGATGAACGGCATGAAGGGATGAAGCATCTTCAGCAAGTCGTCGAAGAAGCGAAGTGTGGCATCGTAGGTTTCTTTGTCAATGGGTTGAGGCTGACCGTTCACATATGCAGGCTTCACCATCTCCAGATACCAGCTCGAGAACTCGTCCCAGAACAACTTATAGACAGCCATGAGGGCCTCGCTGATGCGGTATTTCGAGAATAGGTCGTCGAGTTCAGCATTCGTCTGCTTCAGTTTGGCTTCAAACCAGCTGACAGCTATCTTATTGGCGGCTGATGGCTGCATATCGGCTGACACCTGCCAACCTTTAACCAGTCGGAATGCATTCCAAATCTTGTTGTTGAAGTTGCGCCCCTGCTCGCAAAGAGCTTCATCGAAGAGGATGTCGTTACCGGCAGGAGCCGAGAGCATCATGCCCATGCGTACACCGTCGGCGCCAAACTTCTCAATGAGTTCGATGGGGTCGGGTGAGTTTCCGAGCGACTTCGACATCTTGCGTCCCAGCTTGTCGCGAACGATACCCGTAAAATAGACATTCTTGAATGGGTACTTGCCCATATATTCCTCACCAGCCATAATCATGCGGGCCACCCAGAAGAAGATGATGTCGGGGGCGGTTACGAGGTCGCTGGTGGGGTAGTAGTATTTGATTTCCTCATTGCCGGGGTTGTTGATACCGTCGAAGAGCGAGATGGGCCACAACCAGCTTGAGAACCATGTGTCCAGAGCATCTTCATCCTGGCGCAAGTCTGCTGTCTGCATGGCTTCGTTTCCGCTCTGTTTGCGAGCCAGCGGCAAGGCTTCTTCAATAGTCTTAGCCACCACGAAGTCTTCCATTTCAAAAGTCCATGTGTCACCCTCACGCTTCAGCTCTTCCTGTTTCAGGTTGCGGTTGAAACTCTTTTCACGAGCCAGTTTCAACGCTTCCTTGGGGTCTGAAGACACAACTGATGCCGTCGTCTTGTAGTAGTATGCTGGAATGCGGTGACCCCACCACAGCTGGCGGCTGATGCACCAGTCTTGAATGCCCTCGAGCCAGTTCTTGTAGGTGTTCACATACTTCTCAGGATAGAAGTGCATCTCACCATTGAGCACGGGTGGCAGAGCGATGTCGGCAAAGTGTCTCATGCTCAGGAAGAACTGCAGGCAGAGACGTGGCTCAATAGCCGTGTCGGGGTTGCGCTCAGAGTATCCCACTTTGTTCGTGTAGTCTTCAATTTTCTCCATCAAGCCAGCCTCCTGCAAGTCGATGACAATCTGCTTGCGGCAGTCCATGCGGTCCATGCCCACATAGAGCGGACTCTCGTCGCTGATAGTGGCGTCTGGATTGAAGATGTCGATGGTCTCCAAGTTGTGGGTTTTGCCCAGCATATAGTCGTTGGTGTCGTGGGCTGGAGTGACCTTCAGACAACCCGTACCGAATTCGATATCCACATAGCGGTCTTCAATCACAGGAATCACGCGGCCCACCAGCGGCACAATGACCTTCCGACCCTTCAGCCATTGGTTCTTGGGGTCTTTCGGGTTGATGCACATAGCGGTGTCGCCCATGATGGTTTCAGGACGAGTGGTTGCCACAACAGCATAATATCCCTTTGCATCCTTGTGAATGATGTTGCCATCTTTCTCTAGTTCTTCTTGATTCTCCAGATACTCAAGTCCATCCACATAATATTTCAGATGGAACAGATGGCTCTGCTCCTCACGGTATATCACTTCCTCAGTGGAGAGGGCCGTGAGAGCCTTGGGGTCCCAGTTCACCATTCGCAGGGCACGATAGATGAGGCCCTTGTTATAGAGGTCTACAAACACCTTAATGACACTCTCGGAACGTTTCTCGTCCATTGTGAATGCAGTGCGGTCCCAGTCGCACGATGCACCCAGACGTCTGAGTTGTTTCAGGATGATTCCACCGTGTTCATGTGTCCAATCCCAAGCGTGCTCCAGAAACTCGTCACGCGTGAGGTCGTGCTTCTTGATGCCTTGTTCAGCCAGTTTCTTCACCACTTTTGCCTCGGTTGCAATCGAAGCGTGATCAGTGCCCGGCACCCAGAGGGCGTTTTTGCCTTTCATGCGAGCGCGGCGCACAAGAATATCCTGAATAGTGTTGTTCAGCATGTGGCCCATGTGGAGCACACCCGTCACGTTTGGCGGAGGAATCACGATAGTGTAGGGCTCGCGTCCATCGGGTTTGCTACTAAATAGTTTGTGGTCCAACCAATACTGATACCATTTCGACTCCACAATCTGCGGATCGTACTTTGTTGCTAATTCCATATCTGTTTTAAATATTCCTTTTTTTGCTATATTTCCACATTATTATGTATAAAAACGGTGCAAAATTACAAAAAAACTATTAAATCAGACACTTTAGAGTCTAAATAATGATTAAAACCTTTGCTAAATACAAAAAATAACCATAATTTTGCGGCATAAAATCAGGTAACTTAACACAAAAATAAAAATGAAACGTAAGATTGCAGCACCTATTGCCGCTTTTTCGCTTGCTTTTGGTGCATTTTTCATGCAGAGTGCTATGCCTTCCGACCCTATTATGACTAAGGAGAGCGGCACCTACATCGTTAACACAACAGAATTGGGTAAAGACGTGGTGGGATACAGAGCCACAACACCCCTGAAAATCCACATCAAGGACGGAAAAGTGCAGAAAGTGGAGGCGCTCAAGAACATGGAGACGCCCAAGTATTTTGCTATGATTAAGAAGGGATTGCTCGAGGCTTGGAACGGAAAGACTGTAAAACAAGCTTCCACGATGAAGGTTGATGCCGTTACAGGCGCCACACTTTCATCAGATGCCGTCATCAAGAACGTGCAGCTGGGCCTTGACTATTACAATCGTAACAAGAAATAGTCTCCCCCCGAAACATTTTCCCTCATTTGGGAACAAATAAACAAGCGGATGAAGGATTGAAACAATCAACTTCATCCGTTTTTTTGTTAGGAACACCCCTAAAAAGTGTTGTTGAAGAAGGGTGGGGAGAACTCTATTTCAGATATTCATCGTCCCTCACCAGAATTTTCTCAATCTTTCCCACATACATTGTGTGGAAGTCGCTCAGGGGATAGTTCTTTTCAATGATGTCCTGATAGAGAAAACCACTTTCCTGCAACTCTGCATGATAGAGTTTCTTGCACAGTAACACCAACTTGGCTTCTTCGAAATAAACACCGTTTTCGGTATAGGTCGGAGTGAGTCCCGTATGGGCGATTTTATCCTCGTCACGGCCCGATACAGAACCCAGGTAGGCCATCTGCTTCTTGAACGATTTGTCCATCACACAGAGGCTGAAATAGTCTTCCCTGTCCACAAACTCTTTCGTATAGCGCGAGGGACGCAGGTAGATTACCGCAGTTGGGTCGTTGTTTCCCCACAGGCATCCCAAGTGTCCCCACGAGGCTGTCATCGTGTTGCATCCCGACTGCTCATTTCCGGCAGTCACCAGCATCCATTCCTTGCCAATCAGCGTGAACGGGTTAAACTTTAAGTCCTTGTAATCAATCTCTTTCATATTCTTTTATTCAAGTATTTGTTTAATGTCAATCAAGCCTTCCCCTCATTAGATTCTTCCCCTTCCGGGTGGAGGTTGGAAGTGGTTAAATATTTAGTCCATAGTTCTGCTTCACCTCGCTCATCACGAAGGTGCTTTCAATAGATCCCACCGACTCGATTTCACCCAGTTTGGTCAGCACGAACTCTTGATATTGCTTCATGTCGCGAGCACGCACTTTCAGCAGATAGTCGTAGGCTCCCGATGTGTTGTAGCACTCAGTCACCTCGGGGATACGCTTGATGCGGCGAACGAATGCTTCTGCAATCTCGCGGTTGATTTGTTTCAGCTTCACCTTGCAAAACACCAGCAGACTCTGATTCAGCTTCTCAGGATTCAGCACGGCCACATACTTCTTGATGTAGTCTTGTTTCTCCAGCCGTTTCAGCCGTTCGAAAACGGGGGTAGGGGTCAGATGAACCACGTCGGCCAACTCTTTTGTCGTCAGTTTCGCATTCTTCTGCAGCGTTTTCAATATCTGCATGTCAATCTCGTCTAATACCATAGTTCTGTTGCTTTAATTCACTTTTCATTTGCAAAGATACTAATTTTTGGTTAATATCTCCATCTTTCAGCTGAAAATTAGAGAAAATTCCCAGTTATGAAGATTGGAGACAAGGGATGCGAAGCCTAAAGTACATCTTTGAATGAATCGTTTCTTTGTCTATAAGCAACCGCATTTTGGTATAAAAAAGTGATTTCTATTGTTCTGCTCTTGATTTATCGTAACTTTTTCAATGTGATGAAGTTAGTATCATTCGGAAAAACTCAAATAAATTTGGTTTTTCTCTCATTTAATCGTAACTTTGCAGCCGAAAACAACTGTATATGAGAAAGACGACTACTCCTACCCGTTATCGCCAGGACCTGAAGGATAAGATTGTGAGGGTGGCGATGAACGAATTCAAGTCACGTGGCGTACGCGATGTGAAGATGGACGATATAGCCAACGCCCTCTCGATTTCGAAGCGGACGCTCTATGAGGTTTTTGACAACAAGGAGGAACTGCTCATATGCGGCATCAAGCTCGATGAAGAGCGCCGCAAGGAGATGATGACATCGTTTGTTGTGAAGAACAATCCGGGGGTGATGGATGTGATTCTGAAGTTTTATCACGCCCAGATGGAGGCTATTTCATCGATTAACCCCGTGTTTTTCTCCGACATCAGCAAGTATGACCGTGTGCGTGCTTATATGCAGGAACTTCATGCCGGCAGACAGGAGAGTGCCTTAGAGTTCTTCCGTCGCGGTGTGGGGGAGGGCTATTTCCGCGCTGATGTCGATTATGTCATAGTGTCGCGTATGAGTAATGCGACGATAAATTATGTGATGGAGAGCCAGATGTATAAGGAGTACGATTTGAAGTATATCTTCCGCAACATCGTGCTGGTTTTCCTTCGTGGTTTTTGCACCCTGAAAGGACAGGAGATTATCGATAAGAAACTGAATGAAAAAACTTGATTTCAAAGCGGCGTTGTTCGACTTGGACGGTGTGGTGTTTGATACCGAACCCCAGTACACCGTTTTCTGGGGCGGCCAGTGCCGTTTGTATTTCCCTGACGACGAGGGATTGGAGCATCGCATCAAAGGTCAGACGCTGACTCAAATCTATGATACTTTGTTTCCCGACAAGCCTGAAGAGCAGGCAAAGGTTACCGAGAGGCTCAATGCTTTTGAGCATGATATGCGCTACGAGTATGTACCGGGATTTGTCGATTTCATTAGCGAGTTGAGGTCGAATGGCGTGAAGACGGCAATTGTGACCAGCAGCAACGATGCCAAGATGGAGAATGTCTATCGTGCCCATCCTGAGGTGAAGAGCCTTTTCGATGCGGTTCTCACATCCGAGGACTTCGAACAAAGCAAACCCCATCCCGACTGCTATCTGAAGGCGGCTGCCCGGTTGGGAGTGGAGCCTTCCGAGTGTGTGGGCTTCGAAGACAGCTTCAATGGCTTGCGTTCGGTTCGTGCGGCTGGTATGTATGTGGTGGGATTGGCAACCACGAACAGCCGTGAGGCAGTTGGCCCGTTTGCCGATGTGGTGATAGACAACTACGTGGGCGTAAAGCCTGAAGAGTTGAAAGATTGAAGAATTGAAAAATAAACAAATATAAAAAAGACAATGGCAGGATATTTGGTTACTGACAAGAAGAAAGTGACAACAAGCCGTTTCCAGTCGATGAAGCAGGAAGGTGAGAAGATTTCAATGCTCACGGCTTATGATTTCACAACGGCTCAGATATTGGACAATGCAGGTGTAGACAGCATCCTGATTGGTGATTCGGCTTCGAACGTGATGGCAGGAAACTCCACCACACTTCCCATCACCGTTGACGAGATGATTTATCATGCACGGAGCGTGGCTCGTGGTGTGAAGCGGGCACTGGTGGTTTGCGACATGCCTTTCGGGAGCTATCAGGTGAGCCGTGAAGACGGTATCCGCAACGCTTGCCGCATGATGAAAGAGAGTGGGGTGGACGCTTTGAAGCTGGAGGGTGGAGTGGAGATTCTTCCCACGGTGAAAGGGCTCATTGATGCCGGCATTCCCGTGTGCGGACATCTTGGACTCACCCCTCAGAGCATTCATAAGTTTGGCGGTTATGGTCTTCGTGCAAAAGATGAGGAAGAGGCTGCCAAGTTGGTGAGCGATGCATTGGCACTCGATGAGGTGGGTGTGTTTGCCCTCGTGCTCGAGAAGGTTCCTGCTGCGTTGGCTGCCAAAGTCACTAAGATGGTGAAATGTCCTACGATAGGCATCGGTGCAGGCAACCAGACCGATGGTCAGGTGCTCGTATATGCCGACATGATGGGTATGACACAAGGTTTCCATCCTAAGTTCGTGCGTATCTATGCCGATGTCTGCCAGGTGATGACAGATGCCGTTGGACAATATGTGACCGATGTGAAAGACGGCTCGTTCCCATCTGCAGATGAGAGTTATTAAAAAGATGTGTAACTAAGACGCATTTGATGAAAACACAAAACACGCCCGTTCATCCCCGTCTGTGGCACCGTGAGTTCTGGTTTCTGGCGATTGCCGACCTTTTGCTCACGATGTCGGTGTATCTTTTCATTCCCGTCCTACCGTTCGATTTGAAGGCATTAGGCTTCTGTTCGCGGCAGGTGGCGGTGGTGATGGGCGCCTATGCGATTGGAATTTTCGCTCTAGGGCCTTTCTGCAATTGGCTGATTCAACGCTATCGGCGCAACCATTTGTTTGAGGCTGCGGTGGTGTTGATGGCGGTTGATGTGTTCCTGACGATGAAGTTGCCAGCGCTTCAGATTGGAGAAACGCTTGTTTTCCCTGCGCTTGTGGGCTTGCGATTCTTCTTGGGAGCCTTCTTCGGATTGGCTCAGATGGTGCTGGCCAGCACGCTGATCATCGACGTGTGTGAGTCGTTTCAGCGCACCGAGGCCAATCACTCAGCAGGTTGGTTTGCACGCTTCTCGCTATCGTTAGGTCCGATGCTTTCGTTGGTGCTCTATCCGCTCGATTTGCCGATAGACAATGTCGTTAGTTGGGTTTCGTTGGGGTTGATGCTGGTGGTGTTGTTGCTCATTTCGGTGGTTGAATTTCCGTTCAAGACACCCGATGAAGGCGCACGCCTGTTCAGTCTCGACCGCTTCTTTCTGCCCGAGGGATGGGCATTGTTCCTGAATCTTTTCTGCATCATGCTGGCGGCAGGAATGGTGATGTCATTACCACTTTCTTCCCGTTTCTTCGCTTTGATGATGCTGGGCTTCTTCCTGGCGTTGCTGGCAGAACGGTTTGCTTTTGCCGATGCCGAGATAGAGAGTCAGGTAATCACCGGATTGATATTGTTGGGAGTGGCTTGGCTCGTCATGCTTTTCCGTGCACAAGCCGGAGCGTATATCACGCCCACCCTCATGGGAATGGGCATCGGATTGACAGGCTCGCGCTTCCTGCTGTTCTTTGTGAAGCTGAGCCGTCATTGCCAGCGTGGCACCTCGCAAAGCACCTTCTTCGTGGCTTGGGAGTCGGGTATCGGAATCGGACTTTTCACGGGTTGGATGTTCAATACTGACCGCCGTCTTGTGTTGGAGGTTTGCCTTTTGTTGGTTTGCGCCAGCTTCGTGTTCTATCGTTTCTTCGTTCATCCTTGGTTCTTGCGCCATAAAAACCGATGAGTGGCCCACACAATAAAACGGCCGGCTCAACGTTATCATAATGTGATGAAGAATAGTTGGATATTCGCCATGCTTCTTTTTGTCGTTGCATCGTTTGTTTCGTGCAGCGATGACGACTCGTTTTCCCTATCCACCAACCATCTCCTGACGTTCTCCGCCGATACGGTGAAACTGGATACCGTGTTCAGCAACGTTCCCACGCCCACCAAGACGCTTTGGGTGTTCAATCGTTCGGGCGATGGAATCAGATGTGTGAATGTTCGTTTGGAGCGTGGCAATCAGACTGGATTCCGCGTGAATGTCGATGGAACTTATCTGGGGGAAGCATCGGGGTTCCAGACCTCGAATGTGGAGGTTCGCAACAAGGACAGCATTCGCGTGTTTGTGGAGCTGACGTCTCCGCTCAACTATTCGGAAGGACCTGTGAAGTTGAACGACAATTTGCTCTTCACGCTCGAGAGCGGAGTGGTTCAGAAGGTGGCATTGTCGGCATTCACGTGGGACGCTCAGTTCATTGACCATCTGCATGTGAAGGGCGAGCAGACGTTGCAAGGCGAGAAGCCGATTGTGGTCTATGGTGGAATCACCGTTGACAGCACCGCCACGCTGACTATTGCTCCAGGCACCACACTCTATTTCCACAACGATTCAGGCATAGACGTCTATGGGCGGCTGCTATGCAAGGGTGAAGCCAACTCAAACGTCACGTTGCGAGGAGACCGTATCGACCGCATGTTCGCTTATCTGCCCTACGACTTCGTGAGCGGACAGTGGCAGGGCATCAGGATTCATTCGTCGTCATACGGCAACCAATTGGACTATACCGACATTCATAGCACATTTAACGGCATCGTAATCGACTCGTGCGACGTTGCCAGCTCATCGTTGGAGATGAACGCCTGCACGGTGCACAATTGTCAGGGCTACGGCATCTTGGCCGACCATTGCAAGCTGAGCCTCAAGAATTGTCAGATTTCCAACACGCTGGGCGATTGTCTGTTTGTCAACGGTGGTGATGCGAGAGTGGCTTCGTGCACGCTTGCCCAGTTCTATCCGTTCGACTCCAATCGTGGTGTGGCTTTGCGTTTCAGGGCTGAAAAAGAGCCGCTTGCCTTCGAGTGCCTGAACACCCTTGTCACCGGCTATGCTGATGACGAGTTGATGGGAGAGCGGGCTGACACAGCCGCCGTGTTCGACTATCGTTTCAGCCATTGCGTGTTGCGCACGCCGAAGGTGGAGACCGATGACAGCGTGAGGTTTGTGAATGTCATGTTCGAAGACCCCAAAGACACGACAAGCACAGGAAGGAAACATTTCCTGAAGATTGATACCGAGAACCTCAGATACGATTTCAGGCTCGACAGCACGAGTGTGGCCATCGGCCGCGCTGATGCCGCTACATCTTTGCCTGTTGACCGCAACGGTGCAACCAGAGACGACAAACCCGATATCGGCGCCTACGAATATGTGGGCAAGCCCTAGATTAAAAATGAAACATTAAAGATTAAAAAATAAGATGGGAAGATGAAATATTATCAATTCTCTCACCTCTTACCTCTAAAATAAAGAGAATATAACCAACCTAAACGACAAAACCAATGAAGAATATCAAACTGGAAGTCGACATCAAGTTCTGCTCGCTTGACGAACTGACCAAGGATGAGCAAGAACTCGTTCAAGCGGCCATCGATGCCACAGAGAACGCATATGCCCGCTATAGCAACTTCAAGGTGGGAGCTGCGGTGAGACTTGCCGATGGCAGGATAGTGATTGGCGCCAACCAAGAGAACGCAGCGTTTCCTTCAGGCTTGTGTGCCGAGCGTTCAGCCATCTTTGCCGCTCAGTCGCAATGCCCCGAACAGGCCATCGTGAAGCTTGCCATAGCCGCCAAAAACCAGAACGGATTGCTCAGCGAGCCAGTCACCCCGTGCGGCGCCTGCCGACAGGTGGTGCTCGAGATGGAAGACCGCTATCAGCGACCCGTCTCCATCTTGCTCTATGGCACCAATGGCGTATATTGCATCAACAGTGTGAAGGATTTGCTTCCCCTCTCGTTTGTCGATTCCAATATGCATTAAAAAAGCCCCCGCGAGCATGCCTCAGATGCCTCGTGAGTGCTCTTCAGAAGCCCAACAACGACTTTTTTCTCAAAAAGAAGTCTAAAAGTTTGGTCGTTAGCAAAAAAAATACTACCTTTGCACTCGCAATTCTGAAAACCGCTTTCTGAACAAGAAAGAATGAGCACCCTTAGCTCAGTTGGTAGAGCAACTGACTCTTAATCAGTGGGTCTAGGGTTCGAGCCCCTAAGGGTGTACTTCTTTTGTGAGGAAAAGTGCTTCGGAGTCGCACCGTGAGCACCCTTAGCTCAGTTGGTAGAGCAACTGACTCTTAATCAGTGGGTCTAGGGTTCGAGCCCCTAAGGGTGTACAAAACGAATGGAATGGTGCGTTAACAAAGCGGTTATGTGGCGGTCTGCAAAACCGTATAGAGCAGTTCGACTCTGCTACGCACCTCCAGAAAAAGAAAGGTTGTCCGTTTGGGCAACCTTTTTTCATTGACAATTGACAATTGATAATTGGCAATTGATATGGGGATAACCTTTGGGGGAGGTTTGGAGGGGGCTTTCCTATACAAACATTCCTCCAATCTGGAACACGAGTGCCGATACCACCCACGCCAACACCGTGGTGTAGCCAGCGGCAAAACAAGCCCATTTCCACGAGCCCGTCTCGCCCTTGATGGCGGCAATGGTGGCTATGCAGGGGAAGTAGAGCAGGATGAAGAGCAGGAAGCAATAGGCCGTGAGCGAGGTGATGCCATCTGCATTCATCTTCTGGCGCAGACGGGTGTATTTGTCGGCATCGTCGCTATAGCTGTCGTCATCTGCAAACGAGTCGTCGTCGCTATAGAGAACGCCCATCGTTGAGGCTACAATCTCTTTCGCGCCCACACCCGAGATGATGGCCACATCGAGCTTCCAGTCGAATCCTTGCGGACGGAAAACGGGCTCAATCGTCTTTCCTATGCGTCCGATGTAGCTCTGTTCTTGCTGTTGCTGGTTGGTCAATTCGTCGTGATGCGGGAAATAGCCCAGCGCCCAGACGATGATGCTGGCCACAAGGATGATTCCTCCCATCTTCTTCAGGTATTGCTTGCCTTTCTCCCACGTGTGGCGAAACATGGCTTTCCAGGTGGGGAACCGATAGGGTGGGAGCTCCATCACGAATGGCGTGTCCTCGCCCTTGATGACGAAACGGCTGAACAACCGGCTGAGGACAACAGACATCAGAATGCCGATGACATAGAGCGAAATCATCACCGTTGAGCGGTATTGCGCAGCAAAGAACGTTCCGATAATCATGATGTATATCGGCAGCCTTGCCGAACAGCTCATCAGCGGCAGTATCAGCATCGTGATGAGCCGCGAACGACGGCTCTCGATGGTGCGAGTGGCCATCACGGCAGGCACGTTGCAACCGAATCCCATGATGAGCGGAATGAACGATTTGCCGTGGAGCCCCATCTTGTGCATCAACTTGTCCATGATGAACGCCGCACGCGACATGTAGCCCGAATCTTCCATGAACGAGATGAAGGCGTAGAGGATGAGAATCTGCGGCAGGAAGACGATGACAGAGCCCACACCGCCAATCACGCCGTCCACAATCATGTCTTTCAGCGGACCGTCAGGCAGGTGAATGCCGTTTCCGCTGACGATGGCCTCCTTCAGCCAGTCCACACCCGCCTCAATCCAGTCCATCGGGTATTGACCCACCTTGAACGTCACTTCGAACATCGCCCAGATGATGGCGATGAAGAGGGGGAATCCCAGCCATTTGTTGGTGATGAGACGGTCCAGCAGGTGAGTGGTCTTGTAGGTGTCTTTGTTGTCGCCCGTCTTGTATCCGGCTTCTTTCAACGCACCGTTGATGAAACCGTATTTCGCATCCATAATGGCCGTCTCGCTGTCACTCTTCGTCTCCTCCTCAATCTGGGCGGCAGCACGGTCGCGGGCACTCAGCACGCGCTTCGAGTTGGGCAGCGTGTGCGCCAGTCTCACCGTCTCGCTGTCGTGCTCCAGCAGTTTGATAGCCAGGTATCGGGTAGAGTAGCGCGTCTTCAGGTCCTCGTTGTTCTTCTTCAGCTCGGCTTGCACCGTTTCAATTCCTTCCTCCACGCTGTGTCCGTGGTTCACGTGGATGTGGCGGTAGTCAGGACGGTCGCCCTCGCTGGCGTTGAACACCTCGATGATGGTGTTGAACAGCTCCTCCACGCCGCGTCCCGTGGTGAACACCGTGGGCACCATCGGCACTCCGAAGAGCTCTCCCAGCTTCACGTGGTCGATGTTGTCGCCGCGTTGCTCGCTCTCGTCAAACATGTTCAGAGCGCACACCATGCGCAGGTGCATGTCGATGAGCTGAGTGGTGAGGTAGAGGTTGCGTTCCAGGTTGCTCGAGTCAATCACGTTGATCACGATGTCGGGCGTGTGCTCAGTCAGCTGTTTGCGCACGTATAGCTCTTCCGGCGAATAAGCCGATAGGCTGTAGGTGCCGGGAAGGTCAACCAGGTTGAATCGGAATCCTCCGAACTCGGCCACTCCCTCCTTGGCGTCAACCGTCACACCCGAGTAGTTGCCCACCCGCTCGTGGGCGCCCGAGGCGAAATTGAAGAGCGACGTCTTTCCGCAGTTGGGGTTTCCCACGAGGGCGACGTTGATGGTGTGGCGGCGGTGGGTGGCCACGCTCTGCATCTGCTTGTCAGTCAGCGCCTGCTCGTCCAGGTCGTGCGAGTCCACAATCTCGGGCTCAAACAGCTGTTCCTTCTCAAACTGTTTCGCCTCCTCAGCCGACACCACCTCTATGAGCTCGGCCTCCGAGCGTCTGAGCGACACCTCGTAACCCATGATTTTGTATTTCACGGGATCCTGCAAGGGCGCGTTGAGCAGCACTTCCACCATCTGCCCCTTGATGAATCCCATTTCCACAATGCGTTTGCGGAAGCCTCCGTGGCCCTTCACCTTCACGATGACGGCACGTTCGCCAGTGTTCAATTCGGATAATTTCATCTTTCCTTACTTGTTTTCGAGTGCAAAATTACTATTTTTTCTTTGCAATCGAGTTGCAAACGATTGTTTTTCCCAACAATTACCTAAAAATGGGGATGGGGTGGTTCATAGTTCATAGTTCATAATTCATAGTTCATGGTTCATAGTTCATGGTTCTTGGTTCATAGTTCATAGTTCATAATTCATAGTTCAAAGTGTTTTGCCTGCGCGCTTGGCAATTCTCCTTTACTTTTTTACTTTTTTACCTTTTTACCTTTTTACTTTTAGGTCTTCATCCTCGCTCCATCTCCTATCGTTCAATCGTGAAATAGTCCAATCGTCAAATATTAGGCCTTTTTACTTTTTTACCTTTTTACCTTTTCGGGCTCGCCCGCTCTCTCTCCGCCATCCCGGCGTACCACCTCTTCAGCCCCCCATTTCCCATGCTATTCTCATTCCACATTCCTCATTCCACATTCCTCATTCCACATTCCTCGGAATTGCACAGCAAAGTTAGTGAAAAAAAAACAATCCTCCAAATTTTATGGTAAAAAATCTTTACATCGCCATTGATGGTCTTTGAGCCTGTCAAAAGCCACAAATGACCGCCTCAAAGCTATGGAATGACACGGTCATTCATGACTTTTTGCGCAATCAAAACTAGGTCGTCAGAAAAGGCGCGATTATTTTGGTAGTGTGAAAATATGTTAATAACAAGAGGGGGAGAGGCGTTTTGTCTTGTACTGAAATAGGTTGACTCCCATGCAGCCTTAAATGTTAAATTATTAAATTCATTTAAGCAAAATGGGAAACAAGAAATTCAGTCGCGG